>NZ_JAUYFU010000100.1 GCF_030689645.1 Humidesulfovibrio sp.
ATGGTGTTGACGTAGACGATGCGTCCGTCAAAGGCCAGCCCCGCAGCCATGCCGATGGCATGGGCCTCGTTGATGCCTTCCATGATGAAGCGTTCGGGCAGTTCCTCGCGGAACTTCTTCAGCGTACCGAAGCCCAGGTCAGAGCCCAGGAACACGATGCGCTCGTCAGCCTTGGCCAGCTTGTGGACCATGTCCAGACATCTGCCGCGCATCTACGCACCCGCCTTTGCACTGCCGGAAGGTGCGAAGGCCGCGCGCAGGCCTGCCATGTCCTCGTCCGTGAACTTGCTCTTGTGGTGCCAGGCCAGATTGTTCTCAGACGGGACGTAGCCCTTGCCCTTCACCGTGTGGCAGATGACGCAGGTTGGCTTTCCGGGCTCCAGGGGCGCGGTCTGGAACACCTCACGCAGGGCGCACAGGTCATGGCCGTCCACCTCGCGCACGGCGAACCCGAAGGCCCGCCATTTGTCGGCCAGGGGCTCCAGGTTCTGCACGGAAAAGGTCGTGTCGTATGATTGCTGCTTGTTGTAGTCCACAATGGCGATCAGGTTGTCGAGGCTGCGGTTGCCCGCGGAAAGAGCCGCTTCCCAAACGCTGCCCTCGTTGATCTCGCCGTCGCCCATGGCCACGAACACGCGGCTGTCGCGCCTGTCCATGCGGGCGGAAACGGCCATGCCCACGCCGATGGACAGCCCGTGCCCCAGGGCGCCGGTGCTGGCTTCGACGCCGGGCACTTTGCCGGCCTCAGGGTGGCCGCCCAGCATGCCGTCGTAGGCGCAGAACCGGCACAGCTCGTCCGCCGGGAAGAAGCCCTTGTCCGCCAGCACCACATAGAGCGCCAGGCAGCCGTGCCCTTTGCTCAGGATGAAGCGGTCGCGCTTGGGGTCCGTGGGGTTTTTCGGGTCGATGCGCAGCACGTCGTCGTAGAGCACGCGCACGATTTCGAGCAGGGAGAAGGTGGAGCCCACGTGCCCGCGCCGGGAGTGCTCGAAAATATCAACCACGTCTTGGCGGAGCTTTTTGCCCCGTTCGTCCAGCGGTGTTTTGCCGCCGGGCTGGGTCTCAACACAAACTGTCTGCTGCATGGGTCGTCCTCGTTTGCTGGAGCATGGTGCGGGCTTTGGCCAGCTGGGCGGCGCGGCGCTCGAAGGCTTCGTCGGCGCAGGCGGCATCCGCCGCGAAGCGCCGCCGGGCATCGGCTCCGCGCAAGAATTCATTCAGAAGTATGAGGCACCACTTGATTCCGTAAAGTGGGTACACTGCGGCAACGCGCCTCTGCAAGCCGGGGTCGGATGCGGCGAAGCGGGCCAGGAACCCGGAAGCGAAACGCTGGCGCAGGGGGCCGGGCAGGCCCATGGCCGGGTGGAGCACGAAGTCGCACAGGGTCTTGGCCGGGTCGTCCCACCCGAAGTACTCGAAGTCCACGAAGTTTAGGCCCGCGTTCGCACGCAAGGCGTTGTGCAGGCCGAAGTCAGAGGGCGAGAGGGTCCGTTGGTTTTGGGGCAGCTCGCGCTGCGGATCGCCCAGCAGCGCTGCGGCTTTCGCGAGGCTGGTCTCCAGGAATGGTGCCAGCTCTGCGGACAGGAAGCTGGACAGCTCCGCACCCAGGCAGGCGTGCCGGGGCACGGCCAGGAGCGCGTCGAGGCGTCCTCGCAGGTTGGTCGCAAGTGCGTCCAGGGAGAAGCATGCTTCTGAGGCGGGCGGAATCTGCGCCGCTACATCGGGCGTCAAAAAGCTGGCAAGGCTGCGCAGGGCGTCCAGGAACTCCAGGCAGGCGTCCATGTCCGCTTCCGTGGCCGTGGTGGCGGAGGCCTGTGCGCCGGAGAGAAAAGTATACAGCGCCAGACCTTGGGCCGGGTTTTTGGCCACGGGCAGGGCTACGAGGGGCGCCAGGCGCGCATCGGCGGCCAGAAGCGAAAGTGCGCGCCATTCCGCGCCCAGGCGGTCACGCTGGTCGTCCTGGTGCAGGTGGTAGTGCTTGCCAGCCAGCACACGGCCGCTGGTGGTCTCCACCCGGTACACGCGGGAGTTGCGGCCTCCGTAAATGCGCTGGCAGGAGGCCACTGCCTCGCCGGTCAGGGCGGCGAAGTCCGGGCCTTGGGTCCCCTGGGCTGGCGCAGCGGGCTCAAGCCCGGCCAGGAGAAGGGTGGAAATATCTGCCCAGGTGCGCACCCGCGTTACGCCGGGCTGGGGCGCAGCGTCGCCCGCCGGGTCATACAGCAGGCGCGTGACGCCTTCAGGGAAGGCGGGCTCGGCAAAGGTCTCTTCCAGGTCGTCCACGAAGTGCGTGCAGCCCAGGGCGGCGATGCGCGCCACCTTGGCCTCGCGTGTGGGCTCGAAGAAAACGCGGTCCGGGGTGAGTCCTGTGCCCGGTTCAAAGAACCCCTTGGCGCGCAGAAAATCCATGGCGGCGAGGTGGAAGTCCGCGCCATCGGAGTAGTTGTTGGCCACGCGGGTCTTGTGGCTCACGATGTAGAGCTGCAGGTCGGCCCCGGCGCTGCGCAGGCGGGCGCAGGCGGCCAGGAACCCGGACACCCCGTCCATGAGCCGGGCGCGCGGCATGTGCGTGCCGTAGACCAGGGCCTGCAGCTTGCGCCACTGCTCTTCGCCGTGGTCGCCCTTGGCGCGCAGGGCGTCGCGCAGGGCGCGCTTGCCAAGGCGCAGAGCCTGTTGCGGCGCCGGAGGGGCGATATACCCCTCCGACACCGCCAGGTCGCACAGAAGCTCGTCGTAGCCGACGAGGGTGTTGTCGAGGTCGAGCCCGATGACAGGCCTGGACGGAAGGCTGTGGGCGCGGCGCATTGCTTCGCGGGATCCTTTGCTATTTCAGCTTTACGGCCTGCATGAGCTTCACGTTGTAGTAGCTGATGTCGTCAAAGCTGTTGGGCAGCTTGCCCGCCTCGAAGGCCTTCTTCAGATCCAGAATGGCTTCCTGGATGGTGTGCTTGGGCTCGAAGCCCAGCTCGTCTTTAATCTTGCGGCTGGACACGTGGTAGGAGCGGTTGTCGTTGGTGGGGGTGGTGGTGATGGGAATGCCGCCGCCCAGAGTCTCGCTCACCATCTGCGCGATCTCCTTCACCTTGTAGTTCTCGTAGCCCACGTTGTAGATCTTCTTCTGGATCTTCTTGGGGTCCTGCTTCAGCATGAACAGGTACACCTCGCACATGTCTTCAATGTGCAGGTTGGGGCGCTTCTGCTCGCCGCCGAACACCGTGATCTGGCCCTTGTTGATGGCGTGGTTGGTCAGGATGTTCACGGTGAGGTCCAGGCGCATGCGCGGAGAGTAGCCGCACACGGTGCTGGGGCGGATGGTGGTGACGATGAAGTCGTCGGTGGCCGCAGCGTTCAGGTATTCCTCGCACATGGCCTTGAACTTGGAGTAGTCGGTCAGCGGCTCAAGGGGCAGATCCTCGGTGACTTCCGCATCGTCCTTCAGACCGTAGACGCTGGAGCTTGAGGCGTAGAGGAAGCGCTTCGCGCCGTTTTTCTTGGAGATGTCCACCAGGGGCAGGAAGGCGTCGTAGTTGATGGAGCGGCCCAGGTTGGGGTCCAGCTCGTAGCTTGGATCATTGCTGATGCAGGCCAGGTGGATGACCGCATCGCAGCCGGGGAGGTGCTTCTCCAGCAGGCTCACATCGCGCAGATCGCCCTTGATCTCTGTGAGGCCCGGGTGGCCCTTGCCTCCAAGGATAACGTCGTCGCCGTAAAGATAGAGGTCAAGCACCTTGACGTTGTAGCCCGCGTTCAGGAGCTTGGGAACGAGCAGGGCGCCTACATAGCCTGCGCCTCCGGTGACGAAAACGGTCTTGATGTCGCTCATGGTGTCAGTCCTGTCTTGTGTTTGAGGCCGGAACGTCTCCGGCCAGGTTCGCGGTATTGCCGACATTGTCGTAGATTGTTGCGGACGCATGTGGCCTTGTGCGTGTGGGGCTCGCCAATTGGCTTGCGCATGTGGAGCCCCGGCAGCAGCCACTTCCGGCTAGTCCCCTTCTAGAGCCCCTGAAGCGCGGTCCAGAGTTCAGGCACGCTCTCGTTGTGCCGCGCACGGCAGTAGAAGCTTTCGCCCCCGTCGGCCACTGTGCGAACAAGCATGGTTTTCCAGGGGCGGAAATAATAGGCCGCGCTGCCTTTTGGCGGTTCCGCGCGCAGGTCTTCCGGCAGGTCATGCAGGTCGCATACCAAAGACGTGAATTGCCGGATCTGTCGTCCCTCCTGTGCGGCCACGTTGCGCACCATGGCCAGGGCCTTCAGGTACACCTCCGGGGCCATGACCGCACTGCCGAAGTTCATCACCACCCCGCCCTCAAGGCGCTCAAGACCGGCGGCATAGATGAGGAAATCACGGTGGCTGGCAGCGCCGAAGGCCGCACCGTCAAAGTTCGGGTGCTGGTGGATGATGTCCTGGCCGATGGAGATGTGCGCCGTCACTGGCACGTCGAGCTCATAAGCCGCAGCCACCAGGGACAGGGCCTTGTGCGGATACGATCCGGCGGCGATTTCTCGGCCCAGGCTTTCGCCCAGGCCCAGGCCCTCGGCGTTGCCGCGCGCCACGATGTTGTTGATGCGCCCAGTTTCCGTCCACAGGCCGAATTGGCCGTCCTTGATGTACCGGGCCACGCTTTCGGTGGTGGCCCCTATGAGCGCCAGTTCGAAGTCGTGGATCAGGCAGGCCCCGTTCACCGCGATGTGGCTGATGAAGCCCTTGGCGAGCATGTCCTTGAGGTAGGGCTGCATGCCGCTGCGCAGCACGTGTGCGCCCATCATGAGCACGCGGGCCGCGCCGGAGCGCTTCGCGGCCGCGAGGCGTTGGGCCACGGCGGCCAGGGCTGGCCGGACGGAGGGCGTTGGCGCGGGCGTGGTTTTGGCCGGGCAGGTCGTTAGGGCGAAGTCGAGGTCGTGGGTGCGTTCCGCCAGCGGTAAAAGCCGCAGGCGGCTTACGTCGAACAGGCGGTGGCGCGTAGGCATGCGGGCCTACTTCAAGAGCGAGGTCAGATATTTCTGGGTGCTTATGCGGTCAATGGCCTTCTTGTTGCCGATGACCCCTACGGCCAGGCCGCCCACTACGTTGCCAAGAAGGGCGATGACCTCGCTTTGCACGCCGAGGGCCGCAGCCAGGGAGCTGATGGCGAAGAAGGCGTCGCCGGAGCCGATGCGGTCCACCACCTTGTGGGCGAAGGCGGGGATTTCGACCAGCCCCTCTGAGGTGAGGATGGTGCAGCCCTTCTTGCCGCGTGTGACGGCAAGCGCGCGGGTTCCCAGGCGTTTGGCGGCCTTTTGCATGATAGGCACCAGCGGCCCGGTGAGGTCGCGGTCCTCCAGGCGCATTTCTGGTTCGGCCAGGCTTACATAGTCCGCGCGTTCGTAGCGGCCGATGGTGTGGAAGCCGCGGTTGCCTGCGTTGGCCTGGGTGTTCACTGCCAGGAAACGGGCCTTTTGTTCCAGCATTCTGCGCATGTTGTGTGAAATGGTCCCATGGCCGAAGTCTGCCGTGATGACGAGGTCGTAGTTCGCGATTTCCGCAGCGACGGCGGACACGAATGCGGCGTCGGTCTCCGGCGGCAGGCCGGAATCGTCCATGTGGTAGATCTCAAGAAGTTTGTTGAGAGTGTAGCTCTCGATGTAGCGGCGCTTTTCGATGGTGGGTGCGCCCTTGTGCAGGGTCAGATGCGGCCGTACCTGTGGCGCCAGGCTTTCGCGGATGAATTGCTCGCGATCGCCCTGCTCGCCGAAGACCGTGAACAGGCGCACCTCGGCCACGTAGGACGAGAGGTGGTTGGCCACGGCCAGCACGCCTCCGGCGAACAGGTCGCTGGAGTCGTGTTTCAGGGCCAGCATGGGCTCCTTGCTGGAGGAGCCGATGACCGTGCCGTAACGGTAGTCGTCCAGAATCGTGTCGCCCAGCACCAGAACCTTCAGGTTCTGCATGTCGTCCAGCACCTTGACAAGGTCGGACTCGCTGTAGCGCATGCGGAACACGTTGAGATACTGCTGCACTTCTTCCGGGAAGGTGGACAGGAAGCGGTTGATGAGGTTGGAGGAGCTGAATACTATATCCTTGGAGAAGGCCATCTCGGCCCCCACCTCTCCGGCGACTTCTTCCTCGGCCTGAAGTTTGCCCGTGGCGTCGCTTTTTGCGTCCTTGAAGTCCGAGCCCTTGCAGTAAACATCGGGCCGGATGGCGCGCAGAGTCTCCACTGCGGTGGGCCAGAGGTTCACGGCCACGTGGTCCACGCAGTCCAGGCTGGCGATGGCCTCGGCGCGCAAGCTCTCGTTGAAGGCCGGGCGGTGCGGCCCCTTGTCCACATAGCGGTCCGGGGAGATGGTGACGATGAGCAGGTCGCCCATGGCCCGCGCCTGCCGCAGATAGCGGATGTGCCCTATGTGCAGCAGGTCGAAGCAGCCGTGGGCCAGTACGATCCGTTGTTTGCCCTTGGCTGCGGCGGCGATTTTTGCCAGCTCTTCAAAGGGAACGATCTTGCTCACGTTATTCATGCTGGGCGCTCCTGCCGCCAGCCCTCGGCGGACTAGTCTGCCACGCTGATGGCCGGGCCATTGAATTCGATGTTGAGAACTTCATACTCAACACGTCCGCGGGGCACGATGATGACGACTTCGTCGCCTTGGTGCTTGCCCAAGAGCGCTTGCCCCACGGGGGAGAGTATGGAGACGCTGCCTTTGCAGAAACCGGTTTCGTCCGGACCGAGGAGCGTGTATCGCTTCTGTTCTCCCGTGTCCACGTCTTGAAGCTCTACGGTGGCTCCAAAGCTGATTTTGTCGCCGCCAAGGGCCTTCATGTCAATGACGTTGTATTTCGCCATGCGCGACTCGATGAAGTTGATGCGCGCCTCCATCATGCCTTGGCGCTCTCTGGCTGCGTGGTAGCCGCCGTTTTCGCGCAGGTCGCCCTCTTCGCGTGCCAAACGAATGGCCTCGGAAACCTCGGGGCGCTGCTTCTTCAGGCTTTCAAGCTCCTTCTTCATGAGCTTGTAGCCTTCCTGAGAAATGGGGAGACTCGACATGGTTGCTGCCTCTCTGCATCTCGCGGTCAGGTGTGCCGCGCTTGGGTCTGAGCAATAGAACAAGAAGCCTGCGGGGACTTCCCGCAGGCCGCCTGCTAAAGACATAGGGGACATAAAACATCACAAGCGGGGGGTCAAGGGCGTGCCCCCTGCGGCTGCGGCGTGGTTCGCTACTGCTAGCGATTGCGCCGGGCGCTTAAGAAGTCGAGCACCTTACCCGCCAGCCCGATGCCCAGGCTGAGGCCGGAGAACGACCGGCGCACGCGCGAGCGCAGGGCCAGCACCTCCAGCTGTATGACCTGGCGGCGCAAGTCCGCCTGAACAGCCAGTCTGGCTTTGGTCTGGGCTACGTCGTTGAGTTCGGCGTCTAGAAACATTGCTTGTCCTTCTCCAGCTCCGCCAGCGTCTGGGCGAACATGTTCTTGCGCCCGGCCAAGCGGTGCTTGAGCCCCGCAAACGCCCACACGGCAGCAACAATGCAGGCGCCGGCCAGCACGCCCATCCCTGCTGCGCGCCATTCGATGGGCAATATGGCCAAAAGGGCAAGAATGCCAAGGATCAGCCCCAGAAGGCCGAAGACAACACCGCAACATGCCAGGATGAGCACCTGCACCAAGCGGATTTTGTCTTCGCGCAGCTCAAGCCCCAGCAACTCAATGCGGTCCTTGAGGGTCTGCGCCAGGGCCTCGGCGATGCGCCCGGAGGTGCCGCCGAGGTCCAGGTCTTCCAGAAGCGGGAGCTTCACGGCTACTTCCGGCCCATGAGCCAGCCGAGCATGAGCCCGATGACGAAGGAGCCGCCGATGGCGTAGTAGGGCTTGTCCCGGATGATCTTATCTGCGTCCTGCATGCGGTTCTTGAGGTGGCCTTCCAGCTCGCCGCACTTGACCTTGGCGACGGCTAGGCGCTCTTCCAGCACCACGCGGGCCGCGCGTGTGCGGTCGTCGATTTCGCCGGCAGTGGCCTCGATGAGCTTCTGGGCGTGGTTGATGACCTCGCGCAGTTCCTGGGCCATTTCTTCGCTGTGGGCGCTGTCCTTGAACATGTTGGCCTCCTTGAGGGCGATGGACGAGTGTGCTGTGTGTAAGGCTGCACTATATTCGCCTGGACGGGGCGATTCTGTCAAGGGTTTGGGTTAACTTTTGCGGGGGGTTGCCCTGTTTTCATCTAGCCTATGCCCGGCTCCGTGGTCCAAGAGTAGATGGGCGTGAGGGGCTGGTAGTCCACCAGGTCAACGCGCATGGCGCAGATGGCCCCGAACATCGGCGGCAACACCAGGTTGTTCAGGGCCTTCCAGGGCTGCGTGCTGTTCCAGGTGCAGGGCGGGCCGGGCAGCGCGGAGCGCGTGCGCGCTGGCGTCTTGCCCGTGTGGACAAGGGCCAGGGCGCGCATTTCCGGCCAGGTGAACCACCGCGCCTGCGTCAGTGCGTGGCCCCGGTTCCAGGGCCAGGGACAGCCTCGCGCCAGCCAGTAGGCCGAATGGCGGTTCAAAAAGCCGATGACCAGGCCCTTGGCGGCCACGCGCGCCGCCTCGGCCAGCACCTGGCCGGGGTCCTGGCAGAACTCCAGCACGGTCCAAAGCACGCAGAAGTCGTATTCGTTGTCCGCAAAGGGCAGGGCCGAGCCGTCGCCGATATAGAGTTCGGCAGAAGGTCCCAGGCGGCGACGGGCGGCGGCGATCATTTCCGGGGACTTGTCCAGTCCGGCCACCGAGAAGCCGTCGTCGAACAGTATTTGCTGGAGCAGGCCGGTGCCGCAGCCGATTTCGAGCACGCGCTGGTTTCTGCGCGGCCATTCGGCCACCACGCGGTCGAGCAGTCGCCGTTCGGCCCCAAGGGCGAAGCGTCCCTCGGGCGAGGAGAACCACTGATCGTAGCGCGTAGCGTCCCAGTCCATGCGCGGCCTGCCTGCGGGTCCCGAGGGGGGGAGGGGGAGCCCCCGGACCTCGGGTGGGATCCAGGGGCTGTCTTCTTCGAGCGTTACGGGCTATTCGGCGTTCAGGGCCTCGTAGACCTTGCCCACCATCTTCTCGGATGGCGTCAGGGTTTTGGCCCCGGGGGTCCACTTGGCCGGGCAGGCCTCGTTGGGGTTCTTGATAAGATGGACGTTGGCCTCCATCTTGCGCACCAGTTCGTCGGCGTTGCGGCCCACGTTGTAGAAGTTCACCTCGCTGGACACCAGCACGCCCTGGGGGTTGATGATGAAGGTGCCGCGCAGGGCCAGGCCGGACTCCGCGTCCCAGACGTCGAAGAGGCGCGACACGCCTCCGTTGGGGTCGGCGGCCATGAGGAACTTCACGTCCTTGAGCAGGCGCTCGCTGGTCTGCCAGGCCAGGTGGGCGAACTTGGTGTCGGTGGAGACGCTGACCACCTCGGCGCCGAGCTTCTTGAGCTTGGCGTGCTGGGAGGCCAGGTCGGCCAGCTCCGTGGGGCACACGAAGGTGAAGTCCGCCGGGTAGAAGACCAGCACCAGCCACTTCTTTTTCTTCTGGATCTTTTCGGAATCAACCACGGTGAAACCGCATTCAGTGGGATCGTAGGCTTCCAGGGTGAAGTTGCGGATCTTCTGGCCGACCTTGGCGCACTCCATGTAATCGTATTCTTCCTGCTCGTGCTCGTGATCGCAGCATTCCATGAGCGTCTCTCCATTGTTTTCGGTGAAGGTGCCAGGACGCCCGGCGTGCGGGCGCGACTCTTCCGGTTCTAAGGCACAATAGGATTTCATCCTCAGGGAGTCAAGGTTCGCCCCCTTCCCACGCGGCGCTTCGTGCTATATCTATACGCCCACGAACGTGGCGAATATCACGCGCCAGACAGACACAACAAAACAAAGAGGCCACATGACTCAGCTCACCCACGGCTTTCTGCTCGAGCGCGAACAGGAGATTTCCGAACTCGCAGCTACGGCGCGCATTTACCGCCACCAGAAAACCGGTGGCCGCCTGCTTTCGCTCATCAGCCCGGACGAGAACAAAGTCTTTGGCGTAGCCTTCCGCACCCCCCCGGCCGATTCCACCGGCCTTCCGCACATCCTGGAGCACAGCGTGCTCTGCGGGTCGCGCAAGTATCCGGTGAAGGAGCCCTTCGTGGAGCTCATCAAGGGATCGCTGAACACCTTCTTGAACGCCCTCACCTTCCCTGACAAGACTTGCTACCCCGTGGCCAGCGCCAATCTGCAGGACTTCTACAACCTTGTTGATGTCTACCTGGACGCCGTGTTTTTTCCCCGCCTCACGGAGAACACGCTGAAGCAGGAGGGCTGGCACTACGACGTGGAGAATCCGGCGGACCCGCTGGCCTTCAAGGGCGTGGTATTTAATGAGATGAAAGGCGCGTATTCCTCGCCCGACAGCCTGCTGGCCGAATACTCCCAGCGCGCGCTTTTCCCGGACACCTGCTACGGGCTGGACTCCGGCGGCGACCCGGAGCGCATCCCGGACCTGACGTTCCCGCAGTTCATGGATTTCCATAAGCGCCTGTACCATCCGT
Source organism: Humidesulfovibrio sp. (assembly GCF_030689645.1). Lineage (GTDB taxonomy): Bacteria > Desulfobacterota > Desulfovibrionia > Desulfovibrionales > Desulfovibrionaceae > Humidesulfovibrio. The sequence goes on from NZ_JAUYFU010000100.1 coordinate 10,507, forward strand.
CCAACGCTTATGCTTTCTTCTCCGGCGACGATGACCCGGAAAAACGCCTGGCCATGCTGGACGAGTATTTCTCCCAGTTTGACGCTCCGGCTCCGGGCGAACCGGCTTCGGAAGTAGCCTTGCAGCCTGCCTTTGCAGCGCCTCGGCGTTCCGTGCACTTCTATGCTGCCGACGCCGCGCTGGATGAGGCGGACGAGGATGAGGACGGCGAAGGCCCCAGTGCGGAGATAGGCGCGGCGCGGGCCATGTGCACCGTGAATTTTGGCCTGCCCGAAGCGCAGAGCCCGGACCTGGGCCTGGCCCTTGAGGTGCTGGAGCACGTGCTCATAGGTCTGCCGTCGTCGCCCCTGCGCAAGGCCCTGGTGGACTCCGGCCTGGGCGAGGACTTGACCGGCGGGGGCCTGGAGACCGACCTGCGCCAGATGGCCTTTTCCGTAGGACTCAAGGGGCTCGTCGTCGGTGAGGGTGCCGACGCGGAGGCTGTGGCCGACAAGGTCGAGGCGCTGATTCTGGACACCCTGCGCCAGTTGGCCCAGCCGTCTGGAGCCAATGGCCTGCACCCGGACGACATCCGCGCGGGCCTGAACAGCGTGGAGTTTGACCTGCGCGAGAACAACACAGGCAGCTATCCGCGCGGCCTGGTGCTCTTTTTCGAGGCCCTGTCCACCTGGCTGTACGAGGGCGACCCCCTGGCGCTTCTGCCCTTCGAGGGGCCGCTGGCCCGGCTCAAGGCCCGGCTCGCCGCTGGCGAAAAGGTCTTTGAGAATCTTATTCAGGCGCACTTCCTGGAAAATCCCCACCGTGCCTTAGTGATACTGAAGCCCGACCCCAGCCTGGGCGCCAAGCGCGAGGCTGCGGAAGTCGACCGTCTGGCCGCGGTGAAGGCTGGGCTTTCGGCCTCTGAACTGGAGCGCCTGAGCCAGGAGACGCACGAACTGCGCGCCTTGCAGGAGGCTCCGGACTCCCTGGAGGATCTGGCCAAGATTCCGCGCCTGACCTTAGCCGACTTGCCGCGCGAAAACGCTAAAATACCCCATGAACGCGTGGAGCTGCCCGGCGTGGGGGCGGCCGCCTATGTGCACGACCTGCCCACCAGCGGCGTGGTGTACCTGGACCTGTCCTTTGACCTCTCCGCCGTGCCCGATTCCCTTGTGCCCCTCGTGCCCATCCTGGGCCGGGCGCTTTTGGAAATGGGCACCAAGCGCACCAGCTTCGTGGACCTCTCCCGGGCCATCGCCATGACCACGGGCGGACTGTGGGCCCAGACCTTCGTGTCCTCCCTTCGCGGGCAGGGCCCGGAAGCTGCGTGTCAGCGCCTGTTCCTGCGGGGCAAGGCCACGGCAGAGAACCTGCCCTCGCTGCTTGGCCTTATGGGCGAGGTGCTGCTGGAGGCCGACTTCAGCGATTCCGAGCGCCTGGGCAAGATAGTCATGGAGTCCAAGGCGCGGCGCGAGCAGCGGCTTATCCCCTCGGGCCACACCCTGGCCGTGACGCGCCTCAAGGCTCGCACCGGCGTGGCCCAGGCCATGAGCGAGGCCATGAGCGGGCTGTCCGGCCTGACCTCCATCCGCGAGCTTGCCGGGCGTATGGAGACCGCGCCAGACTCCGTGTCCCGTGACCTGCACCAGTTGCTGTCCCTGCTGCTTTCCCGCCGGGGGCTCCTGGTGAACCTGACCACTGACGGCAAGACCATCGGCTCGGTTTTGCCGGGCATCGGCGCCCTGGCCTCCAGCCTGCCCGACTTGAGCCTGGCCCCGGCTTTGCGCGCCATTCCCGTGCTGCCGGAGCGCGAGGGGCTGTGTCTGCCCGCTCAGGTGAACTACGTGGCTGCCGGCGGCAATGCCCGCGCCCTGGGCCAGGAGCCGGGGGCCGCCGGGTCCGTGGTGGCCAAGTTCCTGCGCGCAGGCTACCTGTGGGATCGAGTGCGCGTGCAGGGCGGGGCTTACGGAGCCTCCTGCGCCTACAGCAGGCTTTCCGGCAACCTCAGTTTCGCATCCTATCGCGACCCCAATGTGAGCCGAACGCTTGACGCCTATGCCGGTGTTGGTCCATACCTCTCCGGACTTTCTCTAGACTCTTCGGAGTTGGAGAAGAGCATCATCGGCAGCATTGGCGACATGGACCACTACATGCTGCCTGACGCCAAGGGTTTTACCGCCCTGGCGCGCGAGTTGACAGGCGAGGACGATGAGTATCGTCAGGCCTCGCGCGAGGCCGTGCTTTCCACAAGCCGCAAGGACTTTGTGGCCTTTGGCGAGGCGGTTGCGGCGGTGATGAAGAGCGGGCCGGTGGTTATCGCCGGCGGTCGCGAAGCGCTGGAGAAGTCCGGCCTGGGCCTGACCCTGACAAAGGTGCTGTAACGAGATCAGACGCGGGGGCGTCAGGCCTATGACGCTCCCGCTTGCACAGAACCCCTGACCCAAATCCTGCGATCCGCTGGGGCCTCTCTCCCTATAAAGGAGAGGGCTTGGCCTTGATCTTGCAAATACGACGGCATGGCAATACGTACCCACACCCCGACCACCACCGCACGGCTCCTGCGCCCGGCCATCCTGGCCGCGCTGGGGCTTTGGCTGTTCTGCGCCGGAGGGTGCGCCATGCTGCCCTTCGCCGTAACCACCACGGCCTCTCTGGCCATGCCGCAGAACGCCTCCCTGGCCATGAGCGGCGTCAAGGGCGCGTACAATACCGCCTATCTCGCCAGCGACGAGCGCGATATGAATACCATTGTTCGCGACAACATGTTGACCTTGAAGGCGAAAAGCGCGCTGATCACCGCCAAGGACTCTGGCGATGTGCAGGTGCTGGCCCTGAACGGCGACATCTTTGTGGTTGGCACCGTCAGCTCCCTGGCCGGGCGTGACGGGATCATCCGCGCCATGCAGCAAGTGCAGGGAGCCGGGGCCGTCAAAGGTCACCTGCGCTTGCGCGATCCAGAACTCACTCCGGTCGCCGTTTCCGATGACAGCCTTGAGAACCGGGCCCGCATGGCCCTTTCGCGCCATCTGCTGCATAAGAACAACGGAGTTGAGGTGCAGGCCGTGGAAGGGGAGGTCTGCCTCATGGGCGTTGTAGGCACCCACGCCGAAGCCCTGGACCTCATCCAGTACGTGGAGTCGGTCACTGGCGCGCGCGTCCTGTCGCTCCTGGCCATCCGCAACGAATACGCCACCGGTCGCACTGAGACCAACCGGCTCTATCTTTTGGAGCCCAGCGACGTCATCGCTCCGCGTGGGCTCACCTTGGCCGACGAGACTCAGCATTTGCCCAGAACGCCTGTTGTTCTCACCAAAACAGCGCACCCAACACCGGAGAAGCGCCTTGCCGAAAGCCACCCGGCTTCCGCACCTGCCCACAATAAGGCGCGTGCGTACATTCAGCAGAAGCTCATCACCCTGGCCAAGCGCGAGCTTAACCTGAAGGCGCGCGCCGAGCTGCTCTCCACTGCCGCCCAGGTGGCGCAGGACCGGGATCTTTCCATTGCCGACCGATTGTCCGTTGCAGCGGCGCAGGCGACGCAGCAGCAGGCCAAAGTGAAAATTGAGGCGTTGCTGGCGTTGTATTAGCGAGGGAACACGCTTCGCGGCCAAGGGGGCGTCAACTCCCTTGTGCGCCGGAGAGTATCGCCAGGGCCGGGGTTGAGCTTCACGCTTGACCCCGGCCCTGGCTATTTTAGCACCCCGCAGGGCAAGATGCACGCACAGGGCCGCTCCATCATCTCTGGCCCTTCCTCTGCGCCGCCCGGCCCTTGGTGCGGACTATTCCCAGAGAGCGCAGCCACCCTCTTTCTCCAGATGCCCCTCATCCTCATCTGGTGCTTCAGGCTTCTCACCTGCAACGTCCTCGTTCTGTCCGGGCAGCTCAATGTCCAGGGCGAAGATCCTGTTCTGGGGTTGCGCCGTTTCTTTGCCCCCGCCGTAACGGTCGGGGTTGAGGGTTTTGAGCAGGAACATGAGCAGTTGGTCAGAGTGCTTCACCGTGCTGCCGCACTCGCGCCCCTGGTGGAACACGGGCACGGACACCCCAGACAAGGCCCGCCGCACTGCTTCTGTTTCCAACGCGGCCACGGCGCGCTTAATGGCGCCCTCTTCCGCCTCCTTGGCGGCGGGGCGTTTCGCTGCCGAAGAGCCCGCTGCAAGACGCTTCATTCTTGGGCATTTTTTCGGCAAATCTGGGGCATTGAAGGTGGCGGCGGCGGACCTTTTGGTTGAGTAAGCTTGAGCGAATTGGAAGGCCATTTTCTTGTTCATGCTGTCCTCCGGTGCAAGTGTGTCTCTATCTAGCTGATGCGTTTGGGTAATTGTCCCGATTTGTGGTCATAATAAACTGGTTTAGCAGGACATGTTTTTCTTGCAGTCTTGCTACGCAGTGGTAAAAGCTAGGGTGTGGGAAGGAACGGCCATCCCGCAAACCCGCAATTTTCTGCACCTCAAGGAGTTCTCGTTATGAAGAAAGCCCTCATCGCCATGTCCCTGGTCCTCGCGTTCTCTGGCATGTCTTTCGCCGCTGACGCTGCCGCCCCGGTTGAGAAGCCCGCCGCCGAATCCGCCGCCCCCGCCAAGAAGGAGAAGAAGGCTGCCAAGAAGGCCCCCAAGAAGGCCGCCAAGAAGGAAGCCGCCGCCGAGAAGAAGGCCGAGTAGTTCTAGTCTCCCAGCGGACCATTGGCTGATGCTTCCTACCGGAAGCGCAATGTTGAGGTTTACTGATAGTTTTAGAAGGGCTCCGGGGATTCTCCAGAGCCCGTTTTCTATTGCGGGCAGTATAGCACAGGTATGACAGGGAGGATGAAATGCCCCCAAGAATGGATGGGGAAAGGGCGTTTTTACCCCGTTGACAGGGTCTGGGGGGGTGAACAGACGCTGGAATAGCCCTTTGGACTTAAAGTCGTTGCCAGAGGCAATGGGAAAGGGTAGGACTCAAAGCCAAGACGCTGGTTGCGATTCACCTCTTAAGCAAAGGAAGGCCCGTGGCAAAGCCGAATTATCAGTACGAAAAGCGCGCCAAGGAATTGGCGAAGAAGAAGAAGAAGGAAGAGAAGCTTCGCCGCAAGCAGGACAACGCTCAGCGCGGCGTGAGCGATACGGACGAAGCTCCGGTTGAGGGCGCCGTGGCCCCGGCCGCAGGCGAGACCCCCCAGCCTTAAAGGCGCGCCCGCCTGCCTAGAACGTCACTGAAAGGCTGACGGAACCGAACATTTGCGGGCTCTTTTGCCCGTCATATTCCTCTGTCCTGTATACATGGGTATAGGTCAGTTTTGTTGCGCCCATGACCAGCCCGACGCCTGCTGAGAGGTCGGCCACGAAGTGTTTCTTGGTCACGCTTGGGCTGTGCTGCCAGGTATTGCCGTCCAGAAAGATGTTGCGGGCCACGGCGCGGCCTTCCGCACCGGCGAAAAGGTGCAGCCCGAAGCCGGAGTCCTTGCGCAGGCGCGGGTCATCGGTGTCCGCGGGGGCGCTGACCCCACCGCCGGGGCTGATGAGCGACGTGCCGAAGTCCCAGGGCAGGTTCAGGCCGAGCCGGGTCTCAAACCCCGCGCTTGCCTGGGTGAGCACGTTGCCCACCGTGGCTCCGAAGCGCGGCAGAAGATCCCAAGCCACATCGTGGCCCAGGTCGACGCGGGCCGTGCGCAGCGTGCGCTGCCAGGAGAGCATGAGCCCTGGCTCGTCGTGGATCTGGTTTTCCCAGCCGCGCGCGCGCTTGAAGCCCATGAGGGTGTGGTAGTTGTTCTGCGTCTCGCCCGCCCGGGCAGACGGCCCCACTATTCCAAGAGTCGTCTCGAAGGTGTCCAGCTGCCGGCTCGTCTTGCCGTGCAGGGCCAGTGAGGCGTAGCTCCAGCCTGCGTAGGGGCGATCCTCGGGCTGGTACTCTGTGGTCGAGGTGTTGCGGGGGGTGTACATGTTTTGCCCGGCGGAGAGGGCCACGTTGTACTGCTGGTCCGGGTCGTTAACAAAAGGCAGGGCGGCCAGATATGGCAGCACGAAGTCTGGCAGACGCTCGTCCTGCGCGTATTTTTTAAGATCCCCCGACACCCAGGATAACTTGATGCCGTTTGTGTAATGTTCGTCCGTGCCGCCGAAGAAGTCGTTCTCCTCGATGAGGATGAGGGTGGAGGCGGTTTCGGGGCGGTCCTGGCCCGTTGGTCCGGCGGTTGCGGCCGCCTTTGCCGGCAAGGCGAGGGCCAGCAGTACGGCGGCGGCGAGGCCGATGCACAGGGCCAGGGCGAGGGAAGGCTTGGGGGAGCGCATGGGCGGGGTTTGCACCTCTGGCGCGTGCGTGTCAAGGCGCGGGGTGTTTGAAACAGCAGGGTTTTCGCTTGCATGGCCGCCATGGTCTGCCTATGCTTGCGGCTCATTGTGCCACGTTATTGCCTCAATCTCTCACCCCAACGCGATGGAGTACTCATGCGCCGAGTCGCCTCGACCATTTTCCGTTGCCTTGCCTGCCAATGCGCTCTTTTGGCCCTGCTGGCCGGGGCCGCTCAGGCCGCGCCCCAGGAACTCTATGCCAAGTCCGACACTGCGCGGGTGCATTACGTCAATCAAGGCAGCGGTCCAGAAGCTGTGGTGTTCATCCACGGCTGGGGGTGCGACCTGACCTTTTGGCAGGCCCAGACAGCCGCCCTGAGCCAGGAGCGCCGGGTTCTGGCGCTGGATCTTCTGGGTTTTGGCAAAAGTGATGCGCCCGGGGTCGAGTACACCCAGGATCTGCTGGCCAAGAGCCTCGCTGCGGTCCTTGATGCTGCGGGCGTTCAGCGGGCGGTGCTTGTGGCGCACAGCATGGGGTTGAGCGTGGCCAAGCGATATATCGACACCCATCCTGACCGCGTGGCGGGGCTGTTCATTGTTGATGGCGCGTACGTGAATCTGCCCAAGGACGAGGCCCAGGTGCAGGTTTTCCGTGAGATGCTTGCCAAGCCGGAGACAGGCACCCCGAAGGGCTGGCGGCATTTCGTGGCGGGCTTCGTTGGCCCCATGCTCACCCCGTCTACTTCGATCCAGGCGCGGGAGAAGATCCTCAGCGCCATGCAGGGCGCCCCCATCCATGTGGCGAAAAGCTCCATGTTGCATTTCATGGAGCCGGGAGGCTGGAGCAGCGCCACGGCCACTGTGCCTGTGCGAGCCGTGTACGCGGCAGGGCCGTCCGAGGGGCGGGACGTGCGAGGCTATCTCTCCACGGTATTTCCGGGGATGGCGTACGAGGAATGGGACAATACCGGGCATTTCATCATGTTCGATCAATCCGAGCGCTTGAGCGCCGCCATCGCCTTGTTCGCGGCCCAGGTGCTCCAATAGCGGTCATTTCTTCCTCTGGCATGATGGCTGCTAAGCATGGGGTAGGCACCCTTTCACCATAACGGCGGAGGTTCCCCCCCATGGGTTTGCGGTATTGTTTGTGTTCGATGGGCCTGCTGTTGGGCCTGCTGTTGGCTGGCTGTGCCGATCCTGGCTTGGATCGCGTGGACGTGACCTGGGAGACGGACCCGCCGCCGCGTTGGGGCTTGTTCCCTGGCTATCGGCAGGAAATTCCCTGTCCCAAGGGCGCTATCTACCGCGTGGACGTGTTTTCCAAGGGCAAGGCCTTCACCGGCGGCACCGTGAGCGATGCGGGTTATGCTCTGCTTTTCCAGCCCACGGCGGGCGCCAGGGACATCGAAGCTGAGCGGGATGGCCGCGAGCGCATGGCCATCTACGCCATCTTGCGCGACGAAAACGGCAAGAGTCGCCGACTGCTGGCCCTGCGCATAGAGCGAAAGGCCGATACCATGGTGTTCGAGTTTCCCAAGAAGTAGCGCCGCGTTTGCAAAGAAGTCCCTGCAGGGCCTGCGGATCGTCTCCGTTGGCCCTGTTTTTGTTCCGTGGTCGTGTGGCGAAGATGGCCTGGCGCGCCTGACGCAAGTCAAGGAGCGCCGTCGAAGTTCGTGGCACTGTTGGGCACGTTCCTCCGCAACCTCAGCCTGGGAGTTCTGCATGCGTCCCATCGCAACCAATAATCCGGTCAGCGCTCCGGCAGAAGACGTCTGCCCTCTGGTCGAGACCTGTCGCGTGGTGCCTCATCTGCCCTCTGGCGTGGTCACGGCCAGCCAGTTGGAGGCCTTGGCGCAGGCACTGCGCCGATATGCCATTCCATTCGCCAAGCTCACCACCGGGCAGCGCATTGCGCTCATGGGCGTGAGAGGCGAGGATCTGCCGGACCTGCTGTCCGACCTTGGGGCGGCGGGCCTCGGTGTAGAGCCGGAGGCATCCCACGGTGGGGGCTTCGTGCAGGCATGCCCAGGCAGTGTTGGCTGCAAAAACGGCACGCAGGATACCATCGCCATGGGTCTGCGGGTGGAGGCGCTGCTGGTCGGTCTGGCGGCCTTGGGCCTGACGCTGCCCGCCAAGGTGCGGGTGGGCGTTTCCGGCTGTCCCCGGTGTTGCGCAGAGTCCTACGTGCGCGACGTCGGCCTGGTGGGGCGCAAGGACGGCTGGACCGTGATTTTTGGCGGCAACGCCGGGGCCAAACCACGCGCAGGGGATGAACTGGCCTCCGGGCTGCACGCGGATGCGGCGTTGGATCTGGTGCGGCGGTTGCTGGAGCATTATGGCGCAGGGGCGCGCAAGCACCAGCGCACGGCGCGGTTTGTGGAAGCGGCTGGCATCGGGAGCGTGCGAGAGGCGCTTGGCTTGAATTACAACCACGCTTGATTTCAGCGGCGCTTCTGCTATTTGCTGATAAGGTGTTCCTGGTGCCCCCGCCGGAATCGAGGAGGCCTTGCATGCGCCATTCACCTGTGTTTCGACTCAATGCGTTTCGTTTCGAGCTGGGCGGCCACCTCCTGTCGCGTCTTGCAATGCTGTTCTTGCTTGCTCTGGTTCTCTGCGCCTGCGCTGGCGCCAAGTACACAGACCAGCCCACCATGGCTGTTGACCTTACCCAGGGCGAGATGCGGGGGCAGGTTGCGGGCACGCGCGTATTGGCCAAGGCTGATGAGTGGCGTAATTCCGGGGTGCTGGTGCGCAAGGGGGGGGCATATTCCATCACGGCAGCCGGGCGTTGGAATGTGTGGGGCACCTGCCCATGGACCGACGCTGATGGGCTGAACATGTACGGTCCGCTCTGCATCGACTGGGGCAACGCCTATCTCAAGGGATGGAGCCACGCTGCGCTCATCGCCAAGATCGGGGAGAACGGCACGGCCTTCGGGGTGGGCAAAAGCCTGCGCTTCACCGCCGCAGACGACGGACTGCTGTACTTCATCATCAACGACACCCCAGGGCATTTTTGGGACAACAATGGGTATGTCGATGTGAACATCTCGCTGGTAGGAGGTGGGGCCCTGGCCCAGTCGCCTGCGCCTCCGGGGCCGTCTGTGCCGCCTGCTCCAATTCAAGCCAAGAAGAAGGCCAGTGCGGCCCTGCCCTCTGCGACGGCTGTGCCAATCCCGGCCCCCGCGCCGCCTCCTGTGTTCGTGGAGCAGGCAGCGCCTGAACCAGCGCCGCCCGAGCCTGCACCGTTGCCGCAGGTCGTGTCCCAACCGCCGCCACAGGCTCAGCCAATGGCCCAACCCTTTGGCAGGCGCACCGCACTGGTCATCGGAAACGGGGCGTATCCTAGCGCGCCCCTGCGCAACCCGGTGAACGACGCCCGCGACATGGCAAGCGTTCTACGCAGTCTGGGCTTCGAGGTCATCGTGCGTGAAAACGCCACTCTGCGGCAGATGGAGGACGCTGTGGATGAACTCTGGAAGCGGCTCAGGAACGGCGGCGCTGGTCTGTTCTTTTTTGCTGGGCACGGGCTGCAAGTTGCAGGGCGCAACTATTTGGTGCCAGTGGACGCGCGCCTGACTGTGGAGCAGGACGTGAAGTACCGCTGCATGGACGCCGGGTTGGTGCTGGGCCGCATGGAGAACGCTGGAAACGGCTTGAACATAGTCATCCTCGACGCTTGCCGCAACAACCCCTATGCGCGTAGCTTCCGGTCCACCACCGAGGGCCTGGCCAAGATGGACGCGCCCAAGGGGTCGCTGGTGGCGTACGCAACGGCCCCAGACTCCATTGCAGCAGACGGTACAGGCAAGAACGGTATCTACACCGGGGAGCTGCTCAAGAATTTGCGCACCCCGGGCATCAGCGTCGAAGAACTGTTCAAGCGGGTGCGCGTAGGCGTGCTGCGGGAGACGGGGGAAAAGCAGGTGCCGTGGGAGTCTTCGTCGCTTACAGGGTACTTCATGTTCAACGCAGGCGGGCGTTGAGGCTGATTGTCTGTCCCGGCTCTTTTGGCTAGAATAAGCCTTATAATCATCCGCCGGAGGAGAATCCATGTCCCGCACCACACGTATTTTGCTCAGTCTTAACCTCGTTGCCGCCCTTTCAGGCTGTGCGGTTGCCCAGAAAGTTCCTGTGAGCACCGATCCCAGCGGGGCCGTGGTCTACCTGGATGGGAACAAGGTCTGCGAGGCCACCCCATGCAGCGTGGAGATGCTGAATGACAAGAGTCACCTGCTGACCATCGTCAAGGACGGATACCGCCAGAAGGATATCCAGGTGCGGCCAGTGCAGAACAGCGGCGGCGGTAAAGCCCTGTCGCCGGACATCGTCACCGTGCGTTTGCGCACGCCCGACCAGCCGGACATAAGCGATAAGGATAGCGCCGTGGGAACCGCCATTGAGCTCGGCACCGAAGTGTTGCAGCGAGTTCTCAAGGATTCGGGCCTGGGCTCTGGTTCCGGCAAATAGCCTGCGGCCAAAAGAAAGCGGCCCGGCTCCCTGCGAGGGGAACCGGGCCGCTTGTTGTATAACTGAAGGGGGAGAGGCTAGACCTTATCCTTGCGCTCAGCCTTAAGCGGCACAGAGGCGACGCTCATGGTCGCGCCCAGGCCGACGGGAGCTGCGGCGATCTGACAGGTGTTCTGGCAGGCCGTGCGGCGGCTCACGCCGGGCACGAGGTTCGGCATCACCGACAGGAGCGAGAGGCACAGAGCGGCCAGGTACGGCGTGGACTGCACCAGGAGGATCAGCGCCCAGGTGACGATGTCCGGGTTCTCCGTGCCATACCGGGCGATGACGCCGGCAGCGGCCACCCAGAGGGTGCACAGCACGAAGAGCTCCTCGCGGGCCATCATGAGGCCGCGCACCACTGCGCAGCGCTCCTCGCACTTGGGCGTGCGCAGGAAGGGCTTGTTCTTGGTGGTCAGGCCCTGGAAGATGGCCTTGGCAATGGTGTGCGTCAGCGCCAGGCCCGCAATGGCCGCGCCGATGCGCTCCCACAGGCCGCAGCGGACGCGGGTCTTGTACAGCCACATGAAGTGGAACAGCTTGAACAGGAACGCTCCCAGGGGCGGCAGCAGGAAGATGCTCAAAGGCGTGCCGAAGTAGCGCGGCAGGGCCAGCATGCCAAGGGACCAGAACAGGCTGACGATGAGCACGGCGATCTGGGTGGCGTCTGCGAACCAAGGCAGCCAGCCAGCGATGAAGTGGTACTTCTGGCCGTTGTCCAGGCTGCTGGTCTTGTTCCAGGGCAGCAGCATGCGCCAGTGGCGCTTCAGGATCTGCACAGCGCCGTAGGCCCAGCGGAAGCGCTGGCCCTTGAAGCCCGCGTAGCTGTCCGGGGTCAGGCCCTGCCCGAAGCTCTCGGGCACGTATACGGCCTGGTAGCCGCGCTCGAACACGCGCAGGCCCAGTTCCGCGTCTTCGCAGATGCACCATTCGCCCCAGCCGCCAACCTCTTCCATGACCGCCTTGCGGATCATGGTCATGGTGCCGTGCTGGATGATGGCGTTGCGCTCGTTTCTGTGCACCATGCCGATGCGGAAGAAGCCGTCGTATTCCCAGGCGCACACGGTTTTGTACGGGTCGCCTTCCCACTCGCGGTGGTCCTGCGGCGACTGCACGATGGCCACGTCCGGCTTGTCGAAGTACGGGGTGAGGGAGCGCAGCCAACTGGCGCGCACCTGGTAGTCGGAATCCACCACGGCGATGATGCGCGAGTCTGCCGAGGTATTCTGGAGAGCGAAGTTCAGGGCGCCAGCCTTGTAGCCTGGCCATTCCTCCAGGTGGAAGAAGCGGAAGCGCTCGCCCAGCTTGGCGCAGTGTTCCTCAAGGGGCTGCCACAGGGCAGGGTCGTGGGTGTTGTTGTCAACCACGATGACTTCATAGTCAGGGTAGTCCAGCGCAGCCAGGGAATTCAGGGTGGCGATGACCATGGCGGGCGGCTCTTTGCAGCAGGCCAGGTGGATGGACACCTTCTGCAGACCCTCGTCCGCATCATGGCGCAGGGGGTAGAAGCGGCGCTTCAAACCTTCGGGCCAGAGCATTTCGCTCATTTCAAAGCCGTTGATGAGCACCACGGCGAGCAGGCCGATCTGCATGGGCAAGAGGAAAGCCCAGGCCGCGGTTTCTGCGGGCAGGAATTCGATGGTGATGGGCGTAAAGGCTATCCACACGAGGGAGCTGGTGACGGTCTGCAAAAGCAGGCAGAAGAACAGCTTGCCCTGGAAGGGCTGGTCCTTGCGGCGGTACAGGAAGTACAGCATGGGGATGAGGCAGAGCAGGGACACGCCATACTGCACGGGCCACAGGCTGTCCTCAAGGATGGTGCCAACCAGCGGGATCTTGTTCTCGCGGTCAACGGTCCAGATGCCCCAGTGCGCGCCCACGACGCCTTCCAGGGGGCGCTTCCAGGGCTGGTCAAAGGCTTCCATGATGCAGTAGTCGATGTTCTGCTGCGCCGCCAGATTCATGAACTGGCGCAGGAACTTGGCTTCGTTGGCGATGCTGGCCTTGGCCTTGCCCCAGCGTTCGCCGTTGCTGGGCCAGCCGATTTCGGCCACCAGCACGTGCTTGCCCGGGAAGCGCTTCACCACCTGATGGTAGCGTTGCATGCTCCACTCAATGGCCTTCTCTTCCGGCACACGCTCCCAGTAAGGCAGAATGTGGATGGCGATGAAGTCTACGTTGTCGGCCAGTTCAGGATTGTTGATCCACACGTGCCAGGGCTCGGCGGTGCTCACCTGGACGTGCGGGGCGGCCTCTTTCACGCGCTTGATGTATTCGGACAGCTGGGCGGGTTTGAAATCGCCGCGCAGTATGGCCTCGTTGCCCACGATGGCGCTTGTGATGTTCTTGTGCTCGTGCAGGTTCTTGATGAGGCCGGCCATTTCCGTCTCATTGCGCTTGAGGCGCTTGTCGAGCCACGCGCCGGCGATGACGGGGATCCCGTGCTTGTCGGCGAAGGCGGGGATGGCCTCCATGCCTTCCATGGACGAGTAGGTGCGGATGGCGCCCACCTTGCCCTTGAGGAAGACGACGTCTTCTTCAATCTGCGCGGCGGTGGGGAACTTGTTGACCAGCGGATCCTGATTGGCCCGGTATGGGCTGAAGGAAACGGCCTTGATCTGGCCGGTAAAGTCGAGCTGCGGTTCAGCCGGGCGGTTGAACCAAGCCCACAGGCCAAAGTTGACCGCCATGACGATGAGCACGATAAGTGCGTTCTTGCGCATAGTGCCGCCCACTCCAGGCGTGTGATCGTTTACAATGTCTGCCGCGTGCGCGGCCCTGAACATCCCAGAATCCCTTCCATAAAAACAGCGGCACTGGGCCGCCTCAAGCTGCGCTTGTCCGATGCGGGGTTGCCCTTACGCCATCTGGAGTTATGGGGCAACCGCCCTTGGTCCGATGGGCATGCGCTTTTGGCCAAAGTGTACCATTTGTGCGCACTCAGAGCATTTCATCTACCCGCGTCAACGCGTTTGAATCAATTAAAGCAAGGGCCGTGCCATGGCTCAACTGCCTATATTAAAAGTGGATATAAAAAACATTGCCAGCGCAGAACCTTTTTCGTGTGAAATATTTGCGCACTTGGCGACATGGATGGAGCTGGCGCCTGCGCGGTGGGACCCCAGCCGCTTCCCTCCTGTGGTAAAATGGTGCAGAACGGGCTTTCGGAGGCAGATGTGAGCATGACGTACCTGCTCTGGGCCGCGCTTCTTGCGCTGGCTGCCCTGGCCGGGCTTGGCGCGGCTTGGTGGGGGCGTTCGCGCTTTGTGCGTGGACGTCGTGCGCTGCTTGCCGTGGCGGTTTTTCTGGCCGTGGGCGCAGCGGGCGGGTATCTGGCCCACGGGCCTGTGGCCGAGATGCTGGCAAAGTCCCGGCTTGCGGCAGCCACTGCCCGCGCCGACGATGTCTTTCGCACCGATGGCTTGCTGCGCGCCTTGCAGCAGGCTGAGCCCGAACGCGCCGGGGCGCTGCATGCCCGCCTGGCTCTGGCCCTGGCCGCCGCCACGGACGGGGAAGTTCTGGCCGTGGAGCAAAGCCTGCGCGCCGATGCCCTGCGTGAGGCCCTTGCCGCCAGTTTCAGCCGTTTGCCCAACGCCTCGGACGAGGCTGCTGCACGTCTGGCTCAGGCTCTTCTGAATGCTCTCAAAGCCTTGCAGGACAGAGATTCGCTGCTCTGCCTGGGCCTGCTGCATCCTGCCTCGGCTGCGAACGCGGCTCTGACCCAGGACGCCCTGGCGCGCCTGGAAGGCAGCGTGCGAAGGGATCTGGAGTCGGCCCTGGCTCTGACCTTGGCCTCAAGCGTCATCCGTCCGCGCTCCGCGCCCCTCCCGTCCAAGGCTGACGCCGCCCTGGCCGACATGTTCATCGAGAACTTGCCGGAGTTCCAGCAGGCCTATGGGAATTCGAAACAAGTGGGCGCGCTCTTCGAGGCTCTGGCCGAACCCGAACAGGCCAGGAGCATCGCGCCAGAGACCCTGTGCGCCTTTGCCCAGGATCTTTTGCGCGCGCTGTTGCGAATGCCCCCGGCTGAGCGAGGCCCTGGCCTGCGGCGGCTTTTGGGCGCTGGGTAGGAAGAGGGAATAGAGCCACCGGCGGCTGGGGGGTCTGGGGGCGCATGCACTCTGGCGGGGGTACGGGGGCAGCACCCCTGGACGATCGCTTACTTTCGCCGCACGCCAAGGGCGATGCCCGCCAGGGTGGCTGCCACGCCGATGAGTTCGGCTGCGCCAGCGGGCCGGGCGAAGAGCGTCAAATCCCAAACGTAGGCCAGCACGGGCTGGAGCAGCAGGATGAGCCCGGCCAGGGACATGCGCGTTTCGCGCAGGCCTCGGCTGATGAGGGTCCAGCCAATGAGTTGGGAGGTGATGCCATAGCCCGCCATGAGCAGCAGCGGCATGCCCAGGCCAAGGGCCGGGCTTTCGCCGCGCACGAGCAGCACAGGGAGCAGCAGGGCGACGGTCATCAGCGAGTTCACCGTCATCACGGCCAACTGCGATCCCTCTCCGCAAACAGCCATGCTGCGCCCCAAAGCCAGGATGAATCCGGCGTAGAACAGGCCGGTCATGAGGCCGAAGATGACGCCCACCTGATAATCGTGCCCGGCGATGGCCCAGGCTGGCGCCACGATGGCCAGGAGCCCGGCCATTGCCAGCCCTAACCCGAGGAAGAAGCGCAGGCCCGGCTTCTCCTTCAGGAACAGGATGCCCCAAAGGGCCAGGATGAACACCTGGAAGTTGCCGAAAAGCGTGGCCAGGCCAGGGCCGATGTACAGGATGGAAAGGTGCCAGGACACCAGGTCTGCGGCAAAGAATGCCGCGCACACCAGCGACCACCACCAGCCAGCACGCGGCATGGCCGAGATGCGCGAGCGCGGCTCGCGGCTGACGAGTGTTGCCAGGAACAGGCCGATGCCGCCGATGAGCACGCGGTGAAAGGCGGCGGCGTCGCCGCCCACGCCGTAAGGTGCGGCCAGCTTCACGAACACGGGCGAGAAGCTGATGATAACGGCGCCGAGGATCAGGTGCAGCATGGTTCAGGGGCTCGTATTGTTGCAAGGGCGGCCCAGGACGGGGCGAGGCCCAGACGCCCCGCAAGGCCGACGCCTGCTTCAGAAATATGCGCCCGCCAGGCCCAAGCCTCTACTCCGGCGCGCAGGGCTGTGGCAAGGCCTGCGGCATAATCCGGATCGATGGCCTCAGCCGGGGCGAAACAGTCGCCATCTGGCCGCTGCACCAGGAAAAAAAGTGCTGCACGGCAACCCTCGCCTGCAAGGCGCGTCAACTCAAGCAGGTGCTTGCGCCCGCGCTCGCTGGCTGCGTCTGGAAACTGGGCCTGGCCGTCCTCCACCAGCGTCACATTCTTGCACTCGACGAACAGCGGGGGCAGACCGTCAGAGTCAAAGCGGGCATCCAGGCGGCTGTCGCCGGTTTTGGCTTCTGGCGTCATGCAGGCATAGGGGCTAGCCTCCGGCAGAAGACCAGCCCGCCATGCCGCAGCCAGCAGGCGGTTTGGCGTCAGGGTATTTACGCCCACCCAGGCCGGATTCAGTCCCCTGTGACCGCCGGGGAGCGCCAAGGCCTCCAGGGTCCACTTGAGCGCCCTGTCCGGATTGGCGGCGGGAGAGAGCAGCGCCAGCGCGCCGGGCCGCAGCAGGCCCAGCATGGAGCCGGTGTTGTTGGTGTGGGCGCGCACCTCGTGGCCGCTGTTCGGATCAACAGTCACTGCTGTGAAGCGTTTTTCACGGCGCACCAGCCGCGTGACGCGGCAGCCGGGCGGGAAAGGCAGGAGCAGCGTGCCTTCGGCGTTACACATGCCTGGGGCCGTCGTCGCCTTCCTCCGGTTCCTTGCCCAACAGGCGCAGGCCCTCGCCAGGGTAGGCGCGGCGCTCGGATACGGACGTGATGCGCTTGGGCGCGGGCCACACGCCTGGCACTGGGGCGGCGCCTTGGCTTGCGCAGGCCGTGGGCTCGGTGTCGGCCATCACAGGATTTGTTCGCAGATCCACCCCGGAAACGGGCACGCTGAATTCCACGGCGATGTTGTTTGGATCAAAGGAATAGAGAGAGCGGATGAACCCATGGTCCACAATCTCCGAGACCCAGAACCCCGCCGCGTCCAGGCGGTCGCGCAGCTCCCACAGCTCGTCCTCGTCCTCAATGCCAAGGGATATGTGGTCAAAGGTGAAGGGGCCGCGCACGGGCGCGCCGTGGTCCTTGTCCGGGCCTGGCTGCACGCCCGGCCACTCGAAAAAGGCGATCATGTCGCGCTCGGTGAGCTCGAAAAAATAGTGCCTGTAGCCTGGGTGGCCCAGGCCCGCCACCAGGCGCAGGCCCAGCAGATCGCGCCAGTAGCGGATGGTGGCGTCCATGTCGCCTGTGGCCAGGGCCAGGTGATTGATGCCTGTGAATCGCATAGGTGCCTCCACTGGCATTTTCGTAGACGGGCGGGCCTGGAAAAGCAAGGCCGCGCTCTCCGCTTATACGGGCGATGCCTTCCGCGACCTCAACCGTGGGCTGCGCAACAAGGACGGCCTGACCGCAGAGCAACGCGTGCTGGTCTCCGACCTTTCCGCAGCGCTGAAGAAGCTGCCTGCCTACCAGGGCACCGTGTACCGCGGGGTGGGGCTGAAGAGCGAGGCCGAGGTGAGCGACATAGCGGAGAGACTCAACAATTCTCGAACTGAAGGATTCCCTGCATTCACTTCAACGTCAACAAGCCGTGAAGTCGCACGGCACTACGCGGGTGATGGACCTCGCGTGCTCTACAGCATCGAGTCGAAACGCGGGAGATACCTCAGTGATTATTCAGCCAGCGCCACGACGCCGAAGTCGAATACTGAGCGGGAGGTCTTGTTTGACAGGCGCTCCCGGTATATAGTGCAGTCATCGAGGCGAGACGGTGAGACACTCCATATTTCGTTGAGGGAAAAGTGATGGAAATAATCACTCCTGAAGAGGCCCTAAAAGAGCTTGTCCTTCCGAAGTGCAACGAATGCAGGCATTTTGACGCGCAAGGTGACTGCCCGGCATGGCCCGGTGGCGTTCCTGATGATATCGCATTCAACGAGGTTGAGCATGACCACGTGTTCCCCGGCCAGGTCGGGAAGTACGTTTTCACGCCCCGCAGCTAGAGCCGTCTGCATCCCCCCAGTTCGGGCTTAGCCCCGGCGCTGATTTCAGGCGTCCGCGCCCAACTCTCCTCTACCCATAGAGCCGACTATCTTCCTGCGCCCGTCCGGGCGCGGTATTCTTGCGCCTGAAATCTATGCTGCGCCATGTACAAACGGCCCGCCTTCCTGTGTCGGGAGGGCGGGCCGTTTAATTTCTGGCGGGTGTGCGCGGGCTTGTGCCGTTACTCCAGCACGGCGCCCTGGGCCGCGCTGGTCACATGCTTCACATAGCGCTTCAGGAAGGGCGACTTGATGGTTTTGCGCTTGGGCCGGTGCTTGGCCTTGCGGTCGGCCAGCTCGGCCTCGTCCACCAGCAGGTTCAGCTTGCGGTCCGGGATGTCGATCTCGATGATGTCGCCGTCCTGCACCAGGCCGATGAGCCCGCCGCTGGCCGCCTCGGGCGAGACGTGGCCGATGGCCGCCCCGCGCGAGCCGCCGGAGAAGCGGCCATCAGTGATGAGGGCTACGGACTCGCCGAGGCCCATGCCCATGATGGTGCTGGTGGGGGTGAGCATTTCGCGCATGCCGGGGCCGCCCTTGGGGCCTTCGTAGCGGATGACCACCGCGTCGCCGGGCTTGATGTCTCCGGCCAGGATGGCCGCCACGGCCTCCTCCTCGGAGTCGTAGGGCCGGGCCTTGGCCTTGCGGCGCATCATCTCGGGCACGACGGCGCTCTGCTTCACAACTGCGCCCATGGGCGCCAGGTTGCCGTACAGCACGGCGATGCCGCCTTCTTTGGAAAAGGGCGCGTCGATGGGTCGCACCACCTCGTGGTCGCGCACGCCGGCCTTGAGGTCGGCCAGATTCTCGCCCACGGTTTTGCCCGTGCAGGTGAGGGCTCCGGTCTCGATGAGCCCGGCCTTGTTCAGTTCGGCCATGACGCCGGGAATGCCGCCCGCCGCATGCAGGTCCTGGATGTAGTCCGGTCCGGCAGGGGAAAGGCGGCAAAGATTCGGGGTGCTGCGGCTCACCTCGTCGAAGATGGCCAGAGTGAGGTCGAGCCCGGCCTCGCGGAAGATTGCGGGCAGGTGCAGCACTGTATTGGTGGAGCAGCCCAGGGCCATGTCCAGGCGCACGGCGTTCTTCACGCTCTTCTCCGTCACGATGTCTCGCGGGCGGATGCCGCGCTTCAAAAGCTCCATGATCTGCATGCCGGCCTGCTTGGCCAGGCGGATGCGAGCGGCCATGACCGCCGGGATGGTGCCGTTGCCGGGCAGGGCCATGCCGATGGTCTCGGACAGGCAGTTCATGGAGTTGGCGGTGAACATGCCCGCGCACGAGCCGCAGCCCGGGCAGGCGCATTCCTCAAGCTCGTCCAGTTCGGACTGCTCCATCTTGCCCAGCTTCACCTTGCCCACGGCCTCGAACACGTTGATGAGGTCGACCCGCTTGCCGCGCAGCTCTCCGGCCATCATCGGCCCGCCGGAAATGACGATGGTGGGGATGTTGAGCCGAAGCGCGGCCATGAGCATGCCGGGCACCACCTTGTCGCAGTTGGGCACCAGCACCAGGGCGTCGAAGGGGTGGCCCGAGGCCATGATCTCGATGGAGTCGGCGATGAGCTCGCGGCTGGGCAGGGAGAAATGCATGCCCTCGTGGTTCATGGCCAGCCCGTCGCAGACGCCGATGGTGGGGAACTCCATGGGGGTGCCGCCAGCCATGCGCACGCCGTCCTTCACCGCCTGCACGATCTTGTCCAGGTGGATATGGCCGGGGATGATCTCGTTGGCCGAGTTGGCGATGCCGATGAGCGGGCGGCGCATCTCCTCGCGGGTCAGGCCGAGTGCGGCCAGAAGCGAACGGTGGGGGGCCTTTTCCAGGCCGCCGGTCATCTTGGAGCTGCGGGCGGTCATTTTTTTGCTGGCGGGCATGGGCTCTCTCCTGTTTTGGTCGGCGAAAATTTTCGGGGGGTTACTTCCGGGCGGCGATGAAGGCGGCCAGACCAGCCACGCAGGTGGTGGCCAGCACAAGGGCGAGGCATTGCCACGCGGGGAGGAACTGGACCTTCAGGAACAGCGGAGGAACGTCGAGGACGCTTTTAAGCCAGGATTGCAGAAACTTGAGGCAGAAGAGCGAGAGCACGCCGCCTGCGAAGCCTTGCACCACGCCGTTGGCGAACAGCGGAGCGCGGATGAACCAGGGCCGTGCGCCCACCAGGGACAAGATCTCCACCTCGTCCTTGCGCGCCAGCATCATGAGCTTGAGCGTGTTGCCAACCACAAGGCCCACCACCAGGGCGAAGAAACCAAGCGCAGGCCAAGCGGCGTGCTGGATGAGCGCGATCCAGCCCGTGGCGAGATTGAGCTGCGTGGCGTTGTAGGTAACCTTCTCCACCCCGGCCAGGCCGCGCAGGCGCGCGTACATGCGGCCCATCCAGGGCTCCGGGGCCTCGCCAGCGGGGATGTCGAAGCTGACCAGGGCCGTGGGCGGCAGGATGTTCTCGCCTTCCAGCCAGGAAAAATCATTGGGGTTCGAGGCGGTGGCGTTGGCCATGCTGGCATTGTCGGCTGGGGGGGCGACCGGGGCGGGCGTTGCGGCGGAAAGCCCGCGCATAAGCTCGGCCATGGCCGCGCGCGGGGTGAAGGTGGAGACCTCCGCCACGCCGGGCACGCGCTTCAGGTCGGCCCACTGGCCTTCCACCTCGGTCATGTTGGAGCTGGCGCTCCAGTAGACCTGGAAACGCGCCTGGGCCTGGGTTTTCAGCACCTCGGCCTGCACGTTGTGCAGAATCAGCAGGCCGGTGCCCGCAAGAAGCGCCACCATGCACACGGTGACCAGGGTCAAAAGCTGCGGCAGGGGGTGGCGGACCATGTCGGCCACACCGCGCAGCATCAGTTTGCTGGTGCTCATGCGCCCCTCCGCGCCGCCACGCTTTCGGCGCCGCTCAAAACCTCAGCCGTGGGCAAGGTCACCTGCCCGCGCACAATGTGCACCTGCCGGGCCTCTGGCGCCCAGGAAAGCACGTCGCGGTTGTGCGTGGCCATGATGACTGTTGTGCCGTAGGTGTTGAATTGCTTGAACAATTCGATGAGATGGCGCGAGAGGTCGGAGTCCAGGTTGCCTGTGGGCTCGTCGGCCAAAATCAGTTCCGGGTTGACCACCATGCTGCGCGCAATGGCCACGCGCTGCTGCTCGCCGCCGGAAAGCTCGCGGCAGGGCGCGTAGGAGCGTTCCTCCAGGTCGAGGGCCCGGATGACTGCGCGCACGCGGCGGTCGATGCTGGCTGTGGGCACGCCGCGCACCTCAAGGGCGATGGAGATGTTCTCGAAAACCGTGCGCTCGGGCAGGACCTTGAAGTCCTGGAACACGACGGCCACCTTGCGGCGCAGGGCGGGCAGGCCGGATGACTTGAGGCGCATGAGGTCCACGCCGGCAACGGTGGCCGCGCCGTTCTTGGGCTTGAGGTCGCCGTAGAGCACGCGCAGAAGCGTGGTTTTGCCAGCGCCGGAAGGGCCGGTCAAAAACACGAACTCGCCGCGCTCCACGTGGAGCGAAACGTCTGTCAGGGCATGCGCCCCGCCCAATATGCAATTAATGTGATCGAGATGAACCATACGCAGAAGGTTCTACGCCAAAGATCCACGGTTTGGAAGGGGGCGGGTCTGCCCCTGGTTTTGGCCCTATGCTGGGCGGGGCATATTTGGTAGTGGATACGGTGAGGTTGGGAAGGGAGGGGAGTATGGAAGCTTTAGTTAAGTGCGAAGGATGCATTAAGCATGAGTGGAGAGAGACACCACCGCTACCAATCCACAAATTTTCTGTCGACGGAAAGCGTTATTGTCTATTTCACGCGCCGCGAGACAAAAAACTCGACGCGAACGGAAATCCAGTTAGTGTAGCTGAATTCAATCAACGGTTTTTCGCGAAAGTCAAGGAGTGCCACGCACGTGGGCAAGAGCCATTATGCATTTTACCTGGAATAATTTTCCCTGGCGACATTGATTTTTCTAAAGCTTTTCCAGGAAATGAACTTAAACCACTAAACATACAACACTCTGTCTTTTCAGGGAAAGCGCTTTTTCGTGGGCTGACAATCCGTTCATTGCTCTTAAGCAATTCAACATTTCAAGAGAATGCAGACTTTTCAGGTGCAAGGTTTATATCTGCACCTGATTTTCATACTGTGAAGTTCAATGGAAAAGCTCATTTTTCCGATACAACTTTTGAATCAGGCGCAATGTTTATCGCTTCTGAATTCGAAGCCCCTGTGTGGTTTTTCAAATCGGTATTTGGAGGGAACGTACTTTTTCACGCGACGAGAGCCGATGACAACATCATCAGAATGCAGAGGCTTACGACAAAAGATTTATCAAATGTTATTTACTCAAGTAGTGAAGTGAAATCTTTCTCATTTTGCGAGTGTGAACCATGGCCAGATCGTTTTGGATATGAACAAGATGAAAAGATAAGTGATTTACAGCTAGAAGAACTCTACCGTGCCATGAAGCAAAAGGCTGCTGAATCGCACGACCAACCTCAAGTCTCCCGTTGGCACTTCCGCGAAAAGCTGATGGAGCTCAAGCAGCTATTCGACAATGACCGCAGTAATAAGCTTATTGAAGTCGTCGAAGACCGTGACGCCAAATGGCGCGACCGCGCAAAGGCGTGGTTCAAGCTACTCTGGCATCGCCCGCATTGGCCCAAGCTTACACTCACAGGCATCTACTGGGCCACCTCCGGCTTCGGCGAACGCGCCGTTCGCGCCGGGGTGTGGCTGCTGGCCCTTGTGGCGCTGTCATTTTTCGCCAACGCTTGGACACCAAGCTGGAACTGGAATGCTGTCCTTCCGTTGGCTAGCGCCGCCAACGCCACCATGGCCACCATCCCCTTTGCCAAGGACATACCCGGCGAGGGCTGGCTGAAGGTGGGGCGCGGGTTCTGGCAGTTCCTTATTGCCGTGCAATTCACTCTTTTCGCCTTGGCCGTGCGCAACCGTTTCCGGCGCTAGCGCCAACCATCCCCACACAACGGCAAAGGCCGGAGCAGGCTCGAAACCTGCCCCGGCCTTTGCCGGTACCGGAGGGGCCTGCGAAGCGCCCGCGAAATTGCTACATCAGCGGCTTCGCCCCGCCCTCGACCCCGCCCTGGGCCAGGAACTCCCGCGCCAGAAGCGCCAGCCGCTGCGACTCGTCGTGCTGGGTCATGGCCCCGTGGAAACGCACGGAATAGAGCACGCGCGGCACATGCACGAAGCGAGCGCCGTGCATGGCCATGCGCAGATAGTGCGCGTAATCGTTGGCGAACTGGTACGTCTCGTCCATGAGGCCGGTCTTCTTCAGCCAGCTGGCCCGGTGCAGGGTGGAAACCCCGATGTGGAACCAGTCGGCGAAGCAGGCCTTGAAGTCGTAGTCCGGCTTGCGCACCAGACGCATGATGCGGTCGTCGTCGCTGATGATGCTGAAGTCCGAGTACGCCAGGTCCGCGCCGGTTTTGTCCAGGGTGGCGGCCAGCTCTTCGATCATGTGCGGGTGCGGCAGGTCGTCGCCCACGATGTAGGTGCAGTACTCGCCCGTCACCAGGGAGAACCCGGCATTATAGGTGCCGGTGCGGCCCAGGTCGGTCTCGCTGGCGATGATTTTAAGGGTGCGTTCCGGGTGCGTGGCGTGGGTGTCCTCGCGGAAGCTGCGGCAATGCTTGTGGATGACCTTTCCGGCCTCGTCCATGCGCAGAATGGGGTTGCTCTCGCGCAGGTTCAGCTCCTCGGGCAGCTGGCGCAGGTAGTCCTTGGTGCCGTCGTTGCTGCCGCCGTCCACGATGATCAGCTCCAGGTCAGCGTGGGTTTGGAACCAGCAGTGGTCCACGCAGGCGGGCAGGTATTTGTGCTGGTTGAAGTTGGGGATCACGATGCTGACGCGGGGCATGGCGGCTCCTTGAGTCTTGGCGGTCTTGAAGTGTTGACGGCGCTGGCGGAGCTCCGCATGGGGCTTGCCGCACAGGGCTTCATCGTCCGTCTGCGTCCGATGTTTAGGGCTTGGGGTTACTGCTTTGTCCCGGCCAGGGGCAGCACGCGCAGGTCATGGCCCTTGCGCAGGGTCACGCGCTCGGCCTCGACGGATTGCAGTGTCCAGCCCTTGGCCTGATCGCCCGGGCGCAGGGTGACCGCAGCGCCGTCCACCTGCAGCATGGCCGTTGGCCTTGCTCCCCCGGCCACAACGCCCACAAGGCGGAAGCCTTCGACGCCTGCTGCGCCGGTGCCGTTTGTCGGCGCAACCACCAGCCCCTGCACATGGGGGCCGCCGGAAAGAACGGACGGCTTCTTGTTTCTGCCTGCATTGGGCAGCAGCACGAATTCCAGAGGGGCAAAAGCCGCCTCGGTCTGGTTCTGCTGCGTTTCGGCCTGGAGAGGCCGGGTCAGGGCTGCCGCCGCCGCCGCAGGCTCCGCGGGCGGGGCCAGAGGGCTGTCTGGGGGCTTGAAGGCCGGGCTTTCCAGGTGCAGCACGTTGCGCTCCAGGATGGCGCGCACGGGCGATTCCTCGGCGAGGCCCTGGCCCATTGCGCGCAGTTCCTCCGGCGGACGCAGGGCGGCCTCTGGCCTGGGCAAAAAACCCGTGCCAAGGTAGGCCAGCCCCAGGCCTATGGCGGCCGGGAGGGCCAGCCTGGGCAGCGTGCGCCAGATGATCCGCATGGCTTCCGCCTTACCCCGCCAGGCCCTTGGCGATTTCCGCCTGGACCTCGGCGGTGAGGTAGGGGTGCATGGGGATGCTGAAGATGCGTCCGGCCACGGCCTCGCTCACGGGCATGGCGCCGACGGCATAGGCCAGGTTGGCATAGGCGGGCTGCAGGTGCAGGGGCACCGGGTAGTAGATGCTGGTGGGCACACCGGCCTTGGCCAGCTTTTCCAGCAACTGCGTGCGGTGCGCGGTGGACTCGGCCTGGATGCTGTACTGGGCGTACACTGAGAGGTGCCCCGCGGGCGCGCTGGGCAGGGTCAGGCCGGGGATTGCGGCCAGGAGCTCAGCGTAGCGCGCGGCCACGCCCTGGCGCAGCAGCACCTCGTCTTCAAAGATGTCCATCTTGGCCATCAGGATGGCGGCCTGCATGGTGTCCAGGCGGCCGGTGATGCCCAAGCGCACGTTCTGATATTTGTCAGTCCCCTGGCCGTGAACGCGCACGGACTGCAGCAGCTCCAGAAGCTTCTCGTCATCAGTGAAGCACATGCCGCCGTCGCCGTAGCAGCCCAGCGGTTTGGCCGGGAAGAAGGACGTGCAGGCGATCTGGCCGAAGGAGCACGCCCGGCGGGTGGTTCCGCCCAGCTCCATGGTGGCGCCGAAGGCCTGGGCTGCGTCCTCGATGACGTACAGACCGTGCTTGGCGGCGACGCTGAGGAGTTCCGGATAATCGGCCAAGAGGCCGAAGAGATCCACCGGGATGACCGCCTTGGGCGTAAGCTTGCCGGCGTGCTTGGGCAGCGGATACAGTTTCGCATCGTCGGCCTCAACGGCGCGGATGGCCGTTTCCAGCTGGGCCGGATCGATGTTGTAGGTCTTGGAGTCGATGTCCACGAACACCGGGGTCGCGCCCAGGAGCGCCACAACTTCGGCGGTGGCCATGAAGGTGAAGGGCGGGCAGAACACCGCGTCCCCCGGACCCACCCCAAGGGCCATCAGCGCCATCATCAGGGCGTCCGTGCCGGAGGCGCAGCCCACGGCGTAGCGCGTGCCGCAATACTCGGCCAGGCGCTTCTCCAGGCGGACCACGTCCGGGCCGTTGATGAACGCGCCGGATTCGAGCACGGCGCGCAGGCCTTGCTCAACGTTTCCGGCCACGCGGGAATACTGAGTTTTGAGGTCGATGAAGGGAATGCTCATGGTTTTGCTGCCTTTGCCTGCTTCTCGGGATTCTCCGGCCCGGGCAGGACTTCGTAGATGCGCACCAGGGGGAAGCCCTCGTGCAGAAGTTTGAAATAACGCGACTGCTCCGGTCGGTTCGGGTCTCCGATGAGCAGCTGCACGGCCATGCTGTTGTAGGCCACGTCGTCGAGCAGCATGGCCTGCCTGGAAATTTCGTTGATCAGGAGGTGCGAGGCTCCCGGGTTTTCTTTGATCTGAATGCGCTCCAGGCCCTTTGCCCCAAGCACCTCCGCGCTGCCAAGGGGCAGGGGCTTCTTTTTGCTTTTGACGCTGAGCTCTCCGCGCAGTTTGTCCACGTCCATGGCTTCGGCGAGCTGCATGACCCCTGCATGTCGGCCTGCGCCCGTCACGACATCCCAGGAGCCGTAGAAGCTGATCCAGTGGAGCAGCGGCACGTTTTCCCAGCATACTGTGAGCAGTTGCGGCCTTGTGTCGGGCAGGTTCATGTCGCGGTCGCGCAAGTCTTGCAATTCCTGCTGCACGGCCAGGGCGGACATGGTGTCCCAGCGTTTGGCCGGGCCGCCTTCCTGCCCAATGCCTTGGCTGGCCGAGAGGCGAATGATTTGGGCGGCCTGGCGGTAACTATCCGTGGAGAGCGCCAGGGCTGTGGCGAAGATGTCGCGTCCGGCGTGCCTGCCGCCGTCTGTGGGGGTGCGGCGTTCGGCGTAGTACTGGGTGGCGTAGCCGAAGTCCCACCAGGTCCAGATTTCGGCGTCCTCAGGTGCGTTCTGCCGCAGGCCCATGAGCGCCAGGGCATGAGGTGGCGCAAGGACGGGCGAGGGACGGGTTTCGGCGGAGCGCGGCGCATAGAACAACAGCAGAATGAGCGCGCCTGCGGCTGCCTGCGTCCAGGCCATGAACCGCAGGCCCAGGCCGAAGCGGTGCGCCAGGGCCTTGCACAGCCAGTAGAAGCCGATGCCCAGGCCCAGGGCGAACACCGGCCCCCCGAACATGGCGAAGCGTGCGCCCAGCTTCAGGCTGGCAAAGGCCAGCACGGTGATGGGCAAGAGCAGCACAAAGGCCGGGCGCAGGGCCAGCAGCGCCGCTATGCCCAACAGCCCGGCCGCTCCACCCAGCACCGAGAACGACACCCCGGCGAAGAACAGGCCGAAGTCGGCCACGTTCTTGGCCTCGCGGATGCTCTGGGTGATGCCGGGGTAGCTTGGGGCTGACTCGCCAGAGGGCAGGTGGGACAGTCCGGCATCGGTCATCGGCTTGAAATAGCTGAGGGCTTTTGCCCAGAAGGGGCCCAGGGGCAGCAGCAGGCCGCAGGCCAGGATCATGACGGCGAGGATTGCCAGCCAAGGCCAGGGCTTGTCGAGCCAGTGCGCGAGGCGGGCCGGACGCTTCCAGCAGAGCCACGCGGCTCCTGACGCTGCCAGGACGCCCGCGATGTCGCCTAACCCCGGCTGGAATATCTCCATGCCGAAATGACGCGGCCCGGCATACGCGGCCAAGCCGTAGACCACCAGCAGGCGCAGGGCCAGGGGGCGTTTGCCGGGAAGGGCCGTGACCAAGGACAGGCCCAAGGCCAGCCAGTACAGGCCGATGCCCAGAGGGTGGACGTCGTCGTGGGCGAAGTGGGCCATGCGCGCCACGAGCCCGAAGCCAAGCGCCAGCCAGGGTAGCCAGGCGCTTGGCTCGGCGAGCTCCTCGCGCTCTGCCTGGCTCATGCTCCAGGAGCGGGTGCAGCAGGGCGCGATGATGGCGGCGAGAAAGAGTCCCAGCAGCAGGGGCATGAGAAGGGTGAAAACGTCGGAGTCGTAATAGCCCAGGCGCGAGCGGTAGTAGAAGGCGGGAGAGAGGCCGCCGATGAGCGCGGGCAAGATGGCTGCGCGGCGGCCGGCGAGCTGCCAGGCCCAAAGGGCGGTGGCCACGGCAGTAAGGCTGCCCAGGAAGGGCGGAGCCCAGAAGGCCACAGCCCACAGGGGCGCGCCGGTGAGGCCGGACAAAAGGCGCGCCAACCCGGCCATGCCGAAGGAGGCATATTCGTTGACGCCCTTGGCGCCAGCCAGCCAGCAATAGGAGTCGTGGGTGGCGAGGATGCGTTCGCCTCCGGCCATGAGCGCCGGAGCGCTCCAGTTGGGGGCCTCCAGCAGGCGCACGGCCAGGGTGAGGCAGTAGCCCAGGGCGGCCAGCAGGGCGAGGCGCTTCCAGTCCGCCCGGAGGTCCGGCCGGTCATCCAGGAACTCGCCGAGTTCCGTGTACCTGGAGAAAAATGGCTTCATGCCCTGCTGCCTGCCTCGCCGTTGGGGGGTGGCCCGGAGGCGCGCGCTGCCGCGCCCCGGCAAGTGAAGGGCTCTAGCCGTTTTCGCGCCGAAGGGCAAATCACTCCGGCAGGGCCGTATCGCCCAGGAAATCGCCCAGCACGCCTTGGGAGGTGAAGGTCAGCGAGTCGCGGCCACGCAGAATTTCGCCAGCCACGGTGTAGGGCGAGGAGAGAAGCGCGCCCGGACGCACCGCTGCGGTGCCCTCTGCCCGCACCTGTACTGGCTCGCGCAGGGAAAAACTGCGGATGCGCAGTGCGCTGTCCTTATATTCGAGCGACAGGGCCGCATCGCCCAGCCACAGGCCGCCCGGCAATTGAAGGGCCTTGCCGCGAAGATCTATGAAACCTTTTTCCAGTTCGTCCTTGCCCCGCAGGAAGCGGCCCTGGCCCCGAAGGTCCACGCTGCCCAGGATGTCGCGGCGGCCCAGGCAGGCCAGGTTGGCTGCGCCCTCAACGTCAAAGTCTCCGGTGTCCAGAAACACCAGGCGCAGGACGCGGCCTCCGGTGTCGGCGCGCAGGGTCAAAAGCGGGCTTACGCCCAGCCGCACGTCCAGCCACTGCACGCGTGGCGATACGGACCAGCCAGGCGCCTCAACTGTAAGGCCGTTGATGCGGAAGCCCAGCGGCGTGGCCCGGTCCAGACTCTGCCAGACGATGCGCACCGGGCTCTTGTTGGCTGCAATGCGTTTGAGGGCGTGGTTCCACACCGTGTCCCAGGGCAGGTAGAGCACAATCCCCGCCAAAAGGCCTGCGAGCAGGGCGAATACGCCTGCGCTGCCCATGCCCGCAAAGCCGAGCCGCAGCGGCGCGGCTGGGGGCTGAACCCCTGGCGCGGCGTTCCGCCCGTTCGCCAGGGCGCTTGTCCGGGTGTCTGTTTGCGTTTCCATGCGCGCCCCTATCGGGAAAGGACCAGGTCCAGGTCCATGCGGTTGTCATTGCCCGGCGCGGGCGCCATGTGGGCGGAGAGCGTAGTCAGGCCCGCCTCCACCTTGAGGTCGCGCAGCACGCCCACCAGTTCCCGGAGGGTGAGGGCCTGGGCGCGCAGGGTAAGGGTCTGGCCGGCCTCGGAGGTGGCCCCGGCGGTGAGCTGAATGCGCAATCTGTCCGGCCCGATGCCCGAGTTGCGGGCGACCTGCTCTGCGGCCAGCAGTGGCGGTTGGGCCTCCAACTGGCCTCGGCGCTGGCGTAGGTCCATTACCTCCGCCGCCAGGGGCGCGACGCTGACATACGTCTGCCCGGCGTCTTCGGCGGCTTTTTCCTCAACCCGGGTGAAGGCCGAAAGCGCGGCCCAGGCTCCCAGGAGCAGCGTGGCCCAGGCCAGGATAAGCATGCGCCACAGCCTGCGCTGAGCCGGAGCTGTCAGGTGCGTCAGCCGGGCGACAATGCGCCAGGGGCCGTTGAGCCAGCTCACTGGTCGTCTCCTCGGGGCGGCGCGGAGCGGTCGCGCGCTTTCACGTCCAGTTCGAAGCGCAGGGGGCTGGCATAGGTTTCGACCTTGCGAACGGAAAGAGTGAAATAGGCTTCTGCAGCCAGGGCGGCCTGATAGCGCCGCAAGTCCTCGGGGGTGGCGGCCAGGCCGGAAACCATGCCGCTGGCAGTGGCCATGGTGATGGAGGTGATGCGCACGCCAGCGGGAGCGCGGCGGGAAAGTGCGGCCAGCAGCTCCACCATGTCCAGGCGCTGGGCCGACTGGGCCTTGAGTTTGCCGAGTTCGAACTGCAGACGCCCGTATGGCGAGCGCCCTGGGTCGGCCGCCAGGGCGCGCTGATAGACCTGATGCACAGCCTCCCGCAGGCGCTGGGCGTGGCGGTGCTCTTGCCACCAGCGCGCGGTTTGTCCGGCTAGGAACAGCAGCCCGGCAATGGTCACGGCCAACAGGATGCGTCCGTAGCGGTGGTGCTCGGCCTCTGGCAGGCCCTGTGGCTGGCTGTCCGCGTTGTTGCTCATGGGCGTCCTGGTTCGTGGTTGTGCGTGCGTGGTTCGCAGGAAACAACTTGATTTGGGCGGAGGGAAGATAACACGCGCCAGCGCGCGGGTCCAGGCCGTGCAGGTGGGCATGGCTGCGCACAACGAGGGCCCGGAGCGAAAAAATCCGATGCTGCGGCCATTGTGCCTCCTGGGCGATGCTGGTAGCCTTTGGCGGCGGGCTGCATTGTGCTGTCTGTCTCGGGGGATCATGAAGCTTAAACTACCTCAAAACCTTGCCTTTCGCCTGGTTCTGGTCATTTTGCTGGCTCTGGCGCCTGCGGTGGTCGTTTCCGTTGTGCAGAACGCCGAACTGCGCGAGCACCTGCGCTGGCAGGCCACCCAGCACGTGCATCATATGGCGGAGATCCTGGCCGGCCAGGGCCGCGAGGCCTTCACCGGCGCCAGACAGCTTTTGGCGGGTCTTTCCCATCTGCCGCAGGCGCAGGCCCAGGACAAGTCCGGCCTTGCACCAGTCCTGCGTGACGTCATCCGCAATTCTCCCGGCTACACGGCCTGCACTCTTTACGACATCAAGGGCGACGTGGTCGCCACATCCTGGCCCGACCTCCCCATCGCCAATGTGGTTGACCGGCCATGGTTTCGCGACGTGGTGGGCACGCAGTCGTGCTCTCAGGGCGAACACGTGATAGGCCAGCTGACCAACCTGTCGGTGGTGGTGCTTGGCTGCCCCGTGCAGGACGACCAGGGCCGACTGTCCGGTGTGTTGAATCTGACCTTCGGCTACGGCTGGTTTGAGAGCCTTGCGGGCAGCATTGGCCTGCCGGTTGGCGGAATGGCGGAGATTCTGGACCGCAATGGGGCGGTGCGTGCCAGCTACCCACATTCTTTGAAAGACGACGCAAAGTATGCTCCTAATGCCGATGTTGCTGCCAGCATGATCCGCGTGACCCAGGGCGAGAGCGTCCAGGAGCATACGGGCCAGGACGGAGTTCGGCGCATTTTTTCCTACAGCAAGTTGACAAGCACGCCGGGCCGAGAACTTTACGTGCGCGTGGGCATACCGGAGGCGGAGGCTCTCCAGCCCGCAACGGATAACGCCAGGCGCAGCTTCGCGGGCTTAAGCCTCGCGGCGGTCATCAGCCTGCTGGGGGCCTCATGGCTTGCTCGCAAGAGCATCATTGCCCCTGCCCGAGAGATCCTCGACGCCACGCGCAGGCTCGGCGAGGGCGATTTATCCCATCGCATCAACAGCCAGGCCGGGGGCGAACTGGGATTGCTGGCCAATGGAGTGGACCGGATGGCCGCTTCGCTGGCGGCCTCCACCCAGGCCATGCGCCAGGCCGAGCAGAAGGTGCGGCTGATTCTGGAGAATTCGGTGGAGGGCTTCTTCGTGTCCACCGTGGCCGGGCGATTTTTGGAGGCCAATCCGGCCATGCTGCGCATGTTCGGCTACGATAGCCTGGAGCAGTTGCAGGCCGAGATAACTGACATCGGGCGGCAGGTTTACGTCGATCCTGCTGTTCGTCAGGCGGCGCTCACGGTTATGGCGCGCGACGGGCGTGTGCGCGACCTGGAGTTTGAGGCTTACCGCCGCAACGGGACCACCTTCTGGGCGGCCCTTTCGGCCCTGGCCCTGCGCGACGACGCGGGCAGAGTTATCGGGTTCCAGGGCTTCGCCACGGACGTGACGGAACGCAAGCGCGCCCAACTGGAGTTGGCCCAGGCCAATGAGCGCTTTCTGCGTGTGCTGGACAATCAGGCCGACGTGCTCTTTGTGGCCGACGCCGAGACGGATGTTATTCTGTACGCCAACCGGGCGGCCCACGCGCGCGTCGGCATGGATCTGGTCGGGCACCCCTGCTGGGAAGCCATGCACGGCGGGCGCGACAGGTGCGGGTTGTGCCCGCGACAGGGGCTCTTGAACGAGCGTGGCGAGCCCGCAGGGGTATTTACCCGCGAGCTGCATGACCCCGGCAACGGATCCTGGAGTCTGGTGCGGGTGCAGGCCCTGCGCTGGGTGGATGGCCGCATGGCGCGGCTTGAGACGTCGACGGACATCACGGCCATCAAGCAGGCCCAGGAGGAGTTGCGCATCACCAGCGGGCACCTGCAGGGCCTGTTGGACAACGCGCCCCTGTACATCGCCATCCGCGACCGCGAAAGCCGGTTCCTGGTGGCAAGCCGCCGCATTTCAGATTTGGGGCTGCTGGCCCGAGACGTGGTCGGGCGCGCGGTGTCAGAGGTCTATCCGCCGGACATGGCCGAAATGATTATGCAAGACGACCAACGGATTTTGGACAGCGGTCAGCCGGTGACCAGGGTGGCCGACCTGCCCTTGGCCGATGGCCGCAGCGTGACCCTGCTTACCAGCACGTTCCCCTTGCTGGACGCCACCGGCGCGCCGGACAAGATCTGCGTCATCGGCACGGACATCACCGAGCGCGTGCGCCTGGAGCGCGAAGTGATGGCCGCCAAGGAGGTCGCCGAGAACGCCAGCCGCGCTAAAAGCGACTTTCTGGCTCGCATGAGCCATGAAATCCGCACTCCGCTGAACGCCATTCTAGGATTTTCGGAATTGGCGGGCATGGCGGCCACGGAGGAGGAGCGCAAGCATTGTCTGGAGTCCCTGGGGCAGTCGGGCCGGGTGCTCTTGAGCCTGCTGAACGATTTGCTTGACCTCTCCCGCGTGGAGGCCGGGGGCCTGACGCTGGAGCAGATTCCCTTCCGCCTGCCCGATGTGCTGCGCGACGTGTTGGAGCACCCCAGCTTGGCGGCTGCGGCCAAGGGGCTGCGCCTGGAGGTCCGAATCGGGGAGGGCGTGCCCGTGAATCTGCTGGGCGACCCGACGCGCCTGGGCCAGATATTGTCCAACCTGGTGGCCAATGCGCTCAAGTTCACCCACGCGGGCGGGGTGGATGTGGCCGTGGAGACAGTGGAGTCCGGTCCGGACAGCTGCGTCCAACTGCTCTTCTCCGTGCGTGACACGGGCATCGGCATCGCGCCGGAGGCCCAGGGCCATGTGTTCGAGAATTTCACCCAGGCCGACAGCTCCACCTCGCGGCATTACGGCGGCACGGGGCTGGGGTTGGCCATTTGCCGCCAGTTGGCGCAAAGCATGGGCGGGGTCATCTGGCTGGCCAGCGCGCCGGGCCAGGGCAGCAGCTTTTTTGTTCGCCTGCCCTTCCGCCTGCCGGAAGGTTCCGACAGCCAAGCTCCTGAACGTAAGCCCGGCAAGCCGGTCGAAACCGCACCGTCCGCCACTGCCCCAGCCGCGCCCACGCAGTTCGACGCTGCGCATGCCGGCGACGAGCACACGCTGTCCCGACATCTTACCGTCCTCCTGGCCGAGGACACCCCCGCCAATGTCATCATCGCCCAGAGCTTTCTCGCGCGGCTTGGGCATACTGTGCGTCACGCTGGCAACGGCCGCGCCGCATTGGATCTGCTGGCCCAGGAGGACTTCGACCTGGTGCTCATGGACGTGGAGATGCCGGGCATGGACGGGCTCACCGCCACGCGGTTGCTGCGCCAGGGGCAGGCAGGCGAGCGCAATCGCAATGTAACCGTGCTGGCCATGACAGCCCACGCCCTGAGCAGCTTCCGCAAGGAGTGCGAGGCCGCAGGCATGGACGGGTTTCTGCCCAAGCCGGTGAGCTTCAAGACCCTTGCCGACACTCTGGGTGGGTTGCCGCTGCCGCCTCACGCTGACCAACGGCTGGCGTCTTCTGCGCCTGGCCAGAAGCTGGTGGATCTGGATCTGGCGTCGGACATGCTGGGGGGGGAGGAGGCCCTGCTGAAAGACGTGCTGGGGCTCTATCTGGCCGATCTGCCGGACAGGCGGCGGACCCTGGCCGCGGCCTTGGCGCGGGTCGATGTTCCGGCCCTGCACCTGGCCGCCCATTCTTTGAAGAGCACCAGCGCCAGCGTGGGAGCCTTTGCCGCCAGCCAGGCCGCACGCGTTTTGGAGGGGCTGGCCGCGGCCTGCCAGGCGAAGACGGACGGGTTTGGATCAGACCCCTTTGGCGAATTGTCCCAGGCTGTGGCGCGGCTGGACGCCGTGCTGGAGGAAACCCAGGCCGCCCTGGGCAAAGCCTGCGACGATCGCTTCTGCGGAAGCAAATAGCCCCGCCGCGCGCTGGAGAATAAGGCGCAGACGGGGCCGTGGGGATGCTTGGATGCTTGCTGCGCTATGGCAGGGGCAGGCCCAAGGCGGGGGCGTTGATCTCGCCGGTGAAGGTGAGTTCCGCAGCACCCTTGAGGAATACGCGGCCCCCTTCAAGGCTGGTGGTCAGCACCTCGCCGCCGGTGGTGGTGTTGGCAAGTTCGTCCCCGGCCAGACCCAGGGCCTGGAGAACCACATGCACGGCGCAGGCGCCCGTGCCGCAGGCGTAGGTTTCCGCCTCCACGCCGCGCTCGTAGGTGCGCATGAGGGTGCGGGACTTGTCCGCCACCTCTACGAAGTTCACGTTGGTCCCTGCGGGCGCAAAATGCTCGTGGAAGCGCACCGCACGGCCGATGCCCGCGACATCCACCTCGTCGGCCTTTTCCACCAGAATCACCGCGTGCGGCACCCCGGTGTTCACGAAATGCACTACGGTTTCGCGACCCTGCACGCTGAGTTTGGTGTCGAGGGCGAGATGCTTGGCCGCAGTAAGCTGCACCTTGACCAGTCCGGCCTCGGGGTCCACGGCGATGGCAACGGGGCCAGCGTCGGTGAGCAGCACATGCCGCTCCCCGGCGATGCCGAGAGCGTGAATGAGGCGGCCTGCGCAGCGGCTGGCGTTGCCGCACATCTCCGCGCGTGAGCCGTCGGCGTTGTAGAAGTGCCACGCCACATCGGCCCCGGAGCCCGGCGCCGCCAGCTCCAGGAAGAACAGGCCGTCCGCGCCGACGCCGAAGGCACGCGGACAAATGCGCCTGGCCCACTCGGCCATGAGTTCTTTGGGCAGGCGCAGCACGCGGTTGTCAATGGCCACGAAGTCGTTGCCGCAGCCTTGCAGCTTGTAAAAGGGCACGCGTGCCCCGAACATTGTGCTCATGAATTCAGCTCCCTCTGGGCGGTTTTCGTCGCACCTCAATAGAAAGCATGGCGGGCCGGTTCGTCAAGGGGCAAGACGGCAGAGCGCGTTAGGCGCGGAGGGCTTGGTTGCGCTTACTCCAGCCATTCCTCAAGGGTGGGCGGGGGGCGCAGCATGCTCGGCACCTGGGGCCACGTGGGCGGCTTGGAAAGGTCCATGCCCTTCTGCACCACGGACACCGGGCGATCGCTTGAAACCACCACCACGATGAGTTCCGGGTGGGAGTGGGTGAAGCGCAGGGCCGAATTGTAGCGCGCCCCGCGCGCCCGGTCCTCGCCGGGGAAGCTCGGGCCGTCCATGAGGCAGGCGAAGGCGCACAACTGGTTGCGCGCGGCGGAAAGATGCAGGGCCCCGTCCACCTTGGCCAGCCCGGCTGCAAGGGCCAGACGCTCATCGCCCGCCAGGGGCATGGGCGTTTCCAGGCTGTGGCCGGAGAGGGACAAAAGCGGGGTGTAGGGGTCGATGATCAGCGCGCAGCCGTACTTCTGCTCCCCGGCGATGGAGACCAGCCGAGAAACCGTGGCGAACAGCGTGCTGCGCTGGGTGTCGTCCAGGGGCCATTCCAGCAGGGCCTCCTCCAGGGTGACCAGGTTGGGGCGGCGGTTGGACGATTGGAAGGCTCCGTCGGAAAAACTGCACACCGGGCTGCCGTCGAGGGAGAGCATGCCGTGGCGTCCGTTGAACAGGGCGCACAGGCTGCCAGCGGGCAGGTCGCCCTGAGCCATGCCGATGAGGTGATCGCCATCGGACACGAGCTGGCGCTGGGTGCGTTCGACGGAAAGCAGCATCTTGCGCACATGCTTGCTGTGGTCAAGCCTTGGACGCTCGGCCTTGGGCAGTTTGGCCAGGTAGTGCAGCCGCGACAGGCGCGAGGGCTCCACAAAGGCCAGCCGACCCCGGGCCCATGCGCCTTCCTCCGGCGTTTTGGAAATCTGAATGATGGACGAGAGGATGTTGAACACCCGCAGGCGCGTGTCCGGGCCGATGGCCCGCGCCCGCTCGTCCACGATGAAGTCGTGCACGGCGTGGGGGGCCATCGCTTGCAGGGTGTTGGAGGCCGCATCCAAGGCCAGGATGTCGCGGTTGCAGATGCTGATGGAGAACTGCCGCAGGGCCAGCTCCAGCCAGCGCCGGGTGGGGCCGGGGGAGCACAGGTCCGGGTGCTGCTCCGTGAACCACATCTGGTAGGCCACGCCGTTGGCGCGCCCTCCCAGGCTCACCAGCCCGGCAAGGCCCAGCCGGCGGGCATGGAACTGGTCGAAGAAGGCCACGTGCTCCGGTGCGGGCAGGCCCTCCCGCCATTCGGAAGAGTCAATGAAATATTCGCGGATGCGGGGTTCATGCCCCCGCAGCAAATTTTGCGGGTCCACCACGCGCAAGGGCGCACCCGGCTTGCAGGCATAGATGAGCGCGGCGCGCGAAGGCCCGGAGAACTCGCACAGGCCCATGCGCAGTCCCTCAAGGACCGTGTGCAGGCAGAGCATGTGGTGGCGGTCCAGGCTCATGGATTCCTCTATGAGTGTGGAATTCTATGACGTCGGAGAAATACTATACGCAGTCCGGCAGGAGCGCAACGTGAAAACAAAAACAACCCGGCTATGAATCAGCTCTGGGGCTAGCGCAGCAGCGGCCTTTGCCCTGGGCCGAAGCAGCGGCGGCGGATGATCAGAGTCAGGATGGTGCTGCCCAGGGCCGTGGCGCCCACTATCATCAGCATGACCACGATCTGGTAGCGGATTGCCTGGGACGGGTCGCTCCCGCCCAGGATCTGGCCGGTCATCATGCCGGGGATGCTCACCAGCCCCACGGCCATCATGGAGTTCACCGCCGGGATCATGCCTGCGCGCACCGCGTCGCGCACGATGTCGGCGCTGGCCTCGCTCACGTCGGCCCCAAGGCACAGCTTCATTTCCACCAGGGCCGCGCGCGCGCGCAGGTCGGCAAACAGTCGGTCCAGGGCCACGGCCACGGAGGTCATGGAGTTGCCCAGCACCATGCCGCCGATGGGCAGGAAGTATTGCGGCTTCCACCACGGGTCTGCCGCCACGATGGCCCCTGTGACGGTCATGGTCACCAGAAGGTAGACGGCGGCCATGCTGCCGTACATGGGCCAGGCGAAGGCCACGGCCTTTTCCTTCACGCGCCCGCGGGCGGTGTGGGCTGCGGCTCCGGCCATGATGAAGAAAAGGCCGATGACCAGCCAGGGCGAATCCGCCGCGAAGACGAAGCCCAGCACCCAGCCCATGAGGAATAGCTGGGCAAAGGATCGCACGGTGCCGATGAGGATGTCGCGCCCAAGGTCGAGCTTGAGCGCCAGAGAGCAGCCCCCGGCCACCAGGGAGAACACCAGCGCCAGGGCAAGCCGCCAGGGGGTGATGTCGAGCACGCCGCCGTCCATCATCACGCTCCGGTCGCAGGGGCGGGTGTCATGATGGAACCTCGGCGAGGTTTCCGTTTTCCAGGCGGTAATGCTGCGGCGCAACGCGCCGGGGCACAAACTCCGCGTGGCTGACGAGCAGCACAGTGCCGCCGGCGTCCAGGCAAAAGCTCTCCGCCGCATTCAACACCGCCCGGGAGCTGCACGCGTCAAGCGCACTCACGGGTTCGTCCAGCAGCAGCGCCTGGGGCTTTGTGAGCAGGGCGCGCGCCAGACACAGGCGCTGGCGCTGGCCCACGGAGAGTGTGGACGCTTCTTGCGAAAGCGGGATGTCGCCAGCGGACAGGGCGTCCAGCATGGCCGAGAGGGTCGCATCGTCGGGCCGGGGATCGCCACCGGCGGACTTGAAGGTAAAGGGCAGGAGCAGGTTCTCGCGCACGCTGCCGGGGATGACGGCGGGCGTCTGCTGCAGGTAGCTCACTCTGCGGCGCAGCAGTTGGGGGGGCAGGGCGGTCACGCCAAGGCCGTCGATCAGCACCTGCCCGGCCTGGGGCTCTTCCAGCCGACAAAAAAGACGCAGCAGGGTGCTCTTGCCTGCGCCGGAGGGTCCGGTGAGCAGGACGAAGGCTCCGCGCGGCACGCTCATGTGAGCGCTGCGGAGGATGCGGCGGGAAGGGGAGGGGGGGCTGCTGCTGTCGGCGTAAGAAAAATCGACACCCCGAAGGGCCAGATGGTGCGCCGGTGTGGTGCTGCTGGCCGGGGACATGGCGTCCGCCCCCTATTGCTTGTTCAGAAACTCGAGGAACTTCTTTACTTCCTCGTGGTCCGGGTTCAGGCGCTGGGCTTCCATGAGGTGTTCGCGGCACTTCTCCATGTCGCCTTTGTCGAAGAAGGCGCGGGCCGCGTTGTAGTGAAGGTTTTCGTCGGTGTTGGTGAGGGAGAGCGCGCGGGTGTAGTACTCCACGGACTGGTCCACCATGCGGCTTTTGCGGAGGCTGATGCCGAACTCGTTGAACAGGTGCTTGTGCTCCGGTGCGAAGGCCGCCTCAAGCCCCACTATGCGCCCCAGAATGTCCTGGGCCTTGGCGGTTTCGCCACGTTCAACGTAGGTCAGGCCCAGGCCGAAGTTGGCGCGCACGTTTTCCTCGTCGACAGCCAAGGCGTTTTCGTACTCGAACTGGGCGCTGTACAAGGCGCCTCGCTGGCGGCTTTCCTCGGCGCGGGTGACGGTGGAGGCCAGTTCCTGCATCTTGGGGTAAACGGTCTTCACGTACATTTCGGGTTCGGGATTGTAACGCGCCAGGAAGTCCTCAATAGGCACCATTGTGGCCCCGCCCGCCGGGATCATGTTCTTGTTCAGCGCTTGCACGGAAACGTGGGCGTCGTCTTCCTGGGAGCAGAACCAATACATCTTGCTGATGGTTTTGCGCTGGGTTGTTCCGGTGCCGACCTTCTCCACCGTCTGGGTGGAAAAGAGCCCTTTCACCTTCTTGCCTCCGTCTGGGCGGTAGACTGCGGCGTGCGGCTCCTGGTTCTGCTGGTCGCTCATGGCTGTACACCTTGCTCAGTGTCGTTTCCGGCCCTTGTGTGCGGCCATTTTTAAGCTACACGCTTCGCCGCCGCCTGGCAAGGACCGCCCGTTCCAAGGCTGGCAAAGGGGCGTGAACAGTCGACAATTGAGGGCGGATCGGGTACGGTATCTGCCACTCTGGTGGCTGGCCGATTGACGGCCCACGTATGTGAACACGCAAGATCGCGAGGGGATGGGGGCACCATGGACAAGAAAGTGGGTGAGCGCATACGTGCGTTTCGTGAGAAGCAGGGCCTGAGCCTGGCGGATTTGGCCGGGCGAACCGGGTTGGAGGAGGTTTTCCTCTCCGCGGTGGAGTCCAAGGACCTTTACCCGTCCCTGGGGCCGCTGCTCAAGATCGCCCGCGCCCTGGGCGTGCGCCTGGGCACCTTCCTCGACGACCATGTGAGCCGCGACCCGCTTATCGTGCGGCTGGACGAGCGCAAGGAAGAGTTCAGCATGCACCAGGACGGCGACAAGCCCGCCACGCATAACTACTACTCCCTGGGCAAGGGCAAGACCGACCGCCACATGGAGCCCTTCTTCATCGTCATGAACCCGGAGCCCGAGGCGGACAAGAAGCTGTCGTTCCATGAGGGCGAGGAGTTCATTGTTGTGGTGTCCGGCCAGGTGCAGCTCACCTATGGCCGCGAAACCAGCATCCTGGGCCCCGGCGACAGCATGTATTACAATTCAGTTGTGCCGCACAACCTTTCCGCCGCAGGCACTGAGCCCGCCAGCATCTACGCGGTGCTCTACTTCCCGGAGTAACTCATGCCGCGAAGTCAAGCCACCCGCGAAGCCACACTGGGGCAGCTCCTCGACGAGACCGTGGCCAAGTGGCCCAACCGCGACGCCGTGGTCTACGTTGACCGCGAGTTCCGCCTCACCTGGCGACAGTTCTCCGACCTGGTGGACGAGGTGGCCCTCGGCCTCATGGCCCTGGGCGTGAAAAAGGGCGAGAAGGTCGGCATTTGGGCCAACAACGTGCCTTATTGGGTCGTGCTCATGTTCGCCACGGCCAAGATCGGCGCCGTGCTCTTGACCGTGAACACCCACTACCGCCGGTCCGAGATCGAGTACCTGCTGAAGCAGAGCGACTGCGAGAACCTGGTGCTCATCGACGGTTTCCGCGACACGGACTACGTCGGCACCATCTACGACCTGGTGCCGGAGCTCAAGACCCAGGAACGCGGCCACCTCAAGAGCGAGAAGTTCCCGCACCTGAAGCGCGTCATCTTCCTGGGAGCTGAGAAGCACCGCGGCATGTACTCCATGACCGAAGTGCAGTCCTTGAGCGTCATGGTCAGCCAGGAAGAGTACGAGGCGCGCCAGGCGGGGCTTTCCGCGCACGATGTGGTGAACATGCAGTACACCAGCGGCACCACGGGCTTCCCCAAGGGCGTGCAGCTCACCCACTACAACATTGGCAACAACGGCTACTGGATCGGCGAGAACCAGCATTTCTCCGAAAAGGACCGCCTGTGCCTGGCGGTGCCCCTGTTCCACTGCTTCGGCTGCGTGCTGGGTGTCATGGCCTGCGTCAACCACGCCACCACCATGGTGCTTCTGGAGAACTTCGACCCGGTCATGGCCATGACTAGCGTCGAGGAGGAGAAATGCACGGCCATTTATGGCGTGCCCACAATGTTTATAGCCATGCTGGAGCACAAGCTTTTCAAGCGCTTTGACTTCAGCTCCCTGCGAACCGGCATCATGGCCGGCTCTCCCTGCCCCATCGAATTCATGAAGCGCGCCATGAACGAGATGAACATGCGCGAAATCACCATCTGCTATGGTTTGACCGAAGGCAGCCCGGTGATGACCCAGACGCGCATCGGCGATTCCTTGCGCCAGATGACCGAGACCGTGGGCCGCGAAATGCCTGAGATCGAGGTCTGCATCAAGGACCCGGAAACGGGGCAGGAGTCGCCCCGGAACACGGTTGGCGAGATCTGCTGCCGCGGCTACAACGTGATGAAGGGCTACTACAACAACCCAGAAGCCACGGCCAAGGCCATCGACATGGACGGCTGGCTGCAT
The DNA here is from genome assembly GCF_030689645.1 of Humidesulfovibrio sp. Lineage (GTDB taxonomy): Bacteria > Desulfobacterota > Desulfovibrionia > Desulfovibrionales > Desulfovibrionaceae > Humidesulfovibrio. Next base: position 51,545 of record NZ_JAUYFU010000100.1, read on the forward strand.
TCCGGCGACCTCGGCGTCATGGACGAAGAGGGCTACGTCACGGTCACAGGCCGCCTGAAGGACATGATCATCCGCGGCGGCGAGAACGTCTACCCGCGCGAGCTTGAGGAATTCCTGTACCGCATGGACGGCATTCTCGACGTGCAGGTGGTGGGCGTGCCCAGCCGCAAGTTCGGCGAGGAAGTGGGCGCTTTTGTCATCCTCAAGCCCGATGCGCACATGGAGCCCGAGGACGTGAAGGACTATTGCCGTGGCCAGATTGCGCGCTACAAGATCCCGAAGTACATCGCCTTTGTGGAGGCCTACCCCATGACCGCCAGCGGCAAGATCCAGAAGTACAAGCTGCGTGAGCTGGCGGCCGAGCTGTTCCCCGAGGCCATGCAAGAGACCCCCAAGTCGTAACAAGGAGCTTCAAGCCATGCACATGGAACAGGCACACAAGGACATCGCCCCGCGCCTGCGCGGCCTTCGCGACGCCCTGGACATGACCCTGGAGGATCTGGCCGCCAAGACCGGCGTCAGCACGGCGCAGATCGCGGAGTTCGAATCCGGCGAGTGCGAGATTCCCGTGGGCTTTCTTATGAAGGTGGCCCAGGCCTGCCACGTGGACCTCACCGTGCTCATCAGCGGCGTGGAGCCGCATCTGCGCGGCTATTCACTGGTGCGCCGGGGCGAGGGCCTTTCGGTGGAGCGCCGCAAGGACTACGACTACAAGTCCCTGGCTTACCGCTTCTCTGGCCGCAAGATGGAGCCCTTCCTCATCACCGTGCCGGCCAAGAGCCCGGAGGAGATGAACCTCGTGTCCCACTCCGGCCAGGAGTTCATTCATGTGACCGAAGGCCGCCTGGAGCTGCGCCTGGGCGAAGACGTTCTTGCCCTTGAGCCCGGCGACAGCCTGTATTTCGACTCCCAGACCCCGCACGCCCTGCGCGGCCTGGACGACAAGCACGCCGTGTTCCTCGACGTGATCCTTTAACGCGGGAGCTGCCGAAATGAAAAAATTGCGCCCCGGCCGCTACCGCGACTTCATGGCGGCCTACAAACTTGACGTGCCCGAGAATTACAACTTCGCCTATGACTTTTTGGACGCTCGCGCGGCTGAGGATCCAAACCGTCTGGCCATGATCCACGTGGATGATGCCGGAGTTCGCCGGGAATACTCCTTCGGTTTCTTCCAGCAGGAGTCCATGAAGCTCGCCAGCGCCCTTGCCGCCAAGGGAGTGAAAAAGGGCGACCGGGTCATGCTTATTCTTTATCGCCGCATGGAGTACTGGGTGTCCATGCTGGCCCTTTGCCGCATCGGCGCGCTGCCCATCCCTTCGCCCTCGCTCTTGACCCCGCACGACATCGAGTTTCGGGTGAATTTCGCCAAGGTCTCCTGCGTCATCTGCGAGGACTCCCTCACTGCGCGCGTCGAGGCGGCCAGGCCCAGGTGCCCCAGCCTGACGCTGCTTATCGACATTCCCTCCGGCACCGGTCTGGATAAAGCCCCGTCGGGTTGGCAGGATTATGAGACCCTCGCGGCCTCCGGCGCTGCGGACTTCCCCCGCACGGCCCAGACTCCGGGCGGCGACGATCCCATGGTCATCTTCTTCTCCTCCGGCACCACGGGCATGCCCAAGATGGTGCTGCACACCAACACGTATCCCCTGGGGCACATCACCACCGGCGCTTACTGGCACGACCTGGAGCCCGGAGATGTGCACCTGACCCTCTCCGACACGGGCTGGGCCAAGAGCGTGTGGGGCAAGTTCTACGGCCAGTGGCTGGCAGGGGCCGTGGTCTTCGTGTGGGACTTCCGCGGCAAGTTCGAGCCGCGCGAGCTCTTGCGCATCATCTCCGCGCACAAGATCACAACCTTCTGCGCCCCGCCCACCGTGTACCGTTTTCTGGTACGCGTGGACCTGAAGGAATACGACCTTTCCAGCCTTCGCCACTGCACAACCGCAGGCGAGCTGTTGAACGACTCCGTGTACGAGGGCTGGCTCAAGATCCTGGGCCTGCCCATCCTGGAAGGCTACGGCCAGACGGAAACCACTTTGCAGGTTGCCACCCTGCCGTTCATGAAGCCCAAGCCGGGGTCCATCGGCAGGCCCATGCCCGGCTGGGACATCCTGTTGCTGAATGATGAAGACCAGCCCTGCCCCCCGGGTGAGGAAGGCGAAATCTGCATCCGGCTGAAGGACGGCGTCACCACAAAGGGCATGCCAGGCCTGTTCTGCGGCTACCTGGACGAGCCGGAGCGCACGGCCAAGGTGGTGCGCGGCGGCTTCTACCACACGGGCGACAAGGCCTGGGTGGACGAGGACGGCTACTTCTGGTTCCTGGGCCGCACCGACGACCTCATCAAAAGCTCGGGCTACCGCATTGGGCCCTTTGAGGTGGAGAGCGCCCTGGTGTCGCACGAGGCCGTTGTCGAGGCCGCCGTCACCGGCGTGCCCGATGCCGTGCGCGGCATGGCGGTCAAGGCCACCGTGGTCCTGGCTCCCGGGTTCACCCCCGGCGACGAGATGACCAGAGAACTCCAGAACCACGTCAAGAGCGTCACCGCGCCCTACAAGTACCCGCGCATAATCGAGTACGTGGCCGAGCTGCCAAAGACCATCAGCGGCAAGATCAAGCGCGCCGAGATCCGCGCGCGGGATCAGGAGCGCATGGACATATAGCGCCACGATGTATGTTGGGGCTCTGGAGAAAAAAGATCGGAGGGTGTTGCCGGGGGATTCCCCCCAGCCCCCTCTTGCAATGAAAAGTGCCGGGTTTGAGCAGAAGCGCTTGGACCCGGCGCTTTCTTGTCCCCGAGGGACGTAAACGGGCGGAGTTAGAGCGCCAGCACTTGGTGGTCCGCAAGGATTTTGAGGCCGATGGCGATGAGCGTGGCCCCGCCCAGCAGCTCCGCATAGCGGCTCACGGCGGAAACATGCCCGGCCATGCAGCCGATCTTGACTCCCAGGGCCGTGAGAGCGAAGCAAACGAGGCCGATGACCAGCGCGGGCAGCAAGATGGCTTCGCCCAGCATGGCGAAGGACAGCCCAACGGCCATGGCGTCGATGCTGGTGGCCACGGCCAGAACAAGCAGCTGCATGCCCCTGGTAGGATCCTTGGGCGCGCAGTTGGGGTCGTCCTCCGCGCCGCGCAGCCCCTCCCAGATCATCTTTCCGCCCACCAGGGCCAAGAGGGCGAAGGCCGCCCAGTGGTCGTAGGCTTCGATGTGCTCGCGCACCGAGAACCCGAGCAGCCAGCCCGCGATGGGCATGAGCGCCTGGAACAGCCCGAAGGCCGCAGCCATGCGGAAGACTTGGGCCGCGCGCGCCTGGCGAAGGCAAATGCCCGTTGCCAGGGCCACGGCAAAGGCGTCCATGGCCAGGGCCACGGCGATGGCGAAGAGTGCTGCGGAAGACATGTCGTTCCTTTGTGGGGGCGCTGTTTACAGCACGTCCCAGGCCTGGCCCTGCGGGGTGTCCTTGACCTCAACCTGCATGGCGGCCAGCTCGTCGCGGATGGCGTCGGAACGGGCGAAGTCTTTGTTCTTGCGCGCTTCCAGGCGATCGGCCAAAAGCGCATCCACCTTGGCGGGTTCAATGCCTGCGCGTCCGGCCCGGCAGGTCTTGAGGGAGGCCAGAAACGTCTCCGGCTCCAGGCCGAACACGCCCAGCACCGTGGACCACTTGGCCACCTCGGCGCGGATGCGCACAAGGAGGTCGCGTCCGGCCTCGGCCTTGCGATAGCCTTTGTCGTCCAGAATACGCCCGGCCAGGCGCACCATGCCGAACAAATGTCCCAGGGCTGCGGCAGAATTCAGGTCGTCCTCAAAGGCGTCCACGAAGCCCTGCTCGTACCCGGCCTGTTCGTCCAGAATATCCTGGGGCAATGGCGTCTTGGACCACTTGGTCCCGGCCAGGGCGGCGTCCACCTGGGCCAGGGCCGTGTAGATGCGGCGCACGCCCTTTTCGGCCTCTTCGAGGCTGTCAAAGGAGAAGTCCAGGGGGCTGCGATAGTGCATGGTCAGCAGGAAGTAACGCAGGGTCTCGGGCAGGAACTTGGCCAGAATGTCGCGGATGGTGAAGAAGTTGCCGAGGGACTTGGACATCTTCTCGGAGTTGATCTGCACGAAGCCGTTGTGCACCCAGAACTTGGCGAATTCCTTGCCCGTGGCCGCTTCGCTCTGGGCGATCTCATTTTCGTGGTGCGGGAACGACAAGTCCTGGCCGCCGCCGTGGATGTCCAGCGGCAGGGGCATGTACTTCTCGCTCATGGCGCTGCATTCCAGGTGCCAGCCCGGACGGCCCAGGCCCCACGGACTTTCCCAGGAGGGCTCGCCGGGCTTGGCTGCCTTCCATAGGGCGAAGTCGAGGGGATCCAGCTTTTCCTCGCCGGGATCAACTCGCGCGCCGCTCACCAGGTCCTCAATGTTGCGGCCAGAGAGCTTGCCGTAGTCTGGGAAGCTGCGCACCTTGAAGTACACGTCGCCGCTTGGCGTGGCGTAGGCGTGGCCGCTTTCGATGAGACCCTGGGTGAGGGTGATCATCTCGTCGATGTGCTCTGTGCACTTGGGCTCCACGTCGGCGCGCAGAACGCTGAGCGCGTCCATGTCCACGTAGAATTCGCCGATGAATTTTTCGGCGATCTCCTGGGATGGCACGCCCACTTCATTGGCGCGTTTGATGATCTTGTCGTCCACGTCCGTGAAGTTGCGCACGAAGGTAACGTCATAGCCCTTGAAGCGCAGGTAGCGCACAAGCACGTCGAAAACCACCGCGCTGCGCGCGTGGCCGATGTGGCAGTAGTCATAGGCCGTGATGCCGCAGACATACATGGATACGGCGTTGCCGTGCTGCGGTGTGAATTCCTGCTTGGTCCGGCCCAGGGTGTTGTACAGGCGCATTGAAACTCCAAACGGTGCGATTGTATGTTGCGGGAGCAAGGCCAGGGGCTCTGCCCCTGGACACCGCCAAAGGGCATGTGCCCTTTGGGATCCCATTACGCGGCGGTTGGCGGCGCAAGGCGGCCCGCCAACCGCCGCGGACGGTGCGACACGTTATGATCCCGGCGCGGATAGTCCAGCTTGGCGGAATCCGCAAGCCCCACGCGCCCCAGCGGCTCTTTCCGGACGGCTTCCGCCCGGAAAGAGCCGCTGGCACAAGGGGGTTGGGGGGAATTATTCCCCCCAACGGGGTCTGGGGCGGCGCCCCAGAGAAATTCCTAAACTTCCATCCCCTGTTCGCGGTACTCGTTCAGCTTGTTGCGCAGGGTGCGCACCGAGATGCCGAGGAGCTGCGCGGCCAGGGTGCGATTGCCGCTGGTCTCGTCCAGGCTTTTGAGGATGAGTTGCTTCTCCATTTCGTGCAGCGGCATGACGGACACGGCTTCCTTCAGCGTGGCTGGCGGAGCGGGCTGGCTCAGGGCTTCCGGGCTGGCCGGGGCGCAGTGGGGGGAGGCCGGCGCGTCGGAGGTCGTGAGCGGGGCTTCTCCCTCGGGCAGGTCTATGCCCCAAGTGTCGCCATCGAGCAGGAAGTGGCGCTGCTGGATGGGGTTGCCCTGGGCCAGCAGCACGGCGCGTTCCATCAGGTTCTGCAACTCGCGCACGTTGCCGGGCCAGTCGTAGGACGCCAGCCAAGAGCGCGCTTCATCGGCGAAGACCTGCGGGCCCATGCCATAGGCCGTGGCATATTTGGCGGCGAAATATTCTGCCAGGATGAGCACGTCGCCGCCGCGTTCCGAAAGGGCGGGCAGGCGCAGTGGAATGACGTTCAGGCGGTAGAAAAGGTCCTGGCGGAACTTGCCCTCTCGCACGGTCTGCTCGATGTCGCGGTTGGTGGTGGCCAGCACGCGCACGTCCACGGAGATGGTCTCCACGCCGCCGACGCGATCAATTTCGCCTTCCTGGAGCACGCGCAGAAGCTTGGCCTGGAGGGCCAGGTCCATTTCGGTGATCTCATCGAGCAGGATGGTGCCGCCCTGGGCCAGCTCGAACTTGCCCAGCTTGCGGTTGATGGCTCCGGTGAACGCGCCTTTTTCATGGCCGAAAAGTTCGGATTCCAGCAGGTGTTCGGGCAGGGCGGCGCAGTTGATGGCCACAAAGGGTTCGCGGGCGCGGTCGGAATTGTGGTGGATGAACCGGGCGAACATCTCCTTGCCGGTGCCGGAAGGGCCGGAGATGAGCACTGTGGCCTTGCTGCGGGCCACCTGACGGGCCAGGGCCAGCACGCGCTGCACCGCCGGGTGGCGGCCAATGATCTGGAAGCGCCCGGCGGGCGGGTCCTGCGGGGCGCTGGCGGTCTTGGACACGGCGCTGGCGGCGGCGTTGGACATGAGTCGCGTGCCGTGGCCCGAAGCGTTGGACGCCAGCCGGGTGGCGGCGGAACCGGTGGAGCCGGCGGAATTGGAGGCCAGGCGCGGAGAGACGGGCCGGGGCGTGTCGTCGAAGCAGGGGGTGTCATCGGCTGGGGGCAGCACCAGGTGGATTTTCTCCCAGGCCAGGGGCTCCAGCCAGTAGTCGCGTGCGCCGAGCTCGAGATATTTCTGGGCTTCCTCGGCGCTGCCCGTGCGCGAGAAAATGATCACCGGAGGCTTGGGGTCGCCGGTCTCGCCCAGTTCAGCCAAGCGGGACAGCAGGGCCAGGGCGTCGTAGCCGGGCATGCTGGGCCGGGAAAAAATCAGCGCAGGCTGCGAGCGCTTGAGGAAGGTCATGGCGGAGTTCAGGCCGTCGGCCACGCCAGCCTGCACCCCGGCTTCACGCAGGGCGGGGAAGATGCCGCTGACGGATTGCGGCTCGGCGATGAATAATATCGTCCGCTCTGACATATGTTGAACTTGTAGCCCCATCCGCAGAGATTATCAATAGACGCATTTTGAGGGATTGCGTGGCGGAAATCGTTGCTGAGCAAGGCTGCGCGGGCTTGGAGCCAGGAAGGGCGAAGGACGGCGTACGCCTCATGTTTGCGTGTCGGCGCGGCATCTGGTAGCAGGCTAGGGCAGGAGAAACACGTGCCAACAAGCATCCCGGTCCTTTGCTACCACAATATCAGCGACGTCGACGGCCACTCGCCCCGGCGTTTTGAGGAGCACCTCGCGGCTATCCAGGGCGCGGGCTTTCGCACCATTTCCGCCCGTGAGCTGGTCGCCGGGCTTTCGGGCGTGGCCGCGTTGCCACCCAAGACCTGCGTGCTCACCTTCGACGACTGCCACCTGAGCAACTGGACGATCGCCGCTCCGCTGTTGGCCAAGTACGGCATGACCGCAGCGTTTTTCTGCGTCACCGACTTCATCGGAGACGGCCCGAAGCGCCCACAGCTGGCCCCGGAGCAGGGCGGCCCGGAGCTTCTCTCCGCGCCCGAGTCCTTCCGCCGCGTGCTCGATGCCGACGACCGTTCCCAGTTCATGAACGAGGCCGAACTGCGCGCCATGGTTCAGGACTTCGGCTTTGAGGTCCACGGCCACAGCGCCCGTCACCAGGGAGCCTTCCGCAGCCTCATCAAGACGGCAAATTTCGGCGCATCCCATGCCCACTGGAGCGCCACGGGCATTTATCCCGCAGAGCTGCGCCACGGGCCGGAGGCTGCGGCTCTTCCGCTCTTCGAGGTCGGCAGCGGCTATGTGTACAACGGCTACTGGCCCACGCCGGGCAGCGCCGAGGCCGGGGGCGGGGTGTACTATCGCCGCCGCACCGATGCAGAGCGCCGCGCTCACTGTTTGGCGGACTTCAAGCGTTGTTTTGACCGCATCCGGGGCATTAACGGCTGCGGCGACGAGCAGTATTTCTGCTGGCCCTGGGGCCAGTACGACGGGCTTTCCGAGTCCTGCGCCCAGGAGGTGGGCTTCCGGGCTGCCTTTACCCTGGAGCGCAGCGCCAATGTTTCGGGCACGAATCCCATGCGCATCCACCGCATCGGGGTGGGCAAGACCAAGGACGGGGCCTGGGTGCAAAGCCGCCTGCGCATGTACTCCGGCGGCTTGAGCGCCCGGTTCTTCTTCAAGTTCCTGCGCAAGCGGCCGGAAATCGCCAGCATTTTGTATATGACCGACTCGGACAAGCTCTCCGGCGGCAGCCGCCAGATGGTGAACAACATCCTGGGCATGCGTGAATGCGGCCTGCGCGTCACCGCAGTGATTCCGCCCGGCTCGGAGATCCGCACGGCCCTCGCTCCCCTCACCCTGGGCGAGAATCCGGTGGAGGTGGTGGAGTTCGGCGGGTTCCGCCAGTACGTGCGCGCGGCCTCCTTCGTCGCCGAGCTGGCCAAGCGGGTGGAGGCCGACGTGGTGCACACCTTCCACGCCCGGGCCTACAAGAGTGCGGCCATCGCCAAGCTGAAGGGCGGTCGCTTCAGCCTGTTCATCAACCGGGGCGTCATCTTTCCGCCCAACACCATCTTCGCGCTTTATGCTCTCGCGGCCAAGGGTGTCACCGTGAACTCCCTGGTCTGCGCCGAGGTGCTGCGCAAGTATCAGGTGCCGCAGAACCGTCTGCGCCTCGTTTACAACTCTTTTTTGCCAGAGAACGGGGCTCTGCCCCCGGAGCGCCTGCCCCAGAAAAAGCGCGGCTGCCGCGTGCTCTACGTGGGCAACGAAGGCCCGGCCAAGGGATTTGACGTGTTTCTGCGCATGGCGGCGGAGCTGGCCTTAAGCGGCGTGCGCGACCTGGAGTTCGTGGCCGCAGGCGTGCGCGACATGCGTTCCTTTGAACAGTTCCTGACGCCGCAGCTCAAGACCCGGCTGAACCTCCTCGGCCATCTGGCCCACGACGCCGTGCTGCGCGAGCTCACGCAGGCCGACGTGCTGGTGCTGCCCTCGCGTCAGGAGAGTCTGCCCAACGTGCTGCTGGAGGCCTTCGCCTGCTGCCTGCCCGTGGTCTGCACCAGCGTGGGCGGCATGCCGGAGCTGGTGCACGACGGAGTCAACGGCTTTCTGCGCCCGTCCGAGGACGTGTCCGGCCTGGCCGACGCAGTGGCCCGGCTGGCCGGTGATCCTTGCTTGCGCCTGCGCATGGGCCGCATCAACCGGCGGCTGGTGGCGCGGCACCTGGGGAATGCGGCCAAGACCCTGACACTTCTGCGCTCCTATTTCGGCGAGGCCTTGTTTGAGCCCCTGCCCATCGAGGCCCTGGCCAGGCAGGTGGCGTTGGAGGAATCACTTCAACCGTTGAACCCGTTGGATGAGGCCGCGCCATGCCAGCAGACCTGAACGCCTCGCTGGCCAACGCCTGGCTCGCCCTGCCCGAGTCCCTGCGCCAGCGCCTGGCCCTGGCCTCCACGGGCTGGCGGCACCTGGCGCTTGCGGGCGCGGAGTGCTTGCGCCTGGCCCGCACGGCGGATGACCCGGCGGAAAAGTCCCGGCTGCAAGTTCTGGCTGCGGACATCCTCCTCTGGGCCTTTGGCGAGAATCCCCTCTCCGGTCCCCTGGCCGCAGAGATCCTGTCCGCCGCGGACCTGCCCCTGTGCAACGCGGCCCGGACAAGCCTTTCAGCCGTGGCCACCCACTGGCGCGCCCCAGAGGGCAAGGAGGGCGGGCTGGCATATTTCGAGCGACTGGCCCAGCGGCGCGACACGCGGAAGCTGGCCGACTTCCTGGCCGGGCAGGTGCAGAAAGACCCGGCAGGGCTGTTCTGGCGTGAAAAGGCCCTGGCCCTGGCACTTTACAGCGGCGCAGGCGAGCTTGCGGAATTCCTGGAGGCCACGGCCTTGGAGGGGCTTTCGGGCACTCCCGGTTTTGTCCCGGCCTCCCGCATGCTGCGGGCCCAGGCGGCATTTTTGAGGGGCGACCTGAATGCCTGCCTTCATGAACTCACCATTGAACTGCCCCTGCTGCAAGATGTCTACGGCCCGGCCTTTGCCGCCGCGCGCGCCGGGCTGGCCCTCTTGAGCGCGGGGGAAGACACCGCCGCCCTGCCGCTCTTGCGTGACTGCCTCGCGGCTGCGCCCTGGCAGGCTGGTTTGGCCCAAGTTGCGGCAGATGCCCAAAACGGCTTGCGCCACCGGCTCACCCCCCCGCCTGGACCGGCGCTCATCATGCTTTATTCCTGGAACAAGTCGGCGGATCTGGACGCCACCCTGGCAAGCCTCTTCGCCTCTGATCTGTCCACCAAGGGCGGTGGCCGGGCGCGGGTCATGGTGCTGGACAACGGCAGCAGCGACGAAACCGCGCAGGTGCTGGACGCCTGGCAGGGACGCGCGGGCGAGAGCCTGCTGCGCATGGACCTGCCGGTGAACATCGGCGCTCCGGCGGCGCGCAACTGGCTGGCCGCAACGCCCGAAGCCAAGGCTGCGGAGATCCTGGTGTACCTGGACGACGACGTGGATCTGCCGCCCGACTGGCTGCACCGCCTGGGCGCGGCCCTGGAGGCGCACCCGGACACGGGCGTGGTGGGCTGCCGGGTGGCGGACCATCAGGCTCCGCACCTGCTGCAGAATGTGGCCGGGCACCTTGTTGTTCCGCCGGATGCCCCGGAAGACCGCCCGGACCTCGATTTTCAGAGCCTCGCGCCCAATCCGTTCCGTCTGGCCGACGCGCACCTGCAAGGGCCGGACTGGGGCCTGTTTGATTTCGTGGGCGCGTGCGGCTCCGTCACGGGCTGTTGCCACCTGTTCCGCCGCGCGGCATTCGACGCCGTCGGCCCGTTCTCGTTGGCCCTTGGCCCCTCGCAGTACGACGACTTTGAGCGCGACCTGCGCATGTTGGCCGCTGGCCGGGTGGCCGTGTGCCAGGGGCATCTGCGCGTGCGCCACCGCAAGCGTTCTGGCTTGGCCGCGCAGGAAGGGGACGCTTCATCCAACGCCTTTGGAAACCGCTATAAAATGCAGACAATGCACACTCGCGAAGAGATCGCGGGATTCATCGCAGCCCAGGCCCTGCGGCTTGGCGAGGCCGTGGCCGGGGCTTTCGCGCTCCTGGACCGGGCCGGAGACCCTTCATGACTCAGCCGGACAACGACAAGAGCCAGCAATTTCTGGACGAGCACGAGGAATTGGCGCCGGGCCAGGGTTTTCAGTTCGCATGCCATTCCGGCGTGCCCTGTTTCGGGGCCTGCTGCTCCGCGCTCAACCTCATGCTCACCCCTTACGACGCCCTGCGCCTGCGCCGCAGCACGGGCCAGACCTCGCGGGACTTTGTGCACGAATACGCGGACATGACCGCCGTTCCCGGCGTGGGCCTGCCCCTGCTGCATCTGCACATGCAGGACACATTGGACAAACGCTGCCCTTTTTCCCGCAACAACGCTTGCTCGGTGTATGAGAATCGACCCTCGGCCTGCCGCACCTATCCCCTGGGCCGCGCCACGCGCCCCGGCCCGGAAGGCGTGCTGGAGCAGCTGTTTGTCCTGCGCGAGGCGCACTGCAAGGGCTTCGAGCAAGCGTCCCAGTGGAACACCGCCACCTGGATGACCGACCAGGGGCTCGGCGCCTACAACGCGGCCAATGACCGCTTCATGACCCTGGCCGCCGATCTGAGGCAGTTCGAGCAGGAAACGGGCAGGCATATGGATGCCCGCCAGGCGGGCATGAGCGGCTTGGCCTTGTATCAGCCGGATGACTTCCAGCGCTTCCTGGTGGGGTCGCACCTCATGGACCGCCTGGAAATGACCGAGGCCCGGCGCGAGGACGTGCTGCACGACGAGGAAGCCTGCCTCGACTTCGGTTTCGACTGGCTGGAGCTTTCCATCATGGGCCACACGGACCACCTGCAACCCAAGGCGTAGGCGCATGAGCAGTCTCGGCCACCCGAAAGTTCTGACTCTGCCGGAGTTTCTGGCCAAAAAGGCGGCGTTTCCGCCCGGCTTCCGGCTCGTGTTCACCAATGGCTGTTATGACATTCTGCACCCCGGCCATGTGGACTTGCTGGCCCGCGCTCGCGCCCTGGGCGACGGCCTCATCCTGGGCCTCAATTCCGACGCCTCGGTGCGGCGCATCAAGGGTGAGCTTGCCGGGCCGCCCAGGCCGGTGAACAGCGAAGACGAGCGCGCTTTCGTGCTCGCCGGGCTTTCCAGCGTGGACTTTGTCGTGCTGTTCGAGGAGGACACGCCCCTTGAGCTCATCCAGGCGGTGCGGCCTCAGGTGCTGGTTAAGGGCGGCGACTGGGACGTTGCGCGCATTGTGGGGCGCGAGGTGGTGGAGCAGGACGGCGGACAGGTTGTGAGCCTGCCCCTTCTGCCCGGCTATTCTACCACGGGACTCATCGAAAAATTGACGCGCCAGGGCTCGTAAAGGTCTGTGGCGCGCATCCCCGGCAACGGGCCAGGGGGGAGGCTATAAAACCTGTCTTGACATTGCGCAGCCACAGGGCTATGCAATTCTGCTCGGACGGATTCGGGCCAATAGCTCAGTTGGTAGAGCCCCCGGCTCATAACCGGATGGTCCCAGGTTCGAGCCCTGGTTGGCCCACCAGACACACTGGCCGCGAGCCAGAGAACAATCCGGCTGGACAATGACAACAGGCCCAAAGCCCGACACCAAGGACGTACATTGACCAGACGCGCCGAAGCGAAGGCCGCCAAACTTACCGCCCGGACTTGTGCAGGCGAACGCAGATGCTCCCAGGGGGAAACCCTACGGGAGCATCTACGCGTTTTGGGGGGGTGACATGAACGCTGATAAGGCTCTTTCCCGCATCCGCGCACTGGCCCCGGAGGCATACGCCGCCGATTGGGACAATTCGCGCGTGCAGATCCGCGGAGCGCGGGAGGCGGTCAAAAAGCTGGCTGTGGCCCTGGATCCCTCCCCGGCGCTTATGGGTGACTGCCTCGGCTGGGGTGCGGACCTGGTTCTCACCCACCATCCCCTTTACTTCAAGCCTCAAGCGCCAACCGCTTCCGGCCAGTATCTTGATGTTCTGCGCCTGTTCGTCTCCGCCGGGGCGTGGCTCTACGCCGCACACACCAGCCTCGACTGCCGCCCGGACGGCCCGGCCTTCTGGCTGGGGCGCGAGCTTGGCCTCAAGGGCTGCGCAAGCCTTGAGCCCTGTCAGAGTTTCCCGGCGCGGGAGGTGTTCTTTCAGGCTCCGTCGCGCTTCACCGAAGGCGAGGCCCGGCCTCTGGTGGAAGCCCCAGGCGTGCACGCCCTTTCGCAGAGCGCTGCCGGAGAGGTCCGCGTGGTGGCCGAGGAACACGCTTGGCCCGAGGTCTTTGAGGAGCTCAAAGGCATCTTCGCCAACAAGCCCATTGAATACTATGTGCGCCGCCTGGAGACCCCTGTGGTCAGCGTCGGCTTTGGCCAGGTGGGCGATCTGCCTGAGCCCCTGGCTTTTGAGGCCTTTGCCGAAAGGCTTGAGCGGGCGTTGTTCAGCGCGCAGAAGCCCTTTGCGGGCGGCAAGGCCGGCGTTGCCTGGGCCGAATGCGGGCCCAAGCCGGAGACCATCCGCCGCGTGGCCTACACCACCGGCTCTGGCGCGTCCCTCATCCCCGCGGCCTTTGCCGCCGGGGCCGATGTGTTCATCTGCGGGGACGTGAAGCACCACGCAGCCATGGAAACCCCTGGCCTGGTGCTGGATGTGGGGCATTTCATCCTAGAAGAAGAGATGATGCGTCTCTTCGCCACGGAGTTGCAGTCGGACCTTGGCCGCGAGGTCGAGGTGCGTTTTTTTGCGGGAAGAAGCCCCTTCAGTTTTCGGGTGCTGGCGTAAGCCTGCGGCCCGGAGGCTTTGGGGCGAATCAATATGTTTCCGGCGCGGGCAGAGGCCTGCGCCGCATAAAGCGAGGTGCTGATGTATCAGAAGCAGATCGAGCAGTTGGTGGTCCTTCAGACCGTGGATGACGAGATCAAGATCCTGGAGGGCGAGGTCCGCGAGGCTCCTCTGGAGCTGACCGGCCTTGAGGCCAAGGTGGCCGTGCTGCGCGAGCGTCAGGCCCAGGTGCAGGAGCGTCTCGACATCCTGAAGGGCCAGCAGAAACGGCTCGAGGGCGAGATTGAGGACGACGGCCACAAGATCAAGAAGAGCAAGAACAAGCTCATGGCTGTGGGCAATTCCAAGGAATATCACGCCATGATGCGCGAGATGGACTCCATGGAGAAGCTGAACCGCTTGCGCGAAGAAGAGCGCATCGCGGTGATGGAAGAGCTGGAGCGTCAGGATAGCGCCATGGCCGAGGTGGTCACCGAGATCGAGGGATTCATGGAAGGCTACGACGCCAAGAAGGCCACCCTGGATGAGCGCATTGGCAAGGCCCAGGGCCGCCTGGACGCTCTGATCAAGCGCCGCACCAAGGCTGGCAAGGTCGTGCCGCCCCCGATTCTGGGCCGCTACGAGTTCATTCGTTCGCGCATCGAGCACCCGGTCATCGTGCCGGTTTCCGAAGGCATCTGCGGCGGCTGCCACATCAAGATCCCGCCCCAGGCCTTCAATGAGCTGCAGAAGGGCAAGCAGATCCTGGGCTGCCCCAATTGCCAGCGCATTGTTTACTGGGTCGAGCACTCGCCCCACATTTTGGATTAGCAGCAGAGAATCACGCCGGAGTTGGACGGACCGTCGCCGCGTTCCGCAAGGAACGGGGAGGAAAGTCCGGGCTCCAATGGGCAGGACGCTGGGTAACTCCCAGGGGGAGCGATCCCCGGAAAGCGCAACAGAAAGCAGACCGCCAGAAGGCCTTAGGGTCTTCGGGTAAGGGTGAAACGGTGGTTTAAGAGACCACCAGCAGGCGCGGCGACGCGCCTGGCTAGGCATACCCCGTCTGGAGCAAGACCAAATAGGGAGGCAGGCTGGCCCGGCTATTGCCTCCGGGTAGGTTGCTTGAGGTGGTCGGTAACGGCCATCCTAGAGGAATGACGGTCTCCCGCCCTCGGGCGGTGACAAAACCCGGCTTACAGTCCGACTCCGGCACTTTGAAGACGAACCTGGGGGGCAGGCTCCGCCTCCCCCCAGACCCCTCCACCGCCAAGGGCATACGCCCTTGGATCCCGTTACGGGCTGGCGCAAAAACGCCGCCCCGCATCGGCCCGATAAAGGGGGCAAGGGGGCGCGTCCCCCTTGCGGGGGAGTCCGGGGGGGCTGGCCCCCTCGATTCATCATCCCCTCGCACCGCACCATAACCATATAGGGGCTGCGTCAGACATGAGCGCAACGCATCCGCACAACGACCACGCCTGGGCCATTATCCTCGCCGCAGGCAGCGGCACGCGCCTGGCCCCGGCCCTGGCGGGATCATACGGGCCGCAACGCAAGCAGTACCTCGATCTTGACGGCGCACCGCTGTTCTGGCGGAGCGCCTGCGCCTTTGCCCGCATCCAGCAGGTGCAGGGCCTGATTTTCGTTTTTCCAGCCGAGGACCAGGAGCGCATGACCCAGGTTGTGGCTGATCTCTATAATCGCGACCCGTTGGGGCTGCCCTGGCGCACATGCACGGGCGGGGTGCGGCGACAGGACTCTGTGCGTCTGGGCCTCGCGGCCTTGCCGGAGCCGGTGGGCAGCGTGCTTGTGCACGATGCGGCGCGACCCTTCGCCTCTGCCGCCTTGGCCCGCCGGGTGTTGGGTGCTCTGTCGGATCAGCAGCCGGCGGCTATTCCCGGCCTTGCGGTGACGGACACCATCAAACGCGTAGACGGGGATGACATAATTGTAGAAACGCCGATGCGAGCGGACTTGCGCGCCGTGCAGACCCCTCAGGGTTTCCGTCTCGCGCCTCTTTTGGCTGCCCATGCGCGGGCCGAAGCCGAGGGCTGGGAGGCAACGGACGACGCGGCACTCATGGAGCGCGCCGGGCATAAGGTTGTCATGGTGCAGGGCGAGGAGGGCAACGTGAAGATCACCAACCCGGCGGACCTGGAGTTGTTGCGGCCCAATGCCATCGCAGCCCCTCGAACCGGTTGGGGCTATGACGTGCACCGCTATCTGGCTCAGGGCGAGGGCGACCCCAAAGTGTTGGCCAAGGCCCGGCCCATGATGCTGGGCGGCGTGTCCATTGCCGGGGCTCCCCAGGTTTTGGCCCATTCCGATGGCGACGTGCTGCTGCACGCTTTGACGGACGCGTTGCTCGGCATCGCCTGCGCGGGAGACATTGGCCAATTGTTTCCGGACACGGATGCGGCCTTCGAAAACATGCCGAGTGCCATTTTTGTGACCGAGGCCCTGAGGCGTGTCCGGTTAGCGGGCTTTCGGCCCGCGCATGCGGACCTCACCGTGGTGGCGCAGACGCCGAAACTCGCGCCCCACATGGCGCGCATCACCGCTCAGGTCGCGCAGTTGCTGGAACTTCCGGCAAGTGCAGTAAACGTCAAGGCCACCACCGAAGAGGGGCTTGGCTTCACAGGTGAGAAGCGCGGGCTCAAAGCTGTGGCTGTTGTGACTGCTCTGCCCGGCTGAGGTCACCGGGCTACATTGTCTTTAAATTAAGTTGGTTGTCGGCGGCATGGCCGGGTCGGGGGGAATCTCTCGGCCCGGTTTTTTGTTGCCCGCGTCGCGCTGGCCACAATTGACGTTTTTGTATCACATGAAGTTTGTTTTACCAGTTCGGACACGCGGGGGAACGAATTTCTTTGCCGGTGTTTTTTTATTATGCTTGTAAATCAGTCACTTGTGGTTGTGTGGTGAACTTGGCCCGCCTCTTGCTTTATCCCGGTCTGTCGGGTGGCAGGTGTAGTAAAATTACAAGTATGTGTTTTAATCCTTTTGCTGCTTGTTTGGTTTCGATTGTGGCGTGACTATAGTTCCAGCAAGTTGTTGTTTTCGTGTTTGGCGGTTGTGCTCTGGATGTTTTGGCTCGTTTACGCAAATTGTAAAGGCGTTGCCCTAGGCAAGTGGATAAGCCACTGACGGGGTGATTACATGATGACAACGCACGGGAGGTTCCCTCAATGAACGCGGCAGATACTGCATTCGTCCTCATCTGCTCAGCCCTGGTCATGTTCATGACACCGGGTCTGGCTCTCTTCTACGGCGGCATGGTGCGCAGCAAAAACGTGCTTGCGACCATCATGCAGAGCTTCATCCTGCTGGGGCTGGTCTCAGTGCTTTGGGCTGTGGCTGGCTATACTCTGGCCTTTGGCAAGGACATCGGCGGTGTCATCGGCGGGCTGGACTTCCTGTTCCTGAACGGAGTTGGCCTGGATGCCACGGGCGGACCAGTTGAGAATATCCCTCACATGGCGTTCATGATCTTCCAGTGCATGTTCGCGGTCATCACGCCTGCGCTCATCTCCGGCGCCTTTGCGGAGCGCATGCGCTTCGGCGGGTTCCTGCTGTTCTCCGCTCTCTGGATTCTTCTGGTCTATGCGCCCATGGCCCATTGGGTATGGGGCAAGGGCTGGATGGCTGAGATGGGGGCGCTTGACTTCGCGGGCGGAGCTGTGGTGCACATGAGCTCCGCAGCTGCGGCCCTGGCCGCCACGGTGGTTCTTGGAAAGCGTAAGGGCTATGGCAGCCAGGCTTTCATGCCGCACAACCTGCCCATGACCGTGCTGGGCGCGGGCATCCTCTGGTTCGGCTGGTTCGGTTTCAACGCCGGCTCCGCCTTGGCGGCGGACGGCTTTGCTGTCAATGCTTTTGTGACCACGCACATGGCCGCAGCCGCCGGGGCTCTGGGCTGGATTCTGATGGAGAGGCTGCACTCCGGCAAGGCGACAACACTGGGCGCGGCCTCCGGCGCCGTGGCCGGATTGGTGGCAATTACTCCGGCAGCGGGTTTCGTCACCGTCATGCCTGCCATCCTCATCGGCCTGGGCGGCGGCGTGTTTTGCTTCCTCGGCGTGATCCTGAAGAGCAAGCTCGGCTACGACGACTCCCTCGACGTGATTGGAGTGCATGGCGTGGGCGGCACCTGGGGTGCCATCGCCACTGGTCTTTTCGCCAGCATCAACAAGGCCACAGGGCTTTTCTATGGCAATCCTTCGCAGCTTTGGATACAGTTGGCATCCGTGGCCGCCACCTGGGCCTTCTGTTTCACCGCAAGCCTCATCCTCTTCAAACTGGTGGACGCCACAGTTGGCCTGCGCGCCAGCGCGGAGGAAGAAGACCGCGGAATGGACCTGTCCCAGCACAACGAGACCGGCTACCAGGCGTAGCCCGCCTGCCAAGGAGTACGCGTCATGAAAAAAGTAGAAATAATCACCCGCACCTTCAAGCTGGATGACATCAAGGCAGCCCTGTCCGAGATCGGCATCAAGGGCATGACCGTAAGCGAAGTGAAGGGCTTTGGCCGTCAGGGCGGGCACAAGGAAGTTTATCGCGGCGCAGAGTATCAGGTGGACTTCGTGGTCAAGGTCAAGATCGAGGTCGTGGTCGAGGACAGCCGCGTGGCCGATGTGGTCGCCGCCGCCACCAAGGCCGCCCGCACCGGGCAGGTGGGAGACGGCAAGATCTTCGTCATCCCGGTGGAGGAAGTCGTGCGCATCCGCACCGGCGAAACCGGCGACGCAGCCGTCTAGCACGCGCCAGCGTCCTTTCCCGTGGACGACACGACACTGAACGCTCCGGCCCTGCCGCCAGCCGCCCAAAGGCTGCGGCAGGGCCGTCTCGATTTGGCCGAGGCTGCCCGCGCGGGGGATCTCAGGGCGTATCCTCCGGCCAGTTCGGCCCTCATGGACGCCTATTTCCGCGAACGGCTCGACGAGTTGCGGGCCCAGTCCCCGGAGCTGTTCTTCGAGCCCTTCGCCCTGGTTGCCGTTGGAGGCTATGGCCGCAGCGAACTTTGCCCTGCCTCGGACGTTGACGTGCTGGTGCTCTACGACGCCAGCATTCCGAAAAACGCCGACGAACTTTCGCGGGGGCTGTTCCACCCGCTGTGGGACTTGGGCCTTGATCTCGGGCACGGGGTGCGCGCCTGCGCCGACTGCCTGCGCCTGGCACAGGAAGACACCCAGGTGCTTACCTCTCTGCTGGACACGCGCAGGATCGACGGAAGCCGGGAGCTGTTGGCCCGGCTTGACGCGGAGTTTTCCCGCCGGGTGCTTTCCGGATATGCCGGGACCTTTGGCCAGTGGGTGCTGGTGCACAACGCCGCCCGCCGCGCCGAGTACGGCGACTCCAGCGGTCTGCTGGAGCCGGAGCTCAAGAATGGCCTGGGCGGGCTGCGCGACGTGCACCAGATCCACTGGCTGCTGCGCGTGGAGCCCTCGCTCAAGGACGGACCTGGCGCGCCCTTCACCCCGGACGATCTGGCCCTGCTGCATGAAGACTATGCCTTTGTGCTGGCGGCGCGCACAGCTCTGCATCTGGCGGCCAAACGCAAGACTGACCGCCTGAGTTTTGACCTCCAGCCCCAGGTGGCCCGTGCCCTCGGTTTCACCGGGGCAGACCCGGCCCAGCCCGGAGAGGTGCAGACGCCTGGGCAGGCGGCCCTGGCTACGGGCCTTGCGGTGGAGGCCTTCCTCTCGCGGCTGCACCAGTCCATGACGCGCATCCGGTCCATGCGCCAGGCTTGCTGGATGGAAGCCTTCCCGCCGCGCGCCGGGGCCTGTCCTCAACCGGTCTCCACATCCCCGGACATTTTTTGCAGCCCCACAGGCATGGGTTTGCGCGATCCTGGGGCCGCGCTGGGCAACCCGGCGCTGCTGCTGGAGCTTTATGTGTCTGCTGCTCGGCTGGCCCGGCCCTTGAGCTGGTCTGCCTTGCGAATTACGCGCGCCGCTCTGGCCGATTCCTCACGGCGGGAAGCCTTTGCCAGCCTCCCTGGCATCCTGCCTGCGCTCATCGAAATATTCCGGGCCTCGGGCCAGCCGACGGAGAGCAGTCCGCCCCAGGCTGCGCCAGGAAAGCCGGGGCCAGGCGGATTGGCCAAGGCCCTGAAACGTTTTTTCGCGCTCGCCCCTGCACCGGGCGAGGAACAGGAGGCGCAGCCCTCAGACATGGCGCCCGCTGTGGCCACGGCCCTGCAATCCATGCTCGATACGGGGCTCATGGCGGCCCTGGTGCCGGAGTTCGGCCCGGTGGAGCACCTGGTGCAGTTCGACGACTTTCACATCCACCCCGTGGGCAAGCATACCCTTGAGGTCGTGCGCGCCCTGGCCGTCATGCGGCTGGTGTCCCCGGGGGAGGGCTCGGGTGATCTTTCGCCGGAGTTGCAAAACCGGGCGGCGGAATTGCCCCATTTCGACCGGCTGCTGCTGGCCGGGTTCTGCCATGACCTGGCCAAGCCCGACCGCGACCATTCCGGCAGCGGCGCGCGCCTGGCCACCAGCCTGCTGCGCCGACTGGGCGCGGATTTGCCCACCCAGGCCGATGTGGCTTTTTTGGTCCAGCAGCACCTGCTCATCCCCAAGATCGCCACCCGCCGAGATCTGGCCGACGAATCCGTGGCCGTCGGCGTGGCTGAGATTTGCGGCAGCGTTGAGCGGCTGGACATGCTGCACTTGTTGGCTGTGGCCGACAGCCAGTCCACCGGTCCGCGCGCCTGGAGCCCGTGGACGGCGTCGCTCTTCGAGGAGTTGACGCGCAAGGCCCGGAAGATCCTCATAAACGGGCCGCTGGCCGAGCCCCATGCCGTGGACCGTAGCAGGAAGGTGCGCGAGGATGCGCAAGCTCTGGCGGCGCAGTCCTTTGCCCAGACGCGCGGGCAGGAGCCGTCGCTGGATCCGGCCTTTGTGGAGCGCTGCCTGGAGCGAATGCCCGCCCGCGCCCTGCTGGTGCTCGATGCGCCCACAGTGGTGCGGCACATGCGTCTGGCCCAGCGTTTTCAGAAGAGCCTGGACGAAGATCTGGTGCGCAAGCCGACAGGCAAGGCCGGAGTCGGCGTCACAGAGATCGAGGCCGTGGGGGTAAAGGGCAGGGCCTTTCAGGTCAGCATCGCTGCCCTGGATCAGCCGGGGCTCTTCGCGGTCATGGCGGGGGTGCTGGCCCTGCACGATTTGAACATCCTTTCCGCAGAGGTGCTCACCTGGGCTCCTGGTTCGGCTGGTCCGGGCGCTTGTCTGGCCGTGGATGTGTTCGTGGTGCAGGAGCCCGCCGAGGGCCTGTATCTGGACGATCTCTGGGGCCGGGTGAAGCGCGCAGTGGGGTATGCCCTTACGGGCAAGTTGTCCCTGGAGTACCGTCTGGAGCAGAAGCGCTCATCACCCCTGGCATTGCAATCGCGCGCGCCAAAGAGCCGCTGCAAGGTGCGCATCGACAACGAGCAGAGCGACTTCTTCACTCTTATCGAGGTGGCCGCGCCGGATCGTCTTGGATTGCTGCATGATCTGGCGCTCACCATCTGCTCTTATGACATGCGCATTCATCTTGCGCGCATAGCGACCAGCGCCGGGCGCATTCACGACGTGTTCTACGTGCGCACTGGCGAGGGGCTTAAATTGAGCGACCCGGCCCGGGCCGAGGAACTCCGCAAGGCCCTGCTTGCGGCTGCCCATTGATTTGCGTCAGACCGTTCCGCTGCTTGGGTTTATGACCCGTTGCCTTGCTTTGCGGTTTCCGCTAGCCTGGAATCATTCAGTCCCCCCCCACATCAGGAGGAGCCAATGCGCATTCGTTTGATCAAAAAACTTGTCTCAGTGGCTCTCTGCGCCTGCCTGCTGGCACCCGCCGCTGCGCAAGCCATAAGTCTGGGAGGTCTCTTCGGTTCGCCTGTTGATGCGGAGCTGGCGGCCCAGGTGCCCCAAAATAAGCGCTCGGCCATCAACAAGGCCGAGTTTGAGCTGGCTTGCGCAAATCAAGATGCGGAGCTGGCGAAATTGAAAGAAGAGCTGGCGGACCGGCAGGACGACTTGGCCAATCTGAACACCAAGCTGGCAAAAGCTCAGGCCCGCGCAGCCGAGATCCGCCTCGACATCGCCAAGATGGAGGCCATTATGGCCAGCAATCTTGGCCAGGCCGAGGACAACCGTAAGGTGTTGAACGACCTTCTGGCCGACCGGGCGAAGAACGAGCGCGAACGCATCGAAATCAAGTCAAAGGCCGATCAGGGCACGCTTTTTGTGCGCGATTGGACCCAGCGTGTGGCGCAGAAAGAAAAGGCCGTGGCTGAGTTCAAGTCCAGGCGCAGCGGCGATGCCGCGCCGACGCCCCAGGATGCGCCCAAGCCAAGCCCCAAGCCAGCAGACGAGCCGGTGGAGATCGTCAACCCCGAGCCCGGCGCTCAAAGAGCGCCAAAGCCAGACGCTCTGCCGACCTCCGAGGCCGATCTCAAAAGCTAGCCCTCCAAATCAACGCAAAAAGCCCCCACTCCAGTCAGGAGCAGGGGGCTTTTTGCTGCGCATGGCAGAGGCGGCTAGTTCACTTCGTCGTTGTCCTGCACAGCCTCGGCGCCGATGGCAGGCGTGGTCTTCACGGCGCAGCGGCCGCCATTGGTGGGCAGCACGGGCATGTCCACCTCCTGGATCTCGTGCAGATCCTGGCGCGGGTGGGTGTTCGGCATTTCGATGGTTCCGTTCAGCACCGCGCCCTGGTCCATGCCAAGGGCCGGGGTGGCGAGGTGCCCGTCAAACACGGCGTGCTCGTGCAGATGGGCGTGGCGGCTGGCGCGGACGGTGCCGATGAGGGTGCCGTTGGCGTTGAGGCTCGCCACCTCAACTTCGCCTTTCACTACGGCCTCGCGGCCGAGAATGAGGGTGCCTGTGGCGGAAATTGTGCCCAGGAAGTGCCCGTCAATGCGCACAGAACCTTCAAATGAAAGGTGTCCTGTGAACTTTGTTCCGGTTCCCAGAAAGGCGTTCAGCTCCCCGGACGTATTGTCCGTGTCCGCTGATTCAGAGAATATGCGGGAAAACCACTTCATTCCACACCTCGAACAGATATAGATGTCCTTCGCAGGTTGTAGCGATAAGCATCAGGAAAATCCAGAACTTTCGAGTGCCGCTACGAAGTGCTCACTTGCGCGTCATGTCGCTCCAGGCCCAGACTACGCGCCCGCCTATGGCGTTGTAAAGCTCTCCGCCGTAGTCGCGGTTCAGCCGGTACACTCGCGGAGGGTAATCGCGTGAGTTGTCGGAGTAGAAGACGAGCTCCACGTCTCCGTCAACGGCCCTTGTGCTCACGCGCTTTATTGCGCAGCCGCCGTCAGGCTCGGTCACCAGCATGATTTTGCCTGCGGGGTCGGGAGATTTCTCGGCCCGGTCCACCAGCACTATGTCACCGGGGTGCAGGGTTGGTGTCATGGACGTCTCGCCCTTGCCGATGGTCACGGCCACCAGGTCCGAGCGGAAGCGCACGGACTCGTGGTGCCGCCACACCAGCACCCAGCCTCTGATGTCGTCCTGGGGGATGCGGCCTGGTCCGGCTGCCACCGGTTCTGCCGCCAGGGGGACGGCGAAATAGTCCTCAGCCGTGGGCGGCACGGCGTCGTTTGCTGCGCCGGTGGTGCGCGGCGAAACGAAGCAAACCTCGCGGGCAGCCTCGGGAGAGGTCTCGCCAGGGAGCACAAGCCGGGCTCCAAGCCCATCCAAAACGCGGCCCAGGGTCTCCACGGAGAGGCCGCGCTCGCCCTCCATGAAACGGTTGAGTTGCGAGGGGTCTATGCCCAGGGCATCGGCCATGCGTTTACGGTTGGCGAAGTCCTTGTTCTCTCCCACCCTGGCCCAGAGCATTTCGCGCAGGTTGCTGGTGAAGTCCATAGTCCTCTCCCTGGATTATGCGCACCGAGGGGTGGCGCGACGTTGGCGACATGGCATATTTGTAGCATATATTTTGTCCAAGTCCACACAAATTTGCGTATGATATATTGACAAAGAAATATACTTTTGACAAAATGCTGTCGCACAAAAGGGCATCAGCGCCTAGGGTGAGAAGTGCTGTGGCTCCCGTGCCGGCACGGATCTTCGGGCTGTGGCTGCCGTGGGCCGACGCGAGTAATTCGCTGCCCATCAAGGCTTGCTGCGCCACTGCTCCAAGCGATGGCGCACCGTTCGCGGGCAAGTTGTCCGTATTTCTGGGGGTGGTTCGATACAGACCGACTTGAAGTGGCGTTCGTCCGAAAAAGTCTGGTTGTTGGCAAAATAGTCATGGCGTTGGCGTATGCGTGGTTCCTCGGAGACAATATTATGATTGTCAACGGGCAAGAAGTATTGCGCTGAAATACGGCGCTGACTCCTTCAATATTTATCGACCTATTCAGGAGGCACACATGGACATGCATGCTGGCATCTGCGTGAAGGGTGCGCGGGCCATCTGCGAGGCCGTGGGGGAAAACCCCAAGCAGATCGTGCGGCTGGTGAGCGAACTGGGTCTGCCGGCCTGGCGGCGCGCCGGTTCCGGATCTTGGCGGGCCCTGCCCGAGGATCTCAAGCGCTGGGTGCAGATTCAGCGCAACCAGCATCTCTCAGCGAGTCTGCGTAACGATGAGCCATTACGGCCCTGATGCCTCGTATGAAGGGCCGGGGAGCGCTGCGCTTCCCCGGCCCTGTCGGTGCAAACCGCAGTTATCGCTTCAGCGCCTTGAGCAGCGCGGCGGGAACCTGCATGTGCACAGCCTGCATGGCCGCGTCGAGCAGATTGGAATCTGTCCACCCCAAGCCACGCAGGTCCTCGATCGTCTCATCCGTGATGGATTCTGGCTCGGCCAGCACGCGCACAGCGTAGTAGAGCACAGCGCGCTCGGCCTCGCTGAACGCGCCACCTGTGCCAGGCAAGGCCTGAATTTCCGAATTGGTCATTCCGGCCATCAGAAGCAGTTTGTGGTTGAATTCGAGACAAGCAGGGGCCTCCAGGTGTCGTGAAGCAAGGTAGCGGATTGCTGCCAGCAGTTCAAAGCTTAGGCCGGGGTGCGACCGATAATACCCGAGCAGGCCCATCTGGGCTCCAAGTAGCCCAGGGCTCGCCGAAAAGAGCAGTAAGGGTTCAGGGATTCCCACTTGCTTGGGAAAGAGCT
Organism: Humidesulfovibrio sp.; assembly: GCF_030689645.1. Classification (GTDB taxonomy): domain Bacteria; phylum Desulfobacterota; class Desulfovibrionia; order Desulfovibrionales; family Desulfovibrionaceae; genus Humidesulfovibrio. Next base: position 76,257 of record NZ_JAUYFU010000100.1, read on the forward strand.
TGAACACCTCGGCCACGATGTCTGTGGCTGTCTTCGGGGTCTGGGTGGCCAGACGGAATGGGGAGGTGTTGGTCTGTTCGCTCATGAACGTCTCCAGGGGTAATGAGACACCGACGAAGCGCGTCGGGCGCATACTAGACCGGTCTATTCTGTGCAAGGCAAAGCGAAATTCGCGATCCCTTCATCAGCTCTGGCGTTGTGTTAAGCCGCGTGGCACGCGTCCCTAGGTCTTGTGTCTGCCTGTGGCTGAGGCATTCAGCATGCCCAGGAGGAAGGCACGGGCGCGCACCAGGGGCTCGGGCCCGCCTGCGGCCTTCATGCGCAAGATGGCTCCGTGCCAACTGGCGACGATGAACCGCGCCAGCTCGTCGGCATCATGCCTAGGGCCGATTTCGCCCACGGCCTGCGCCTGGCGCAAAACAGTGGCCATCGCACGTTCAAGTCCGTCCAGCACCTCGTCCAGGCGGTGGCGGAAGGCCGCGTTCAACGGGGCCATCTCCTGCACAAGATTGCCGATGGGGCAGCCGCAGGAGCTGAAGGGGTTGTCAACATCGTTCACACGCTCAATCATTTGGTCGAAAAACAGGCTCAAGCGCGCAAGGGGAGAGAGCGTGACGTCGGAGAATAGCTCGAGCACGCGTTTGCCCATCCTGGTGGCGTAGTGATCAACCACAGCCAGGACAAAGTCCTCTTTGCTTTTGAAGAAATGGTAGAAAGAGCCTTTGGGCACTCCGCAGGCAGCCAGGACTTCCTGGATTCCGGTGCCGTTGTAGCCTTGCCGGTGCAAAATGGTCGCTCCGGCTTCGATCAGCCGCTGGCGGGTGTCTTCTTTTTTGTGAGCGTCTCGCATGCGAAATACTAGACCGGTCGTCTCGCGAGGTCAAGTGCGAGCCGCATCTGCTTTGGGTACTTAACGGACTGTAAAGAAAGCTGACACTGCGCCCCTGTAAAAGTGCCTGACATGGATCTTTGGCGCAGCATAAATCCTCGATATCCTAATTGGTTGCGTTTGCGGCTTTGATGGCATGGGAATTGCCCTAAGGGGATATCCAAGGAGTGCACATGCCTGCGACCGCCCGGCTCGATATCGCCATCACTGACAGAAACCCGCACGTGCGCGAGTTTCTCTGTCGGGAGCTGAGCGGATTGGGGCACTGGGTGGGAGCTCTGGCCACTCCGGGGCAGTTGTTGGAGGCTCTGGTTAGTCCGAAGCCACCGCAGGTGCTGGTGCTGGACCCCGAGGCGGCTGGAGCCAGGCTGGCAGAGGTTGCTCTCAGGCTTAAGGAATGCGCGGGGCAGGTGCTGGTGGTGCTCCATGTGTTTGAGGGCGAGGAATCCCACCCGGGGTTCGAGGGTGCCCTGGTTGTGGAGAAAGAGCCTCACGTCGGCGCGCTCAAGGCCGCAATAGGCGCTCTGGCCGCGCAACTCGGCACAGCCGGTGCGAAACCGGACGGCCCGCAGGGCGCACAGGAGAATGAATGAAGGTTCTTTTGGTCGACGACGAGCAGGACTTCCGCGAAACCCTGGCCAAGCGCTTGGGCCGTCGCGGCATCGAGTCATCCACCGCTGGCAGCGCGGCCGAGGCCTTGGTCTGGCTGAAGCAGAACGCTCAGGTGGACGCAGTGGTGCTGGACGTGAAGATGCCTGGCATGGACGGCATCGAAGCGCTCAAGCATATCGCCGCAAGCCACCCTGGCGTGGCCGTGCTCATGCTCTCCGGTCATGCCCACGTGGAAACGGCCATGAAGGGGCTGGAGCTTGGGGCCTTTGATTATTTGATGAAGCCGGTGGACATTGAGGAGCTGGTGTTCAAGCTCCAGGACGCCTGCGAACACAAAGCGCTTAAGGGGGGCAAGCCCACGTAGGGCCGCCCTTGTTGGATTAGGACACGAACCGGAGCCGGGCTTCGGGCCGGTATCCGGGTACACGTAAACACTTTTACACGGAGGGGAGATTGATGGGCTTCGGTAGAGACGTCTTTGAATTTCTCAAGCAGGCGAGCATCGCGCACGCTAAATGGGACATGGAAATGTCCTTGTCCATCGTCAAAAGCAGGAAGAAGCTCCTTATTCTGGGGCTCATGGTCCTGCCCATTCTGCTCATCAACTTCGCCTTTGCTGCGGACATGATCGGCGGAAAAACGGCGTACGCCCCGGCCTTCTACACCAACACCATCTTCGTCGTTTCCATTTTTGTCGGCCTGGCGGCTGGCCTCATCACCGGCTGCATCGGCGCGGGCGGCGGCTTCATCATCACCCCGGCGCTTATGGCCGCTGGCGTCAAGGGCATCCTGGCGGTCGGCACCGACCTCTTCCACATCTTCGCCAAGGCCATCATGGGCACCGCTGTGCACAAGAAGCTTGGCAACGTCTCCACCAAGCTGGCGATCGCCTTCCTGGTTGGTTCCGGCGGCGGCACCATCATTGGCGGCTGGATCAACAAGACCCTGTACGACACCGACCCGCTGCTTTCCGAAATGTTCATCAGCTCCATTTACGCGGTGCTGCTGGGTTTTCTGGGCTTCTACGCCCTGTTTGACTTCCTTTCCGCCAGCAGAAGGGGCGAGACCGGCAGCGGCCATGATGCCCAGAGCAGCTCTTCCGGCTCCACCGGCCTGGCCGCCACCATCCAGAACATCAAGCTTGCCCCGATGATCACCTTCGACGAAGACTTCGTGCCCGGCGGCAAGAAGATCTCCGGCTGGATCGTGGCCGCGGGCGGCGTCGTGGTCGGCATCCTTGCGGCCATCATGGGCGTGGGCGGCGGCTTCATCACCTTCCCCATGTTCGTGTACATCTTCGGCGTGTCCTCCATGACCACCGTCGGCACCGACATCCTTCAGATCATCTTCACTGCGGGCTTTGCGGCCGTGGGCCAGTACGCCATTTACGGCTACGTTTTCTACACCCTGGCCATGGGCATGCTCATCGGCTCGCTCCTGGGCATTCAGGTTGGCGCGCTCACCACCAAGGTGGTCAAGGGCATCCACATCCGCGGCTTCTACGCCATCAGCATTATCGCTGGCTTCATCAACCGTGTTTCCGTGCTGCCCAAGAAGCTGGTCGAGCTCGAAATGATCAAGCTGGACCTTGGTTTGTGCAATCAGATCGAGTTTGTCGGCAACATCATCTTCTGGGTTGTTGTCGCCTTCTTCGGCTTCTGGATCTTCAGCAAGTTCTTCAGCAACATCGGCAAGCTGCGTCAGGAGGCCTAAGATGATTATCACCAATAAGCCGCTCTTCAAGAAAGGCCTGCTGCTCATGGCCTCGTTCCTGTGCGTCTTCGTTTCGCTCTTCCTGCCCATCTGGGGTGGCCATGGCAACGGCCTGGATGCAGCGGACAACATGTTCAACCGCCTGTCCAAGGGTTCGAGCTACTTCATTCCTGGCGTGCAGAAGCAGGTTCTGGAGCTTGACGGCAAGACTGTCACCATCACCGCCAAGGTGAAGGATCCTAAGCTGGCCGCCCGCGCCGTGGAGAACCTGACCAAGGCTGGCGCCACCGCTGAATTCAAGGATGACGCCATCACCTACTCCGGTGATTTGTCCAAGATTCTTTCCGCAGCCCTGACGGACGCCGACGACCTGTTCAACGACAGGGGCAAGGCCGTGCTCGACCGTTACGCCACGACCGACAAGGACGCCGAGAAGACCATCGTCAAGGCCTGGTGGAGCGTGCTTGATCCTTCCATCAAGGAACTGCAGAAGCAGAAGCTCATTCAGGAAGCCAAGGTTGTGGGCCAGGTGAACAAGCGCGGACTTGAGCCCGGCTACAACTTCTACGGCATCAAGAGCGAGAAGGTTCTGGACAACGTGCTGGCTCTGGTTGGCCTCCTGGTGTTCTACGTCATCTACACCATGTGGTACGGCTACGCCATCTTCGACATGTTCGGCGGCGTCGGCCTGGGCATGAGCAAGCCTAAGATCAAGAAGGAAGCCTAGGCTTCCGAAGAATCCGCTGTAGCGCGCCCCCGGTGGTCATTCCGCCGGGGGCGTTTGCTTTTTCTGCCCGCCGCCGCTATGAGATACGTATGGGAGGCTGCCTGTGGCCGGGATATTTGATGCTGTTCGTTCGTTGTTTGGCTGCGCCCGCCCGCGCCCCGTGGTCGACACCGGCGAGGTGGAGCGGATCGGCGCGGAATTTCGCCGCCGCCACACCAACTTCCGCCTGCTCCTGACCGCCGGCAAGCGTCTCCTGTCCACCCTCTCCGACATGGAGCGCGCCACCACCGATGGGCGCGTCTTCGGCATGACCTTTCTGCGTGCCGGATCGACGGCCATCATCGTCAACGCCTTCCGCATGATCAAGCACCTGGAGGCGCTTGCGCCCACGAGCGCCGGGCATCTCAAACCATGTTTCCATGACCTCTCCGCCCGCGTGGAGGAGGTGCTTGGCCGCCGCAAGGCGCCGGTCTGCGGCGTGCTCGTGGCCGACATCAGCACCCTGGACGCCGCCCAGGCCGACCTCATGGGCGCTCGGCTGGCCGAGCTGGGCGACATCAAGAACCGCCTGGGCCTGCCCGTGCCCCAGGGTTTTGTGGTGGGGGCCTGCGCGTATGAGCTCTTCGCCTCACAGCCCGGCCTGCGTGAGGAAATGGCCCGCCGCATTCAGACCCTGTACGACGCGGGCTCGCAAACCGGCGACGACGAGGCTCTGGCCGACCGCATCCCTGCCATCTATGGGGCTGACGATGCAGCGCTGAAGGCCATGAGCCGCGAGATTCAGGCGCTCATTCTGGCCGCGCCCCTGCCGGATGAGCTGGCCCAGGCCATCACCAGCGCCTGCGACGGACTCATGCGCGCCTGCGGGGAAACGCACCTCTGTGTGCTTCCTGTGAGCCTGGGCGAGGGCCAGGGCTTCACCGGCTCGTATCCTGCGCAGTTTTCCGTGCCCTGCGGCGACGCCCTTGACGCCTATCGCCGCGCCGTGGCCGGCAAGTATTCTTCACAGGCCATGGCCCGCAGACTCTCACGCGGCATCGCGGACATCGACGTGTCGCTCTGCGTGGGCATGCTGGCGGTGCCAGAGTCCGCAACTCGGGGCACCTGCAACAGCTCAAACCCCGCCGCCTCGGCTCAGGCCGCCGGGCTGGAGCCGGAAGACGCCGCGCGCCTGGCGGAACTGGCCCGCAAACTCCAGGAGGGCCTGGGCGCGCCCGCCCGGTTCGAGTGGCTGCAAGGACCGGATGGAGCCTTCAGCCTGTTGCGCTGCGGACCTGAGCCAGCCTCGGACGATCAAAGCCAGAAAAGCGAGGCGGAGCAGGGCGACGAGGCCATGGTTTCCCCGGTCGGGCGATCACACATGGAAGGCTCGCCTGTGCACGCGCGGCTCTGCGAACTGCTGGAGCTCCTTTCGCCCCTTACTCTGCCAGCGCCGGAAGATCCCGGATTCCGCGCCGCCAACTGCCGCACCGTGCGCGACGTGGCGCGCCTCGCCCATCAGCGCGGGGTGGACGCCATGTTCGACTTCGGCCGCAGCCAGCAGGACTTTTCCGAGCGCCAGGCCAAGCAGCTTTGGGCTGGCGGCGCGGCCATGCAGTGGTGGATAATCAACCTGGAGGACGCCTTCAGCGCTGCGCCGGAAGGCAAGTTCATACGGCTGGAGAACATCGACTCTCCGCCGTTTCTGGCCGTATGGGAGGGCATCAGCGCCTTTCCCTGGGCTGGGCCGCCGCCCATCGACGCGCGCGGCTTTTTGTCCATCATGTATGAGTCTACCACCAACCCGGAAATCTCCATCACCGGGGGCTTCGACTTCGGTGTGCAGAATCATATCCTTCTTTCCAAGGCTTACGTGTCGTTGTCGTCGCGCTTCGGCTACCATTTCGTGACCATCGAGGCCCTGGTGGGCGAGCGAGCGCGGGAGAACTTCGTCAGCTTCCAGTTTCGCGGCGGTGCGGCCGAGAGAACCCGGCGCGCGCGGCGAATTGCCTTTGTGTCCGGCCTGCTCAAGGAGTTCGGCTTCGGAATAGACGTCAACGAAGACGCTCTCATCGCCCGCGTGGAGGGGCTCACCACCTCGGAGCTCATGGACCGACTGCGCGTGCTCGGCTATCTCATCATCCACACCCGCCAATTGGACATGATCATGCGCATTCCGGCGCAGGTGCGCCTGCACCGCGAAAAGATCCTGCGCGAGATCGGCGAGATGCTCGCCCGGCCAGTCCAGTCCCCATCTGAAAAGGATTGAATGCATGCGTTCCGAAATGCTGTACCTGCGCCTGCCGCGCCCTCACGTGGCATTTTTCCGTTTCCTTCTGGAGGCTCATGAGGGCCTGGCCATGTTCACCTCGCTTGGGGCCGACGCCAACGGGCGCGAGGTGCTTTGCCTTCGATACGCGCCCGGCGCTGGCGGACAGGTGCGTCAGTTTCTGGCCGCGATCCGCAACGAATTGGAGCTGACCTTGCTGGTTGACGAAAGCGCGCCCCAGCCACCCGCTGCCCCGCAGGATATGTTGGGCCTGGGCCAGCCCCTTGGCGCAAAAGGATAGCCGTCATGACGCATACCGCTCAGAATCTTGGGGATCAGCTGCATATCACCGCGCGGGAGATAGCCCGGCGCAAGGAGCTGTTCGGCATCACCCCCGAAACAGAGGCCCTCATGCGGCAGGCCGGGCCAACCATCGCCCAGCAGGAGCAGGAGATCGTCGAGGAGTTCTACGCCAATCAGGTGGCCACGCCGGAGATCGACCGCCTCATCGGCGATTCCGAGTCCCTTGGCCGGTTGAAGCACCACCTTGGGCGCTATCTGCGCACCTTGTTCAGCGGCATATACGACGACATCTACGTGCTTTCGCGCCTGCGTGTGGGCATGGTGCACAACCGCATCGGCGTGCCGCCGAAGCTCTACGTCTCTTCCATGCGCACCCTTTTGGACATCCTGCGAAGCCGTCTTACCGGTTCGCGCATGGAAGGCCAATGCGGGCTGTGCTCAAACCTGAGCGCCAGTCTGGAGCGGTTTTTACTTTTTGACCTGTCGCTGGTGTTCGACACCTACATCCACTCACTGCTGGGCGAGGTGGAGCGCAGCAAACAGGAATTGGAGCAGTATGCTCAGAGCCTGGAGGCCGAGGTGGCGCGCCGGACCACGCAGTTGGCGGAGCTGGCCCTGAATGACCCCCTCACCGGCCTGCCCAACCGGCGGGCCATGTTTGAAGGCCTGCGCCGCGAAATGGCTCATGCTGTCCGCTCCAGTGTTCCGTTGAGCCTCTTGTGCCTTGATCTGGACGGCTTCAAGGCGGTTAACGACACCTTGGGGCACGAGGAGGGCGACCGCGTGCTGCTGCTGGTGGCCCAGGCCATGCGCAAAACCTTGCGCGCAGAAGATCTGCCCGTGCGCATGGGCGGCGATGAGTTCGCCGCAGTGTTGCCTGGCGCCAGTCTCGACACCGCCCGGGAAGTGGCGCAGCGCCTGTTCCAGACCTTTGACGCTTTGCCTGGAACGCACCGCATCACCATGAGCGTGGGCATTGCCACCCTGAGTCTGGACGCTCCACAGGATCCGGAATTGCTGCTGCGCCAGGCCGACGCGAGCAGCTACAAGGCCAAGAAGATCCCCGGGCATGCCGTAGTGGCCGAAAGTGCGGTGCCTGAATCCTAGCCCCTGCACATACTGGTTGCACTTCTGTGCACCGCGGTGCACATGCTGAGCCTTTAGACTAGGCTGTGTTTGCCAGGCATTGTGGTGTAAGCACATGTTGTGCTTGAACAATGAGTTGTTGGCACGACACGTGCTCATGTACATGCAGATTGCGCGACGCGGGCTCGGGAGACGAACAACCAAACCCACCCACCCCATCCCCACCCCTTTTCCGGGCCAGCGAACGCACCATCTGGACTCCTTCCCCCTCCTCCCGAAAAAGGGCCGCTGCAACCGGCCCTTTTTCCTTTTCTGCGGCTGCTGAAAATCCTGTCAAGACGCCATTCTTGTCCTTTTCCCAGCCAATTATATGCCAAAAAAGTCCAGCCCCGCATTGCCGGACTATACTTCCGGCAATGGACCGGGCAACCCGCCTGGTCTCAAGCAAAGGAGGCATACATGGGCGGAGGCGGCGGGTTCAATCCCATCTCCATCATCGGCAACATGATCTTCGGGTCAGTGCTTGGCTCCCTGGCTGGCGGCGCGGAATCACAACGCGCCAGGGACGCTGGCGCGGACACCGCCGGAGCCGCAGCGGAATTGCAGGCGGCAGAGGCGCGTCGGCAGGCGGACCGCAAGAAGGCTGAAGCAGCGCTCCTGGCCAAGGCACGGCAGGCAGACCGCGCCAATCGAGCGAATCAGGGCGGGCAACACGGCATGTCCAGCCAGACGAGCCACGCGGAGACACTGGGTGGTGCGGCGGGTTCGCCAGCCGTGGGCGAAAGCCAGCTCAAGGCGAGGTTGGGACAATGAGCGCCCAACACAACGCGTGCATGTCGGCGCAGGAAGGCGGCAAACGTCTCGACACTGACAATGACTCCCGCCAGAAGGCGCAGGCCGTGCTGGACCGTTTGGCCGCCCTGCGCGCAGCGCGCGACCACTGGACCCCTGCCTGGCGCGAACTCGCGGCGCAGATCATGCCGCGCAAGGGCGGGCAGGCTTACGGGCTGTCCCAGGGTGCACGGCCAGGTGACGAGGCCGTATTCGACTCGACCCCTGCCCATTCCCTGGAGCTTTTGGCGTCGGGCCTTGGCGGGCTTTTGACGAACCCGGCTTTGCCCTGGTTCGACCTGCGCCTGCACAAAGGATCGCCGGACAGCGATGAGGTGCGCGCCTTTCTTGGACACTGCCGGGAGCGCCTGCTGGCCCTGTTCAACACCGAGGCCACGGGCTTTCAGGCTTGCGTACACGAGCTCTATCTGGACCTCTGCCTTTTCGGCACAGCCGTGCTCTATGTGGAGCCGGACCCGGATTCCCTTGTCCGCTTCAGCGCGCGGCCACTTTCAGAGGTCCATCTGGCGGAGGACGCGCGGGGCATGGTGGACACAGTAATCCGCACGTATTCGCTCACTGCGCGCCAAGCCCTGCAGCAGTGGGGCAGGGCCTGCTCGCTTGATGTGCAAAAGCTTGCTCTTGAAAGCCCGGAAGCGCGGGTGAATATTGTGCATGCCGCGTTCCCCCGTTTGGATCGCGATCCTGGCAGCCCAGGCAGCATCCACTTCCCCTTTGCCTGCTTCTTTATTGAGCAGGACAGCGGCGTGGTGCTGGAGGAGTCCGGCTACCACGAGCTGCCTTACATGTGCCCGCGCTGGGCCAAGGTGTCTGGCGAGGCCTATGGCCGCGGCCCGGCCCTGACGGCGCTTTCAGACGTGCGCGTGTTGAATGCCATGAGCCGCACGGCCCTCATGGCTGCTGAGAAGATGTCCGATCCGCCGCTCATGGTGCCGGACGATGGGTTCCTTGGCCCCATCCACTCCGGCCCGGGCGGCCTGTCCTACTACCGCGCGGGCTCCCAGGATCGCATCGAGGCTCTGCCAGTGCGCGTGGACCTGGGCTCCATCGAGGTTATGATCGAGCGCCGCAGGCAGAGCATCCGGCGCATCTTCCTGGCCGATCAGCTTGCCCCGGAGGCGGTCAACAGCACCGCAACCGAGGCCCTCATCCGCCAGGGCGAGAAGATGCGCATCCTGGGTCCGGTTCTGGGGCGTTTGCAGACTGAGTTCCTGGCACCGCTCATCGAGCGCGCCTTCAATATCTTGCTGCGTGAAGGCGAACTGCCGCCTTGGCCCAAGACCCTGCCCCAAGGCTCGTTGCGTGTGGACTACGCCACGCCCGTGGCTCAGGCGCAGCGCCAGGCCGAGGCGGAGAATCTGGCTCAGGCCGTGCGCTACCTGCAACCACTGCTTGCAGGGGGCGATCCCTTCCGCATCCTGGACAACTTCGAGCCTGACGCCATGGCCCGCCATGCGGCCACGTTGTTCGGACTTCCGCCGGAATACCTGCGGCCCAAGGAGACTGTCGAGGCCTTGCGGCTGGCGAGAAAGGAGTAAAGGCAAGGAGCGGCCTCTGGCTATGAGTCTCAAAACCTAAGGGAGTCCAGAGGGCGAATGCCCTCTGGCGGGGTCCAAGGGGCGGCGCCCCTTGATTCTCCCTCCTTCAGCCACTCAAAACAACAGAAGGAAAACAGCATGGCCACAAGTGTCATCGAGATCTGCAACAACGCCCTCACGGATCTGGGCGAGGAGGCCATCGCCTCCCTCGCCGACAACACCAAGGCCGCGCGGTTGTGCAACCAGCGCTGGCCTGCCGTGCGCGACGCCGTGCTGCGCGCGCACCCCTGGAATTGCGCCAGCGCCCAGGCTGAACTGGCCGCCAGCGCCGCGTCTGCTGGTTGGAAATACCAGGCCGGGTACCCGCTGCCAGCGGACTGTCTGCGCGTGCTTTCGGTCAGTGTTGGCGGGACGGATCTGGAAGCCTGGGAGGTGCAGGCCGGGGTCATTCTGTGTAACGAGCCCGGCCCCTTGCAGGTGCTTTACATCCGTCGCATCGACGACCCGCGCCTGTACGACCCGTTGCTGTGCGAGGTGCTTACCGCACGGCTTTCGGCAACACTGGCCTATCCCATCACCGCGTCAACGTCCCTGGCGCAGTCCTTTTGGGCCGGCTATGCGGACAAGCTGCGTGAAGCTCGCGGCGTGGATGCGCGTGAAGCCTCGCCTGTGGGCGCTCCGGCGCCGACATCCTGGCTGGCCGCCAAACTGGGAAGGTAGTGGAGGGGGGATCATCCCCCCTGGAAAAATCGGTCTCTGCTCTCCCCCTACGCATCCCCCCGCAACGCGGCGATGGGATCGAGCTGTGCCGCTGCACGTGCTGGCTTGATGCCGAACACGAGACCAATCAACAGTGCGCTGCCGAGAGACAGAAAAAACACCTTCCAGGAGAAAAGGATCTGCAGCATGCCCAGCCGAGTGAGCAGCTGGCCGAGGCCCAGGCCGAGGCCGAGGCCCACCAGCCCGCCGATGGCCGTAAGCACTGCGGCCTCCAGCAGGAATTGCGTGAGGATGGCGTTTTGCGTGGCTCCCAGGGCCTTTTTCAGCCCGATCTCGCGGCTGCGCTCGCTGACGCTGATGGAGAAGAGGTTGGCGAGGACGAAGCCGCCCACGGACATGGACGCGGCTGCGGTGACGCCCAAAAAGGCCACAAGTCCGCCCTTGAAGGCGGACAGGAATTTCAGGATCTCGTCGGCGGTGATGATGGAGAAGTCGTCGTCCTGGGTGGGCGTGAGGTTGTGGCTCATGCGCAGGAAGGCGCGCAGGTTCTCCACATGGGTGCTCATGTGCTGCGGTTCCAGGAACTTGATGCGCATGGCCCGGTAGTATTTGCGGTCCAGGTTGAAGCGGCTGGTGAGGGTGCTGATGGGGATGATGATGCGGTCGTCCACGTCTCCGCCGCCGCCCGAGGCCCCGCGGTACTTGAGCCGCCCAACGACCTGCACCTGGAACTTGCCCACCTGGAAGGTGCGACCCACGGGGGATTCTTCTCCGAAGAGCTCGCGGGCGGGCTTGTCGCCGATGAGGGCCACGCGCGCGCCCAGGCGCACATCTTCCTCGGAGAGGTCGCGGCCTTCCACCAACGGCCAGTTCCAGGCCTGGGCGTAGTTTTCCGTGGCCCCGATGACCAGGCTGCCGGGCAGGTTCCTGTCCTGGTAGCGCATAGGCACTTCCGGCTTGGCGCGCATGGGCACCACCATGGACACGCCAGGCAGGGACTGGCTGATGGTGCGGATGTCGTCCTGGGTCAGGGTGTTGTTGCGGGCGCCAACGGCCTGTTTTTTGAAGTTGCCTCCAAAGACCAGGGCCGCGTCAGGCCCGAACCACTCCACCAGCTCCACGGCTTTGCGCTCGGCCCCGTCCACGGCGGTGACGATGAGCGTGAGCGAGGCAACGCCAAAGCCCACGCCCAGAATCACGAAGAGCGAGCGCGCCTTGTAGGCCCAGACTGCCGCCAGGGCCATGCGGCGCAGCCGCGCCAGCAGGATCAGCCAGCCAGGCGTCATGCTCCCTTGCAGGCCGCTGCGCCGGGTCCACCCGCGTTGGCCTCGGCCATGCAGGTTCCCAGGCACGCGGCCAGGCGCTTGATGCCCTCGTCGATAGTTGCGGCGTCGGCGTTGGAGTAGTTGAGGCGCAGGGTGTTCTCGCCCGTGCCGTCCACAAAGAAGGCCGCGCCGGGCACGAAGGCCACCTTGCATTCCACGGCGCGCTTCAGGACATCCATGGCCGAAACGTTTTCGGGCAGGGTGACCCAGAGGAACATGCCGCCCTCGGGCTCGGTGACGTGGACGTTCTTGGGGAAGTGCTTGGCGATGGAGGCCTGCATGGTCCGGCACTGGTTGCCGTACAGCTCGCGGATGCGCTCCACATGGGCCTCGAAGTCGTTGTCGGCCAGGAACTGGTGCACGATCATCTGGTCCAGGGAGCCGGTGTGCAGGTCGGCCGCCTGCTTGGCGATGATCAGCCGCTCCATGATCTCACCCTTGGCCACGATCCAGCCCAGGCGGAAGCCGGGCGCGGCGACCTTGGAGAAGGTGCCGAGAAGCATGGAGTTCTCCGGGCGCTGCTTGTACACCGGAGGGAGCGCCTGGCCCTTGAAGCGCAGCTCGCCGTACGGGTCGTCCTCAAGGAAGAATATTTTGTGCCGGGACAGGATCTCCGCGACCTTGGCGCGCTTCTCCTCGGAGTAGGACAGGCCCGAGGGGTTCTGGAAGCTCGTGACCGCGTAGAACAGCTTGGCTCCGGCCACGGCCTTCTCAAGGGCGTCCAGGTCCGGGCCGTCGTTTTCCAGGGGCACGGAGCGCCAGCTGGGACGGAAGAGGGTGAAGGCCTGGATCGCGCCCAGGTAGCCGGGCTTTTCCATGACGACGACATCGCCCGCGTTGATCACGACCTTGGCCACCAGGTCGAGGGCCTGCTGGGAGCCGGTGGTGATGAGGATGTCGCTCGGATCGACGTCCATGCCCATGCGGGTCTGGTAGCGCTTGGCGATCCACTGGCGCAGGGGCAGGTAGCCCTCGGTGGTGGAGTACTGTAGTGCGCTGGGGCCGGATTCGTACAGCACCTTGGCGGCTGCGGCGGCGATCTCTGGCACGGGGAACGAAGCCGGGTTGGGCAGGCCGCCGGCAAAGGAAATGACTGTGGGATCGGCAGTGACTTTGAGGATCTCGCGGATGAAGGATCGCTGGGCTTTGGCCACGCGGTCGGCGAACTGGGGCATGGGGGGTCTCCTTGTAGTATATGCGCTGCAGAGAGAGTGTAGGCTTGAGTCCGCTTGATTTCAAGCCTTCCCGGCTTGACAACGGGCCTGCAAGCAGAGATTCTTTCCTGATGACCACTCCGCAGGCGCCCTGGGGGCGATCCGTGGAGCTGGCCGCCGCACAATCCGCTGAAGGAGCCCTCCCCATGACCGACGCCGACAAGGTTTTTCGCGATATCGAAGCCATCCGGGCCAAGAATCCCGTGGTGCTGTCCATCACCAACTATGTGGTGACCAACACCACGGCCAACGCACTGCTGGCCATCGGCGCCTCGCCCATCATGAGCCATGCGGCGGAAGAAATGGCCGAGCTGGTGGCCATCTCCGGCGCTCTGGTCATCAACCTCGGCACCGTGGCCCCGGAATACCTGGTGGCCATGGAGCCCGCCTGGGCGGCTGCGGACGAGGCCCGCGTGCCTGTGGTCCTCGACCCCGTGGGCGCAGGGGCAAGCATGCTGCGCACCGTCACCCCCCTGGCGCTTTTGGGCTCGCACCAGCCTTTCATCATTCGGGGCAACGCCTCCGAGATCATGACCCTGGCGGGCGACAGCGACTCCGCCGCGCGCGGAGTGGATTCCACCGCCAAGAGCGACGCGGCGGGCACGGCGGCCCGCACCCTGTCCATGAAGCATGCCTGCGCCGTGGTCGTCAGCGGCGAGGTGGACCTCGTCGCCGAGGGCGGGGCAAGGGTGCGCGTTTTGGGCGGCAGTCCGCTCATGCCCCGCGTAACCGGCCTGGGCTGCACGGCCACGGCCCTGTGCGCGGCTTTTGCCGCGGTGAACAAGAATCCGCTGGAAGCCGCGCTGCACGCCTCAATCACCATGAAGATCGCCGGGGAAATGGCTGAGGCCAAGGC
>NZ_JAUYFU010000101.1 GCF_030689645.1 Humidesulfovibrio sp.
TGCGCTGCGCAGGTCCAGGCTGGCCTTCGCCGTAGAGTCGGATAGCATGCGCAGGGTTCCTGTTACCTCCGCGCCGTGGAGGCCGACCTCGCCACGCAGACGCTTGGGCTCAAGGAACATAGCATCGCTGATCACCGCTCCGTGCAGGTTTACCGCATATCCAGCCTCATTCTGGAATGTCCCGCCGTTGCAGTTCAACTGTCCCTGGATCTTTGCGCCCATCAGTCGAACCTCGCCCACGGCTTGGAAGCCCTCTGAAAGGAGCACATCGTATTCGATGGCGGCATTGTCCAGGTTCAAGGCTTTTCCGTCGTGGTTTTGGAAATGGCCATTCTTGCAGTTCAACTGACCCTTGATCTTCGCACCGAGTAGCCGCACCTCACCCACGGCGCGAAAGCCATTGGAAAGAAAAACAATGCCGCCGATGTCGGCTCCATCCGCCCTGATGGAGATGCCGTCCGCCCCTTGCACGCGAGTGCCATCGCATAGAAGTTGCCCGCCGATGCGTGAACTGTTGAGGTCGAACCTGCCGTCGATGTGGCAGAGTCTGAGATACAGGTTGCTGCCGATGCGCGCCCCTTGTGCGTCCAGGCCAGGTAGTCGACAGGCGTGCAAGCCGAAGAAGAACGGCACGTCTGCGTGTTGCAGGTCAAGCACCTCGTCTAGGGACGCGTGGATGATGAAAACGCCTTTGCGGTGCACTCGATTCTTGACGCGTTCATCTGTGCATAGCCATTCCACCACAGCAGACCGTAGTTGCCTGCCGCCTGGATTGAATTTCTTCGCGAGCTTGGTCTCCAATTCTGGTGGCGTGGGGGGCCCCAAGGGGGAGAGGTCCGCCAGCTCCCCATTTGCCGCACAGCGCACCACCTCACGTTCAGGTTCCGTGAGGTCGGGAAACTCGGCTTCAGCCATTTTGAGCAGGCGTGCGACATTATCCGGCATGGAAGATCTCCTTGCCGGGCATATTATGCGCAATATCGGTGAATTGAAAGAGTCTTGCCG
>NZ_JAUYFU010000105.1 GCF_030689645.1 Humidesulfovibrio sp.
GGCGCTCGGGCTTTCGCCCGGGGACGAGGTCATCACCACGCCCTTGACCTTCTGCGCCACGGTCAACGCCATCATCCACGCCGGCGCGGTCCCGGTCCTGGCCGACGTGGACCCCTCGACCATGAACATCGATCCCGCACAGGTCCGCGAGAGGATCACCCCGCGCACCCGGGCCATCCTGCCCGTGCACCTGGCCGGCCGTCCCTGCGACATGGATGCGCTCTGCGCGATCGCCGGGGAGCACGATTTGGCCATGGTCGAGGACTGCGCCCACGCCATCGAGACCCTGTACCACGGGCGCCACGCGGGAACCATGGGCGACTTCGGCTGCTTCAGCTTCTACGTCACCAAGAACATCATCACCGGCGAAGGCGGCATGGTCACAGCCAAGAGCCAGGAAGACCTGGCGCGCATCAAAGTGCTTGGCCTGCACGGCATGAGCGCCGACGCATGGAACCGCTTCGGCGACGAGGGCTACAAGCACTACGCCGTGGTGGAGGCAGGATTCAAGTACAACATGATGGACCTGCAGGCCGCCCTGGGCATCCACCAACTGCCACGCGTGGACGCCTACCACGCCAAGCGCGAGGCCGTGTGGAGCCGCTACATGGAGGCTTTCGCCGACCTGCCCGCAGGCAAACGCATCGGCCTGCCCGCGCCCCAGGAAGCCGACACCCTGCACGCCAGGCACCTGTTCACCGTGCTGGTGGACAAGGACACAAGCGGCATTGAGCGCGACGACTTCCTCATGGCCATGACGCGGCAAGGCATCGGCGTGGGCGTGCACTACCTGTCCCTGCCCGAGCATCCGTATTACCAGGAACGCCTGGGTTGGAAGCCGGAAGCCTACCCCGAGGCCGCTCGCATCGGCAGGCAGATCGTCAGCCTGCCCATTTCGGCCAGACTTGAGGAGCAGGAGGTGACCGACGTCATCACCGCCGTGCGCCGCGTGCTGGGCATTGAGTAGGAAGAGAATACCGGGGCGCTGCCCCGAACCCCGCCGGGGGGAATGATGCCCCACGGCCCCCCTCGCGCCGCCAGGGCGTCCCGGCGGAGGAAATGTCATGGCGCGGAACCCTGCGCATGAGCAGGCCAGGCGTTCACGCTAGATTCGGCAAACCAGTAGGTTCAGGCAAAACCAACGCGGCGGTCATCCGCCGGAGGCAGCAATGAAGATTGTCGTCATGGGCGCAAGCGGACACGGACAGGTTGTTGCGGATATTCTGTTCCAAATGTGGACCAAGGGACGGGAGATGGAACTGATCGGGTTCCTCGACGACGACCCCAAGCTCACGGGCACACGCATTCTGGGCCTGCCCGTGCTGGGCAAGCTGGCCGACCTGCCCGCCACCCCGCACGACTGCGTCATTCTGGGCATCGGCGACAACGCCGCCCGCGCCAGAGTCTATGCCGAGCTGATCCTGGCCCGCAAACGCTTCGCCACAGCCATCCACCCCTCGGCCATCCTTGCGCCCGATGTCGTGGTGGGCATGGGCGCGGCCCTTGCGGCAGGAGCCATCGCCAACCCCGGCGCGCGCATCGGCGAGAACGCAATTTTGAACACCGGGGCCAGCATCGACCACCACTGCGTGCTGGGGGCGCACGCCCATGTCGCCCCAGGTGTTCACTTGGCAGGCCACGTCAACGTGGGCGAAGGTGCCTTTGTCGGCATCGGGGCCTGCGCCGTGCAGTGCGTGCAGATAGGCGCGTGGAGCATTGTTGGGGCCGGAGCAGCAGTGACTCAGGACGTTCCGGAGCGCGCCACAGTGGGCGGCGTGCCCGCGCGAGAGATCTAGGCCATGACGCCCGTAAGGCCGCCGCGCATGTTCCTTTCCCCGCCGCACCTGGGCGGCGGCGAACAGTCGCGCGTGGCCGAGGCCTTCGCCAGCAACTACATCGCGCCCCTTGGCCCCCAGGTTGACGCCTTTGAGGCGGCCTTCAGCGCGTTCACAGGCATCCCGCACTGTCTTGCCGTCTCAAGCGGCACCGCAGCAATGCATCTGGCCCTGCACTGCCTGGGCGTGGGCCCTGGCGATCTGGTGCTGGCCTCAAGCCTCACCTTCATCGGGTCAGTGAGCCCGGCGCGGCAGCTTGGGGCGGAGGTCGCCTTTGTGGACAGCGCCCCCGACTCTTGGAACATGGACCCGGACTTGCTGTGCGAAGCCCTGACTCGGTTTGCGGCGGAGGGCAGGCGCGTCAAGGCCGTCATCCCCACGGACATTTACGGCCAATGCGCAGACTATGCCCGCCTGCTGGACGTTTGCGCGCCCTTTGGCGCGGCCCTGGTGGCCGACTGCGCGGAGAGCATGGGCGCACGGGCGGGGGCAGGGGACGACGACCGCCACGCCGGAGCCTGGCCTGGGCTTGCCGCCAGCATCTTCTCCTTCAACGGCAACAAGATCATTACCACCTCCGGCGGCGGAATGCTGGCCTCCGACAACGCGGACCTCATGGCCCACGCCCGCAAGCTCTCCCAGCAGGCGCGGGAGCACGCCCCGCATTATGAGCACAAGGAAATCGGCTACAACTACCGCATGAGCAACATCCTGGCCGCCCTCGGCCTTGGCCAGCTGGAAGTCCTTGAAGCCCGCGTGGCCCAGAAGCGGCGCATCTTCCGCTGGTACAAGGAAGCCCTGGCCGACCAGCCGGGCCTGACCTTCATGCCCGAGGCCGCGAACGGCAAGGCCAACCGCTGGCTTACCGTGGTGCAGATGAACGAACCCTTCGACGCAGCGCCCGAGGCCGTGCGCCAGGCCCTGGAAACGGAGAACATCGAGGCCCGGCCCGTGTGGAAGCCCATGCACCTGCAACCCGTTTTCGCGGGCTGCCGCGTGTTCGGCGGCCAGATCGCCGAGGCGCTCTTCGAACGCGGCCTCTGTCTGCCCTCGGGCACGGCCATGAACCGCGAGGACGTGGACCGAGTGGCGGGCATCGTCATCCAGACCGGACGCAGAGGCCAAGGGCGCACGGTCAAGGGCCGGGCGTAATGCTCTGCAACCCCAGGAACCGGCACTTCTACTTCATGCTCGCGGCCGAGGCCGTCTGCTTTGCCGCCGCCCTGAGCCTGAGCTACCTGCTGCGCTTCGACTTCAACCTGCCTGAGATCTACGCCGCGCAGTTGCGCGCCATGTACAAATACGCCCTGCCCCTCAAGCTCTGCGTGTTCCTGGCGCTGGGCCTGTACCGCGGCATGTGGCGCTACACCAGCCTGGTGGACTTCAAGCGCCTGGGCGAGGCCGTGCTCTTGTCCTCGGCGCTGCTGGTGGCCTTCGTGGCCTTCCGCTACGGGTTCACGGGCTTCTCCCGCGCAGTGCTGGCCCTGGACGGCATGCTCACCCTGCTCTTCACCGCTGGGCTGCGCCTGGGCATCCGCGTCCACTACGCCAGGAACCATGGCCGCACGCCCCCGCAAGGGCCAGCCCGGCGCGTGCTGGTCATCGGCGCTGGCGGCCTGGGCGAGCGCCTGCTGCGCGAACTGTCCCAGACGCCGAGCCTGAATTTCGAGGTCGCCGGATTTCTGGACGACGACCCGGACAAGCTGGGCCGATCGCTCCATGGCCGCCCGGTGCTGGGGCGCGTGGACGACCTGCTGCGCATGGCCGCGCTGCACAAGGCCGAGGAGATCCTCATCGCGGTTTCCCGCGCCAGCGCTAGCCAAATGCGCCGCATCGTCGAGACCTGCAAGGCTTCGGGCCTGCCCCACCGCATCCTGCCCGCCACCAGCCAGCTTCTGGACGGCAAGGCCGTGCTCACCCTGCGGCCCGTGGACTACCAGGATCTGCTGGGCCGCACCGAGGTGGCCCTGAACCAGAACGGGCTCAAGGCCATCCTGACGGATCGCGTGGTGCTGGTCACCGGCTGCGGCGGGTCCATCGGCTCCGAATTGTGCCGCCAGGTGGCGCGCTTCAGCCCCCGTCGGCTGGTCCTTGTTGATGCCAGCGAATACAATCTGTACGCCATCGCCGGTGAGCTGGACGAGGGCGGATACGCACATTACTCCTGCGTGCTGGGCAGCGTGGCCGACGAGGCCCTCATGGACCGCGTGCTGGCTGAACACGCCCCTTCCTTGGTGCTGCACGCCGCAGCCTACAAGCACGTGCCCATGCTGGAGGAAAACCCCTGGGCCGCAGTGACCAACAACGTCACAGGCACGCGCATTCTCATGCGGGCTGCCGTGGCGCACGGCGTAGAGCGCTTCGTCATCGTCTCCACGGACAAGGCCGTGAACCCGAAAAGCGTCATGGGCGCAAGCAAGCGCGTCACCGAGCGGCTCATGGCCGCTTTCGCGGGCGGACCCACCAGATTCTCGGCAGTGCGTTTCGGCAACGTGGTGGGATCAAGCGGATCCGTGGTGCCGCTGTTCCGGCGGCAGATCGAGGCGGGCGGCCCTGTGACCGTGACCCATGCGGAGATGACGCGCTACTTCATGAGCATTTCCGAGGCCTGCCAGCTTATCTTACAGGCCGCTGCCATGGGGCAGGCGTCAGGCGATTCCGAAGCAGGCGGCGACATCTTTGTGCTGCAAATGGGCGAACCCGTACGCATTGTGGATCTGGCGCGCGATCTGATCCGGCTCTCCGGCAAGGAGCCCGGCGTGGATGTGGACATTGCCTTCACAGGCCTGCGCCCCGGCGAAAAACTGGCCGAGGAGCTCATTGGCGCTGGCGAAAACGTCGTGCGCACAGAGCACGAGAAGATCATGGCGCTGCGCCGGGACGCCGATGCCGGTCCCGCAGCCGATCTGCTGGCAGAGCTTGAGGCCGCCGCAAGGAACCGCGATGCCGCGGCCACGCGCGCCCTGCTGCGCCGCCTGGTGCCGGAATACTCGCCGGAGTAGACGCCCGGCGCCCCTTCCGCGCCAGCCGTCAAGGATCTTCCGAACCTGGTGCTCCTTGGCGCAAAGCGCCCCCTGCCTGCACCGTGCATGGCAATAGAAAAAGGCCCCGCCCGGCGAGTTGCCGGAAGGAGCCTTTTCTTATGATCTTAATGAGTAATCAGAGCTTTCAGGCCTCCGGCAGTCTGCCGAGGCGACGACCACGCGTCTGGCTACGAAGCCTTCAGCTCGCCGATGATGTTCCGCAGTTCCGCAGCCATGCGCGCCAGTTCGCCGATGGCGGCCACGGACTGGTTCATGCCCTCGGCGGTTTCCGATGCCACGCGGTTCACTTCCTCAATGGCGGAGCTGATTTTTTCAGACACGCCGGACTGCTCCTCGGCCGCGCCGGCAATGCCCTGCACCTGTTCGGCGTTGCTTCTGGATATGACGACGATCTCCTCAAGGGCCTGAGCGGATTCGTTGGAGTGGCTAGTGGCCTCGCCAATGGCCAGGGCGACCTTGTCCATGCTGCCGATGTTCTTGTGGCTGGACTCCTGAATGGCGCGGATGTTCTCGCCCACTTCCTTGGTGGCGCCCATGGTCTTCTCGGCGAGCTTGCGCACCTCGTCGGCAACCACTGCGAAGCCGCGGCCGGCATCTCCGGCGCGAGCCGCCTCAATGGCGGCATTGAGCGCCAGCAGGTTGGTCTGGTCGGCGATGTCATTGATGACGTTCATGACCTGCCCGATGGCCTGGGCTTGCTTGCCCAACTGCTCCATATTGTCCTTGAGCTGCACGGCGATGGTGTTCACGTTGCCGATGGCCTGCTGCGAGCGGCGCACCACGTCGGACCCGCCGGAGGCCTTGTTCTTGGCGTTGTCGGCTGAGGAGGCGACCTCGCCCGCCTGGCGGGCCACAGAGATCACCGAATCGTTCATCTGCTCCATGGCCGAGGCGGTCTCGGCCACGCGGTCACGCTGCAGATCCATGCCGCGGCTCATGAGCTCCACCTGGGCGGAGAGCTCTTCGGAACTGGACGTGATGCGCTCCACTATCTCCTCAAGCTTGCCTGCGGCGTCGAGCATGCCCTGACGCTTGGCGCTTTCGGCTTCAAGCTTGGCCTCCAGGGCGGCCTGGGTGGCGTGCTCAGCCTCAAGGGCCTTGAAGTCGGCCTGCTTGCAGCTGGATTCAGCCTCCTCGATCTTGACCTTGAGGTTGGCGCTCATGGTGCGCAAGGCCTCGGCCAGGGTGTGCGTTTCGTCGTTGGAGGTAACGTTCAGATCGCCGTCCAGGTTGCCCTGCGCGGCCTTGTGGGCGTAGTCGATGGACTGCAGGATGGGCCGCACCAGCGCCTTCGAGAACAGGAAGCCCGCGATGAGCATGATCAGGCCGACAAATACCGTAGACCCGAGGCTCGACAGATTGACTTCGCTCAACACGCGTTCGAGGAATTCGCGCCGCTGGCCGATGAAGAACATGCCGGCGTTCTTGCCGTTCACATCAACGATGGGCCAGTAGGCGGTGTTGTAATCAACGCCCATGATCTTGTTGTGGCCGAGATAGCGCTGGCCCTTCTGCAGCACGGCTTCAAGCACTGCTGCGTTGTCCATCTTGGTGCCGATGGCGCGCTTGCCGTCCTTCATGATGGTGGTGGAAATGCGCAAGTCGTCCTGGAAAAGCGTGCACTCGAGGCCAAGACTCTTCTTGATCTGATCCACAAAGCGTTCGCTTGAAAGGGTGAAACCGGGGGTGATGACGCCCACGATCTCCTCACCCTTTTTAACGGGATACCCGGCGCGCAGGGAGAACTTGACGACAGTTCCCTGCTCCACGCCAACGACGACCTCCCCCTTGAGGGCCTTCTGCACGTTCACCTGGTTGGCGACGCTGTCGCCCACCTTTTCAGAGTGGCCGCGCGCAATGCATTTGCCTTCGCGGTCAGAGATTGTGATGGACTCAAGGCCTGTTTCCGCCATGACTTTCTTGGCATAGGCCTGAAGCCAGGGGGTGTCGCCTTCAACGATCTTGGCGGCCACCTGGGTATTGCTGGCCATGAGGAAGCCGTTGGCGACCAGGCTTTTTTTCTGGTTCTCGAACTGCTCGCTGACGATGTCGGCACGGATGCCGACTTCTTTCACGTTCTGCTCGTCCAGGGTGTTGGTAAGAAAATATCGATTTGCAGCGTAGTTGCCGCCGCCCACAAGAAGCACAGCAAAAAAGACCAAGCCCGTAATCTTCGTCAGCAAGGTAACGCGCATTGAGGCCTCCTCAAGGAGAAACGGAAACGCAAGCCCGCCGAAGTCTGCCCGGTTACGGTGTGAACCGCGTCGGGGGAGGGTTTCACGGTCAGCGCAAGACGCGCCACGACACCCACGCCGCATCCAGGTTCATCTCTGGAATAGTAATGAATTATCGACCGTAATACTTCACCACTATAGGATTTGAAAACAACAAAAACCCAAACCCCGCGCTTTTACGTAGTGAACGATTCGTAGCTGGTGAAATAATGCACAAACCCGATTCAACGAAAAGGGCGCCCGTACGGAAAGGGAGCACCCACTTCAGCAGTTCCGGCGCTATTCGTCCTGGTCTTTGCCCGGTATCTGGATGTTGTACTTTTTGATCTTGTAATGAATGGCCCGGCGGCTGATGCCGAGCAGGTCGGCGGCGTTCTTCTTGACCCAGGCAGCGCGCTCCAGGGCGCGGATAATGGCCTGATGCTCGTTCTCCTCAAGGGACAGACCGTCCGGGCCCGCTGCAGGCGCATGGCCAGCCGGGCCGGAAGCGGAGGAGCTGGCGGGCGCGGCAGGCGCAACCGGGTCGGCGTGCAGGCTCTGGGCCTGGTCCAGCTGTACATCGCGAGGTTGCAGCGACTGGCCGGAGCAGAACACCACCCCGCTCTCCAGGGCGTGCTTCAGCTCGCGCACGTTGCCCGGCCAGCTATGGGCCATGAGCAAGCTCAGGGTCTCGGGCGAGGCCGTGACCCGTGGCCGGTTCTGGTTGGTGCTGAAGGTCTCCAGGAAGCGGTCGGTGAGCAGCGGGATGTCCTCCTTGCGGTCGCGCAGGGGGGGAACCTTGACCGTCACCACCTTGAGGCGAAAATAGAGATCCTCGCGGAACTCGCCCTTCTTCACCAGGGAGGGCAGGTCGGAGTTGGTGGCGGCGATGACCCGGCAGTTCACCGGAATGGCGCGAGTGTCGCCCACGCGCCTGATGGTGCGCTCCTGTAGGAAGCGCAACAGCCGCGTCTGCATCTCCGGGCTGATGTTGCCTATCTCGTCCAGAAACAGGGTGCCGCCGTCGGCCTCCTCCATAAGCCCCTTCTTGTCGCGCACGGCGTGGGTGAAGGAGCCCTTCACGTGGCCGAACAGTTCGCTCTCCAGAAGCGTGGGCTGGGTGGAGCCGCAGTCCACAATGACGAAGGGGCCTTTGGCGCGCGGCGAGAGGTCGTGGAGCATGCGCGCCACCATCTCTTTGCCGGTGCCGGATTCGCCGAGGATGAGCACGGCCACGTCAGTGGGGGCGACGCGTTCGAGGATGGCGTAGAAATCGCGCATGGCAGGGCTTTTACCACCCCAGATAACCTCGGAGATGCTTTTGCCCTTGGCGGCCGTGGCTCGTTTCGGCTCATCAGTGGCGCGGCCCAAGAGCGCGGCGATCTTCTGCAGCAGCTGGTGGCCGTCAAAGGGCTTGGTGAGATAGTCCGCCGCGCCGGAGCGGATGGTGGACACCGCGTCTGGAATGCTGCCGTAGGCGGTGAGCAAAATGACGGGGATGTGCGGCCACTGGATGAGTATCTCGTGCAGCAGGCCCACGCCGCCCATGCCCGGCATCTTCACGTCCGAGACGACGAGGTCCACGGGATGCTGGGCCAGCAGTTCGACGGCTTCCTCGGCGCTGCGGGCGGAGAGGGTCTTGTAGTGCGCAAAAGACAGCCGCGCCTCAAGGACCTGCAGGATGTTCTTGTCATCGTCCACCACAAGGATGGTGGCATGTTCGCGTTTGCTGCTTTCCATAGAGGGGCGGGCGCTACTCCAGGCCCTTCTTCTTCATGGTGATTTCCTGGTGCAGGCGCTCCAGGGCGTTGAGCTGGCTGCGCAGGGCCTCAGCCTCGGCAGTCTTCTTGCGCAGGGCGTCCTTGACCTTGCCGGTCTCCTCCTGGCAGCCGACCAGCCGCTTGGTGCGCGAAAGCTCCCGGTCGATCTCCTCCTCGGAAAGCAGGGCCTTGCTTTCGGTGCTGCCCGAGGGCGTAAGCCTGGGCAAAAGCGGGGTGATGAGGCGCGGATCCTCGGAGGGCAGCCCCTCGGGGGTCATCTGCATCCAGGTGTTCCAGACGTTCAGGGCCGCGTGCAGCTCCGCCGGGGTCCGGGCCGTGGCCAACTGGGCGCAGGCCAGTCCGTAGTATGCCTTGCGGGCCACCACAGGATCGGCCGCGTTTCCGGAAAGACGCTGAAAAATGGAGGCGGCCTTCTCGTACTGCCCGGCAAGATAGGAATCAACGGCCAGGACATAGGCCGCGCGGGGATCCTGGGCGGAAACAGCTTCCGGTCCATAGGGCACGAGGGCGCAACCCGAAAGCATCAGGGCGCCCAACATCAAAAAGGAGCGCGCGGAACACGCCGCCAAGGCGGACAAGTTCACGCGGGCGCTCCAAAGCCGCGAAGAATGCTGTGTCATGGGCATTTCCTATACCATCGTTCTGGGCTTGGGAAGTGAAAAGCAGAAGCTGGCCCCGCAGCCCGGCGCGCTGTTCAGCCACAGGCTGCCGCCGTGGGCCTCCACTATGCCGCGGGCGATGGACAAGCCCAGCCCCAGGCCGTCCACGCTGCCGCGCACGGCTGGCTCCCGGTAGTACTTGAGGAAGATGCGCTCCTGCTCCTCCGGGGCGATGCCCGGACCTTCGTCCACCACGCAGAAGATGACGGACTTCCCCGTCGGTTCCGGGGTGACGCTCAGGCGCACCAGGGAATCGGGAGGGGAAAACTTGATGGCGTTGCCCAAGAGGTTCACCAGCACTTGGGTCACGTGCTCCTGGTCGGCCTCAACAAACACGAAGTTATCCGGCAGCTCGGCCTTGAGCCCGATGTTCTTGGCCAGGGCCGTGGACTGGAGCTTATCCAGGGCCTGGCGCGCCAAGGCGGCGGCGTCCAGGGGCTCGGTGTTGAGACGCAGGCGCTGGGCCTCCAGACTGGACACTTTCATGAGCCGCTCCAACAGGTGGGTGAGGCGCAGGGCCTCCTGCCGGGAGATATCCAGGAAATGCCGCTGCTTCTCGTTCACCTCGCCAAAAACCCCGTCTGTCACCAGATCCACGGATTCACGGATGCTGGTGAGCGGCGTGCGGATCTCATGGGAAAGCATGGCGATGAAGTCCTGGCGCATCTGCTCTTCTTCGGTGAGGCGCGCAGTCATGCTGTTGAAGGCCTGGGCCAGCTCGCCCAGCTCGTCGTGGGTGGTGACCCGCACAGGCCGGGTGGGCTCGCCGCTGCCCAACTCGCGGATGCCCCGGCGGATTTCGGTGAGCGAAAGGTTCAAGCGGTAGGCGATGAACACGCTGCCCAGAACGCCGAAGCCGATGCTGGCCACCAGGCCGAAGAAGCCCAGGCGCTCGGCGGCGCGACTCTTGTCGGCCAGCTCGTTCAGGCGCGCTTCCATCTCCTGCTGATTCTGCTGCCGCGCCTCGGAAAGAATCTCCAGCCATCGGGCCACGGTCCTGTCCGGCAGAACCTTGGGCCCCGTGTCGCGGCTTCTGGCCAGCAGCTCGGCGTACTCCTTGGTGAGCACGGCCCAGGACTGGTTGTATTCCGGGTGGCGCGCAAGAACCGAGGTGAGCGTCTTGCCGAAACTCTCAAGATCAGACACAAAGGCGTCCATATAGACGTCTTTTTCAAGTATTTCGTAGCGTTTGCGGTTTTCCTCAAGGGAAAGGAGCTGCTGGATCATGCGCTGAGCGGAAAGATCAACATCGTAGTTGACGTTGACGATGGCCGAGGAAACCTCCACCAGGCTCTGGATGCGCAAAATGAGCACGCTGGTGGTGGCGTAGAAGATGGCCACCAGCATCATGCACCAGATGAGCAGTTTGGCTGTGATGCCCAGCCGCCTGGGTGTATTCCTGTCCACTCGCGCATCCTTTGGAATGTCTTTGCTCCTCCCTACGCCACTTCGGCTCAGGGGTCCATGCCCAGGGCTACTGGGCTGGCGGATTGGTGGCGGTCGCGGCGGGCACGATGTCCACCACCAGGATGTCCGGCGGAGCCAGCACGCGCAAGGGAGGACCCCAGAAGCCGGCGCCCGCGCTCACGCCAAGCACCAATCCTTGAATATCAGGGCCGCGCGACTCGTAAAACCCGCCCATGAATTCATTGAACCGGGCCACGACCATATAAAACGGGAACACCTGCCCACGGTGGGTGTGGCCGGAGAGCATCAGTTCAATGCCAAGCGGTTGTGCGACCTCGCGCCAGGCCAGGGGCCGGTGGTTCAAGAGCACGCGAAAGAGCGCGGGGTCGAGTTGCGGCCCAAGGGCGCGGATCTCTTCGGCGACATAGGCGGCGGTATCCGGCGCGCGGCCGGGGTCCTCCACGCCCAGAAGCTGCACCCCGGCCTCTGGGAGGGACAGAGCTTCGTTGCGCAGCACCCGCGCCCCGGCCCAGCCGTACACGCGCCCGCTTGCCAGGTCGCCCTCGTAGCGCTCGTGGTTGCCGAACACGCCATACGTGCCAAGCCTTGGCGCCACGTCCTTGAACTTCGCGGCCAGGGGCTCCAGCGAATCCGGATGGTCATTGACGATGTCGCCCACAAGGAGAAGCAAGTCCGGCCGCTGGGCGCGGATGAGGGCCACAAGCGAATCGATGCGCGCAGGCGTGCTCATGACGCCGAGATGCAGGTCGCTCACCGCCACCAGCCGCACTGGCCTGGAGACCTTGGCCGAGGGTATCTGACGGGAGAGCACGCGCACGTTGTCCAGCTCAACAGAGCCATAGGCCAGCACCATGCCGGTAAGGGCGAAGGCCAGATACAGGGCGCGCGGCGATCGAAAGAAGGGGACCAGGGCCCGCGCCGTCAGCCAAGCGGTTATTTCCGCGAACAGCAGGCAGACCTGAAACAAAAACAGATAGGACACTGCGGCGAAGGAGCCGTAGCCCAGCCACCACATGGGCCGGGCCAGATCCGGGGACCAGCTCTCGGGCATGACCCGGGTGGAGGCCAGAAGCAGGCTCATCACCAGCCCAAGAGCCAGCAGCACCAGCGAGGCGTGATGCGCCATGCCCACCTGGCGGCGCACCTGCACCAGGGAAATCGCCAGCATGAACATGAAGATGACGGTGAAGATGAGGTAGAAACGCATTGAGGCTCCGGCGTTGGGGGGCGAACGCGCCGCACTGGCGGCGCTGACGACACTAAAAGCGCCTGGGGCGGGACGTCAAGGGAAGGCCTTTACGCCGCCCCCCTGACTGGGGCATGGTGCCTGAAATACAATGCCCCGGAGGCCACATGCGTCAACTGTATCTCGTGTACCGCGTCATGCCCGATGGCGACCGCCACCCCGAAAGCATCATGGCCATGGTGGAGGAAGACCTCAAGACTGCCGCCAGCGCCCTGGACCAAGTCATCCAGGACGATGCGCCGGAGCAGGCCCTGCGCGCTGGCGAACGCTGGGAGTTCGTGCCCCAGGACCTTGCTCCGCTGTCGGACTGGGAAGAAATCGCCCCGCCCAGCGGGCGGTCCATGCCCTACTAGCCGGGCCGAAATCCCCTACTTTCGCCGGGCGTTGAGGGCCGCGTTCGTCAACACGCCGCCCACGAGCCCCCAGAAGGCCGAGCCCACGCCGAACACCGCCACGCCCGACACGGTCACCAGGAAGGTGACCAGCGCCGCCTCGCGCCGGACCTCGTCGGCCATGGCCTGGGTGAGGCCGGAGATGAGCGCGCCAAACAGCGCCAGCCCGGAAATGGCCGCGATGAGCCCCGGCGGCAGCGCCGTGAACAGCCCCACCAGCGTGGCCCCGAAAAGCCCCACCACAAGATACGCCAGTCCGCAAACGACCCCGGCGACATAGCGCCTGTCCGGATCGCCGTGGGCCTCCGGCCCTGTGCAGATGGCTGCGGTTATGGCCGCGAGGTTGATGCCGTGGGACCCGAAGGGCGCCAGCAGCGCGGACAGCGCGCCCGTTGCCACAACCAGCGGTCCGCCGGGAGTCTGGTAGCCTGCGGTGCGCAAAACGCCCAGACCCGTAGCGTTCTGCCCGGTCATGGTGACCATGAACAGCGGCACGCCAAGGCCGATGAGCGCGCCCAGGCTGAACACCGGCGCGGTAAACTCCGGCCTAGCGATGCTCGCCTCCACCAAGGAGAAGTCCAGCAGGCCCAAACCTGCCGAAGCCACAAGCCCGGCGAAAAGCGTGGCCACGATGGCGTAGCGCGGCCACACGCGCTTCATGGCCACGTAGCAGGCCAGCATGGGCGCAACCAAGAGCGGCGTGGCGCGCATGGCCGTAAACACCTCCACCCCGAAGCGGAACAGGATGCCCGCCAGCATGGCCGCGACCACCGCCTGGGGGATACGCTTCATGAGCGCGCCGAAAAGCCCTGTGGCTCCGAACACGGTGATGGCCACCGCGGCGAAGACAAAGGCCCCTATGGCCTCCGGGTAAGGGTACGCGGACCAACCCGCGGCCAGAAGCGCCGCGCCCGGCGTGGACCAGGCGATGATCACCGGCGCGCGGTAGCGCAGGCTGAGCGCAAGCCCCGCCAGGCCGGAGCCGATGGAGATGGCCCAGATCCAGCTGGTGAGCTGCGCGGAAGTGAGCCCGGCCTGCCCCGCCGCCTGGAAGATGATGGCCGCAGGACCGCCGTAGGAGACCATGACCGCGATGACACCGGCCACGGCGGCGGAAAGGGAGAAGTCGCGCCTCAAGTCGCCAAGGCTTGCGGCCTGGCTCATGACAAGTGCTCTGGGGGATGTGTCGCGCATGGGCGCCTCCGAGGATGCCTTCCGTCAGGAAGGGTGTCGGTGGTACACCCCCGCGCCTCAAGGCTGGAAGGGATGCAGCCCAGGCGAGCGGCAGATAAGGGGTCTCGCGCTTCCTCGTGGTTGACTCCACGCATGTTCGCCAGTCACGCGGCCCCGGAACGATGCAATACTTTACTCCTGGCGCGGCCTCGGCGTCAAGACAGGCTTCGGCCACGCAATGCCTTGTCCGCCACCCGGCGGACATCGGCAGCACATCACCTGCCGGTGGGGTTCTTCACCGCGCATTGGCAGCCGCCAGCCGCCTTCTCCGCCACTATGCCCTCAAGGATGGTCGACCGCCCATGCGCCAAGGCGTCGCGTTCGATGTCGCCCCTGGTATAACCGAAGCAGTGGCACACGAGCGTGTCCATTGATCCCCCCTGGAAGCAGAAGCGCCCGGCCCTTCCATTGCGTGAATGGAAGGAGCCGGGCGCATGGTTTCGTTCGTTCGCGTAGAACACCAGACCGCTCTTCAGCAGGTCGGCCTGGAGCAGCGCGCGGATCTTCTTGGTCACCGGACCGGGCCGGGCGTCGAAGATGGGTTTATTATTGTAGCGCACCACGCCGATGGCGTCGAAGCTTGTGCCAACCATCATGACCTCGCGGGCGGTGTACACCTCGTCCTCGGTGACGCCCTTGAAGATGATGGGCATGTCGCCCTTCACCAGATCAACGGCGCGCATGAGGGTGGTGCCCGCCAAGGCGTTGGTGAACTCCGGGATTACCAGCCTGCCCGCGTCGTCCACCAGGGCCACGTTCTCCGTGGCGCCTTCGGCCAGGAAGCCGTTGTCGTCGTAGCAGAACGGGAAGTCCACGCGGTTGTTCACGGCCTCGCGCTTCATGAGCACGTTGGGCAGGTAGTTGGTGGTCTTCACCGTGGCCATCCACGACTGCTTGGCCGGGATGCTGGTTCGCATGGCGCTGACGCCCTTTTCAAAGGCGGCCTCAGGCCGTTTGTGCATCCGGTAGGCCACCACGTACATGCTCTGCACCGGGCTCTCGTAGGGGTCGAGACCGAAGCCGCCAGGGCCGCGCCCCAGAAGCACGCGCACAAGCCCGTTGGGCTCGTTGCCCGCCCGCGCCACCTCCACGATGGCCTCCGCAAGCTCTCCCCAGGAGCACGGCGGCTCCAGGTGGATGGCCTGGCAGGAGATCTTCATGCGCCGGATGTGGGCGTCCAACTGGTAGAGCTTGCGGCCCTCGAACTTGAGGGACTCGAACACGCCGTCGCCCCGGTGCACCAGATGGTCGTCCCAGGGCATGAGCATGAGCTTCGCGTCGGTGCCGATGACCCCCACGCGGTGGTCATAAAAGGCCAGCACTTCATCGGTGCCGGGCCGGATGGCGTCAAGCAGCGCTTGCAGGTATTCCTGAGAATCGGCGACGCGCATGGCGTTGTCTCCCTTTGGGTCGGCCTACAGCACGCGCAGCAGATTGCGGCGGATGAGTTCCTCGCCGATCTGCACTGCGTTCAGGGCGGCGCCCTTGCGGATGTTGTCGGCAACGATCCACATGTTGATGCCGTTGTCGATGGACTCGTCCTCGCGGATGCGGCCAACGTACACGTCGTCCTGGCCTGCGGCGTTGATGGCCATGGGATAGATCTTCTTTTCGGGGAAGTCCTCCACCATGATTCCGGGGGCACTGGCCAGAATCTGGCGCACCTCCTCCACGGTGAGCTTCTTCTCGGTCTCGATGTTGACGCTCTCGGAGTGGCCGTAGAACACGGGCACGCGCACGGCGGTGGCCGTCACGCGGATGCTGTCGTCGCCCATGATCTTCTTGGTCTCAAGGACCATCTTCATCTCTTCCTTGGTGTACCCGTTGTCCAGGAACACGTCGATCTGCGGCAGGCAGTTGAACGCGATCTGGTAGGGGTAGACCTTGCACTCGGCCTCTTTGCCGTTCATGAGCTTGGCCACCTGGGTCTCAAGCTCGGCGATGGCCTTCTGCCCGGTGCCGGAAACGGCCTGGTAGGTGGACACCACAATGCGCTTGATCTTGGCCACGTCGTGCAGGGGCTTAAGCGCCACAACCATCTGGATGGTGGAGCAGTTGGGGTTGGCGATGATGCCGTTGTGCCAGGAAAGGTCGCTCGGGTTCACTTCCGGCACCACCAGGGGGCACTTGGGGTCCATGCGCCAGGCGCTGGAGTTGTCGACCACCACGCAGCCAGCCTTGGCGGCCAGCGGGGCGAACTTCTCGGAGGTGGTTCCACCGGCGGAGAAAAGCGCCAGGTCAAACCCGACAAAGGAATCTTCCTTCAGTTCGCGCACGGTGAGTTCCGCGCCCTTGTACTCCACCTTTGTGCCCGCGCTGCGCGCGGAGGCGAAGGGGACAATCTCGGAAGCCGGGAAGTCGCGCTGGGCAAGCACTTCGAGCATTTCACGGCCAACGGCGCCCGTTGCGCCCACCACTGCCACTCTGGGATTCTTCGCGCTCATGTTCTTCTCCGTTTATCTCAAGGTGATGTTGTTGACGATGGACAGGCAGGCCTCGGCCCTGTTCAGGGTGTACAGATGCACCCCGGGCACGCCCGCGTCGATGAGGCCCTGCACCTGCGCGGTGGCGCGCTGGATGCCGAGTTCGCGCACGGCGTCGTCGCCGCCTGCGGCAAAGGCGCGCTCAAGTTCTTCGTAAAAGCCGCCGAACACCGCGCGCCCGTTCAGGGTGGCGATGAATTCCGCGCTCTTCATGCTCATGATGGGCATGACGCCCGGCAGCACGGGCACGGTGACGCCGCGCTCGCGCAGGCGCGCAAGATATTTCAAAAACAGCTCGTTCTCAAAGAACAACTGGCTGACCACGAACTGACCGCCCGCATCCACCTTGTGCTTCAACCACTTAAGGTCGTCATCCAGCGTGGCCGATTCCGGGTGCATGGTGGGAATGCCCGCCACGCCGATGCCCATGGCCGGGAAATTGGCGCGAATGAAGCGCACAAGGTCCGAGGCGTGCTGGAACTCCTGGCCCTCGAAGCGGAAGTCCGGGTTGTTCTTGGGCGGGTCGCCGCGCAGGGCCAGAACGTTCTCGATGCCAGCCTGGGCAAGGGCCGCCAGAAACTCGCGCAACGCCGCCGAGGACGCGCCCACGCAGGTGAGGTGCGCCATGGGCGTAAGCCCCATCTCCCGCTTCAGGTGGGTGACCACATCCAGGGTGTTGGCCTGGGTGCCGCCGCCCGCGCCATAGGTCACGGACACGAAGAGCGGGTCAAGAGCCTTGAGCTTCTCGACCTCTGCGAAAAATTTCGGCCAGGTGTCCCGTTCCTTGGGCGGAAAAAACTCAAGCGAAAGAAAAGGACGTCGTGTGGGGATAAGTTCCGCGATCTGCAAGCTTCTGTGCTCCTTCAAGGTTGCCGCGCCGAGTGTTGAACTTCCGGGGTGGGCGCAGAAAATGAATGCTTACTCTTTCTTGCGGCAGGCTGCAACGTTTCTGCACCGCGGAGCGCACCTGCCCATCCCGGGCCCTTCGTCCGCGTCGGCTGCGCGCCTTCCGGCCCGGCAACCCTCTGCCCTACCCCCTGTCAACCCGCCAGATTCATCCTTTTTCCGGCCAATAGCAGGGCATTTTTGTCCGCGGCAAAAAGGCGATGCTATACTCCGTTGAAATTTTAGAGGAGGTTGCTTATGCCATCAAACAGACAGGGCAAACAGCTTTGGATTGCGGACGAGACTGGCGGGTATGTTCAGGTGAAGAAGTCTGCGGACATCCGCACCCGCCCGCGAGGTCGTGGCCTGCCCGACTGGTGGGTGGTGGAGAAGACCCCGGACTGGAGGCCGCCGCGTTCCTCTTTTTGGAGGAAAAGGCTCCCGCGAAGCGTCACTACCCGGAGTGGGTGCTGGTGGAAGGCGCGCCGCTGCCGGAACAGGACGCTGCGGGCGGCGCAGGTCCGGGCATGAAGATCGGCGCGGGCGGCAAGCCGCAGGGCTGACTCCCATGGCCGCTACACCGGCCCGCGTGGCGGTGCCGCGTCCCTGCGTGACGGCTCGGTCAGCACTTTCACGACCGATGGCCGCATGTACGCGGATGCGGGCAAGCAGGCCGGGGCGGACAGCGAGGCAGGGAGGCGGGAGCCAAAGAGCCTGCTCTCCGCCACAGCAGAGGAGCTGGACAAGATGGCGGCGGGCACGGGCCAGGCTGTGACTCAGGGCGCGGCTGGCGCAAAGCAGGCCTTCTCCCGCACCTGGCAGGAGCTCTCCACCAACGAGGAGCTGCACAAGGGCGTGGAATTCGGGGTCAAGGCCGCCGTCGGCCCGCATCACGGACATCCTGCGCCGACCCAACCCTCCGCCCACTTGTGCATCCGCCCCTGCGCTGGTACATGCTTGCATGATGACAGCCGCCGCCGAAACACGCCCCAGGACCGACCTCCTGAACCTGACGCGCTCCGAGCTTGAAGCCTACGTGGTGGACGAGCTGAAGCAGCCTCGCTTCCGCACGGACCAGCTGTGGCACTGGCTGTGGCACCGGGGCGTGCGCGACTTTGGCAGCATGACCAACCTGTCCAAGGACATGAAGGCCCGGCTGGCCGCGCAGGCCGTCATCGCCTGGCCCGAGGTGGACGTGGTCCGCGTGAGCACCGACGGCACCATCAAGCTGCTGCTGCGGCTTGTCGACGGCGAAAAAATCGAGACCGTGCTCATCCCCATGGCCGGGAACTACACCCAGTGCCTGAGCACCCAGGTGGGCTGCGCCATGGCCTGCACCTTCTGCTCCACGGGCGAGCTCGGCCTTACCCGCAACATGACCATGGGCGAGATTCTGGGCCAGATTCTGGCGGGCCGGGCCTACCTGGCCGAAAACAGCCTGGCGCCCCTCAAGAACCTGGTGTTCATGGGCATGGGCGAGCCGCTGATGAACCTGACCGAGTTGCTGCGCAGCCTGGAGACCCTTGGCAGCCCGGAGGGAATCTCCATCGCTCCGCGCCGCAGCACGGTGTCCAGCGTGGGCATTCCCTCGGCCCTCAAAATTCTGGGCGAGTCCGGCCTTGCCGTGCCCGCTATTTCTCTCCACGCGCCCACCCAGGAGCTGCGCGAGAAGCTTATGCCCAAGGCCGCCCGGGTGCCCCTGGAGGAGCTTCTGGCCTGCCTGGACCGCTACCCCATGAAGATGCGCGAGCGTGTGACCTACGAGTACATCATGCTCGGCGGAGTCAACGACAGCATAGCCCACGCCAGGCAGTTGGTGAAGCTGCTGGGCCAGCGCCGCTGCAAGGTGAACCTCATCAGCTACAATCCTCCCCCCCCGGAGACCGGGCCGGCCCGGTTCCAGGCCCCGGACCCGGAAGGCGTTCTGGCCTTTGAGAACTACCTTCGCAGTAAGCATATTACCACTTTTCTGCGCCGCAGCATGGGCCAGGATATCGCCGCCGCCTGCGGTCAGCTGAAGCTTCTGGCAGGATAATCAGCCCTTTGAGGATGCGGTCCCGGATGGTGTGCAAATAGTGCTTGCCAAGGCTGGCCCAATTTAATAGTAGCCAGCCCTTCCAAAAAAATATATGGCGTCATTCGTCGGGACACCGGCGTTATCCCAAGCCCAGGAGGGTCAATACATGGCCAATCATCCCATGGTTCCCACCCGCGCCTTTTTCACCAAAGGCGTGGGCGTCCACAAGAACAAGCTGCAGTCCTTCGAGCTGGCGCTCCGCGAAGCCGGCATCGAAAAACAGAATCTTGTCTACGTGTCGAGTATTTATCCGCCCAATTGCGAGCTGGTGAGCCTGGAAGAGGGCGTGAAAGCCCTGCACCCCGGCCAGATCACCTTCTGCGTCATGGCCCGCAACCAGACCAACGAGAAGGGCCGCCTTGTGGGCTCCTCCTGCGGAATGGCCATTCCCTCGGACAAAGAGCACTACGGCTACATCTCCGAGCACCACAGCTTCGGCGAGGAAGAGAAGGAACTGGGCGACTTCGCCGAGGACCTGGCCTCCACCATGCTGGCCACCACCCTTGGCGTGGATTTCGATCCTGAGATCGGCTACGATGAGCGCCGCGAAGTGTACCTCATGAGCGGCAAGATCATCGACTCCATCTCCATGCCGGTCTCCGCCATCGGCACCGGCAACATGTGGACCACCACCGTGTCCGCTGTTGTGTTCATCTTCTAGATCAGCCGCTTAACAGACCCCAACGACCAGGGCCTCCCGTTTCCGTCAAGGGAGCGGGAGGCCCTGGCACAAGGAAAGCTCAAATGTCGACCATGAAGCGCGACCTGCACGACGGCACCACGGACAATCTGACACCGCTGACCACCCTCGACCCGGACAAGATCAACGACTTCGACGAGTTGTTGACCGCCATGGGCCGCACGGCCTTCGGAGGCCGCAGCCTGGGCGAGGCCCTCGACGTTCTGCAGACCATGGTCGAGGACCCCGACTGCGTGGTGGTGGGCACCTTCTCCGGCGCCATGACCGTGGCCAAGCAAAGCAAGCTGCTCATCAAGATGATCGACGAGGGCTGGCTCGACGTGGTGGTTTCAACCGGCGCGCTTATGGCTCACGGGTTCATTGAGTCCATCGGGCTTAAGCATTTCAAGTACGACCCCAGCATGAACGACAAGGCTCTGTTCGACGCCGGTTACAACCGCGTGTACGACACCCTTGAGCCCGAGGCCAACTTCACCCAGGCTGAGCTTGTCGTCCGCGAGGTCATGCACCAGCTCATGGACGTGGAGAAGGTGACGCACCTTTCAAGCGAGCTCATCTGCCGCGCCATCGGCAAGCACCTGAGCGAGAAGTACAACGGCCCCGGCATCCTCAAGAGCGCCTACAAGAAGAACGTGCCGGTCTACATCCCGGCCTTCACGGACTCCGAGCTGGCCCTGGATGTGGCCTGCTCCATTCTGGCCAAGGACTTCGGCCACCTGCTGGGCGAAAAAGGCCCGGAAGCCTTGCCCTTCCAGTTTAATCCGTTTCTCGACCTGTTCAGCTACTCCAAGAAGATGCACGGCGCCAAGAAGATGGCCATCTTCACCATTGGCGGCGGCGTGCCCCGCAATTGGGCGCAGCAGGTGGGTCCGTTCTTCGATGTCATGAGCAACCGCCTGGAGCGCGACCTGCCCGCGCGCCGCTTCCAGTACGCCATCCGCATCTGCCCCGAGCCCGTTCACTGGGGCGGCCTGTCCGGCTGCACCTACCAGGAGGGCATCAGCTGGGGCAAGTTTGTTCCCCCGGCCGAGGGCGGCCAGTTCGCCGAGGTTCATGCCGACGCCACCATGGCTTGGCCGATTCTCATCAAGGGGCTGCAGGACCGCCTGCGCAAAAAGGCCGCCAAGTAGGCACGTCATGAGCGCCGCGCCCTTTTTGCGCCTGCCTGCGGAGTGGGAGCCCCACGCCGCCACCTGGATAACCTGGCCGCAGAACGCCTGCGACTGGCCGGGCAAGTTCTCGCCCATGCCCTGGGCCTTTGCGGAGATCATCCGCAAGATAGCCAACGCCGAAGGCCAGGAACGCGTGCGCGTGCTGGTGGCCGACGCGAAGGTGGAAAAGCGGGCCCATGGGCAGCTGAAAAAGGCCCATGTGGACCTCTCCCGCGTGGACTTCTTCCGCATCCCCACGGATCGCGGCTGGATGCGCGATTGCGGCCCCTGCTTCGTGGAAAAGGACGGCAAGGTGGCCGTGTCCGGCTTCGACTTCGACGCCTGGAGCAAGTACCCGGAATATCAGCTGGACGCTCTGGTGCCGCCGACCATCGCCCGGCTGCTGGGCCTGGAGTTTGTGCCTGCCATGCATGGCGACCGGCTCGTGGTCTTCGAGGGCGGCGCCATAGACATCAACGGCCAGGGGACCCTCGTCACCACCGAGGAATGCTGCATGGACCCGGAAGTTCAGGTGCGCAATCCCGGCTTCACCCACCAGGACTACGAGGCCGTGTTCGCCTCCTCCATGGGCATCCAGAACACCATCTGGCTGGCCAACGGCATCAAGGGGGACGACACCCACGGCCATGTGGACGACTTCTGCCGCTTCACCGACGCGCGCACCCTGGTGCTGTGCGAGGAGAAGAATCCGGCGGACGGGAATCACGCCATCCTTGAGGAGAACCGCGAGATCCTGGAGGGCGCGAAACTTGAGGACGGCACCCGGCCCGAGGTTGTCCGCCTGCCCATGCCCGCGCCGCTCTTCTTCGACGGCCTGCGCCTGCCTGCCAGCTACGCCAACTTCCTCATCACCAATGCGGCGGTGCTTGTGCCCACCTTCAACGACGTGAACGACCGCATCGCCCTGGGCATCCTCTCCGAACTCTTCGACCGCCCAGTGATTGGCATCCACGCCGTGGACCTGGTCTGGGGCCTGGGCACCATCCACTGCCTGACACGGCAGGAGCCGCTCCCCCGCTGACCTCCCGCTGAGTTATCACCCAGCCCCACGCCCCTACGCCCCGCGCACCTGCCCGGGGCTTTTTTTACAAAAAAAACAGGGGCCGTTGACACAAGTCAAAGATTCGGTGCAAGGATTGTCGTAAACCTGTTTTGCCAGCACGGGAAACCGCGTCTGACTGAACAAAGACACCCTGACGACAACCTTATACAGCCCAGGAGGCAGCCCATGTTTTGCAATCAGTGTGAACAGACCGCCAAGGGAACCGGATGCACCCAGATCGGCGTGTGCGGCAAGCAGCCCGACGTCGCCGCCCTTCAGGACCTGCTGATCTACGCTTGTCAGGGTCTGTCCGTGGTGGCCTTTGAGGCCGCCAAAAAAGGCATCCAGGACAAGGAAACCGACCTGTTCATCTACAAGGCCGTGTTCAGCACCCTGACCAACGTGAATTTCGACCCTGAGCGCTTCGTGCCGCTGATCCACAAGGCCGTTGAGTTGCGCAAGTGCATGACCGCCCGCGTAGGCTCCCTCGGCGTCATCTCCGACTGCCCCTGCCTGGGCTTCATCCCCGCCGCCGACATGGCCGGGCTGGTGGCGCAGGGCGAGGCCCACGCCATCAACGCCGTGGACCCCAACGCTGACATCCAGTCCCTGAAGCAGACCGTGCTCTACGGCATCAAGGGCGTCGCCGCCTATGCCGACCACGCCGCGCTTCTGGGCCAGTACGACGGTTCGGTCGCCGCGTACATCTACGAAGGCTTGGCCTCGGCCCTGCGCACCGACCTGGACCTGGGCGCCTGGGTCGCACTGGCCATGAAGTGCGGCACCGCCAATTTGAAGGCCATGGAGCTCCTCGACGCGGGCAACACCGGCGTTTACGGACACCCCACGCCCACCGCCGTGCCCCTCGGACACCGCAAGGGCAAGTGCATCCTCGTTTCCGGCCACGACCTGAAGGACCTGGAGACCCTGCTCAAGCAGACCGAAGGCAAGGGCATCGACATCTACACCCACGGCGAAATGCTGCCCTGCCACGGCTACCCCAAGCTGAAGGAGTACAAGCACATCTTCGGCCACTACGGCACCGCCTGGCAGAACCAGGTCAAGGAGTTCGCGGCGTTCCCCGGCGCGGTGCTCATGACCACCAACTGCATCCAGAAGCCCGCCATGAGCTATCTGCCGAACATCTTCACCACCGGTCTGGTGGGCTGGCCCGGCGCGGTGCATGTTGGCAACGAGGACTTCAGCGCGGTCATCAAGAAGGCCCTTGAGCTGCCCGGCTTCACCGACGACGTGGAAACCACCTCGGTGAATGTTGGCTTTGGCCGCAACACCGTCATGAGCGTGGCCCCGGCGGTCATCGACGCCGTGAAGGCCGGCAAGATCCGCCACTTCTTCCTGGTGGGCGGCTGCGACGGCGCCAAGCCGGGTCGCAACTACTACACCGAGTTTGTGGAAAAGGCCCCGGCTGACACCATCATCCTGACGCTGGCTTGCGGCAAGTTCCGCTTCTTCGACAAGCAGCTGGGCGACATTGGCGGCATCCCGCGCCTGCTCGACGTGGGCCAGTGCAACGACGCCTACTCGGCCATTCAGATCGCTGTGGCCCTGGCCGGCGCGTTCAAGTGCGGCGTCAACGACCTTCCCCTGTCCCTCATCCTGTCCTGGTACGAGCAGAAGGCCGTGGCCATCCTGCTCACCCTGTTGAGCCTCGGCATCAAGAACATCCGTCTCGGACCCTCCTTGCCCGCGTTCATCACTCCCAACGTCCTGGCCTTCCTGGTGGAGAACTTCAACATCAAGCCCATCACCACTCCGGATGAGGACCTCAAGGCCATTCTGGGCTAGCGAATCAGGAATGGTCTTGCCAAAACAAGAACCATTCCTAAATTAGAAAAGAGAAGCTCAACCAACACTCCACGGGCGCGGGAGACGACGATCCTCCCGCGCCCCTCTCAAAAAGGAAAATTTCATGAAGGCCACACGCAAGCTCATCACTGTCAACGAGGACCTCTGCAACGGTTGCGGCGACTGCGTCACCGGATGCGCCGAAGGCGCCCTGGCTGTCATCGACGGCAAGGCCAAGCTTGTGAACGAGGTGTTTTGCGACGGCCTGGGAGCCTGCCTGGGCGAATGCCCCACCGGCGCGCTCAAGGTCGTTGAGGTCGAAGTCGAGGACTTTGATCCAGAAGCCGTGGCTAAGCACTTAAGGGCCCAAGGTCGCGAGGTGCCCGACCACATGCCCGACCCCGCGAGCCTTCGGTTGAATGCGCCCAAGCCGCACGGAGGCGGCTGCCCCGGAAGCCGGGTCATGAGCATGGGCCAGCGGCCTCAGGGGTCGCCGTGCCAGCAGGCCAACGTGCCCAGGCAGCAGTCCGCCGGGGTGTCGAACCTCACCCACTGGCCCATCCAGCTGCGCCTGGTGCCTCCCACTGCGCCGTTTTTGCAGAACGCAAGCCTGCTGCTCGCGGCAGACTGCGTGCCGCCGTCCTTCCCGGATTTCAACGAGCGCTTTCTGGCCGGGCGCGTGCTGCTCCTTGGCTGCCCCAAGTTCGACGACATTCAGAGCTACATCGACAAGGTGGCCGAGATCTTGCGTCAGAACAGCATCAAGGACATCACCGTGGTGCAGATGGAGGTTCCCTGCTGCGCGGGCATGAGCGCCATCGCCCAGCGCGGGGCACACGCCGCTGGCGTCAACGTGCCCATTGAAACCATCGTCATCACCCGCGACGGCCAGGTGCAGACCGGCGCGTCCGCCGGACTGCGGCCCATGGGCTTGTAGCACCGACAACCCAGCCGCCACGCGGCAAGGAGCCTCATCATGAAGATTCAGCATCTGTTCGATAACGCCTTCAAGGACACTGGCCCCAGCATGACCCTGGTCCACGAGTCCGAGCACATGAAGGTCATCAACTTCAGCTTCAAGGCCGGGCAAGGCCTGCCCCTGCACTCGCACAACATCGAAGGCGAACTGGTCCTCGCCATCCTCGAAGGCACTGGCGAATTCCTGTCCCAGGAAGGCAAGGTGCCCGCCAAGGCAGGCGATGTCCTGGTCTGTCCCATTGCGGTGCCCCATGGCGTAGGCGCAATCACGGACATGCGCGTGCTCGTCACCATCGCCCCGCCGATCTAGCAGGGGTGAGGCAGGGGCGCTGCCCCTGCACCCCGGCTCAAAGATTTATTAAAAAATGCTCTATGACTGAGTGTTAGGTGGTTATTGCATCGGTATAGCGCGTGAGACGATGGCTGTTGGCTCAAGTTGACGCAATGGAGCTACCTCAAGACCAATGATTCCCCTTTGAG
>NZ_JAUYFU010000012.1 GCF_030689645.1 Humidesulfovibrio sp.
CCTGCAGAAAATACAAGGCATGTCGGAGGAGCTGCTCGCCGAATGCCTGGATGAATGCAAGTACCCGGCGCTCTTCCTGGAGGACATCTGCCGACTCGACTACAGCTTCGGCGTCCCAGGATGGGTTGCTAAGATTAAAGACCAGACACGAAAGCTAGCCTATTTCAAGGCCTCATTAGTCCGAGGTAGTGTCATCCCTGCCGAGGGCTACGAATCGCCCGTAGAAGCCGGCCAGGAGGCCCTGGAGGCCTCTTTACGGGCCGCGAAAGAGCGCGCCGAACGGTCCGCGAAGTGCCTGGCAAAGCGGACGCTTCTCGCCTGGTGGGAGGCGAAGCCGGAGGATGAGCGAGCGCGTTTGTTCCTGCAGCCACCATCTCCGTTTATGGCCAAAATTAAGCACGAATACGACGAGGAGCACAAAGATGGACAAGACTGAAGTTTCGGCCCGACTGGAAGATATTTACAAGCGGCTGCACGCGATTCCCGTCCAGCACGACGGCAGGCCTATTCAGCGGCAGCCACAGTTTATGGCGGCACTCGTCCTGGTCAAGAAGCTCATCAACGACCTGGAAGTGCCCGACCCTGAAGACTGCCCCTGCACGAGCATCCGGCAGTAGGACATGGCGCTCACAATGCACATGGTAGGCGGAGTTCACCTCCTCATAGGGGGGGGCTGGGTTGAAACATAGACAGGCTCGAAGAAGAGCTTGACGCAGAGAGGTTGGCACATGCCATATTCGGACAAGATACGGAATCTGTCGAAGATTGAGGTCGTGACCCGGCTCGACAAAATCGCTGGACTCATTGCCCTCGTAGAGGCCTATGACGAAAGCCTGCGCGACCACGGCGGGCTTATGCTTGTGAAAGAGCATCTGCTCGACCTGGCTCAAGACATCGACCAGGCTGGGGTAGGGCAGCCCACCGGGACTATGCACTAAGGGTAGGGCCGCATGAGAAAACGCATTGCTGGTTGGCTTGAGAAAGTCGGCTTTGTTTACATCGTCATCGGGATGTTCCAACACAAGACGCAAGGTTTGCTTCTTGGCGCGAGCTGTTTGTGCTTGTTAGTGGGACTCACCTGGATGGAGGGACGTCGCCATGGCTGATGCCATAAGCAGCGATATGCTCTGGTACATTGCCGGTGCATTCTCGATTGCCGTCGGTTTTCTCGGCTTCTTCTTCCCGCGCTCGGGGAACATCATCGAGGCTCTCCGCGACCTGAAGCGGCCCTCCTCCAGGTAACTGCGAACTTGACGTAATGACAAATCGTACATACACCTCTGGCATGCAGTTCGAGTGGGACGAAGCAAAGCGCCTGGTCAACCTAGGCAAGCATGGCATCGATTTCATCGACTGCATGGCGATGTTTGATGGGCCGAATGCCATCTTCCCCGATACGCGCAAGGATTATGGCGAGGAACGATTCAACGTCTGCTGGAGGCTACAGGGCAGACTCATGGTGACGACCATCGTGATTCGAGACGACGCTTTTCGCATCATCTCGGCCAGGAAGGCGAGCAAGAGGGAGGAGGGGCGCTATGGCTCCAACTTATAAGGAATCCGGCAAGACCATCGTGCGGCATTCCCGCGAGGACTTAGCGAAGCTCCAGAGCGAGACGGACTGGTCGCGTGTTGATGGCATGACCGATGAGCAGCTCACGGCTAATGCCGCATCCGACCCGGACAGCGCTCCCGCCGATATTGTCTGGAGTCCAGACAGTGAGATTAGCCTGGACGAGCTGCTCGCGCGGCAAGAGCGCCGCAAGCAGTCTGTGACGATTCGCCTGAGCGCGAAGACCATCGCCTACTTCAAGAAGAAGGGTAGGGGCTACCAGACGAAGATAAGCGCCCTGCTGGACCTCATCGTCGAGCAAGAAGAGGCGAAGGAGCGGGAGCGTTACGTGGGAGCATTCCAAGCGGCAAAGAGCGCTGGACGGTTCATTACTAGTAAAGACGCAACCGCAAAGCGCACAACGAAGAAAAGTGCGGCGGCAGCAAAGAAATGAAGAAGGCCGGGATTAACTCCCGGCCTTTTATTTAACGGGCAGTACTCCCCTTCGTGAATTTTTCCCACATCTTTCGGTCAATTTCGTTTGGCCCAGTCGAGTTGTACCGCCTGTGAAGAGCTGTATGGCATCCTTGGCAAAGTGGTTCGACAGAATCCGTCGGATGGTCGTAACTGTGATTGTGAGGGTCAATTCTTCCAGTTTCCTTCCCACAGCGGTTGCATTTTGTCGGCTTTGGGTATTCTCCGTTCTTTACGGCTAATTTGAAGAGCTTGTCGATTGCATCACGTTGTTTGGCAGACCATTCTCTCCCTGTGAAGGGACACTTGAAGTCGTTCATTCGCCTTGCCTCCTCGTGGGTAGTTTGATTGAGTGCCTCTGATGCGAGGGCTGCTCCAAGTTCA
Organism: Humidesulfovibrio sp.; assembly: GCF_030689645.1. Taxonomy (GTDB): domain Bacteria; phylum Desulfobacterota; class Desulfovibrionia; order Desulfovibrionales; family Desulfovibrionaceae; genus Humidesulfovibrio. Next base: position 2,411 of record NZ_JAUYFU010000012.1, read on the forward strand.
AAATCTGTAGTGATGAGATGTTAAAATGCTATCGCCATATAGGCCCGGTTCGAGGGGCTTACCTGCGGCCTGTTTCGCAATAATTGTCGGCTATTGATGGGGCCGGGGGTGATTCATTGACAGTGGCTATCCTGGGCGGGGTAAAAGTGAGCAAGGCAAACCTGTCGCCCCCCCTGTCTCGGCCATTGAGGCGCAGATGCTCAAAATCCAGCGCGAGATTGACCGGCTCGAAGCGAAAAGCAAAGGCGCATAAAATATCGAATGACCCGAAGGAAGGTTCTGCAAATTTGCAGAACCTTTGCTTCAGTCAATACATCTATAGATGAGCTATGTGAATGGCTGCTCATATGATGTCATGCCATCATGGCTCATGGGCTCATGACGTGAAGTGGGCCGCCAGCCCAATGCCAGCGGCCCTTTAGGGAACGAAACCCAAACACTCCAGAGGAGGGCTGGCTTACGTCGAGAGTGAGAATGCCACCGGAGGCGAGAGGAAGTCAAGCGCGGGCGGTGGCTTAGGGTCGTTGACCTAATGCTCTCGTGGTATCCTCTGAGCTATCGAGGCACTGAAAGCCATGGGACGCTTTCGGTGTCTGCGTCGGTGCTTGCCAGGGGATAACCCGGAGCATCCAACCTACGGGGTCTCCTGCCACTTTTTGCATATGAGCTTCTCTAGGTCGATGGCCCCGCTGAAGTCGAGTTTGCTCACGACGCCTTCGAAGAGAGCCTTCACCGGAAACCTTCCCTCATAACCCGCAGTTACATCGTCGAACTCGTCATTCTCGTGCCCAACGATTTCCTTGACCTTGTGGCGGTCTAGCCCTTGGTGCTTGCACTGGGTGATGAAGGTGTGGCGCAGGGAATGGAAGGTCAGCTCGCTCACCTCGCCAGGACCTGCACCTAGACCTCGTTTTTGCCGAAAGTGGCCAAACCATTTGGAGGGGGCCTTTCCTGGCTCGGGTGGGCCAGCGTAAGTGAACAGGGCAGGAAAGAGCTTGGTTTCTCCACGCCGCGAGAGCATGTCGACCCGGTTGAGGAACCCCAGTTCGATGAGAATGGGGTGAAGAGGCACGGTTCGTATTGCAGCACCCGTCTTGACGCTTTTGGCTTCTTCCTCATCGTTTACGTCAAGGAACCAGATGCCCGAGTCTTTGTCCTGCTTGGCGTCGCAGACGAGTAATTGGCTAAGTTCTCCAAGCCGTGCTCCGGTGAATAGTCCGAGTAGAGGCAGCCAGTACTTCCACCCCTTATTCATCTTCCTGTCCGTGTAGGTGGCAGGCTCGAACAACACCTGGAGCTCTGCACTCGTATAGGCCCGGCGCTTCGGAGTGGTGGCCTTGCGTTCTACCACCAACACCTTCTTTAACTGCGCCAGAGGCTGCATCGTCCTCGGGTATTCATCGTTGAGCCAATTGAGAAGGCTGCGGACGATGACGAAGCGGTCATCAATGGACTCAGGTGACAAGAGCGCTGAGGTGGGAATCGTCATGGCAATTATTTGCTTGACGCTTTTTGACTTGAAGTCCTTGCCGTTTCTTTTTGGCAACTGGTGGACTGTTCGGCTGTATGCGCGAAGGGCGTCGCGGTTCAATCGTTGTAGCGGCTTGTTCCCAATAATTTCAAGAAACTCTGAGATGACAGGCAAGTACTTCTCACGGGTCTTACGCCCCCAAGTGCTGTCCTTATCCTCAATGTATTTCGCGATGCCTTCCCCGAGGGTTGGTCCGGATGGTTCCTCCTGCACCTGCACAGGCGAGCTGGGCAGTAGCTGACGCTCCAGGGTGTAGTCGCCCTGCCTGCGGGCGAGGGCAACCCTATGGAAATCCAACCTCATTTTAAGCAGTTCATGGCAGAGTAGGTCAAACTCAGGGCTCTTGTCAGGCGCGTCCAACTCGTGTTTGGCGATGAGCTTGCGGGCTTCATCCGCGACAACGTCATGGTTGCGTGTGGTCAACGCGAGCCGCGTTTCCCCTGCAGCCTGTTCGAGGTTGCTCTGACGTTCGATGAGTTCAGGGAGGTTTACTGGCCCTGCGCTCGCAAGGCGGCGCTCGGACTCATCGGCGATAGTCCGGAACAGGTCACCGACAATCCGTCGAATCTCTTGGTGGGTGGGCTTCTTCGCCATGTCCGGGTCGTCCAGCCTGAAGAAGAGGTTGCGCAGCTCGAAGGCCGCTCGCCGCGCCTTGGCCTGTGCCCGGATTTTGTTGCCGGTGTCCAGGCTGCGGCGCAGTTCGCTACTGCCGAAAATCCCCTGGATGTCCTTGGGGATGGACAGGCGGAAATAGTAGGTTCCGGCGCGTCTGTAAAGATGGGTCCCGTAGGGGCGCATACGGCACAACTCCCAGGCCGTTTCTGGGGCCAATTGGCACAGGCCAACGGCACAAAAACGGCACAAATTGGGGTTAATGTGCCGGTGTTGGGCTTTTCTGGGGGCAGGGCATACGGGCGGGCGGAAAAAGAAAAAGGGTCCCGCCTTGTTAGCGGGACCCTTGTTCATTCTGGTGCCGAAGGGGAGACTCGGATGGACACGTTATTCGGACTCCATGTTCAGTGTAACAGCACGAAATTAAAAGCTTAAAGTTTGAGTGGAATTCGAGTGTGGACACGAAAGTGGACACGCGAGTGGACACAAGAAGTGTGCCGGCTTCAGCCGAAAATGGCAAGCGCCTTGTCAGGCGCGCACGGGACGCGACCCGGCCAGCTCGACCCCCTTTCAGGTCTCTTGTGGTGGGCGTCGGAGTTGGTGGCTGGAGAGAAATGGCTTGACATTCTTGGGGTATTCGCGTAGACGCAAAAATTCGGAGCCGACTGCGCCAACAGTCGGCCCCAACTTGGGCGGACAACAGCTCATGGGATTTGGAGCTCGCAAGCTGTGTCCAGAACGTCAACAGAGAACCCGTCGACAAGTGATGCCTACTCATAACCTGGGTTCGTGTCAAGCGCTGGCGGGTTCCCTCCCCCAAAAAAAGGAGGGAAAATTGCCCATGGTCCGTTTTGGCTACGTCGGCGCTGAAATCGGCGAGAAATTCGCCGGGTTCAAGCATGTCCATGCCTTCTTGCAGGAGGGCTTCCCGTACAACCTGGTGCGCATGACCGACGGGCGTCAGGGCTTGACGCTCATCTTCCCGCTGAATCACGGTTGCTTCGCCATCGATGACGGCACCGTGTTTTGGGGCCAGTGGTACGGCTGGCAGAACACCATCCGCATCGGCCACGAGCGCTACATCAACGTGCTCGACGGGACCGAGTTCCAGAGTCCGTGCATCCGTTGGAGCGACCGCGAAAAGCCGTTTTCGGAAGAGCTCCCCATCCCTCCGCAGTTCCTTGCGCCCGTGCCGACGCCGACCGAGAATGCCGACTTCTGGCGCTTGGACAACCTGCGCGACCCTAACCTCTACTAGGTCTTTTGGCCCCCCGTGGTCTGCCTGCGCCAACAGGCAGGCTACGGGCTATTGGCGTGGTCATGGGATTGAGCTTGCAGACCGCGCCGGAACGTCAGCAGGTCTTGCCAATTGGCGGACCTCGAAAAAGAGAAATGTCATGCAGATTGACTACGAACGACCGCTTGGGTACCCACCGTTTTACCCGAACTTCGCTTTCAACATTCTCCGCAAGAGCGGCTACCGCCAGAAGGAGAAGCTGGGAGGTCGCATTATGCGGCGTTGTTTCCCGAACACTGCCGGTTTTGAGCACATCCTCGACTACCTCGTCACTGGCGTCGGCTTTCTTGAAGTGCCGCTGGAGGATGGAGCGATGGGCCTCACGCTCATGTTCCCGGCCGAGCATGGTTGCTTCGCGATTAACGACGGCAAAACCGTGCGGTGGGGGCGCTGGACCTATAACGGCCTGCTCGTGGGGACGGGCGAATATATGCTGACCCCCGACGGCCACGTTTGCGCGCATAACGCGCTCTGCCTCAGTTCGAAAGGTGCGGACTCTGACACGACGAGGCCTTCTGCTTTTTACGCGACACCAAGGAGCCTCCCTGCGCGCCTTCAGAGAGGGGACCGCCCCGCTCCGCAGAGGGAGTTCCGGCTTCCGCAAGGCAACGTGAGGTTCCGTGTCATCCGGGACAACGATGAACTTCAGGAGTTCGGGCCATTCATCAATCGCATCGGGCGATATCTTCGCCCAGGCGTTCGCTATGCCTTCACTCCGCCTACGGGCGAGGAAGGCGTGGGGCTGATGCTCCTATTTTGGGGGGACCGCGGGTGCTTTGTCGGTGCGAAGCATGGCTGTTCTTGGGGGAAGTGGCTGGAATCCGAAAACTCGCTGCACTGCGGCGGAGGGTGGTACATCAGCGCAGTCGACGGCAAGAGCCATAAGGGGTTGAGTCGCTACGACAATCGGCTCAAGAGGTACGTCGCGGACCTGCTCCACGACTATGCCTATATCAGGCCGCTCCCTGATGAGGACAAGGCCCCGGAGTTGTGGCAGGCCATGCTTGCCAACTTGAGCGACCCTAATTTCTGCTAGTTTTTGCGGCCCCGTGGCCTGCCTGCGCCAACAGGCAGGCCACCTATTGGCGTGGTCATGGGATGAGCTTGCAGACCACGTCTGAACGTCAACCGGCTTGCCAAAAATCAAGCCGCCCCGTGGAGGGAAAATGTTAGACAACGAGCCAGTCAGCTTCGATTTCGGAGTCCCCTGCTTCTCCTACAACGTGATGGAGGCAGGAGTGTGTTGGCCGCCTACGGCAGGCTATGAGCACGTCGTCGACTACTTCGCCAACGGGGTCGGTTTCCTTGAAACGGATGCCGCCGACGTGGGCCGTGGGCTTTTGCTCATGTTCGAAGGGAGGCACGGTTGCTGTGCGCTTAACGACGGCCAGACCATCTACTGGGGCATGTGGGATGACGATGTACTGCATGTCGACCTTGATGTGATGATTATCCCGCATTCCGGGCCATGGAAGATAGCGTGCATGTGCGGCGACACTCCGATAGGCATCTTTCGTCCCCAGGTCTCCCCGGAGTACATGAAACCTGTTGAGACTCCGGTGCAGGAGACTGCGCGGGCGTATGTGCCTGTTCAGAGATGCTACCTCAAGCCGGTTCCAGAGGTCGTCTTTGACGTTGTCACCAGCACCGACGACCTTAAGGATTTCCCCGAATATGACCTTGTGGCCCAATTTATTCGCCCGGGCGTGCGATACAAGTATGTGACGGGCCGCCGGTCCGGGCTGATGCTCCGGTTTTGGGGCGAACACGCCTGCTTCGTGGAACTCGGAATGCATGTGCGGTGGGGGCAGTGGCACGCATCGGAAAACTGGCTTCGGTATTTCGTGGGGCGCTACATCTCTGCCGCTGACGGGGGCAGTTATGATGGGGAGTCCGTGCTCGACAGGAGTACTGGCCTGTTCATGGCCGACACGATTGACCCCCACCCATATTTCACGGAGGCTATCCCGACCTTTGATATGGCCCCGGACCTGTGGGAAGGAATGCGTAGGGATTTTGCCCCCAACTCTTAACGGTCGCGACCTGTTCGGCGCGCAATCATTTCGGGCGGACTCCACGGGGAGTCCGCCCGTCTCATTTTGCACCATGTCATGGAGTTCGCCCCGCTCCCGCATAGGCATCTGGATCACAATTCCCGTCGACAATACAGCGGCGGGTTCCCAGGGGGGAACCCGCCGTTTTATCTTTTCGCTCTTTTCGTTCTGCTGACTCTTTGGCCTGTCGTTCAGCACCGGGGGACGGTTGGCTTCATGGATGCCTTGCCACGGCAGATGAGCAATTCAAGTGGACACTTGGAATCAGTCCGCCACGGACTTGGAATGCAAGTTCTCTTCCCGCGCCACAGATTTCCAATCCCGTCGAATTCGACGGGATTGGAAGGCGACGACTTGCGTCAGTATGTGACAGAAAAGGCGGGCTCCAGGGGGAGCCCGCCTTTTCTGTCTTTTCAACCCATTCCGTCTTCTACGCCGCCAGAGGGCTGGAATTTAGACGGCGCATCCTTCAAACATCTTGCGGATTGTTTTCGTCGGCAAGAAGAGCTTTTCGCGGTCGTCATTGAAAGGAATGAATCCGAAATGCTCATAGAAAGCTACTGCCCCCGCATCTTTTGCTTCGACCGCGACAGCGAAAACGCCCACGATGCCCGCGAGGTCGAGAGAGCGTCGAAGGGCATCAAGCAACAAAGACTTGCCGATGCCCCTTCCTGCATGTTGGTCAGAGACGGCAAGCCGCCCGAGAAGTGCGGCAGGAACATCATAGGTCTCGGGGATTTTTCTTTGCTGGGTGTTGCTCAATACGGTCCGGGAAAAGGTGTGAGTGGAAAGTGTGTAGAACCCAACGATTTCAGGTGCTGGCTCACAATACACGTGACACCGCGTAAGGTCGCGAGCCATCTCCCTTGCGGCTCGTTCGCGAATGTAAGCATCAAGGGCTGGCTTCCCGCATGAGAAGCCAGCCCTTAAATGTTCATCCCTCAGGGGAGTTGCGAAGTAATCCATCACCGGGCGCAGTATGCCTTGGCCGCTTTCATGAGGGCGGCATTCGGCTCCGGGGCATTCTCACAAGTGGTTATGAGCTTCTTGAGGTCGCGCGCCGAAATGTTGCCCGTAGCCTGCTTCGAAGCGGCGCGGCCAGTGTGAGCGGCCCTCTTCGGGCGAGCGGCTGTGAGAGTAGCGGTAGTTGTCATGATATTCTCGCTTGTTAGCACAGGCTCGGTCAGAGCTTCCTGATACAGGTGGCCCAAGCATCTTGTGGCTTGGGCCACCTGTATCAGGATTGCCGCGATTTGTCAATTTTCTCCACCTTTGGAGCCTTCCATGTGTGAGCTTCACCGAGTTCTCATAGGAAGTCAACCCTACCTGCTCAATAGTAAGACTCTGCCGCGAGTTGGCAAGGTGGATGGTCGGGGTAAATGAACTGTCCGATACTGATTGCATTTTTCTTTTCATCCTTTTAATCCTTTGCATGAACTGATTAAGCGGACCTGTGTCCATGTTTTTCCTCCGGCGAAAAGGAGCCGCTTCATGTCCATTCCATTTTTTGAGCGCCCGATTCTCAACTCTCCCTACGAGTACCCCTCCCGCCACTGGGAGCTTGATGAGACCGGCCAGCCGACGCAACAAGTCGTGGAAACACGCCGCGTGGTGTCGTTCATCACGCCTATCCCGAAGCCGAAGAAGCAGAAGGGTGCCCAAAAGCAGGCCGCGATTGTCCTCGACGAAGGAAAGGGACTTTCGAGCGAAGAACAACGCTACGACGCAACCTCGACCATCAATGAGGTGAGAGGCTATGTGGACGCGTGGCGCAAGCTCCCGAGCCCGAGCCAGTGGCAGGTGACGCCCGAGACCGCGCGCCTCCTCCAGCACTGGCGGCACCACAAATTCAGCGGCATCCGGCCCTTCTT
>NZ_JAUYFU010000107.1 GCF_030689645.1 Humidesulfovibrio sp.
AGTGGGGCAGGTGCAGCGCTTCCGCCCGCGCTACTGGAAGCTCGTGTACTTAAGCCAGCGCAAGCGCGAGCCCTTCTCCGCCGTGGTGGTGGAAGACGCCGGGCCGTACCCCACCCTCTCCCTGCCGGACCTGCAGATAACGGTGCGCCTGCCCAAGAACATGCTGGGCGAAAAGGCCCACCTGGGCACGCCGGTCACGGTCTTCTTCGGCCGCATCGACGCGCTGACCAATGAGCTGAAAGTGGTGGAGGCGCGGGAGGCGGAGTAGCCCCCACGTTTCAACGAAATGAAAGCAAAAGGCCGGGGTCCGCAAGGGCTCCGGCTTTTTTGCAAAACCCGTCAAGGGTTTTCCGCACGCCTTTTCCCTGCCTGTTTTACCCTGTCTCGCCCATTCTCATCCGTTTTCAGCTGGCCTCCCAAAACCCGTGTTATGCTCTGCGGAAATTTCCGGCCAATGCCGGGGCATCCGTAAACCATAACAAGGAGCATGCGCCATGCGTAAAAATTCGAATCAGCACTTGGGCGACGACCAACTCGTTCACGGCCTGCCCAAGCACATGCAAGGCATTGCCAACACTGATGCAAACGCATATTTGTAAATCGTTCCCGGCAAGAACGCCTGCTTTACCTGCCAGACGATGCGCGGAAGGCGGTTTGCCTACAAGCCAGGCCCGGTGCACCCGAACTGCACCTGCCAGATGCGGCGGGTGGCACCACCAGAGCATCAGGTGAAGGAAGTCGCTTTCGGGCGGCTTCAGGGGTTTGAAGACAAGGAGATGGAGAAATTCCAGGCAGGACAAGTGATCACCGTCGAAATACGCAACCTGGTTCGCTCCCTGCTGCCGTCTGGATTCGCGTTGACCACACGCAATGGGTGGCCTCACGCTACGTGACACTAGGTGAAACACAGTCGTTCAAGTTTTCGAAATTTGGCGATGTCCCGATGACATGGGAGGTCTCCCTCTTTTACCTTGGGCTTGACGCATCAGTCGTTGAGTACAAAATACGGGGGTAGCATGAAATGCCTCATAATTATCATGGTTCTTCTCGCACCTGCTGCGGCATGCGCAAACGGTGCGTTTGATATTACTTGCGGCAACGTTGCAAGCGTCACCATCACTCGCAGCGCAAATCCGTTTTTGCTCAACCTTGCTCCGCACGGCACGGTGCATGGTGTGCTCTTTTTCCTGAAACCAGAGGCCAGTGAGCAATTCCAGCAGTTCGCCGAGGCATCTCGACAAGCCCAGCTCTCGCAAGATGCCGGACCACATCCGCCCTACGCCCTGCTCTCCGTTACGGCCAACGGAAAGCCGCTACGGTGCGACATGCTGGAGATTCGCGGGTATGGCGGGAAGAAAATCATTACTTTCATCCTTGAGGACAAAGACGCCTTCGACACGGCGCGCGCGGTGTGCCCCACGGCCCCGGTGGAGTTCATCATCATGCCGCCGATGCGCTACCCCGAACCGGGGCAATAGCCCGCACGCAAAAAGGCCGGAGCCCCAATCGGAGCCCCGGCCTTATTCAT
>NZ_JAUYFU010000017.1 GCF_030689645.1 Humidesulfovibrio sp.
GCTTTTGATTGGTTTTACGCGGCGCTCACGGTATAAAAAGAAAGCTGCCGTGAGGAGGACAGCTAAAAGAACTAAAAGTGTCGTTTCCATGGTTAGCTCTCCAAGCCTGCGCGTTCGCCCATGGCTTTCCTACTCAGCCCCTAGGCTCCCTGCGCCTCTTCCAATTCTTTAGGTATAACTTGGCAAGCTCCTGAGGCCTGACAACCAGCAAGTTTTCTGCATTCTTCTCTTTGGCGCACTTGGTGAAGTTGAAACTGCCTGCGACCACGGTCTCCTGGTCAATAATTGTAATTTGTTATGGGCGATGGCGTGCTTCCTGTCAATGGCGGTGTGGATGCCCGCTTGACGGGGAAGGACGCAAAGCTCTACGAGGCCTTGGCCCTTGTGGATGCGCTGCGCATCGGGCGCGCCTGGGAGAAGAACCTCGCCCAAAACCTCCTAATGTAGCTCCTGAGGAAGAAGTGAGACCCCGCTGGCGCGGTAACGTCGAGAACCTCATGACTGCAACCCGTCTCCTGGGCGAGTTGGCGGCTGAGGTCGTCTTCGTCGGTGGCGCTGCCATGGGCTTGCTGCTGACCGATTCTGACGCACCTAACGTCCGCCCGACCCTCGACGACTTCCTGGACGGCCTGCCAGGCCTCTTGCACCCAGACCCCGGTAGCCAAGCCAGCGTCCCCGTTATCCTCGACTGCATGCGCCGCATCGCCGCAAGCGCCCCGCAGGACCGCCCCTAAAACTCGCCAGGAGGCCCCTAGAAGCTCACGGAGCGCGCGAACCGACCGAGGGCCTGGCTCGGCCCTTGAGGGCCTCCATTGAGGCCACAAATCCCGGTATTCATGCTAGTTGGATGGGGGGAGGGGGCAGCGCAAATTGTGTGGATTATGTGCGCAACTTGCGCTCAATGTTCCCTTGAGAACGGGTTCAGCCGACGCGGCGGGTCTTGAGGAAATGCTGGAGCGTGGCGGGCGCGACGTCCACTATCTTCGCAATGCTGGCCTTCGAGACCCCCTTCTGGAGGAACTGCTCGATTTCCCCCGACTTGCTGTCCAGGCGGCTCTTGCCGAGCCCCTTGGGTCGACCAAGTTGCTTACCTTCTGCCCTGGCCCGCTCAAGCCCGGACTTCGTGCGCTCGGAGATGAGGTCCCGCTCGATTTCGGCCATGAGGCCGAACATGGCCACCTGCACCTTGGCCGTCATGTCGCGTTCGCCGTTCAGGCGCATGCCTTGCTTCACGGCAACGAAGCTCACGCCCTTGTCCATCAGCTCGTCGACCACCATGACTATCTGGGACAAGGAGCGCCCGAGGCGGTCGAGGGCAGAAACGATGAGCGTGTCGCCAGCCCCGAGCTTGCCGAGCAGCTCATCAATGCCCCGTTCCTTCATGGAGCGGCGGGTGCTCATCTCCAGGCGGACCCACTCGTCCACCTTCGTGCCGTTCGCCTCGGCATAGCGCCGAATCTCCAGCTCCTGGTTCTGCACATCCTGTCCGCTTGTCGAGACCCGAAGATACGCCACCGTCTTGCCCATGTTCTCCCTCCCGGAGGTCGGATTCGAAGAAAGTCTGCCAGCCATATTTCTTCGTATCCATCCAGGTGGAATATGCAACCCTTTTCTTCGTCTTTTGCGGCTGAATTATACGGTCGTTTTCGTCGAATCACTCAGCTCGTGCTGCCTGGGGCCGGAGCCTCCTTGCGCTTGATTATGGGGTGCTGGCCGACGTGCTTACAGTAGGCATCGTTCATGTAGTGGCCGAGCGCAGACTCGTGGCGCTTCGGGACGATGAAGCTGTCATGGATGGGGAGGAAGGGGATGCCATCACGAATCAGGATGAACATGATTTCCTCAGCGATGCAGCTATCCTTGTACTGGAGCCTCAAGGAGTGCCCCTTGAAGAAGTAGTCCTCAATAGCCGGATGGTGAGCCCGCATCATGGCGAGGATTTTCCTCCCATCCTCATAGGTGATGTCGAAGCCTTTGTCCTTTGCAGAGTTGAACATGGCATGCGGAGCAGTCCCCTCCCTGTCGTGGAAGAGGAGCACGCTAAACGCAGCTTTTGCCAAGTCCCGTGGTACGCCTGGAAGCTCATAGGCATCCGCACGTGCAGGGAGTCCGGCTTCCGCATGGAGCATGCTCGGGTGGCAGCATCCGAAGTCCAGCTCGACGGTCGGCTCTCCGTTGAGGGTCAGATAGGGGCGATATTCTCGCTTCATCTCTTGAGCCCAGTGCCGGTAGAACCGCCCTCCCAGCTTGAGCCCCTGGTCTGCGAAGATGCGGCAGACCAACCTCCGCGTCGTATCAAGTGGCAACCTGCTGTTGGGCGTGTGAGGGGCAGGCATGCCCGCAGGCAAGTCCATGCCGACTTCCTGGGCGAGCAGGGCCTCGTTGATGCGCATGACCTTCCTGGCCATGTCCCGAGCACGCATAGATGGCTTCGGCTCGCGGTAGGTGCCTTGCTCATCCTTAATCAGGACGGGAGGGTGCTGAATGACTATAGAACTTGGGGAAGCATCGACCTCCAGGAGCATAGCCCCGAGCTTCTCCGTGGCCCGCATCCGCGACTGCCTGCCCTTGTTCTTGTCGTGGTCGTATTCGCCGCGCCTGTATACTATGAAGCCAGCCTTCTCGAGAGCATTAACTAACCGAATCTTTGGCTTGAACGGAAAGCCATCCAAGTCGCCCTCCCGGCGGGAGAACCGCACGTAGAGCTTCGGGTCCTGGGACGAGGCTGCGACCAAGTTTGCCAAGATGTCCTTGAGGGCCTTCTGGTGGAGCTTGAACTGCATCGGGCGGGGAAGGTGGCCTTCAAGCTCGAGGTACGCGAGAATTTTGTCGACGAGTTCATCCCAGGCGTCACCGATGCCCTGCTTGTCGGGCGAGAGCACTCGAGCGTAGAGCAAATCATCAAGATTAGCCCCGCTGCCAGCATTGGCTTTTCGAGCCATCTCTTCTAGCTGGTGCCATTCCTCCGGGTCGAGGTCATAAATTTCGAACGCTCGTTCATCGGAAAAATCCCATGTGAGTGAATGCCCGCCGCGCCGCATTTTCATAACTCCTATTTCTCCTGCTATTTCCTGTTCTCTTCATCTTCTGCTTCTTCTCTTACTCTTAAAGAGAAAGGCGCATTGCGCTACTATACTGGAAGCTAATCAACGTAAGTATATGAAATAACGAGACTCTACGTTTTTTGGCATTAACCTCTGGTCGAGCTATGCCCCTTGCGTCAAGGGGCTAACTCAACTGAAAGACATTCGAGTCAACAGCTCGGTTTTAAAGGGAAAGACTGATTTTGAGCCGGGGTTGCGTGTTAAACGGGTTAGTTCGAAGAATCAACAGTCGCCACGAAGCCTGAGCCAAGCTGATGGTGCCGGGGGTGGCTCAGCGACAGTGGCTCTCATGGCCATGGGTGAACGTGGCCAGGGCGAACCTGTCGCCCCTCGCATGGCGGTAAGACGGAGAGCTGCGAGACATAAGTAAGTGCCTATGATATTGAGTGATTATTGACACAAAGCCCCTGTTCGGGCATACACTCAAATTTGAGAGTGAACATCACCTGCACGGTCAGGGATGACAGTCAAATGCCTTCTGGCCTGAACCGAGCAGCTGTCTCTCAACCATCCGAGGCGGGGAATAATATGTCCACCAAGAAGTCACCGGCAGCAATAACTTTTGCAGAGGCCTTCAAACAACTCGCAGACGAGGGCAGAGAGGCGAAAATTCGATATGACCAAGCCTGCGTCCGCACAACGAGCACTCCGAGGAAGCCCCCGCACGAAGAGCGAGAGAGGCAGACGCAGGAAGCCATGAGTATGCCGGAACCTAAAAAGCCGAGGCGCACAAGCCTCCTCGACAAAATCAAAGCGCACAATCCCATCGGAGAGGAGCGCCAACAGCAGTCCAGGGAAATCCTGGACAGGATGGTTCCCGGTGGGAACCCTCACAGTGAGTCTCACAGTGAACTTCATGGTGTGAATCTCACACCGGGAAGTTCACCGTCGCCACCTAAGAGATTAGATAGATTAAGAGAAATCTATCAATCGCATGAAGGCTATGAAGGCAACTACGAGAACTGGAAGAACC
>NZ_JAUYFU010000002.1 GCF_030689645.1 Humidesulfovibrio sp.
CTCGGCCTCCGGCTGCGCGCCGGGCGAAGGCGCGCAGGGAGTGGACCTGACCTCCGGGCTGCCGGGCGCAATGGAGGACGCGGAGCGCGAAGCCCTGCGCCAGGCGCTGGACGCCTCGGGCGGGCACCGCGAAAAAACCGCTGACGCGCTGGGCATCAGCCGCCGCACGCTGCAGTACAAGCTCAAGAAGTACGGGCTGACGAGGAGATAGAACGCCGCCTCACATTAAGAACACCTAATCCGCTTGACATCAACAAGATACATGATAAGCAAAAACAATGCGTATCTATATTTTCTTTCTCTGCATCCTATTTGTAGGCCCATGCCATGCAGTGGCGGCTGACTGGGCAGTCATAGCGGACACGAACAAAGATACATTTATTCTTGTTGATACAACATCAATAATTTCAAAGAATATATATGTTTCATTTTTTGCAAAAACATTATTCTCAGACCATGACGCGAAAAACATTTCGAATAAGCTTAAATTGAAGGTTACTCCCAAATATTTAATTGAGGAAGACGTTGCAAACTGCGGTGACAAAACAATGTACACTAAAAATGTTTACTACTACAGCAAAAATGGTGACACGATAACTTCATTTAGGGACAATCAAAACGATTTTGTGAGAGTTCTTCCAGAAAGTGTTGGCGAGGCAAAGCTAAACTTTGTTTGCTCAATCGTGCAGCAGAAGTAACACTCGTTCATAGCCCGGCAACGACCACAACGTATCCCCGATTGCTTGACGAAAACCGTCTCTGGCCTCTACCCTCCGTATTTTGTGAGTGCGGTCTGACGTAGAGATAGCCGTGCAGGCTGGCAAAAAGCCCTAGCGCAAAAGAACACCTCTGGCGGGAAGTCATCGCTTCCGGCCAGAGGTGTTCTTTTATGGCCAAGAGTGGGGAGACCAGAGGATGAATTACCCTGCCCGGATCATCCCCGCCAGCACCGGCCCCCAGAAAGTGGTGATGAGCACCAGGAGCCACACGCGGCCCTTGAAGATGTTGTAATCCGCCAGCAAGGTCTCAATACTCTGTTTCATCACCAGCATGCCAAAGGCGAACTCGAAGCAGATGGTGAGGATGGTCCAGAAGGCCCCGATGCGCATGAGCGGCCAGGTTTCCGTCAGACCCGAAGCGCCCACGAACAGCTGAATAGACGCCATGATCAGCACGCACACAAGCACCGTGCCTATCACATGCGCCTTGGCCTCGCCCAGGCGGGGCTCCAGCAGCTTCACCCGCAAGGCTCCGCAGATGATGGCGATGCCCGCAAAGCCAAGCCAGGCGCAACTCGCCAGAACCCAAACAAGAGTGGTCCGATCCATCTAGGCTCCCTGCCCGGCCATATTGACCGGTTTTGCATACACTCGCGGACCTTGAGCAGTATCTTCCACGCGATACCCCAGCAAGGCCAGCTCCCCGCGCAGGGCGTCGGAGGCGGCGAAGTCCTTAGCCTTGCGCGCGGCCTCGCGCCTGGCCACCAGCCCCTGCACGGCCTCGGGCAGGCAGGCGCAGGCGATGGGCATCTGGCTCAGGTCGAGGATTCCCAGCACGCCATCGGCGGCCTCAAGCTGCTTCAGGCAGGCCGAGGCGGCGGCTCCGGTCATCTTGCCGCTGGTGAGCCAGGCGTTGACGCGCTTCACAAAAGTAAAGAGCTTGGGCCAGTAGCGGTGCAGGGACAGGTCGTCCTCCAGGGCCGAGAGCAGCCCGGCCTTGAGGTCGAACACGGCCTGCTCCACGTCCTCGGGCAGATCGCCCGGCTTCTCCGCAGACTCGCCCAGGGCCAGACGCAGGCCGCAGGCGGCCTCCTGCACCTTGTGCCAGTTGCGCGACCACATGGACAGGCTTTGCCCCGTGGCCGCCAGAGACTTGCGGTAGGACACGGACAAGAGCCACAGGCGCAGGGCTGCCGGACCGCCTGCCCGCTCCAGCAGGGACGGCAGGTCCAGGGACTCGCCGCCTGCTTCGGCCTGGGCCGCGCCCTCGCCGCCGGTCACATCGGACCGGGAGATCTTGCGGTCGGCCAGCCAGGCCTTTGGCTCCACCCCGGCGGCGCTCCAGATGGCGCGCAGATTCTCCAGGTGCGGGAACTGGTGGTCCTCTCCGGCCACGAGCACATCCACCCGGCCCAGGGCGGAAAGCCCGGCCACGGCCACCTGCACGAACCAGCTGGGCCGCACGTTGCCCCATTCGGTCTCAATGATGTCGCCAAGCTTCAAGTCCTGCAAGGTGGCGCGCTTGAGCAGCGTGAAGTCCAGGGGATTGTCCTTCACGTAGTCGCCCAGGTCCACGGTCTTGCCCACGGAAAGACCGTCCATGTCCATGAGCTTCATGGCTCCGTAGCGCTTGTCGCGGCGCACGTCGAAGTACACGCTCCTGAGCTTCTCGTAGGCCAAGCCCTTGCCCAGCAGCTTCTTGCAGATTTCGATGGCCGCAGGCACCGAGGCCGAGGCAGGCTCGAACACGGTTTCCGGCAGCAGGCCCAGGGCCTCGGCGCGGCTCTTGATGCGCGCAAGCACCCCGGCGGCGTAGTCCGCGCGGGAAAGTCCGGCCTCTCGGGCGGAAGAAAGCGTGCGGTCATCCAGGTCGGCCAGGCCCACTGCCAGGCGCACGTCAGCCCCGCGGGCCTTCAGGTGCCGGGCCAGCACATCGGCCAGCACCAGCCTGCGCCAAGCGTCCGGGTCGTCTGGCGTATCCAGGCTGGGGCCGATGCTGTAAATGTTCAGCTGGCCCGTGGCGTCCAGGTGGACCTTGCCTCCGGTGGCGAGATTCATGAGCCGCAGGCCGTCCAGAGTCTTGGGCGCGAAAAGCGGCGTGGACAGGTAGCGTTCGCCGCCGTCCGGAAAGATCACCACGATGTAGCCGCTTTTGCCCTCGGCCTCGATGCTGCCCGCAAGCTTGAGGGCCCCGGCAAGGGCCGCGCCAGAGCTCATGCCCACGAAGAGCCCTTCCTGGCGCGCCAGTTGGCGGCAGCCTTCGAAGGCCTCCTCGTCCTCCACACGCAGGATCTGGTCCAGAACCTTCTTATTGTAGATACCCGGCGGATAGGACTCGTGCATGTTCTTGAGGCCCTGAATCTTGTGCCCGGCAAAGGGCTCGATGGCGCAAACCTGGACGCCCTCGTGCTCGTGCATGCTCTTGGCCAGACCCATGGCCGTGCCCGAGGTGCCGAGGGTGGCCACAACGTGCGTCACCGCGCCGCCGGTCTGGGCCCAGATTTCCGGGCCTGTGCCCTCGTAGTGGGCGGCGATGCTGTTGGGATTGTTGAACTGGTCCATGAGCACGTATTTGTCCGGCTCGGTGCGGGCCAGGCGATAGGCCAATTCGATGGCGCCGTCGGTTCCCAGGCGTCCGGGGGTGAGGCGGATCTCCGCGCCGTAGGCGCGCATGATGCGCTTGCGCTCCTCGCTGGCGGAGTCGGGCATGATGAGGCACATCTTGTAGCCCTTCACCGCCGCCACCATGGCCAGGCCCACGCCCGTGTTGCCGCTGGTGGCCTCAATGATGGTCTTTTCCGGCGTCAGCTCGCCGCTCTTCTCGGCGGCGGCGATCATGGCCACGGCCACGCGGTCCTTGATGGACCCGCCGGGGTTCATGCTCTCCACCTTCGCCATGATTTTGACGTTCCGGTGGGGGTTCAGGCGGCGAATCTCCACCAGGGGAGTATTGCCAACCAGCCTCAAAATGTCCGTGCGCTCCATCGTATGCCCCTGTCCTGCGGCGCATCCCCATGCATGGGGGACCGCTGGCCCGTGATTTGCAAAGCCGACATCAAACCAGCGAGGTCGGCACTATGACCATGTACCCGTTCCTGAAAGACAACATCACCGCTCTCGAAAAGGCCAACCCGGCGCTGTACGCCTGGCTTTCCAGCCGCCCTTTCGATGAACAGTCCCTGAAAACCAGCATCTTTGTCAACAGATGGGGCCTCATTGACTGGCGGCTGCCCACGGGAACGGGCCTTTTCGAGGCCATGCCGCCGGGCATGCTCTACCGCGACTGGCCGGTGCTTGAAAAGCCCGATCTTTCGGCCACCATCATCGTTGGCACCAACCTGGGCTATGGGCTGAACCACACCCTCGTCAACACGCCGGACTCGCACAAGATCCTTGTGCTTGAGCCCAACCCGTCACTGCTTATCGCCTGCCTGGGCCAGACCGACTACCGCCCATTCTTCGAGAACAAGAAGCTGCACTTCGTCACGCCGGATGAAGAGCAACTGCAAGAATACATCAAGAACCTGGACTTGCAGTACGTGTACGGAAAAATTTACCTGCGCGCCGACATCCCCAGCCGCCAGCTCGGCCCGGAATACGCCGGATGGATGGAAACGGTGAAGAACCGCCTGGAGAACTTCAGCGTGGAGATGATCACCCTGCGCTGCCGCCAGGACGTCATGGTGGGCAACGAGCTTAAGAACTACCGCCGCGCCCAGAACGACGGCAGCCTGCTGCCCTTGAAGGACGCCGCCTGCGGCGTGGGCGCGGTTGTGCTGGGCGCCGGGCCATCCCTCGCCCGCTTCGCGCCGGAGCTGGCCAAGAACCCCGGCTACGCGCTGTACACCACGGCCCTGCAGACCCTGCCCGCCCTGCGCCGTTATGACCTGAAGCCGCATTTCTGCCTGGCCCTCGACTACGACGATTCCATGCTCTCGCTCTATGACCGCCTGGACATGGACTGGGCCAAAGACATCCCGCTCATTTACTCCACCAAGGTCAACCCCGAGGTCGTGCGCCGCTACCCCGGCCCCACCCTGCCCCTGTGGACCATGGGCGGCATGGCCACCTTCGTGCTGCAGG
Source organism: Humidesulfovibrio sp. (assembly GCF_030689645.1). Lineage (GTDB taxonomy): Bacteria > Desulfobacterota > Desulfovibrionia > Desulfovibrionales > Desulfovibrionaceae > Humidesulfovibrio. Next base: position 4,803 of record NZ_JAUYFU010000002.1, read on the forward strand.
ACCGCGAGTTCGTGCTGGACGCGGGCGGCAACGTCAGTCTGACCCTTGTGCGCCTGCTGCGCTGGATGGGCGTAGGCAGCATTCTGCTCGCCGGCCAGGACTTCGCCTGGAAGGGCACCACCACCCACGCCGACGGACACCACGCGGCCACGCACGTCATGAATTTCGATCCCTCCATGCACCAGCGTCTCAAGAACCTCTGGGGCGAGGACATCGTTTCGAGCATCCAGTACCTCACCAGCAAGCGCGACCTGGAGAACGATCTCAAGAAGATCCCCTTCCGCATCAACAACCTTTACGGCGGCGGCGTGATCATCGAAGGCGCGCCCCCCGTGGACCTGGACGAGGCACGCACTCTCGGCGTTCTGTCTTCCGCTCCTGGCAGCCGCGAGCGTTTCCTGAACACCCTGAGCCAGGCCCGCGGCCAGTCCAAGGGCTACCGCTTCGAGCCCAGAAGCCACATCTGGACCAGCTCCATCCGCGGCCTTGAGCGCCGCATGCAGAAACTTTTCCGGCAGTGCGGCCAGAGCCAGAAGGAGATCCACACCCTGCTGGAGCAGGCGCTGTTCTTCGTGCGCCAGGACCCGTTGTACCTGCCTTACCTGTTCAACGAGACCATCGACCTGGCAGGCCTTGCCAAGACCCGGCACTCGTACCACCCGGCGGATTTCTCGGAGTTCAAGCGCATCGGCAAGAGCATTCTGGCCAAGGTGCGCGAGGTGGACCGCTGCGTAGGCGGGCTGGACAACAAGACCGCCGCGTAAATCTGCACGTTCACTGACATTGGCGCCCGTCTGGAGGATTCCCGGCGGGCGCTATTTCCGTTGCGCGACTCCACAGGCCTGTGTTGCGCGCCCCGGCGAATCGACCTATAAGGCCGCATGCCGCGCAACGCCCCGCCCCCCCCCGCAATGGTCTGGCTGGCCCTGACCCTGCCGCTGCTTCTTATAGTGGCCGCCTGTTTCGTCTTCATCGGCGACGAGCCCGCCGTGGCCGCGCACTTCGCCCAATGGCGGCTTGCGCACCCGGAAGCGCTGCGCGTGGTGAAGTTCTACACCGACTGGGGCAACCCGGCCCTGTACCTGGTGTTCGCATCGCTGCTGTTCCTGGGCGTGAAGAACAGGCGCGCAGACCTCGCGGCCTGGGCCTTGTCCTATCTGGCGGCGCAGCTGCTCTTCTCGCTGACCATCGAACGCCTGCTCAAAATCGGCATCGGCAGACCCCGGCCCGGCGTTGGCGGGGAATTCATCCCATTTTCCTTCGATGGCGCGCACAATTCCATGCCTTCCGGCCACACTGCGGAGATGACTGTGCAGACGGCCTCTCTGGCCCTTTTCGCCCGCTCGCTTTCCGTGCCCCTGCTCATGGGCCTGCTGCTCGCCCTCATGGGCGCAAGCAGACTGGCCGTTGGGGCGCACCACCCGACTGACCTGCTGGGCGGACTGGCCGTGGGCTGCCTGGGCGGATTGTTCTGCCAGCGCCTGGCCCCGGTGCTGGCCAGAATCCTGAAACAACGCTTCGCCCGCTTCGGAGGCCGCTGATGCAACGCTATTGGGAGTTCCTCCGCCGCTGGCCCTGGCTGGCCCTGCTGAAGCTGACGATCCTGCAGACCGCCGGAACCCTGTCGGCGCGCGCCCTGTGGTTCTCGGACGAGGTGCGCTACGCCGACGCCTACGCGGGACTCCTGCGCGGCAAATGGCTGGTTCTGAACCTGAACGGCGTGGCCTACCCGGACAAGCCGCCCCTGTACTTCTGGCTGCTGCGCGCCCTTGAGGCGGTCACCGGCATTCCGGACCCGGCGGTGTTCTTCCTGGGGGCCGCAGTGAGCGGCCTTCTGGTGCTTTACGCCGTGCTGGCCTGGGCCAAGGTGCTGCGCCTGCCCGCCGATGCCGGGCTCATGGCCGGAATCGTGCTTTTGACCACACTGTTCTTTGCCGGGCTGCTGCACTACTCGCGCATGGACCTTTTGTTCGCGGCGCTCATCACCTCGTCCCAGGCGGCCTTCTGCCTGGCCTTCCGCCCCGGCGACGAAGCGAAACGAGGCCGAAACGCGGCCCTGGCTCTTTTTCTAGCTGCCCTGGCCACGCTCACCAAGGGGCCGCTGGGTCTGCTCTTCCCGGTGCTCACCACCCTGCTCTTCCTGGCGTGGCGAGGCCGCGCGCGTGAATTCTTCCGCAAGGAGCTGCTGCCCGGCCTTGGCGTGCTGCTGGCCGTCATATTCTCCTGGGTCATTGCTGCCTATTTCGTGGAAGGCCCGCAGTTCCTGCACAAAATATTCTACGAGCAGATCTTCCAGCGCGCCACCAAGACCTTCCACCACGCGGAGCCGTGGTACTTCTACCTCATGGCCTTCCCGCCCTGCTGGCTGCCCTGGATGCTCGCCCCTGTGGCCCTGCCCCTCAGGCGGCTCTTTGCCGGAGACTTCTGGCGCGGGCTCCTGGCCAGGCGCAAAAATGCCACCTCCGAGGGCGACGCTTACGCTTGGCTGTGGATCTCCGCCCTGAGCGGGCTTACGCTTTTATCGCTCTTGAGCGGCAAAGTTGTGGTGTACCTGCTGCCGCAACTGGCGCCCCTTGCTCTGCTGCTGGCCCTGGCGCTGCTCAGGTCCGACCTGCCCTGGAGCAGGCTGTGGACGGGTGCCGCCCTGATGTTCTTCGCCCTGGCCGCCGTAACCGGTCAAGGCGCGCGATTCCTGCCTGCGCCCGTTTCGGCTGACGGCGGCCTGCCCGGCGCAGGCATCGTGGCCGCTGGCTTCGCGGTCTGCGGGCTCGGCCTGCTGCTGCTGCGCAAGCACGATCCACGGCATGTTCTGGGTGCCCTGGCAGTTTTGACCGCCCTGTGGGTGCATCCCGCCTGCCATGTGCTGGCTCCGTCCCTCGACATCATCATGAGCCCCAAGCCACAGGCAATGCAGCTGAAAGCCTACGCAGAGAAGGGCTACACCCCCGTTGCCCACGACATCTACCAGGGAATTTATTCCTACTATCTCGGCGGCCCGATTCTTGAATCAGCAAGCTTCGAAGCCCTGGACAAGCACGTGGCGGAAAAAGACGTGGTCCTGGTCATAAAAAAGAAGAAGTGGGATGCTTGGCCCAACAGGCCCGAGCACATGGTGAAGATTTTCGAGCAGTGGATGGCCGGACAGCCCTATTATGTGGCCCTCAGCCGCAAGGATGGCAGGCTGCCCCTCCAGCCTGCGGACCTGAAGAAGGAGGTCCTGCCCCAGCCCTAATCCTGCGGGCCGGGCTGGCCGATGAAAGCAGAGGGGGCGCCGACCCCCGCATGCGTCCGCACAACCCGTGCGCGCCGCAAAACCGGCATCACCTTTGGAGGCTTCCTGTGCGACCCCTCCTTTTGGCAACGCTCCTCTGCCTCCTGGCTCTTACAGCCAGCGGCTGCGCCACCATGCCGCTTCTGGCGGCCATGGATGTGCTCAACGTGGCCGAAACGAGCAAAACAGGGTATGATATGGCGGTCGGCCTCAACGCCCGCAAATCCCTGGAGCAGGATGTAAGCCCCGACGCCCAGGCCGAGGCGCGCCTGCGCGCCGCGCTGGACCACCAGGGCGGCAACCTCAAGTACGCAATCCCCCATGTATCCCAGGGCCGCGCCTATGTGGTGGGCACCTACGCCAGCCAGCAGGAGCTGGACCGCGCCCGCAAGGCCACGCAGAACATCAAGGGCGTGCGGGAGATCACCCTGTGCCTGTTTCCGGCGGGCTCCGGCCCGGCGCGACGCGTCACCGACGGCGAGGTGCGCGACAACATCCTGAGATTGTCCGGCATCCGCACCCGCGAGGTGCGCGTGCATGTGGTGGAGGGCAACGCCGTGCTCATTGGCCGCGTGCGCACCAAGGCCGAGGAGTCTCATCTGGTGGAAAGCGCGCATGTCGCCGGGGCCACCCGCGTGCAGAACCACGTGCGGCTCTTCGCGGCGAATTAGCGCCCGCAAAAAAACGGCCCGCCAGTTTCCCGGCGAGCCGCTTCAATCATTCCATACGACCGCTTTTACGGCTTGCCGCCGCCAGCGAATATGCACTCAATGACCTTGAGCACTTCGAGGCCGTCCTCGCCGGTGATGGGCGCGGGCGACTTGTCGCGCACAGCCTTCAAGAACTGCGTCAACTGCTCGCGCATCTGCTCGCGCTGGACCGTGGGCCACTCCTTCACGGAGTAGGTTTTCTCCACCGCGTTGAAGGGGCTCAGCTCCCGCACCTGCTGGGTGATGAGGTCGGCTTCAATGAAGCGCCCCTTGCAGGCCGCGCGGATCTTGCGCGAGCGGAACGGCGTCACCCAGTTGGTCTTGATGTGCCCAAGCACGCCGTTTTCCATCTGCGCGCAGATGAAGGCGCTGTCCTCGTGCTTGCCCTGACTGGTGGAGAACACTGCGGACACGCTGCGGAAGTTTGAATCGGTCAGGTAGCGCAGCAGGTCGATGTCGTGGGAGCCCAGATCGCGGATGACGCCCACGTCCTGAATGCGCGCCGGGAACGGTCCCACGCGCTCGATCTCAAGAGAGATCAGATCGTCGCCCGCCAGCTCCTTCACCCGCTGGATGGCGGGGTTGAAGCGCTCGATATGGCCCACCATGAGCGGCACGCCCTTGGCGCGGGCGGTCTTCACCAGCTCTTCGCCCTGGGCTGCTGTGGCGGCCAGGGGCTTCTCGACCAGCAGGGCCACGCCGCGCTCGATGACCTGCATGGCCACCTCGAAATGCAGCACAGTGGGCACGCTGATGCTCACCGCATCCAGTTCAAGGGCCAGCAAATCCTCCAGGCGGGTGAACCCGGCAACGCCGAAACGCGCCTTGGCCTCGTCCAGATTGGACTGGGCCAGATCCATGACGCCCATCACCTGAACATCGGGCATTTCGCAATAATTGCGCAGGTGAATCTTGCCCATGGAGCCAAGACCGATGACGCCGACTTTCTGCATGGATTGCTCCGAATTGGTGGTTGTCGCCCTTGGCTCCCCGGACGCTGAAGCGACTGGAGCCGGGCAGGCAGCCCTTCCCCTACATGCTCCGGCGGGGCATTGCAACTTCACCGCACGCGGGCAAACGCTCCCCCCTAAAGGGCCGAAACGCCTGGCCTGCGCCTTGCGCGGGGCCGTGATTCACGGTATTTACGCCCCATGATCACACCCACACATCAAGGACCCGTCTGGATCAGCGCTGGCGAGGCCTCCGGCGACATCCACGCCGCCACGCTCCTTGCCGCCCTGCGCGAGGTGGAGCCCGGCCTCACCGCCCTGGGCATGGGCGGCCCGGCCCTCAGCAAGGCCGGGTGCGACGTGCGCTTCCCCATGCGGCTCATCTCCCTGGTGGGACTGACCGAGGTGCTTTCCGGCCTGCCGCGCATCATCCGGCTGCTGGGCCAGGTGAAGCGCGCCCTCATGGAGTCGCGCCCGCGCGCGCTCATCCTCATCGACTGCCCGGACTTCCACTTCCGTGTGGCGCGCATGGCCAAAAAGCTCGGCATCCCTGTGTATTATTATGTCAGCCCGCAGGTGTGGGCCTGGCGCTCGGGCCGGGTGGAGTTCCTGCGCGAACACACGCGGCGCGTGCTGTGCATCCTGCCATTTGAAAAAGATTTCTACGCCGCACGCAACATGGATGTGGACTATGTGGGCCACCCGCTCATGGACCAGATGCCGCTCATGGAGCTGGACTCCATGCGCCCGGACCCGAATCTGCTTGGCCTTTTGCCCGGCAGCCGCCGCAAGGAGATTTCCGCCCTGCTGCCGGAGTTCGTGGGCGCGGCCCTGCTGCTGAAGGAGCGCCTGCCGGATCTCAAGCTGGCCCTGGCCCGCGCGCCCGGCGTGGACGAAGACTATCTGCGCCAATTTCTGCCGCCGGAGCTGCCGGTGACCATCCACCCGCCCGAGGACCGCTACCGCATGATGCGCCAGAGCCGCGCCCTCTTGGCCGCCAGCGGAACTGTGACCCTGGAGGCCGCGCTCATCGGCACGCCCACCGTGGTGTCCTACCGGCTTTCAGCCCTCAGCTACGCCATCGGCAAGGCCGTGGTGCAGGTGAAATGGGCCAGCCTGCCCAACCTCATCATGGGCCGCGAAATTTTTCCGGAGCTTTTGCAGGGCAAGGCCAAGGCCGCGCTGCTGGCCGAGCGCCTGCGCCCCTGGCTGGCTGAGGACATCGCCCTTGCGGCCGCGCGGGCCGACCTGGCCGGACTGCGGGCCAAGGTGGGCGGGCCGGGCGCGGCGCACCGCGCTGCGGCGATCATTTTGGAGGACCTGCGCAGCCTTTCGCAGCAAATGGCGGCACAACCAAACACGGAGCATTGATGGAAGCCGTCCGCGTGTATGCCGACATCCACGGCCTCTCGCCAGAGGCCTTTGAAGAGATCCGCCACTCCATGCCCTTTGACCAGGTGGTGTACAAGGACCGCATTCTGGCCGTGGACCACGAAGGCCACTACATCGACGTGGAGCCCTTTCTGGATGACATCGCCCGTTTGCTGGACGAGAACGGCTGGGGCAAGCTCGACTACATCGATCAGATCGAGCAGGGCCTCACCCGCTACGTCATCAAGAAAGGCGAGTGGAAGGCCAAGGTCGTGCATGTGGAGAATGTGCTGGAAGGGACGAAGTAGCGGCCAGACCGCAGGCTGCCAAGCGAACGAAAGGGCCAGACGAACAAGCGGTGGAACGGGCCGCGAAAGGAACTGCGCATGTCCTTGATCGGCAACATCATCTGGTTCGTTTTTGGCGGGCTTTTCATGGGCGCGGGCTGGTTTCTGCTGGGCCTTGTCATGTTCATTTCGATCATCGGCATTCCCTGGGGCCGGGCCTGCTTCATGCTGGGAAACTTCTGCCTGTGGCCCTTCGGGCGGGAGATCGTCAGCCGCCGGGCTGTGACCGGGCGCGACGACATCGGCACCGGGCCGCTGGGCTTTCTGGGCAACGTGGCCTGGTTCGTGTGCGGCGGGGTGTGGCTGGCCATAGGCCACCTGGCCTCCGCCCTGCTCTGCTTCATCACCATCATCGGCATCCCCTTCGGCCTCCAGCATTTGAAGCTGGTGGGGGCGACGCTTGCGCCCATCGGGAAGACGGTGGTGGAGAAGAGGTAGTTGGGAGCTCAAGCCGCCAGCTTCACACAATCACCAAAAAGGGGCCTCGCGGCCCCTTCGTCATTTCATCGCCCGGCGCGAAAGCCTACGGCCTGCGCGCCCCGACCTTTTCCTTCGGCACCTCGACGTTCACCGCCCGCAAGGCGTTGCCGCCCTCGGCGAGGTCGAACAGCACTTGCTCGCCCAACGAGAGGGTCTGGAAGCCGTCGCGCTGGATTTCCGCATAGTGCACGAACACATCGCGGCCCTCTTCGTCCGTGACGAACCCGAAGCCTTTGCGCTCGTCGAAATAGCTCACAACGCCCTTGCGCCGCTGCATGGTGGCCTCCCTGTCCGCGCAGGCGAAACGTCCGCACGGTCGCCCTACCCATAGCCCACACGCCCCGCCCCTGGCAACGTCCACGCGACAGCCCCCGACAGACCGCGCCGAGCGCACCGACAGACCTCCCCCCCCCGGCGGCAGCGATGCCTGACAAGGGGGGGACGAATTGGCGGGCGGGCGCGCACCCCGGTCCGAAGAAACACAAAAAGCCCGCCAGAGGCGGGCTCATCATGCAGCTATGGTCGGGGGGTTAGCGCAAGCGGAAGGTAATGCGGCCGCGAGTCAGGTCGTAGGGGGAGAGCTCCACCTTGACCTTGTCGCCGGGCAGGATGCGGATGTAGTGCTTGCGCATCTTGCCGGAAATGTGGCCCAGAATGCTGTGCCCGTTCTGCAGCTCGACGCGGAACATGGCGTTAGGCAGGGCTTCCTGAATGACGCCCTCAACCTCAATGGCTTCTTCTTTGGACATGCAGTCTCCTCGATTGCGACCCCCGCGTTGGCTGCTGTAAGCAGCAGTCCGACTTCGGAGGTTCTTGAAAGCAGCCGCTTCTTACTTCGATTCGATATCTTTGGCAAGCCCCGCAGCAGGCATGGAATCGAATGCGCGCCGGGCCTCGGCCACAAAGCGCCGAACAAGGGCCTCATCCTTGCGCCCCTGGGCGTCTTCCAGGCCAGTATGCGCGTCCACCCCGGCGGGACGAACGGCCTGTATCGCTTGGGCCACGTTGTCCGGATTCAGGCCGCCAGCCAGGATGAGCGGGCGCGGGAGGCGTTGCGCCAGGCGCTCGCTCACTTTCCAGTCATGCGCCTTGCCCGTGGCCCCGGTGGCGCCGCTTGCCGGGTCATAGGTGTCTGTCAAAAACGCGTCCACAAGGGGAGCGTGATCCTGTGCACGGGCAAAAATGTCCGCCTCAGGCGCAGCGCCCACCACCAGACTCTTGATGACGAAAAGATCCGGCGCGGCCTGCCGCAGCAGACGCACCTGCCCAAGAGGCATATCCCCATGCAGCTGCACCCCGGAAACGCCCAGGTAGCGGCACAGGGCCAGGGTCTCCAGCGCATCGGCAAGATAGGTGATGAGCACGGTTTCCGCCCGGCCTGAAAGCGCGCGCACGATGTCGCGCGCCTGCTCCTCCGACACGTCGGGCCTATGCACCGCCAGCCGCAAGGGGAGTCCCACATGTGTCGCGCCGCAAGCCGCAAGCATGAGCCCCTCGTCCACGGAGCAGACACCAGCGACCTGAACCACATATGTCATACGCAACATAATTTCCTCTGGATCTCAGGCCTTATACGCGGTATGAGTATTCAACGTTAAGATTTATATCCATTGGAGTCACCCATGGAGTGCACGGACCGCCAGCCTTTCGACATCGTACGCGACATACTCAAGGTCATTGAGGAACTCAACACCCTCAAGGACGTGGACGCCATTCTGGACAAGGTGTTGGACGAGGCGCGAACCATGACCAGCGCCGACGCCGGGTCCATATTTCTCATCGAAGGCGACCACCTGCGTTTCAGCTACGTGCACAATGACACGCTGTTCAAGGGAACCGAAGCCAGCAAGCACATCTACACCGACCTCACCGTGCCCATCAACGAGCAGTCCATCGTGGGGTACGCGGCGATGACCGGCGAGACCCTGAACATCCCAGACGCCTACGAGCTTCCCGAAAATACCCTTTACTCGTTCAACAAAAAATTCGACGAAGACACCGGCTACCGAACCGGGTCCATGCTCACCATTCCCCTCAAGACCTTCCAGAGCAAGATAGTGGGAGTGATGCAGCTCATCAACGCAAAGGACAGCAACGGCAAGGTGCGGCCCTTCACCCCCTATCACATCCAGTATGCGCCGCTGTTCGCCAATTCCGCCTCGGTGACCATCGAGCGCGGCATCATGACGCGCGAGATCATGCTGCGCATGATGAAAATGGCCGAGATGCGCGACCCCAAAGAGACCGGAGCCCACGTTCAACGCGTGGGGGCGTATTCCTCCGAGATTTACCAGCAGTGGGCGCGCAAGAAAGGAATCGACGAATTCACAATCAAGCGCAAGAAAGACACGCTGCGGCTGGCGGCCATGCTGCACGACGTGGGCAAGGTGGGCATTTCCGACGTGATTTTGAGGAAACCAGGGCGCTTTGAGCCCCACGAGGCGGCCATAATGAAATGGCATTCCGTGTACGGCGCGGCGCTCTTCGCCAACACCACATCAGAGCTGGACCAGCTGTGCAAGGAGGTGGCCCTGGGCCACCACGAGCGCTGGGACGGCAAAGGCTATCCGGGCCGCCTGCCCGCTGATCTTTCCGAAGCGCGGGGGCTTTGCGTGGAGGAAATAGCCGGGGAGGCCATCCCCCTGGCCGCACGCATCACCGCCCTGGCAGATGTGTACGATGCGCTCATCTCCAGCCGCGTCTACAAGGACGCCTGGCCCGAAGAACAGGTGGTTGCTGAGATCCTGCGGGGACGTGGCACCCAGTTCGACCCGGACGTGGTGGACGCCTTCATGGAGATCCAGGACGTCATCCGCGCCATTCGCCACAAGTACCAGGGATAGCTAAAAGCTCACTGTCTCGAAGCTCATCTGCCCCAGGTCGAATACGAGCATCTTACCGGCCAATTTCGGCTCGCGTCCGCACAGGATATTCAGGGCTTCGCCAGCCATGAGCGACGCAGCAGCGGCAACCGCCGGGGCCGGGGTGCCAAGAGTGTCCTCCGCCCCCTCGCCCGCGCCGAAAAAATCCGCAGGGCCGCGCTCTCCCGGCAGCACCGTGGCCACAAACCCGCTTTGGCCGGCCACCGCCGCCGTCACCAGCGGAATTCCAGCGTTGCCCGCCTGGCGCAGCAGCGCCGGACGGTCCTTAAGCCCGCCCAGGGCGTCCAGACACAGATCGGACCCAGCCACAAAGCTCCCCATTCCCGCCTCGTCCAGAAAACTCGCCACGGGCTCGAAAGAAATCGCCGGATTCACCTGCTTAAGGCGCGCCGCAGCGGCCGCAGCCTTGTACCCGCCAAGGCTGCGCCGGGTGGCGTGCAGCTGGCGGTTCAGATTGGAGGCCACGAACTCGTCGCCATCGGCGGCGCGGATGTTCCCAACGCCCGCGCGGGCCAGCAATTCCAGCACGTAGCCGCCCAGCCCTCCCAGGCCAACCATGGCCACGCTGGAGGACAAGAGCCGCAGTTGCTCGTCCAGGCTGTAGGTGTCGAAGTTGCGCAGGTAGCGCTCCGGGCAGACGCCCAGAGCAAGGGCCGCACGCTCCACCTGGGCCAGGGACTGCCCACGCGGACGGACGGTCTGCGGGCTGCGGCTGCGGCCAAGGCTGCGCGCCAAATCCTGCACGAAGTAAAACGACAGCACGGGCAGCTCACGCCCATCGGCCAGCCTGGTTGGCTGGGCCAATTCACGGATGCGCCCCTCCAACTGCACGGAAGCGTTCGAATCGTTGGCGGGCATGGCTAGCCTCCTCCCACTGCCGGAAACAGACCCACCCGGTCTGCGTCGGCAAGGGTAACCGTGAGTTCTGAGTGGTTGCCGTTGACGAACACCAGCTTCAACTCATCCAAGGGTATGCCCAGCCTATCCACCACGTTTGCGACGGTGTCGCCCTCGGCGATGGGGTAGGCGTCGGCGTCCGGAGGCGTGAAGCGCGACAAGGTTGCGAAACATTTTAAGGTAATGTTCATCTCAGCCCTGTATATTGAAGACCCGGCAGGGTCAATATCGGCTTTGGCGGACCCAAAAAGCGGGGCCGAAGACGCCATAAGCGCCTGCGGCCCCGCAGAGGGAAGGCATCGTTACAGGCTAATAGGCCCAGTACATGGTCATTATCGCGCACACGCCGGTGATGAGCATGGACACCACGAAGGCCGGACGGATGGCCGTGCTGGCCTCGCGGATCTTGTCGATGCTGGAGGCCGCGTTCTGCAGCTTGGCCGGGGAGATGACGCTGGCCAAGCCGCCGCCGATGGCGCTGCCAGCCGCCACCACGATGCCCGAGGCGCCGATCTTCTCCGACGTGGACAGGTGCAGCTTGGTCAGCATGGCGATGGACGAGGATTCCGAACCGGAGATGAATCCGCCAAGCAGGCCCAAAAATGGGGCCATGGCCGCGTAGAACTTGCCGAAGAGCCCGGCTGAGGCGTCGGCCATGACGTAGATCATGTTCTGCGTCGGCACTGCCAGCTTCCAGTCCGCGCCCTTGCCGGAATGGTTCATGACGTAGGCGATGGCGAAGAACACCGATGCCGACATGATGGGCCGCATGGCCCGCTTGGCCGAAGTTTTGAGGCCGCGTCGCACCTGCTCGCCCGTGGCACGCATGATTGGCAGGGCCAGGAAGGTGCACACAACCACCCAGAAATAGGCCTGCCAGAACAGGCGCAGCTTTTCCGGGCTGCCGGGGATGATCTCCAGCGGCATGGCGTAATCAACAAACGTCATCTTGAAGAAGGGTAAAAACGGCGCGTTCAGAATCAGCGAGAACACGGTGAGGATGATCCAGGGGGAGGTGGCGCGCAGCAGGGACAGGCGCTTCTCAGCCGCCAAATCCATTTCGTTCAGGAGGGCCCGATCCTGCAGGGTCTTGCCCGTGAGCTTCACGTAGCCCACCAGCACAGCGATGACGGCCAGGCCGGCGGCGATGCCGGTGATGGTGACCAGACCAGCGTGTGCCATGAGGATGGCCACCACGCCAGCGGTGAGGCCAGCCAGCAGCGCAGGCACAAGGCCCTTTTTGACCATGGCCGTGCCGCCCGTGAGCTGCAGCATGCCAAGGGCGATGCAGGTGCTGATCACCGGCATGTAATAGGCGAAGTGCAGGCCGACCTCCTGCACGGGCTTGCCCACGAACTGGGCGAAGACCACTGCGGGAATGCCGAGCAGCGCATAGGTGCACAGGGCGTCGTAGCCGATGGCGGGAAGCAGGATGGCCGCAAAGGTGGAGTAGCCGAGCGCTATCATGATGGGAGGCAGGATGGACACCGTCACCGCGCCGAGGCTGGTGAGCAGAATGCCAAAGCCAATGTTGATGATCATGATCTGCACGGTCTGCTGCCCGGGCGCGATGGTCTTCATGAGGGCCACGACGCGGGCCACCGCCCCGGTCTCCTGCATGAGGGAGATCTGCATGATGCTGGCGGCCATGACCAGCGCGATGGGCAGAGAGGCCACAAGGCCAGCCAACGAAGCGGTCAGCACCACCTCAGGCGGGGTTTGGAAATACAGCCAGGACACCAGGGCCGCCACCGCCCAGCCGATGTAGCCTGCGGTATCTGCGGCCACGCGGTAGACCAGCAGCAAGAAAAATATGGCGATGACGGGAAAAAAAGCAAACAGAACTGAAATGATATCCATGACGTACCTCACCCTCCCTCAAAACATGACGCCTGTAGCGGCCAGCACGGGCGGCCCGCGCAAACGGCACGGACCTGCCCAGCCTTTCGGCTCACCCCCCACCCACCTGTAAGTGAGTGCTCGCACTCGGCTGTTTCTTCGCGCACGGACGCGGACGATATTCGCCTGCGTCTTGAACCCGCGCCCGGAGGCTGGGTGAAAAAGTGGCTCGGAATGCGGCTTTGGAAGCGATGACCAGGTGGCGTTGCGCACGCCCGCTCAGCGGCTTTGAAAAAAGGCATTATGCGTTTGCACCGCACAATGCAAGCACTTGCGCCAAATGATCTTCAATGCGTTGCAATCAAGCAGCCCCTGTGCCAGGATGCGGCATGCTTGCACGCCGCCGTTCAGTTACACAGCTTCTGGCCGTGTTCGCCATCTTGTGCGCCTGCCTGTGCGGATGCTCCGGCCCCGTGGACACGGTTCGCCAAGCGCGCATAAGCCCGGACGAAAGCGTCACTGTTGAACAGGCTCTCACGCGCTATCCCTACTTCAAGAAAATCGAATGGACCACATACGAGGACAAGGACGGCAAGCGCTTTGTCGAAGCCGTCTGCGACATAGACGTGGCGGCAAACTGCCGCGATGTGAGCCAGGTCGGGCTCAAACTGGCCCGTCGCGATGTGGTCCGGGATTTTTTCGTGGCGCGCTTCGTGGTTGACGGGCTGCCCGCCAGAGCGCGCGCGCTGGAGGCCCAGCATGTCACCCAATGCTCCAACGGTTCGCGCCTCGTCATAGCTGACCCAAAATATCTGCGCGCCATCTACAACCGCGAGCCGGTGCGCTTCTTCTGCCTGGAGGGGCTCAATTGCCCAAGCCAGGGCGCCCCCCCGCAGAATCCGCCCCAATAGCAAGCGAACGCCCAAGAGCGCGCGCCTCCTCCAGCACCTCTTCTCGTTTCTGCACATCGCCCAGGTGGTAGACCTTGCACGCCCGCAGCAGTCTGCTGTGGCTGAAGCCCAGCCAGTTGAAGAAATAGGCGTAGCGCGGAAAGATGTCCGCAAACAGATCCTCACGCGGGTGCCCCTGGGCAATGACGAAGCACAGCGTCTTGCCCGGCGCGAGGCGCGTGCGCTTGTCCTTATTAAAGGCATAATCCGGCGTTAAAAAACTGTATGTGCGGTCGATGAAGGCCTTGAGCTGGGCCGTGACCTCCCCGAAGTACACCGGAGTGGCCAAAACCAGAACGTCGCAGTGGCGAACGGCCTCCAGAACCGGGGTCAGCCCATCCTTTAATACACAGGCCTCAAACCTGGTCTTGCACAGCAGGCATCCCTGGCAACCTCGATACTCGAGCGAGTTGAGGGCAAAGGTGGTCACCTGCGCACCCTCCCCTGTGGCGGCCTCGCACAGGGCGGAGGCCATTGAGGCGCTGTTGCCCATTGGCCGCGGGCTGCCCTGCAAGCAAACGATGCGCCTCATCCGTCCCCCCCCACGTCGACCAGCGCGCGCTCCACAGAAGCTGTCTTGCCTTCAAGGCCCCTGCTGCGCCCGCGCCGCCAATCGGCCTTCATGGTCAGGTAGACGCGGTCGCTATCAGCCGAAAGCGCTTTAAAGCAGGCATCCACCACAATCTGCACCTCGTCCCACTCGCCCTCAATGCAGGTGCCCATGGGCGTAAGCTGATGCGCCAGGCCGCTGGCGCGAATGATCCCCACGGCCCTGGCCACATGGAGGCCAACGCTCTGGCCTTTATCCATGGGAAAAATCGAAAGTTCCACAATGACGCTCATTTACCCTCCTCACCCAGAGATGTCCGGCTCAACATTTGGCACAAGAGGCACCCTTACGGAACAATGCCGCACGCTAGCCACCTGCGTCAACGCCAACGTGGTCACAAGTTCTTTAAGCGCAATTTTAGGTAGTTATCGATTAATTCTAGGTTCAACACCACCACAGCCGTCCAGTTTTTTTCGCACAGGCCCTTGCCATTGTTCTTATATCCAGCTAAGGAAGCAGCAGCTAACCCACTGATATGGTTGTATAATTTTTTCAGTTTAGTATGGCAGACGTGCTACGTATGTGGCGATCGTAGCACGCGAGTCATGCCCCCAAGTTCAAGAGGCGTATCCGTCACGTTTTACCATAATCTGGAGGTGTTGTATGAAGGTTTCCGTAGGACATGGCTTGAGCGGCGCCGAAAAACGCCTTGAAGAGCGCGGCATTTCCCGTCGCGACTTCATGAAATTCTGCGGCACCATCGCTGCGGCCATGGGCATGGGCCCGGCCTTTGCTCCGCAAATCGCTGCTGCCCTCACGTCGGACAACCGTCCTTCCGTCATCTGGCTGCACAACGCGGAATGCACCGGCTGTTCCGAGTCCATCCTGCGCACTGCCGCCCCGTACATCGACGCCCTGATCCTGGACGTCATCTCCCTGGAATACCAGGAGACCATCATGGCCGCCGCTGGCGAAATGGCCGAAAAGGCCCTGCACGACGCCATGAAGAAGCCCTACCTCTGCGTGGTTGAGGGCGGCATCCCCATGAAGGACGGCGGCATCTACGGCATGGTCGGCGGACACACCATGCTCGACATCTGCAAGAAGGTCATTCCAAAGGCCCTGGCCACCATCGCCTACGGCACATGCGCCACCTACGGCGGCGTGCAGGCGGCCAAGCCGAACCCGACCGACACCAGGGGTGTTGACGAAGTGTTCCCCAAGGCCACCATCATCAACGTGCCCGGCTGCCCGCCCAACCCGGTCAACCTGGTCGGCACCGTCATCGCCGCCATCGACACCGTGGTGAACAAGAAGCCCCTGCCCAAGCTTGACGACCTCAAGCGCCCGCTGGTCTTCTTCGGCGAGACCGTTCACGACAAGTGCGAGCGCCTGCCCTTCTTCGAGAAGGACCAGTTCGCCATGACCTTTGACTCCCCCGAGGCCAAAAAGGGCTGGTGCCTGTACAAGGTCGGCTGCAAGGGCCCCTACACCTACAACAACTGCCCCACCAAGAAGTTCAACCCCCTCGACAAGGGCGTTGGCGTGAACTGGCCCGTTCAGGCCGGTCACCCCTGCATCGGCTGCAGCGAGCCCAAGTTCTGGGATACCATGAGCCCCTTCTACGAAGAGCAGAAGTAGGCGTTACCGGAAAGACTCGTTCATCCGGTTGTTTCAAGGCAGTTTACGCGACTTTAACTCCCCATAGGAGGACAGAATATGTCTGGTTCCAAACCTCAGGCCATCCCGGTCACGCCTAAGAGCAACTTCTCCGGCCCGGTCATTGTCGACCCGGTCACCCGTATCGAAGGCCACCTGCGCATCGACGCCACCGTTGAGAACGGCAAAATCGTCGATGTGCGCAGCAGCTCGCAGCTGTTCCGCGGCCTGGAGATCATCCTGAAGGGCCGCGACCCGCGCGACGCCCAGCACTTCACCCAGCGCTCCTGCGGCGTCTGCACCTACGTGCACGCCCTGGCCAGCACCCGCGCCGTCGACAACGCCGTGAAGGTGAAGATCCCGAAGAACGCCACCATCATGCGCAATCTGGTCATGGGCTCCCAGTTCCTGCATGACCACATCGTGCATTTCTATCACCTGCACGCCCTTGACTGGGTCAACGTCGCCAACGCGCTCAAGGCCGACCCGGCCAAGACCGCGGCCCTGTCCAACAGCCTTTCCCCGAACCGCAAAGAGACCGCGGCTCAGTTCAAGGCCGTTCAGGACAAGGTCGGCGCGCTCATCGCCTCCGGCAAGCTCGGCATCTTCACCAACGCCTACTTCCTGGGCGAGAAGAAGAACGAGGCCTACTACCTGCCCGCCGAGGCCGACCTCATGGCCACCAAGCACTACCTTGACGCCCTGCACATGCAGGTCAAGGCCGCCCGCGCCATGGCCATCTTCGGCGCCAAGAACCCCCACACCCAGTTCACGGTTGTCGGCGGCGTCACCAACTACGACGCCCTGAAGCCCGAGCGCGTGGCCGAGTTCAAGGCCCTCACCGACGAAGTCATCGCCTTCATCAAGGACTACTACATTCCCGACCTGCTGGCCGTGGCGGGCTTCTACAAGGACTGGAGCAAGATTGGCGGCACCACCAACTTCTTCAGCTGCGGCGAGTTCCCCACCGACGAGTACAACCTTGATTCCCGCTTCCTGCCCCAGGGCGTCATCATGAAGCGCGACCTCACCAAGGTCGCCAACTTCGACTCCAAGCTCATCAAAGAGCACGTGGCCCACAGCTGGTACGTTGGCGACAAGGCTCTGCACCCCTACGAGGGAGTCACCGAGCCCAAGTACACCAACCTCAACGACAAAGACCGCTACTCCTGGATGAAGGCCCCCCGCTACAACGGCGAGGCCATGGAAACCGGCCCCCTGGCCACCGTGCTCGTCGCCTTCGCCCGCGGCCACAAGCCCACGGTCGATGCGGTGAACTTCGTGCTCAAGACCCTGAACGTCGGCCCTGACGCCCTGTTCTCGACTCTGGGCCGCACCGCCGCCCGCGGCATCGAGACCCTGGTCATCGCCAACCAGATGCAGACCTGGCTCGATGCCCTGGTCGGCAACGTCAAGAGCGGCGATTCCGAGCTGTACACCCCCTGGAAGATGCCCCAGGAAGCTGAAGGCGTCGGCTTTGTGCAGGCCCCCCGCGGCATGCTGAGCCACTGGATCAAGATCAAGAAGGGCAAGATCGAGAACTTCCAGCTCGTGGTGCCCTCCACCTGGAGCCTTGGCCCCCGCTGCGCCGCCGGCAAGCTCGGCCCCGTGGAAGAGGCCCTCATGGGCACCCCGATCTTCGACCCGGCCCGTCCGGTCGAGATCCTGCGCACGGTCCACAGCTTCGACCCCTGCATCGCCTGCGGCGTGCACGTGCTCGACGCCAAGACCGGCAAGACCGCCAGCTTCAAGGTGTTGTAAACCGCATTAGCATCCTGTAAGGGACGGGGATCCGGGCAGCCGGGTTCCCGTCCCCTTTTTCAACGAAACCGAGGCCGCATGACCACCGAGCAGAAACGCATCCTTGTCCTTGGCGTGGGCAACATACTCTTCACCGACGAGGGCATCGGCGTTCGCGCCGCCGAAGAGCTTGAGCGCCTCTACGAATTTTCGGACAACGTGACCGTGATGGACGGCGGCACCCTGGGCACGCGGCTCATGGACCCCATCCTGAACTGCGACATGCTCGTCGTCGTTGACGCCGTGCTGGGCGACGGCCCTGCGGGAAGCATCTACCGCCTCACCGGCGAAGACCTGCGCAAGAGCCTGGCGTTCAAAGACTCCATGCACCAGACAGATCTGGTGGACACGCTCATCATGTGCGAGATCGTGGGCACCCGCCCAGAGGCCGTGATCATCGGCATGGAGCCCCACGACTACCACACCATGGCCCTTGAGCTCTCGCCCGTGAGCAAAGAGCGCCAGGAGGCCCTCATGGGCTTCGTGCTTGAGGAAATCGTCAAGGCTGGCGGAACATTCGCCAAAAGAGCCGTCCCAGGACCCCTCACCCAGGAGAGAGAACCATGTGCTTAGCCGTTCCCGCTGAAGTCATCTCCATCGAGGACCAGGTCGCCACCTGCCGCGTGGGCGAGGGCGACACCACCATCACCGCATCGCTCATGGTCCTGGACGAGGAGATCAACATCGGCGACTTCCTCATCCTGCATGCTGGCTTCGCCATCCGCAAGCTCGACCCGCTTGAGGCCCAGCAGACCTTGCAGATTTTGCGCGATGTCATAGCCGCAGCAGAAGAGGCCGGCATCAAGCAGGACCGCGTCGTCATCTAACTCAAAATCAAAATAGACCTACGCGCGAAAAAGGCCATGCGGAAAGCTCTCCGCATGGCCTTTTTTCCTGCCCGAAAGGTTGGTTTGAAACATCCCTGCGCAGCGTGACCCCGGATTGCTGCTTCCTGAAGCGCCACGCCACGCTTAAATTGACCTGCGGCTCACCACGATCCATAATCTCCATTGCCCGCAAGAAGGAGGCCCAGACACCTATGCACGCGTCTTCATCACCTTGCCGCCGCGCATTTGCGGCAGCCTGCTTCGGCCTCGCCGTCCTGTTCGCAGCAGGCCAAGCCTGCGCCTCGGGCCCTTCGTTTGATTGCTCACGCACCCGCAAGGGCAGCATCGAGTCGGAGGTTTGCAAAAACAAGGATCTGGCCGCTTTGGACCGGGCGCTGGCAGAAGTCTTCGAGGCCGCGACAAAGATCGCCGCAAATGAACACCCTCCAACCCTGAGGGCGGAGCAGCGCGGCTGGATCAAGGGCCGCAACGATTGCTGGAAAAGCAAAGACAGAAGGACGTGCATCGCCGAAAGCTACCGCCTGCGCATCGCCGAGCTTGAGGCCCGCTACAGGCTTGCGCCCTCTTCCGGGCCTGTTTGGTATTCCTGCGACGACGCTCCAGGGAGCGAGGTGGTGGTGACGTACTTCGGCACTGAGCCGTCAACGCTCATTGCCGAACGCGGAGACCAGACATCTCTGATGTACTGCCAGCCAGCGGCGACGGGCAATGTCTGCAGCGGGCGCAACGAATCACTGGAAAAGTGCAACGGGGATGTCATCGTGGTGTGGGGATACGAGGCGCGCCCCATGCGCTGCACGCCTACACGGCCCCAACCGGCGCAATAGCGCCGGAAAATGTCAGGAGATCGGAGCGCCGTCTCGAGGCTGCCGCTCTGAAGCCTCCGGGCTGGCCCAATAGGATGCCTTGAAGGACAGACGCCCAAGGGCCACAAGCCCGAGCAGGAAGGCAAGGCCCAGGTGCGCCCAGTCAACCAGCATGGTGGGCGTGGGCGAGAAGGAGATGCTGGGCAGGTTCTTCAGCACGCGCACCGCGCCAGTGAACACCAGCAGGACGAGAATCCCCACACGGATCCAGCCAAGCCCCGACAGCGCAAACTCGCGCCGCCACTCAAGCACCCAGCGGGTCGTCAGGTATCCCGTCAAGGTCAGCAGGCCGACGGCGCCCACGTAGTGCAGCTTGTGCGTCAGCCAGAAATCGCCCAGCCATGCCAAGCCAGGCACGGCCACAATCTGGTAGCGGCTGGCAAGGGGCATCTGCATGGTGCCGGTGACGGCCAGAAGGGCCACAAAGGCCACGTAGGCCACAGCCACACGGCGCGACACCGGGATGATCGTCTGTGGGGCGCTCATCGGCCGCCCTCCTTGTCCCTGCCGTTCTTCTTGGCAGCGTCGGGGCCCTCGGCAAGGCCGTTTCCGAAGCCGTTGGCAAGGTCTTCGCCGCCGTTGCCAGCGCGCGGCGGCGCGACATCCGTCGGGTTCTTCGGGCCGCCGGACAGACGCGAAC
This sequence comes from Humidesulfovibrio sp., assembly GCF_030689645.1. Taxonomy (GTDB): domain Bacteria; phylum Desulfobacterota; class Desulfovibrionia; order Desulfovibrionales; family Desulfovibrionaceae; genus Humidesulfovibrio. Next base: position 24,863 of record NZ_JAUYFU010000002.1, read on the forward strand.
CCAGGCGCAAGGCCCCGGCCACAATTCCCGCCACGGGCGCGAACAGTGCTGCGTAGGCCAGCTTGTCCTCGTCGGCCATCATGTCGCGCACCGGGGAAAGATGCGGCTTGCCTGCTCCCGTGGTCGCGGCGGCGTCCAGGGTGCTGAAAGGCACGGGCGAGACATAAAGCGAATTGGTGCCGCCGTTTTCGGTTTCGCCATAGATGAAGCCGCCGCTGTTGCGCGCCAGGGCATGGGCCTTGGCCACCATTTCCGAGCGCGGTCCAAACTCCTGCACGCCGTAGGGGCAGCCCTCGATGCAGGCCGGTACTTTACCGGCAGCCACGCGGTCGGCGCAGCGGTCGCACTTGAACATCACGCCGTTGCCAGCGTATTTGGGCAACAGCTTCAGATACAGCCCCACGCCAGTCTGGCGCATGGGAATCTCCCAGGGGCACACGGTCTTGCACTTGGCCCCGCCCAGGCAAATCTTGTCGTCAATGCGAACGATGCCGTTGTCCTCGCGTGCGGCCGCGCCCCAGGGGCAGAGGTTGGCGCAGGGCGGATTCTGGCAGTGCAGGCAGCGGCGGGGAATATGGACCTCGAACCGCTGGCCCTGATACTGGCCGCGGGCGGTCTGAATGTACAGCCAGTTGTAGGGCGTCAGCCGGTCAGTCACCTGGCGCTTGCCGGACCAATCCTCCACCTTCACCGATGCGGGGTACATGGCCGGGAAAGGCTTAACCGGCTCAGGAAATTTATGGGCGTTGGCTGTTCGGCAGGCTTCGACGCAGGCGCCGCAGCCCACGCATTTGGAGAGGTCGTGCAGGCTCACCAGCTCCTCGTCGGGCCTGCCCTTGGCGGCGTTTGCAGCGCCAGGCAGAAGAAGCCCCAGGCCAACGGCGCCCAGGGAGGAGAGGAAATTTCGACGGGAAATATCAACTTTGCTGGACGGGTCGTGGCTCACCTGGGAAGCTCCGGTTCACGTTGATGCTCTGCGGCGATGCGGAGTATAATCCTTTTGCCTGGGGAAGCAACCCAGGCACAGAGCCCTATTCCGGCTCCGAAGGAATGACATTAATGTTAAGCCTGCTTGTGCGTTACTGGACAACAGCCGCGATTCCGGTTAGGCACCCCATTGGATTGCAGGGCATAGGGCCAGCGGCCACAGAATATTATTCGGAGCCTCCGACGCCCCGGCGCAGGAGCGACACAGGCAGCCATTGAACGACAGCACATTACGGAAGAGCACATGACGAAGACCGCACAATTGATCATCGATGGAAAGACCTTTGAACTGCCCATCATCGAGGGCACCCTGGGAGACCGCGGCCTGGACATCACCCAGCTGCGTACGCAGACCGGCTGCGTCACCTATGACCCCGGCTATATGAACACCGGCCCCTGCAAAAGCGCCATCACTTTTGTGGACGGGGAAAACGGCATTCTGCGCTACAGGGGCTACCCCATCGACCAGATCGCCGCTCGCGGCTCTTTCACCGAGGCGGCTTGGCTGCTTATTTTCGGCGAACTGCCCACCCGCGATCAGCTTGCGCGCTTCTCCGCAGGCCTATGCGCGGAAGAGTTGCTGCACGAGGACGTGAAGCACCACTTCGAGGGCTTCCCACCCAACGGACACCCCATGGCCATGCTCTCGGCCATCGTGAACTCCCTTGGCTGCTATCACCACGACCTGCTTGAGATTGAGAGCAAGGGCGAATTCTATCTCGCCGCCTCGAAGATCATCAGCAAGGTGCGCACCATCGCCGCCTTCAGCTATCGCAAGAGCATGGGCCTGCCGTTCATGTACCCAAATCCGGCGCTTAGCTACTGCCGCAATTTCCTGCACATGATGTTCTCCATTCCCCACAAGCATTACGACCCCAGCCCGGAGGCCGTGCGCGCGCTTTCGCTGTTCCTCACCCTGCACGCGGATCACGAGCAGAACTGCTCCACCTCCACCGTGCGCATGGTGGGATCGAGCCAAGCCAACCTGTTCGCCTCCGTGTCCGCCGGAATCTGCGCCCTGTGGGGCCGCCTGCACGGCGGGGCCAACGCAGGCGTGGTGGAGATGCTGGAGCAGATCCGCGACGGCAAGCGCACCCCGAAAGAGGTGCTGGAGCTGGCCAAGCAGAAGAAGTTCCGGCTCATGGGCTTTGGCCACCGCATTTACAAAAGCTACGACCCGCGCGCGGTGATTTTGAAGCAGGCAGCCCACGAGCTGCTGCTCAAGATGGGCAAGCTGGACCCGCTCATGGACATCTCCATGGAGCTTGAAAGCCTCGCCCTGGCCGATCCTTACTTTGTAGAGCGCAAGCTGTACCCGAACGTGGACTTCTACTCCGGCATCATCCTGCGCGCGCTGAACATCCCGGTGCAGATGTATCCGGTGATGTTCGCTATCGGGCGCATGCCAGGCTGGATCGCCCATTGGTTCGAGGAGCACCAGCAGCAAGGCAGCAAAATCCACCGCCCGCGCCAGATCTTCACCGGCCAGGTGCTGCGCGATTACGTGTCCATCGACGAACGTTAGACTGAACAACTTGAAGTAAACAGCAAGCCGCGCAAAAAAAATCGCAGCCGCTGGCAAAAAACGCTTGCCAACAACGCTCGATGCGGCTAAATGCTTCCTTCGCAACGACGGAACGGCGCAAGCTGACCGGACAATGCCGAAGTGGTGGAATTGGTAGACACGCTAGGTTCAGGGTCTAGTGGTCGCAAGGCCATGGGAGTTCGAGTCTCCCCTTCGGCACCATCAAATGAAAAAATCCGTAATCCTCTTGGGTTACGGATTTTCTCGCTTTCAAAGGGATTCGCGTGTCCATACGCGTGTCCACTCGCGTGTCCACAGGGGGGCTCACAAGGAGCTCTCAAATGCCCACCAGAAGCCTTCCGCACGTCTTTCGACGCAACGGCCACCATTATCTTCGAATTGTCGTTCCCGCCGCCCTGCGAGGGCTTGTAGGCAAGCGTGAGCTCCGGTATTCGCTTCGTACCGGATACCACGCAGAAGCGTGCCGAAGAGGCGCGCTCGTCGCGGCGTCGGTTAAAGAATTCTTTCAAGGGGCGGTCATGGCGGAACTGAAGGCAGAAAATCTCGGCGCACTCATCGAACAGTTCGTTCGCGGACGAATTGACGAACTCGCAACCGCTTACACGAATGAGATGAAAAATCACATTCAAGCGGCGCTGTCACCTTCTGGTGCTCAACCAGGTGGCAGGACGGTGAAAGACATTGAAGAAGAATTGAATTCTTTGCATGCATCAATTGCGAAGGAAGACACCACTCTATTTGTAAAAAATGCAGAGTCATTTCTAAAGGCATCAGGATACACTGATTTCCAAGCAACTGACGAATTTGCAAATTTTTGTATGGCTTTCATCGCCGCAGAAGGTAACTTCATGCGCTACACTGCCGCAAAAATTTACAAGCAAGACATGATTGATACAACTCTGAAAAATCTAACAGATTTCCAAAAGTACATTGAAGTAATGAATCCAAACAGCTATACACCGCAAAGGCAATATAATATACAAAGCCATAATACAGGCTTATTGCAAGGAAAGCTGTCTGAAGTTTTTGAAGCATACTTCGATGAGCAAAAAAAAGATATTGGGAATGATTACAAAGCTGAAATTAAATCAATATTTGAACATTTCGTTCTTATTGTTGGCGATGTCGATACACGAAATGTAACAGCACATACAGCAACAGGCTACAAAGAGACACTCAAAAAAATGCCACGTGCATGGGGCAGAAAGAATGAATTCAAGGGTCTTTCGCTTGAACAAATCATAAAAAGTAATAGTAAGAAAGTGTCTCAAGACACTGTAAACAAGCACATTTCATTAATCAGTTCATTTTTTGAATACGCCGTCAAACACGGATACGCACACACGAATTATTTCACAGGACTTAAAATTAAGCAGAAGGCTACTAGAGCACGCAAACAACGCGACATGTGGAGTGAGGAACAACTTGCCTTGCTCTTTTCAGCAGACAACTATCCGCTAAATGATGCGCCACACATGTTCTGGCTACCAATTATTGCAATTACGACTGGCGCAAGACTTGGTGAAATAGCGCAACTACGCTGTTGCGATGTAAGAAGTGAAAATGGAATTACGTATCTCGACATCAACGACGAAGATGGAAAAAGGCTAAAGAATCAACAAAGCAATCGAAAGGTACCATTAAACGATATCATTGTTAACGATTTAAACTTTTTGAATTTTGTTGACATGATGCGCACAGACGACAAGTCACAGCTATTTCCGGAATTATATGGATTTAAATCTGACCCAGAATCGATTGCTTCAAATCATTTCAGCAAATTCAAAATGCGCAAGCTTGGTATAGAAAATCCAAAAATCAATTTTCATTCACTGCGCCATAATGCCAGAAATATGGTACCTAGCAATATTAAAGATGACAATATGCTCAACGATTACTTCGGATGGGAGGGAAAAGGAGAAGGCAACACAAGATATCGCAAAGAAGAAAGCATTGTCACTCTATACAAAAAAATAACCCAAAAAATGAAAATCGAATTTGATTTCAGTGCGCTCAAGTCTTCACTTTGGGTTACTTCATCTGTTTCAATACAGCAGAAGCCGCGCAAAGAAAAGGTGAAGCGTTTTACTTGGAAGAAGTAGCATTTCTCTTCTCTTCGAGTACTCTTTTCGCCATGCTTGGAAGTATTCCCTTCGCAAGAAATTCTCCGTTTTTTATTTTCTCTCTTATCACACCAGTTGGAATTTTAAGTATTTCTTGCTCCGCATGAGCATTTTTAATTGCCGCCTCTTCAAGTCGACGACTCCATTTCTCAACATAATTCGCATCTTTCATTCTTTGCATTATCGCGGCCCAGAATTTTACATTATTTTTTCTGTCGCATGATATATAAAATGCGCTTGCAACAACAGCAGTAACTTCGATTACACTACGCACATTAAGTGTTTCAACGATTTTTTGCTTGCCGAGCTCATCTTTTTTCAGTTCGTCGGGCATCTCTGCGAAAATCTGCTCCGCAATTTTCCTCCGTTCTTCAATCGTAAGACCAGCTGTCTTCTCGCCCTGTTCCGTTCGGAATACGCCGCGCATTGCGGCCTGACGCTCAACTTTCAGATTGGTGTCGTCCATTGTGAGCACGAAGTCCGCTTCACGCTCACGCGATGCGAGTTCAAAGCGAATCCCTTCCACAACGCCTTCCATCGACGCGAGGTCTACCCCGAGAAATTTCGCGAATGCTTCAAGCGGCACTTCGCCGCATCCAGGCTTGCCAATGTCACGCAAGATTTGCTGTGCGCCTTTGATAACTGCAAGTTTCATTTCTCACCCCTGAGTCATCATCACACCCCACCAGACCAACATGCAAGCTTCTTGTGCCGGGTCTTTGGACAATTCGCTGGCTGGCAGCAAGGAACTCGTAGCATGCCACCAGAGCGGCTTCTTGCCGTCTCATGTGCAACACCCGCTCTCGATGTTTGCCACCGGCTCTCACGCGGAGTTTGACCCCTTCTTGCACGGTTCCCTTCTGGCTTCATTGCGCCCTCGCCCTTCGCGCCCGCGCGCGCGTTTGCATTTCACTCTTCACCATGGTGATTATTAATATACCGTTCCGATTCCGTTCCGTTCTTACTCTTCGCATTTCACTCTTACGCGCGAGCGCGCGAAGACACGGAACGGCGACGGAACGGAGGTCTTCGGCATTCTCGTGTTTCTTGAACACCGTGCCTGCCACAAGGCCTACGCACCGCCCATCACCCACGGTCTGCGCCAGCCTCTCTGGCAAGCGTTCCGCCCTCTCATGGCCTCTTCGACGGAGTAGCGAAGCCTCCTCTCATGGCAACGTGCGCCACTCATTCGCCCGCCCTATGCCTCAAGACAAAAATCGCGGGACGGTAACGGAACGGAATTCATGGCATTTTCGTTTTCCTTGAATGCCACGCCGCCGCAAGGTTTGCCATGACATCTCGCGAATGAGCCGCAGAGTGGTCGGCCCCCTCAATGGACCGGCAAGGTGAATTCGTCCCGGTCGTCGCTCCATAAAGTCTGACCTTCCCGCCCCCGTCTATGCTTGGCCTCGCCATAGGCCATGCGAATAGCTTGATAGGTGGATGCCGCGCCTTGCTTGACGCAATGCTTAATTACTGATATAATTGAAGAAAATATTTGCAAATCCTCCCAGACGTGCTATCGTACTCGTCTCTGCCGCTTGGACAGAGACTGGCCGTACAAACTGTTCGCAACGCACAAAGGAGGAAAACAACATGTTCAAGACTGCAAACGAAGCCGCCGCCGGGGACAACAAGCTCCGCGCAAGAATCTATCGTCTTGTAAAAAATGGAGTTCTTCAGCACCGAGAAGAGTCCGGCACGCTGAAAATCAACTACGAACAGCTTCTTGAACTGCTCGCGCAGGACGCGAAAGAGTCTTCTTCTGCTGTGTACGCGATGTCGTGCGCTGTTCGGAACGAACACGCGAACATGCCTGCGGAGACTCCGACTTTGCCCTCCGCCACCCCCCCATGCGTCCCTTCACCTCCTAGCGTCCCTGCCGCTCCTTCGCCTGAAATTATTGCCATGCTCCTCGCGATGAATCAGCTCACGGAGCAGGTCGGTATGTTGCAGACGCAACTCGACCGCCTCTCTGCTTCGCCGGTTCCTGAAACTCGCACGGGCTGGCTTCACCGCGTTCTCCTGCGGGTTGGCCTCACCCGTCGCCAGTAGCCTTTCTGTCTTCCCCTTCCCAAGCCCCGTCAGGGGCTCTTCGCCTTTTCTGCGGTAACTTCTTCTCCCACTCCATCCCTGAAAGCCTTTGCCTGCGGTTTGTTTCGCGACTTTTCGTCGCAGGAAACAAACCGCGCCAGCATTTACTTTCATCTTTCTTCGCTCCTCCTCTTGAAATTCCATATTGCGAGGTCGTACGCTTTGCGCAGAGGACCACTCCGCTGGGCAAACGGGGCGCACTCCAAAGTTGGTCATTCCTCATTGACCGGCAATACGGAGGATAAAGCCTGCCATGACGGGCCTGCGCCCCTGCCCACAAATTCCTCTTTAGATATATGTCCAGCGCCTAAGGCTGGCGTAGAGCATCCGCCCAACTGCTCCGGCCTTGATGACCCTACATCCGGGCCGCGCGCGTCACGAAACGATGCGCCGGGATGAGCTGTGAACAGCAAGATTCAACCGCATCAACCGACTGGAGGCGTCTGCATGGCAAAGAGTCTCACGCAACAAATCAAGGGCATTTGGGCCGCTTCGCGCATCCTTCGTGTTGGCCAAAGTCGCTTCGCAAATAAGGCGGACGTGCGGGACCAACTCCAAGCCGCTGGCGTCGGTGCAACTGCCGCCCGTATCGCGGAACACACGCCAATTGCGAGCTACCGCACGTATTCGGCCTACAAGTCTGTGTCTCTGTCTTTCGCCCATTTTGCCGCCGAACAGGGCGTCCAGCGGGTGCAGGACCTGCGCCCAAAGCACGCCGAAGCTTTCCTTCGAGAGAGGCTTGCCGCTGGCTGTTCCTGCAACACCATGCGCACGTATGCCGCCGCTCTCGGGAAATTCGATGTTGCCCTTGGTCGTGCTCCGCGCTCGATGCGTATTCCTGAAGCGGCGAGGCTGTCACCCGGTGTCGATGCTGTTCGCGTCGAGTACAACCGCGACGCGCCTCGGCTCGACCAGGCCCGCAGGGCTTACGTCTCTCCCGGCTCTGTTGTGCAAGCCGTCGAAGGCCCCGGACATCAGCTCGTGGCAAAGCTACAACTCGGCGCGGGCTTCCGTATCTCTGAAGTCCTCGGCTTGAACCGAGGAAGTCTACGCGGTGAGACCACTGACCCGGTCACTGGGCGTTCAGCCGGGCTTGTGTTTGTAAAAGGCAAAGGGGGATTCGGTCGGACGCAGTTCGTGCCCGTTGAAGTCTACCGTGCTCTGTCCGCTCATTTTGACGCGAACAAGGGCGGGATGAGGGTGAGATACAAAGCTTATCTTGCTGACCTACACCGCGCCGCCGAAGCTACGGGCGAGGTGTGGGCAGGAACCCACGCTCTTCGGCATAACTACGCCCGCTCTTTTCTCGTAGAAGCCGCCGGAGCCGGTCTGCGAACAGATGCGGCGATGAAGGAAACGATGGAGCGCATGGGGCATCATCGAATTAGCGAAGTGCGAACATACACGCGATGACAAACACCGCGTCAAGCCGAATTCGCGAGTTTTGGCCGGTGGTCAGCGGACTCCGGCGTGAAGGCGTGAGCTGGCGGCGAATGCCAGCCGAAATGCACTGGCGCCTTGGCGTCCCGCTTGTCGCCTACACGCTTTATCTGCGCATCGCGCGGGAATTTCGCTCCGGCTTCTCCTTGGATTCGCCGGGTCACGGGCGTGCGGTCAAGTCATCTAAAAACTCGGAGCCGGGGGCGGCGCAACTCACAAGCAGGTAGTCGCGAGCGCGCGTGCAGGCGACGTAAAGCAAATGTCGTTCGGTCTCGTAGACCTCTTCAAGGTCGGAATTGTCCGTGACGGACTCAATGCGCTCTTGCAGGGGAATGACTTCATCGTCGCAGGCCATGACCACCACGGCGCGGAACTCCAATCCCTTGGCAAGGTGCATGGTGCAAACGGAAGCCGCTCCGGGGGCCGTGTCGAGTTGCTCATCGAGCACAAGGAACGGAATACCCGCCTTGTCGGCGGCAGTTGTCGCGCGCTCAACTTGAGCCTCGGACCGGACAAATATCCCTATTTCTGAAGGCGTCACGCCTTCTTTGACACGCGCAGACAGCCATTCGGCGACTTTTATAATCTCCTGTTCGGCGGTGTCTGCAACCAAAATGTTGGGCTCCGGGCCATTGAAAACGGACGTGGTGCCCCTTCTGTCGTCGGTGTTCCCGTCCACGTCCGCAACCGTTGGCCCGAGGAGCCGGTCCGCTTGCTCGCGAATCTGGTGCGAGGTCCGGTAATTCACGCGGAGCGTCTGGCACCGACCGCGAACTTCAACGCCAAGGGATTTCCACGAGAACGGCAGTTGGAAAATCCGCTGTCCGAGGTCTCCGGCAAAGAACAACCCGTTAGGCCTGCCCGCGCCCAGCGCCGCTAGGAATCGGAGCTGGGGCACGCTGACATCCTGCGCCTCGTCAACCACCACGTAGTCAAAAAGCGGGGCCTTGAGACTCACCACATGCCCGGCCAGGCGCGTGAAAAGCCCGGCACGTGTCACAAGGTTCTGCTCGGCGAGGCCAGCCGAAACGGCGCTGAACACTTCCCAGAGTGCCTTCCGCATCTTCTCCGGTAGTCTGGTTTTCCTGCCGAGCCGGGCAACGTCGCGGTATTCTTCCCATGTTGTCAGTTGCCAAGCATCAACGACTTCCTCCCACTCCGACAACATGAACTGCTCGCTCTGGCGGATGCCTGCGTGCGCCGAAGCCGCGCTTTTGAGCAACGTCATGACGGTCTTTCGGTCGGCCACGCGAAGCCGCCCGAGCCACAGCCTGTTGAGGCGCTCGCCAAGGGCATCCATGGCGTGAACGTCAATGCGTTCCCCAAGCCGAGGTTCGTTTCCCGCGAGCACTTTGAGCTTGTTCCGTAGGGCGTTCGCGAGAATTTCCGAGAAGGTCGCGAGAAGCACTCGCGCATCTTGATTCTTCCGGGCGAGGTTCACGGCCCGGTGCAAGGCGACGATGGTCTTTCCGGTGCCAGCGGAGCCAGAGACGCGGGCAGGGCCGGAGAAATCTCGCTCCACCGTCTGCCGCTGTGCCGGGTGCAGAAAGACCGTCCACTTCTCCCAAGGATAATCAAGCGCCCGCTCCAACTCCTCAAGGTTGGCCACGACGCGGAAGCGGCGTTGGGCGTCCGGGTGGTCGAACGGCGCAACGTCCTTGGCCGGAGGCGGCACCAGTTTCGGTGTCACGCCTGTGGCAAGCTCAAGGAGTGCTTCAGCGGCTTCCGCAGGCAGGTGGTCGGCCAGGTCAAGAAGCGTGTCTTCCGTCGCTTCGCGGACCGCTCCAAGCCATTCTTCGGGAACGCCGTAGCCGAGCAACTCGTCGTCAGCCTGCTTGGCGAACAGGAAGGGCTTCGGGGGCGGGGATGCGGCCAGCGCGCGGACGGGCTCCGAGGCAACGGCAACCACGGCCTGCCGCAGTTCGACCAACTGCGCCGCTCCGGTCTTCGGGTGCGTTTCCAGCTTGCGCACCTCGGCCCAGCGGTAGGCCTGCTCGTGGTGCGCGACGTAGCAGAGAAGAAGGCTCGTCTGCGTCTTGTGGACGATTATCCGAACATCCGCGTTCACCCGCACGGACCAAAAGCTCTTGTCGCGCGCATGGGCCAGCTTGTGGAAGCTCATGCCGGGGTTCGCCGGATTGAGCTGGAGGTCAAAGGCGGTGGTCTTCACCGCTTTCTGCTCGTCGCCAGTCAAGCGGCGAAGGCTGTCTGTGAAGGTGTCGGCTATTCGAAATTCCATCTGTGCTCACTCCGGCCAGAAGTAATGAACAGGGCGTAGCGAACGTTCAGGGGGAGTTTGCTCACCTGGCAGGGGGTCGAGTAAAGCCAAGTCATGTTGCCAGTGCCCGCAAAAGCCTTGACGCGCGGCAATGGCGGCAATTAGGGCGTCCCTTTCGTGGTCTTTGTCCGAGTGGACAGCAACCGGCGTTCTCGTGCCAATCTCTGTGAAGAACGATGTCCAATATCCCTCGCCCTTGTCCTTGAGGAGAGCCTTAGGGTGCACTTCGGTGACATTGACACTTGGAAATCTCTCTCGCATACGTTGCACAAACATAAGTCCCTGGACGAGGACTGCGCCGCGTAGAGAATTGATGGCCTGAGCATTGCCACGACGCTCCTTGCGAACCCAGCAATCAGCCGCCCGGTCGCCGGAAGGGCCAGATGAAAGCCAAAGAGGTGAATCAACCCCAAGCCCCGCCGGAGCGACAGAAGCCTCGCGGAGCACAATATCAACGGCTTCATCCGCGCAATTGGCACAGAAGGTGAGTGGGCGACGCCCTACCCCGATGATAGCTACACCGAAGTGCTTCTTGCCTCCGGGGTCAACACCAACCCATACTTTGTCTTCTGTGCTCATACCCGGAACACCTTCATAACCTCGTCGCCGAGGTGGTTGATGACCTTCACCGCAATGCGGCCGTCTTTCGGCTTGTCGAAGGGCCGGGAAGTGTCGCTGTTGAGCGTCTCCCATGCCTCGGCGTTGATTTCCGCCTTGAGCGTGGTCTTCAGGGCCTTGTAGGGGTCGTTTGCGCCGAGGAAGTAGGCCTGCCGCACGAAGAAGCTCTCTTCGTTGTAGTCTGAATCGATGAACCAGCAAGCGATGCCATCCGGGCCGTCGCTCCGCACTTCGCCCGTGTTCGGGTGGAACACGTCCACGCCCTTCACCTTCACCTGAATCTGCCCGTCCTTGGCCGGAATGATGTCGATGTCCGGCTCGCCGAAGATGACGAAGAGGTTGCCCTTGCCAGTGTTCTTGAGCTCGTCGGACATGTGAAGGTCCGCGTTCATCCGCGCCTTGAGAACGGGGATGCGGCCAAGCTTCGAAAACTCGGTGGAATGCGCGTCGTAGTTGAAGGCGCAGGCGATGAGCACGTCAAAGCCAGCCTCTCCGGCCTCGCGCGCGGCTTCCACCAGGTCGGGGCGGGAAACGGTGCCGAACTCCGGGCCGATGAAGATGGCGGCGCGTTTCTCTGCTTCCTGCCCGTCGCCCTCAATGTAGCGGCCTTCGGCGCAGACCATGACGCCCGGCCACGGCACAAGCGAGGTGAAGGCGATTTTGTCGTCCTTGTGCGCCTGCTGGACCCCGGCGGTTTTCAGGTTCTCCAGAATCATCTGCACGAAGTCCTGCTCGCCGCCTGCCGCCTGCCCCTGCTTCGCCGGGTCGATGAGGTCGTCATTCTCGTCCACGGCCAACACGCGGTGCGGGGAAAGGCTCTCCACGGTGAAAGGACCGGCCACGCGCACCTTCTTCTTGTCCTCGCAAGGCTTGTCATAGAGCGGTTCGAAATCTGCCTTGGCGACAATAGAGGCATCTATCTCTCGTTGCCGACGGAGACAAAGTTCCCGAAGCTTTAGATGTGTATCTCTCGCCGACTGTCCCCAGGAAGGGTCGGCGACATGAGGTATTTCCCATTCTCTTAAGGTTTTCCCAATTTCCCTACTCAATTGATTAAGCAGAAAAACAAATTTGTCACCATACTTGTCAACTATATTGTCAATGTCTACATTTTTCGCGATTGTGTTCAACGTAATATGTGGAGCACGTCCATATACAAATCCGAACCGAATACGACTGAATACTGGCTGGCTAGAAGGAGCTTTATGTGAAAGCTCCGCTTCAATATTTTGCCCTTCGATACTATCACGTAAATAATAGTAAGGATATTTAGCGCCAATTATTCGTGAACGTGCTAAAGCTAACGCGACTCGAGATGTGTCGATAGTGACCCACCTACGCCCAAATTGTTCTGCAACATATGCAGTTGTACCAGAACCGCATGTTGGGTCTAACACCAAATCACCAGGGTCTGTAGTCATCAATAAGCACCGCTGGATAGGGAGTGTACTCGTTTGAACTACATACTCTGCGTTCTGTTCACCTGCCGTATCATTCCAAATCGATATCAGCTTCGATATGCTCGACTCCGTGTAGTATCTTTTAAGCAACAGATACTTTCCTTTTGGCGTCAACCTATCGATGCGTATTAGCTTCTCAAGCTTTTCTTTCGTTGCCGACCAACCCTTCGGAGGAGCCACCCATTCTTTGCCCCAACATGATAGCGAAAACTTTCTTTCGCTATTGGCATTTTGCAACTCAAGGGGAATACGAGTATATATTTTTTCAACTGGCACAGGCAAAGGCACGCGCCCTGATTTTTGTACATCAGTAAGTGGAACTCTATTACCATTATCATCATAAAACAGTTCCAAGTTATCCATTGCCTTTTCAATGTAAAGCTGTTTATACTTCATCAGCTTGATGTCTTTCGCATACCACAACAGAAAATCATGCGTTTGCTCTGGCAATAAAGAAGCGCTAGTACGTCCCTGCCGCTTTCTAAATGGAATTATTGTACAATAATTCGCGTCTCCAAACACCTCATCGAGAATGGCCCTCACCCGATGAACATTCTCGTCGCCAATTTGGACAAACATAGAGCCTGTTTCAGTTAACAAATCGCGCGCCACGGTGATTCTGTCGCGTAGATATGCAAGATAACTATGAATACCGTCACGCCATGTGTCTCTAAATGCTTTCACCTGTTCTGGCTCACGAGTGATGTGACCGATATTCCCGTCTTTCACGTCGCGACTAGCCGTGGACCACTGGAAATTCGAGTTGAATTTTATGCCGTAAGGGGGGTCAAAATAGATGCACTGGACCTTGCCGCGAAGCCCTTCGCGCTCGGCGAGGCTCCCCATGACCTGAAGCGAGTCACCAAGAATCATCCGGTTGGTCCAGTTGGCGTCGTGCTGGTAGAACTCGGTCTTGGCCTCCTCGTTCGGCAGGCCGTTGAAATTCGCGAACAGGTCGTACTGGGTCTTGCCGGGCGTCTTCTCTTCCTTGGTGCGGCGCAAGAGGTCGTCGATGAGCACCTTGGGGTGAACCTTCTCCTGAATGTAGAGCGGCGGGGCGTTCACCACGAGGTCCGACCAGTCCTGCTCGTCCTTGCCGCGCCACATGAGCTGGGGGTCGAGGTCACGGTTGCGCTCGTAGCGCACCTGAACCGGGGCCTTGTCGTGGGCCGTCATGAGCGCTTGGAATTCCGCCGTGGGGATGTTCTTCCGCGTGGCGTCGGCGTGGGTGATGGTTTCAACGCTCTTGAGGGTCGGGGTCTTGGCCATGGCTATTTCTCTCCCGCGCCGGGGGCGGTGATTTCTGCAATCATGCGGTTGACCGAGGAACGGACCTTGGCCGCGAAGTCGGACTCCATGCGCAACACCTCCGTCAACTCCGTGAAGGCCCAGCGGCCATAGGTGCCGAGGTTATTCACGCCCGGCACCCAGTACGTGTCCATGGTCGCCTTCTTGTCCTTGGCGTCCTCTGGCCGGTAGCCCTTCACCTCAACCACCAGGTTGAGCAAATCCTCGCGTCCGTCATCCACCTTCACGATGAAATCCGGCAGGTAGCGGCGCATCTCCGAGCCGTAGCGGTAAGGCACCTCGAAGCCGAGATTGTGGTTCTTTACGTAGGCCTTCACTCGGGGGTGTTCCTCCACCACGCGGCAGAACTCGCCCTCCCAGTCGCTGTCGAGAATGGCCCAATTTATGTGGCAAAGATTCGGACTCGTCTCCCACCGGAGCGTCTTGGTGGTGTTGAAGGCGACGTGCCGCGTGCTCCCGGTGGGGTTGTACGGGTCGAGCACGGCCTTGATGGGGCAGGCTCCCTCATGGGCGTTCGTAATCGCCCGCGTGATGCGCTCGCAGGCGATGTCAGCCAGCGCCTGATACATGAGCTGTGCCGGGAAGGTGCCGCCCTCGCATACAAGGCAGGTGTCGAGCCACTCCTTGGCGATGCGCTTGAGCTGGCCGAAGAGGTGAAGCTTCGGCTCCTCGTTCGGGTCGCGCCATTTGGTGTACAGCAGGCGCTGGGTGAGGTGGAACAGGAGTGTCGAGCGGCGCAGGTCGCCGGTGTGGACGAGATTGAGGTCCACGCCCTCGCCGATGATGCCTTGCGTCCGCGTGCTGGTCGCGCCGACCTGTTCCGGCGTCAACTTGAGCACGGAGTCCGCGTTAAATTGCGCGGTGAGCCGCTCTTCCGGGAGCTCCACGCGGTACCCGGCGACGTTCGGGAAGCTGATTTCAAGGTGGTCGCGCTCTGGGCTCATGGCCTTCACGTGGATGGTCACGCGCGGCTTGAGCGGCTTCACCGGTACGGACTGCGCAGTGAAGTCGAAGGGGATGCCAAGCACGTCGGCGTATTCGACGTTGAAGAGACCCTCGTCGTTCAAGTCGTAGGACTGGCGGCGAAGCGCGCGGCCAATGACCTGCTCGCATAAAAGCTGTGTGCCGAAGGCGCGGACGCCGAGCACGTGGGTGACGGTGCTCGCGTCCCAACCCTCGGTCAGCATGGACACGGAGACTACGCATCGGATGGAGCCGCCCAGGCGGTCCGGCTTGCCCACGGTGTTCATGACCTCACGCAAAAGGTCGTTGTCGGACAGGTTCTCGGCCTGGCGCGGGTCGCCCGTGCGCTCGATGATTTCTCGCCGGAAGCGCTCGATTTCATCAGCGGCCATTTTCCGAAAGTTGTCATCAAGGGCTTCGCCAGACTCAAGCTGTTCGCTGTCGATGAGCAGGGCGTGGGGCCGGGCCAGCGGGTTGCCGTGGTCGTCGAAGTTGCGGAAGAGCGGCAGACGCCCGTTTTCCAGTTCGGTTGTGCCGTCCTCGTTCTCGCGGAAGAAGCCGGATATGTAGTCGAAAACAAGCTTCGACGTAGAAGTGTTGTTGCAAACAACAATAAAGCACGGGGGCACGTCAATTCCGGCCTCTTGCCAAAGCTCGAAGGTCTTCTTGTAATGCCCGTAGAGCGCCTCAAGGGCCGTCTGCAACTCTGGGGGGATGCTCAAGGGGTCAAGGCCCTTGGCCTTGCCGCGCCCCTTCTTGGGCATCTTCTTCCGGATGTGGGACCAGAGATTGCGGAACATGGGCATGTCCACGCCGGGGATGTTGTCCGAGATGGGCACGCGCGGCAATTTGACGATGCCGCATTCAATGGCGTCCATGAGCGAGAAGTCACTCATAGTCCACGGGAACAGGGTGCCCTCGGCGTAGCCGGAGCCTTTCAGGAAGAAGGGTGTGGCGGATAGGTCGAAGACCTTGGTCACTCCGAGCTTGCGGTTGACGGCTTCAAGACCAGAAATCCAGAGCCGGGCGGCTTCCTTGTTCTGTTCGGCCTCTTGCTTCTCGTCGTCAGTGAGTTCCTCGTCCGGCTCGCCCGGCTTCTCGCGGTAGCAGTGGTGAGCTTCGTCATTGATGACAAGGATGTTCTTGAGCCCCATGAGGTCGGGCATCACGCGTTGAATCATCTGCCCTTCGGTCTCAAGCGTGGCCAGCTCGGGGCCACGCCCCTGAAGGAGCGACCGACCGCCTTTGGAGACCTCAAGACGCTCGCGGAGCTTGAAAGTGTGGAAGTTCGTGATGACGATTTTCGCCCGCTCCAAGTCTGCGAGCATGTCGGGGGGCACCAGCTCACGGCTCTGGTAGTAGCTGTCGGGGTCGTTCGGCTGGAGGACGCGGAGACGGTCCCGGATGGTGAGGCCGGGGGCGACAATCAGAAAGCCGCGCGTGAACCGCTTGCTACCGGGATGGCGAACTGCGTTCAGCGTCTGCCACGCAATGAGCATGGCCATGACCGTTGTCTTGCCCGCGCCTGTCGCAAGTTTCAGGGCGAGGCGTACAAGGTCAGGATTGCAGTCGGTGAGGTGTTTGCCGAACTTCTTGCCGTGGGGCACGTGCGGAGCGACTTCGGTCAGCCAGATTGCGGTTTCGATGGCTTCGACCTGGCAGAAGAAGGG
>NZ_JAUYFU010000006.1 GCF_030689645.1 Humidesulfovibrio sp.
CTTGCGGGCCAGCCCCAGCACCTGCCGGGTATCCTTGATGAAGTTGAACCCGATGGCCACGCCCGGATTGCCGGGCTGGGCCTTGGGCAGGAACAGGCTGGCGGCAAAGCCCAGCACGGCGAGACTGATCAGCAGCGTGCAGATGGTGGCGATGCCGCCGCTCTGCAACACCAGCACGCCGCCAGTGATGGTTCCCAGCAGGATTGCGAGGAAGGTGCCGCCTTCGACGAGGGCGTTGCCGTCCACCAATTCGTCTTCGGCCAGCTGCTCGGGCAGGATGGCGTATTTCAAGGGGCCGAAGAAGGCCGCATGGACGCCCAGCAGGAACAAGACCGCCAGCATGCCGGGAATGCTCGGGATGAGAAGCGCCCAGGCGCCCAGGGCGACGATCAAGATCTCCGCACCTTTGATCAGGCGGATGAGCCCAGATTTTTCGTAGCGGTCGGCAATCAGGCCCGCAGTGGCCGAGAACAGGAAAAAGGGCAGGATGAACAGCCCGGCGGCGAGGCTGACAAGCACCTGGGGGGCTATGGAGGACTGCCCGCCAAGACGGTAGATGATCAGGATGGCGATGGCGTTTTTGAAGACGTTGTCGTTGGCGGCCCCCAGAAACTGGCTGATGAACAGCGGCCAGAAACGACGCTTGAAGAGCACAGATGTAAGACCAGCCGTCATGTTTCTCCCCCCTGGCGGAACGGGTGGATATTGGCACGGGAACGCTGTTCCTGCAATGCCTTGATCAGCCGCAAGCAGGCCCTGCGCGCCCGCCAAGCCAGGCGAAGCGTTTGCGCCCTGCGCGCCTGCCCCCCCTTATCTGAAGCTTTTCAAGAAAAGCGCAGGACCGCCTAAAGTTTTCTTCAGGGAGGCCGATGAGGTGAGCGTAACAACAATCGGATTGGCCCCGCAGGTGATGTCGCCTGATGAGGACCACCGAATGGCAAGGATGCAAAAATACTTTCAAGGAGGAATTGGGTATGTCGCTCACCTTTAACCACAACATGATGGCCATGAATACCGCCCGCAACCTGTCGAATTCGTATTCGGCCCTGGCCACCTCGACCCAGCGTTTGTCTTCGGGTCTGCGCGTGAACACCGCAGCCGACGACGCCGCCGGTCTGGCCGTCCGCGAAATCATGCGCGCGGAAATCAAGAGCTTGCAGCAGGGCATCCGCAACGCCAATGACTCCATCTCGATGATCCAGACCGCTGACGGCGCGCTCGGCGTCATCGACGAGAAGCTCATCCGCATGAAGGAACTGGCCATGCAGGCCTCCACCGGCACCTATTCTTCGGACCAGCGCCTGATCATCGACTCGGAGTACCAGGCCATGGCTTCGGAAATTACCCGAATCGCCAACTCCACGGACTTCAACGGCATCCACCTGCTGAACGGAAACCTCTCCGGCACCAGCACCAGCCACAACGGCGCCGGCATCACGGCCACCGGTCCGCTGAAGGTCCACTTCGGCACTGGCAATGACTCCGCCGAGGACTACTACTACGTGTCCATCAACAACTCCACGGCCTCGGCCCTGGGTGTTGGCGCGGGCACCGCAAGCACCAACGGCAAGTCCATCTCCACCCAGGAGCTGGCGCAGAAGGCTCTCGACTCCTTGAACGACGCCATCGTGTCCAAGGACAAGATCCGCGCCAACCTGGGCGCTCTCCAGAACCGTCTGGAGAACACCATCACCAACCTGTCCATCCAGTCTGAGAACACCTCTGCGGCAGAGTCCCAGATCTCGGACGTGGACGTGGCCACGGAAATGACGGAGTTCACGCGCCAGCAGATCAAGGTGCAGAGCGCAGTGGCCATGCTGTCCCAGGCCAACAACCTCGGCAAGCTCGCCCTGCAGCTCCTCGGCTAATAGGCTGGAGGTCTGTGGACGAGGGCAGCCGCGCCACAGCAGGAAAGATGCAACAAGGGGCCGCCGCAAGGCGGCCCCTTTCGTTCTGGCACCAGCCTTGCACAATCATGGTGGAATAATAGTATCCGGCACGTTTTTCCCTTGAAGGGGGGGCTCCCGTGACGACATCCACCGGCACCACAACAGGCGCAACGGCTTTTACTTCTGGCAGCATCAATGTCAGCGGTCTGGGCAACGGCACGGACTTTAATTCGCTCATCGACGGCCTCATCAAGGCAGAAAGCGTCACCAAGAACCAGATGACCAACTGGAAGGCCAGTTGGCAGCTTAAGGTTGAGGGGTTCCAATATCTCAACACGAAGCTCCTGGCCCTTAAGACCACCCTTGGCGGCATGGACACCGTGAACGAATTTCTTACCAAGACTGTGACCAGCTCTTCGGAGTCCAGCGTTTCGGCGACCGCGAACAGCGACGCCATCATCGGCAGCCATAGCGTTGTTGTGGGGCAGTTGGCGCAGAACGACATTCTCACTACAGCCTCCGGAGTAAGCGGGCTGAGCAGCGTTGTCACCAGCGCGGTCACAAACCTGACCTTCAGCTATGCTGGGCAGAGCTACACCATAAGCAACATCGGCGCCGGAAGCTCCCTCACCGGTTTGGTGAACAGCATCAACAACAATGCTGTTACAAAGGACAAGGTCCGGGCGACCACCATCTACGACGGCACCTCGTACCATCTGCAACTGTATGGCATGGATCAGGGCGCTGGGAACCAGGTGGTCATCTCCAACACCGGGTCTTTGGTGTTCGGCGCCGCAAGCTTCCAGAACACTCAGAATGCCCAGAGTTCAATGGTCAAGGTGGATGGCTACCCAGTGGGCAGCGCAAACTGGATTTCTCGGAATACGAATTCCGTTTCGGACGTCATTCCCGGGGTCTCCTTGACCTTGAAGCAGGCCAACTCCAACGCCAGCATCCAAATCGGCATCACCACGGACACAGATTCCATCAAGACCAACATCAAAAAATTTGTCAGCGCAGTGAATGATGTGCGCAACACCATAAACTCATTGACCAAGGTTAGTAATAGTTCCGGCGATGCCAAGGGGTCGCTGCTTACTGGCAACTATGGCGTGCAGATCATCAGCACGCAGTTGAAGGACGTCGTCACGGATCTGGGCTTGGGCTTCACCATGTTCAATTCCAGCACCGGGCAGGGGGACTATTATTCCGCCTTGTCGCAGCTGGGCATCACCACCGATGCAGACCAAGGCTCCAGCACATACGGCAAGCTCATTCTTGATGAAGCGAAGCTGGACGAAGCCCTGGCCAAGGACTCCGACGGAGTGTCCAAGCTCTTCGCCGCAGACTATGACGGCGAAAGCGATTCAGCGGACTTCTCCTACCTTGGCCTCATCAAGGGCAGGACCAAGGCTGGTTCATATGACGTCAAGATAATCACCAGCGCAGCCGGCATCTCAAGCGCCACCATCGGCGGAGTTCCGGCCGGCATCGATGGCTGGAAGGTCACGGCGCTCACCGGCAACGCGGCCGGTCTTGTGGTCCAGTTGGACAACCACGCAGCCAACTCCACCTACACGGGGAAGGTGGACGTCAAGCTCGGCAAGAACGGAGAGATGGTCGAAAAGCTAGCAGAATTGACGAACAGCACCAGCGGGCCATTGTCGATTCTTAAGGAGAACTACGGCGACATCATGAGAGGCATCGACGACAAGATTGCCCGTGAAGAGAGGCGCCTGGTCAATCTCAAGGACACGCTGAAGGCGAAGTATGCGCGCCTGGACAAGCTTTTGAACACCCTGACAAACACGCAGAGCCAGCTCTCAAATACCATTACGCAGCTTATGAAGAGCTAGGCGCGGGCGACGAGGACAACATGCTCAAGGCAGCGAAAGCCTATCTGGTCACACAGGTTTCCACCTCCTCCCAGGGAGATCTCTTGCTCATGCTCTACGATACGGCCATCAAGCACCTGCACCAGGCCATCGAGAAGATGCGCGCGGGCGATGTGGCCGGAAAGGGCATCCTCATCTCCAAGGCCATCAACATCGTGAGCGAGTTGCAGGAGAGTCTGAACAAGGATCGCGGTGGGGATATATCCAAGAATCTGTTTCAGCTGTACTTTTTTTGCAACACCAGGTTGCTGACGGCCAATCTGAAGATGAAGCCGGAAATGGTCGAGGAAGTCATCGCCATCCTCTCCGGGCTGCGGCAGGCCTTTGCCCAGATCATGCCCTCGGTGGACGGAGTTGCTTCGCTGACGCAGCAGGGGGTGACCTCAGAGGCTTCTTCTCCGCCGCCACCGGCAGTTGCGGCCATGCCGGCACCGGGCGCTGAGGGCGACGCCTCGCCTGTGGCAGGAGCCGAGACGCAAGCCGCGCCAGCGCCGGAGCCCGTAATGACCGCCCCGGTGAACCCGGCGCGTTTTCGCGCCGCCAACGCGTACGCCACCAGCCGCTAGCAATCTTGCAGCCAAAGTTCGCGCGTAAAAAAGCCCTCGGACCAGCGCCGAGGGCTTTTTTACGCGCGGCGGAAAGCTCCGCCGAACTTACACTGCAATGATCAGCGGCACCACAACGGGGTCGCGCTCAAGCACCCGGCGGAAGAACCTTCTGAGGGAACCGCGGACGCGCTCCTTCAGGCGCTTCAGGTTGGCCGCGCCCACGTCTTCAAACTCCTCCAGCACAACGCACTTGGCGTCTTCCAGGAGGTGGGCGTACTGCTGCTCAAAGATGAAGCCCTTGGACACGATGTCCGGGCCAAGGGTGATCTCGCCGGTGTCCTGATCCACCACCAGGAGCACCACCACCATGCCCTCGCCAGCCAGCAGCTGGCGTTCCTTGAGCACGCTTTGGCCAACGTCGCCCACGCCCTTGCCGTCCACCAGGATGCGGTCGGCGGGCACGGCCTCCTCCAGGCGGATGCCCTGGGCCAGCAAGGTGATGGGCTGACCGTCCTCAAGCACCAGGGCGCGCTCCGGGGCCACGCCGCATTCCACAGCCAGGCGGGAGTGCTTCACAAGGTGGCGGTATTCGCCGTGGATGGGAACGAAGTATTTGGGCCGCACGGTTTCGAGCATGATCCGCAGCTCCTCGCGGTGGGCGTGGCCCGAAGCGTGGATGGCCTGGACTTTTTCGTAGAGCACCTCGGCCCCCAGCTTGTACAGCCGATTGATGACCTTGGTGATGGCCAGCACGTTGCCTGGAATGAAGCGCGAGGACAAAAGGACCAGATCGCCTTTTTTCACGCGCACGCTGCGGTGCTCATCAAGGGACATGCGCGAGAGGGCGGCCAGGGGCTCGCCCTGGCTTCCGGTGACCAGGAGCACCACCTCCTCGTCGCGCAGGGAGCCGATCTCCTCCACCTCCACCAGCGTGCCGCCGGGGATGCGCAGGTAGCCGAGCTCGCGCGCCAGATCGATGTTGCGCGACAGGCTGCGGCCGGAGATGGCGACCTTGCGGCCGCAGGCCGCCGCCAGGTCGATGATTTCCTGCAGGCGCTGGATGTGGCTGGAGAAGAGCGTGACGATGATGCGGCCTCGGGCCTTGTCGAAAATCTCGCGCAGGGAGGCCTTGATCTCGCGCTCCGTGAGGGCGAAGCCGTCGCGCTCCACGTTGGTGGAGTCGCTCATGAGCAGCTTCACGCCGGGTTCGGAGAAGCGGCGGATGGCCTCGATGTCCGTTGCGTGGCCGTCGAGCGGGTTGCGGTCGATCTTGAAGTCGCCGGTGTGGATGATGCGGCCCGCCGGGGTCTCGATGCCCAGGGCGTATCCTTTGATGATGGAGTGGCAGACCGGGAAGAAATTGAAGGCAAAGGGGCCGATCTCCACGCGGTCGCCCGCCTTCACCGGACGCAGGTCAGCCTCGATGCAGCGCTCGTTCAGCTTGGCCGCAACGAGGGCCAGGGTGAAGTCCGAGCCGTACACAGGCACGTTCACATGGGGAAGAAGCCAGGGCAAGGCGCCTATGTGGTCTTCGTGCCCATGGGTGAGAACGATGGCTTTGAGTTTGTGGCGCTCCTCCATGATGTGATCGAAGCGGGGAATCACCACGTCCACGCCGAAGAGGTAGTCCTCGGGGAACATGAGTCCGCAGTCCACCAGCACTGTGGCGTCGTGGGCGCGCAGGGCCATGCAGTTCAGCCCGATTTCGCCCAGGCCCCCCATGGGGTGGATGGTAAGTTCGCCGGGGGCGATAGTCATGTCAGCTCCTCAAGAGTTCCTGATAGGCCGCGTTCATCTGGGCGTACATGTCGTCCTTGAACTGCTCGCGTTCCTTCAGGGTATATTTGGCCGGGTCCACCGGGGGCAGGGCCTTCAGGCGGACAGGCTGGTCCGGGTTGAATAGAAATGATTTCTTGGGCAGAAGCTTGCCTGTGCCCTCCATGACCAGCGGGGCCACGGGCAGGCCGCACTTGAGGGCCAGCACCATGCCGCCGACCTTGAAGTCCAGCAGCTTGTCGATGTTTGGGTTGCGCGTGCCCTCGGGGAAGATGAGGGGCGAAATGCCGCCTTTTGCGGCGGCCACGGCTTCATCCACGCTTTTCATAGCCGCGCGGCGGTTCTCGCGGTTGATTGAAATGTGGCCAGCGTTGCCCAGCGCCTTGCCGTACACCGGGATGCTGAACAGGCTCTCCTTGGCCACGAAGCGCATGTGGTAGTTCCAGAGCACGTCAAAAAGAATCGGAATGTCAAACAAGCTCTGGTGGTTGCACATGAAGACGTAGTGCCCCTTGGGGTCCAGGGCGGAAAGGTCGGCCTCCACCTTGATACCCGCCATGCGGAGCATCATGCGGCCATAGGTTTTGCCCGGCAGGTCGCGCTCGTCGGGCGTGGCCTTTTCCTGGTCCAGCAGCAGCTGCTTTACGCTGTAGTAGAGCGTGGCGGGTACGAGGGTGGCGAAGAAGCGTAGAACTCGAAGCATGATCCGTTCCTGTTGGAGATTATTTCCCTGTCACTACTTGAAATGTTCTTGAGGCACAAGCGTTGCGGGCCGAGGTGGCGTTTTGCTCCGGCTTTGTGACATTAAAAATTAAGGGCGGCGGAGCAAACCCC
This sequence comes from Humidesulfovibrio sp., assembly GCF_030689645.1. Classification (GTDB taxonomy): domain Bacteria; phylum Desulfobacterota; class Desulfovibrionia; order Desulfovibrionales; family Desulfovibrionaceae; genus Humidesulfovibrio. The sequence continues at coordinate 6,943 of NZ_JAUYFU010000006.1, forward strand.
CGCCGCCCTGAAGGCTGGTGAGATTGGGGAGGCTATTCCTCTTCGGCCTGCTCGCGCTTGTTTTCCTCAATGACCTTGGCCGCTATGGGCGGCGGGCATTCCTCGTAGTGGGAGAACTCCATGGTGAAGGTGCCCTGACCAGCGGTCATGGAGCGCAGGTCGGGCGCGTATTTCAGCACCTCGCTCATGGGCACGTGGGCCTTGATTTCGGTAACGCCGCCCTGGGACTCCGAGCCCAGCACCTTTCCGCGGCGGCTGGACAGGTCGCCGATGACGTCGCCCATGTAGGAGTCGGGCACGGCCACGGTGACGGTCATGATGGGCTCGAGCAGGATCATCTTGGCCTTTTCGCAGGCCCGCTTAAAGGCGATGGAGCCCGCGATCTTGAAGGCCATTTCCGACGAGTCCACGTTGTGGAAGCTGCCGTCGTAGAGCGTCACCTTGAAGTCGATGACCGGAAAGCCAGCCAGCACGCCGCGCGCGGCGGATTCCTGCACGCCTTTGTCCACGGCGGGAATGTACTGCCGGGGAATGGAGCCGCCCACGATGGCGTCGACATACTCGTAGCCCGCGCCCTTGGGCTGGGGCTCCAGGTGGATCCAGCAGTCGCCGAACTGGCCGCGTCCGCCGGTCTGCTTCTTGTGGCGGCCCTGAACGTCGCGGGCTGCGGTCTTGAAGGTCTCGCGGTAGGGCACCTTGGGCGTCTTCAGGATGATGTCCACCTTGTAGCGCCGCTTGGCCTTTTCCACGCTGATTTCGATATGGTTCTGACCCATGCCCGAGAGCAGGGTGTCCGCCGTCTCCTCGTCGCGCCCAAGCTTGAGGGTGATGTCCTCGTCCAGCAGCTTGGCCATGGCCTGGTAGACCTTGTCCTCATCGCCCTTTTCCTTGGGGGCAAGGGCGTAGGTGATGAGGGTGGGGGCCAGCTTGGGCTTGGCCAGCACAAAGGGAGCCTTGTCCGAGGACAGGCTGTCGCCGGTGTTGGTGTCCTTCAACTTCGCCAGGGTGACGATGGAGCCGGGGCCGAGGGGCGTTTTGCAGGGAGTCTGCTCCTTGCCGGTGGTGAGCAGCAGGCCGCCCATGCGCTCTTGCTGGCCGGTGCGAGAGTTTACCAGGGTCATGTCGCCCGTGAGGGTGCCGGAGATGACGCGCATGACCGTGAGCTGCCCGGCGAAGGGGTCGGCCATGGTCTTGAACACGAAGCCGGCAACAGGCGCGGCCTCAGTGCTTTCGCGGGTGGAGCCGTCCTCGCCCTCCCAGTAGGGGTGGTCCAGGGGGCTGGGCAGAAAGGCCTGGATGGCGTCGAGCAGCTGGGGGCCGCCCATGTTGGCCAGGCCGCTGCCCACAAGCACGGGCACCAGTTCGCAGGATTTCACGCCCGCCACCAGTGCGGTTCTCAGCTCATCAATGGAAAGATCGCCGGACTCCAGGTACTTCTCCATGAGCTCTTCATCGCTCTCCGCGATGTTCTCGATCATGGCCTCGCGCAGGGGGGTGGCTTCCGCAGCGATGTCTGCGGGCACCGGGCCGGCCTTGGCGCCGCCCTTGCCGTCGAACATGAGCGCGGTGTTTTCCAGCTGGTCCACAACGCCCTTGAACTGTTCTTTTTCGCCGATTGGGTAATGCAGGAGCACGGGCTTGATGCCCAGGGAGTCCTTCAGGCCGTTGAAGGCCATCTGGAAGTCGGCGCGGTCGCGGTCCATTTTGTTGATGAAGACCATGGCGGGCAGCCCGGCCTTTTTGACTTCGCTCCAGGCCTTGCGGGTCAGGGGCTTCACGCCGTCCACGGCGTCGATGATGAAGATTACGGCGTCGGCGGCGGCCAGGGTGTAGGGCAGGTCGCCGTTGAAGTTGTTGTCGCCCGGGGTGTCGATGAGAAAATGCTGGTTCTTGTTCCACTTGAAGTTGGCGAAGCTTGGCTGAATAGAGCCCCGGCGCTTGATTTCCTCGGGTTCAAAATCAAGGGCGGTGGTCCCGTCCTCAATCTTTCCCAGGCGACCCAGCACGCCGGCGTTGAACAGAAGCATTTCGGCGACAGAGGTTTTGCCGCTGCCGCCATGACCCACAAACACATACGTCCGTTGAGACTTGAGCGCTTCCGACATCCCGTACTCCGTGTATCGAGTTTGTCCGCCGAAAACTTGGTCGGCGGGAAAAGACGAACCCACCTGGAATTATCTATGCTTAGACGTATAGGGAGGAGGAAGCGAGAATGTCAAGGGCGGGAGACGGATGGAACGGAACGGGCTGCAATTTTGCGATATTTTGGAATGCGTCAAGCGAAGGTCGGAGCGCGACGCCGAAAGCTCGCGAGGGCGTTGTCAAGCTCCCTGCGCGGTCTGCCGGGAGGCTTCAGGAAACGGAGTCGTTTTCCGCGTGCTTGGCTGGGAAATAGGGCTGCGCCGATTTCCACTGCGGCTCCGGCTCGCCGCCAAACAGGGAGAGCTGCCGGGGCTTGGCCGCTTCCTCGTCCAGCAGCTCGGACTCGGAGATGAGGCTGCCGTTGGCCAGAATGTGCGCTACGCCGATGCCGCGTTCGCGCAGCACGCGGCCTAGAAGCAGCCTGCGGTGGCAGCGGCGCGGATTGTCCTCGGCACAGGTGAGTGCGAGGCGGTGGCCTTGGAGCAGGCCGTCCATAAGCTGGCCGATGCCACGTTCGAACCAGGGCTGCGCCGCCACGCGGTCATACAGCACGTAGCCGTGAGGATCGTAAAGGCCAGGGTCTTTTGGAAACCCGCCCAATTCGCTGCCCATGTAAAGGTAGCGCAGGCCCGCCCGCGCCGCCAGGACCTCAATTTGATCCTGGTTGAAATGCGGGGTGTACCCGGCAAAGGGGCGAGAGCGCACGTCCACCAGCATATCGATGTCGTATGCTATCAAGTTATTGAGGAATCTGTCGGCGGAGAGGTTGGAGAACCCGGCAGTGAATACGGCTTGGGAACCAACCAAGGCATCGGGGATCATTCGCTTAGCCTCCTACTTAGTTGTGTATGCAGATCGTCTGTATACGTCAAGCGAATGATGGGGGAGGTAAGCTCTGACACCTGGGGACTTGCGGCCCGGCCCAGGGGCATGTATCCTACCCATACTGATGAACCCCGGCGAACCACCCGCCACAGCAAGGAGTTGCGCCATGCCCATGAAGGACTACCAGGACGCCCTGACCCGCCTGCAGAAAGGCCTGGCCAGCGGCTACCAAAGTTCGCCCACGGTCCTGAACATTCCGGGCCAGTCCCTCATGTGCAAAGTGGACCCGGACTACTACCTGGCTCTGGAGCCCATCTTCACGGAGATTCTGTCCCGCTGGGCCATTTCGTTCCCGCAGGGAGTGCAGGAAACCTTGGTGCACACGGGCAATCTGGTGTATTGCAAGCCGCTGAACACCCACATAATTCCCCTCACCCTCACCTGGGGCGGCAACGACTACGAGGTGCAGGCGGCTTTTTTGTCCGCTGACTTCGTGGACCGCGCGCTGAAGCTTTACGCCGGGGTTCAGGAGTCCCTGCCCGTGTCCGACCTGCGCATCCGCGCGGACGAGCGAGCCGCGGTGGAGGCGTTCTTCGGCGACAAGACCCCGCCCGTGGCCGTGGCCTACCTGTAACCCCCGCCCCTCCTTAAAAGCAGAAGGGCGACCCGCCGATGACCGGTGGATCGCCCTTTTTTTGCGTTCGTGGGAAAGCGCTTGTGCGTCTAGTCCTTGGCCGGGCTCTCGCACTTGGCCTTGAGCATGCAGGTTCCGCAGCTGGCGATGGCGGGCATGTTCGTGAACACTGCGAACTGGCGGTTCACCGTGCCCTCCTTGTTCCATTCCAAGCCCAGTTTCTTGAAGGCGGCCAGCACTTCCTTGGTCGGCTTGGGCAGGGGCGCGCAGCCGCGGTCGGCCAGCTCGGGCACCAGGTTCTGCACCGCGCTCATGACCATATGGATAGCCAGGTTGTGGAAGGCCATGCCGGCGGAAGGCGAGTCCTGCCAGATGCCTTCCACCTCGTCCTCAACCGGCTTTTCCAGCCAGAGAATGACGAAGCCGGGGTCCTTTTCGCCGCCAGCGGACAGCCGGTAGGCCTTGAGGTGCTGCTGCCAGCCGTCGAAGCGCGGCTCCAGCTCCTCCAGCAGATCGTGCTCCAGGCGTGTCTCGCCCGAAAGCTCGCAGTAGGTGAACAGGTCGAATTCCGGCGGCGCGGCGATGGCCGTGGCGACCAGGGGGGCGTCTTTCGTGGTGGTCTTCTTAGTGGTCACGGGGGGGTCCTCTGCCGCTTTTACGCGGCTTCTTTGTCGGCCAAAAGGGCCGCCTTCAGGGATTCGTCCAGGGTGGGGTGCGGGAACATGAAGCCCGCCGCGTCCTCGCGGGTCCAGCCCGCACGCACGATGAGCGAAGCCGCCACAGCCATGCGCGACACATCCGCGCCCACAGCCGTGATGCCCGCCACGCGTCCCTGCCGCCACACGCACTTCACAAAGCCTTGGGTGGCCGCATGGGCCTGGGCGATGGGATTGGCGATGAGCTGGGCGCGGGACACGAGCACGTCCTCGCCGCCTGCCTTGGCTTCCTCGGCCATGAGGCCAACGCGCAGCACCTCGGGCGAGCCGTAGAGGATGCTCGGCACCGGGCCGGACTCGTAGGCTCCGCGCGCCTGGTCCAGCAGACGCTCCACAACATAGTGGGCCTGATGGCTGGCCGCGTGGGCCAGCAGCATGCGGCCGTTGACGTCGCCCACAGCGTACACGTCCGGGGCGGCTTCGAGATGTTCGTTGGTCTTGATGTAGCCTGGGCCGGAAAGCTCGACCCCCAGGGACTCAAGCCCCAGGTCCGCGCTGTTGGGCCTGCGGCCTATGGCCACCAGGGCGCATTCGGCCAGCAGCTCTTCGCCGGCCGCCTCGCCTTCAAGGGTCAGCACTGCGCTGTCGTCCTGGGTGACCACCGAGGCCACCTTCACGCCCAGGCGGATATCCCAGCCCTGGCGCTTGAACACGGTCTCCAGGGCCTTGCTCACCTCCGGGTCTTCCAGGCCCGCAAGGCGGGGCAGGGCGTCCACGATGGTGATGTGCGCGCCCAGACGGTGCGCGGCCTGGGCCATCTCCAGCCCGATGAACCCGCCGCCCACCACGATGAGGCTCTTGGGCATGGCGGTCAGGGCCAGAAAGCCTGTGGAATCCAGCACGCGCGCGCCATCGGGCGTAAGGCCCGGGAAGGCCGCCGGGCGCGAGCCCGTGGCCACCAGGAGGTTGCGGAAGGCCAGGGGCTTCACGCCATCGGCGCACTTGACTTCAAGGGCATTGGGTCCGGCCACGCGGCCCCGGCCTGTCAGCAGATCCACGCCAAGCTGGGCCAGGCGCGAGCCCATGGCCTTGCGCGTGGCGGCGATGTGCCGGTCTTTTCTGGATTGCAGGGCCGTGAAGTCTACGCGGATTTCTCCGCTGGCCACGCGCACCTTCGTCTGGGCGGCCAGCTCCTCAATGGCGCTGGTGGCCCCCAGCCAGAGCTTGGTGGGGATGCAGCCATGGTTCAGGCAACTGCCGCCAAGGTCGGCGGCCTCCACAAGGGCGGTTTTGAGGCCGGCGGCGGCGGCCTCCACAGCGGCGTCGAAGCCGCCGGGACCGCCGCCCAGCACCACAAGATCGTATGTCGTCGTCATAAGCCTCTTTTACAGGTCGTCGGTGAGTTCCATGTTGCGGGCGGCGCGGGTCTCGTCCAGGCGCGTCACCGGCAGGTTGCGCGGCGCGCCGATGGCGGAGTCCGGGTTGATCTCGGCCTCGGCCAGAATGGCGATGAGGTCGTCCGCGAACTGGTCCAGGGTGTCCAGGCTCTCGGTCTCGGTGGGCTCAAACATGAGCGCCTCCTTCACGATGAGCGGGAAGTAGATGGTCGGGGCGTGGTAGCCGCGGTCGAGGAGCGCCTTGGCGATGTCCAGGGCGCGCACGTGGCAGGACGAGGCCGCCTGCTTGCAGGCCGAGGCCACGAACTCGTGCATGCACACGCGGTCGTAGGGCACGTCGAGCACGCCGTCCAGGCGCTTGCGCAGGTAGTTGGCCGCAAGCACCGCGTTTTCCGTGGCGCGGATCAGGCCATTGCCTCCCAGACGCAGGATGTATGCGTAGGCCTTCAAGAACACGCCGAAGTTGCCGTAGAACGGAGCCACGTAGCCGATGCTCTTGGGGAAGTCGTAGTTCAGGAAGAACTGGCCGTCCTCAAGCTTCTCCACGCGGGAGACGGGCAGGTAGGGCACCAGCCGCTCGCTGACGCCAACCGGGCCTGCGCCGGGCCCGCCGCCGCCGTGGGGCGTTGCGAAGGTCTTGTGCAGGTTCAGGTGCACCACGTCGAAGCCCGCGTCGCCCACGCGCATCTTGCCCATGATGGCGTTCAGGTTCGCCCCGTCGTAGTAGAGCAGGGCGTCCACGCTGCGCAGCATCTCGACAATTTTCGGCAGATTGGTCTCGAACAGGCCCAGGGTGTTGGGACAGGTCATCATCATGCCCGCCACCGAGTCGTCCAGCACCTTGGCCAGCTCGTCCGGGTCCACGATGCCGTCCTTGCTGGGCAGGTTCACCACCTCATATCCGGCGATGGCAGCGCTGGCGGGGTTGGTGCCGTGGGCGCTGTCCGGGCAGATGATCTTGGTCTTCTTGTTGCCCTTGTCCTTGTGGTAGGCGGCCATGATCATGACGCCCGTAAGCTCGCCGTGCGCGCCCGCCATGGGGTGCAGGGTGAAGGCCTTCATGCCGCAGACTTCGCACAGGAGCTGCTCGGTCTCGTACATCACCTCAAGGGCGCCCTGGCACATGCGGCCAGCGCCCTTGAGCTGCGGCAGCACCGGGTGCAGCCGCGTGAAGCCGGGCAGGGCGGCCGCTGTCTCGGTGAACTTGGGGTTGTACTTCATGGTGCAGGAGCCCAGCGGGTAGAAGTTGCCGTCCACCCCGTAGTTGCGCTTGGACAACTGGGTGAAGTGGCGCACCACGTCGAGCTCGGACAGCGAGGGCAGGCCCGCGGACTTGCCGCGCAGGAGCCCTGCGGGCAGGAGGTCGGCGGCGGACTTTTCGGGCTTCACCGGCCAGACGCCTTCGCGTCCTTCGGTGGATTTCTTGAATACTGTGTTCATTTGAGGGCCCCCCGCAGCATTTCGGCGAAGATGCCGATGGATTCCGTTGAGGTCTTTTCGGTGCAGGCCACCAGCAGGACGTTTTCCAGCCCCTGGTAGTAGCGGCCCAGCGGGAAGCCTGGAACCACGCCGCGCGCCGAGAGCTTGTCGATGACCTTGTAGGCGTTCACCGGCAGGCTGATGGCGAACTCGTTGCCGAAGGGCGCGTCGCCGGACAAAAGCTTCACGCCGTCAATGGCCGTGAGGCGCTCCGCCGCGTAGTGGGCGCGTTCGATGCATGTTTCCGCTGTGCGGGTCAGCCCCTCCTGGCCCAGGAGGCACAGGTGGATCAGGGCGCGCAGGGCGCAAAGGGCTTGGTTGGAGCAGATGTTCGAGGTGGCCTTCTGGCGGCGGATGTGCTGCTCGCGCGCCTGCAGGGTCAGCACGTAGCCGGTGCGGCCTTCCGTATCCACCGTGCGCCCAACCATGCGGCCAGGCATCTGGCGCACCAGCTCCTTGTTGCAGGTCATGACGCCCAGGTACGGGCCGCCGAAGGAGAGCGGCAGGCCCAGGCTCTGGCCCTCGGCCACGGCCACGTCCGCGCCCATTTCGCCGGGGGACTTGAGCACCGACTGCAACACCGGGTACACGGAGATGAGGCTGACCACGCCAGCGGCGCGGGCGGCCGCGAAGAGCGCGGTGAAGTCGTGCAGCGTGCCGAAGAAGTTGGGGTTCTGCACCACCACGGCGGCGGTGTCCGCGTCCAGGGCCTTGGTGAGGGCCGCAAGGTCGCAGGCGCCGTCCTTGTGGGGGACGGTGACCAGCTCCAGGTGCAGGTTTGAGGTGTAGGAGCTGAGCATCACCCGGTAGATGGGGCTCACGGCCTCGCAGACCACCAGCTTGCGGCGGCCCGTGTGGCGCACGGCCATCATGGCTCCCTCGAACAGGGCCGAGCCGCCATCGTACACGCTGGCGTTGGCGTAGGCCAGGCCGGTTATGCGCGTGACGGCGGTCTGGTATTCGAAGATGGCCTGGAGCGTGCCCTGGCTGGCCTCGGGCTGATAGGGCGTGTAGGCGGTGTAGAATTCGCTGCGCATGGACAGCGCGTCCACCGCGGCCGGAATGTGGTGGTCGTAGAACCCGGCGCCCAGGAAGCTCACATGGTTGACGGCGTTCTTCTTGGCCAGGGCTTCCAGGTGGGCCAGCACGTCCATTTCGCTTTTGCCTGCGGGCAGGTCGAAGCTTTTGGGTCGAAGCTCAGCCGGGATCTCGTCGAACAGCGACGCCACGCTGGGCGCGCCGATGACGCCGAGCATCCGCCGGATGTCCTCCGGAGTATGGGGAACGTAGGGCATGGCTGGCTCCTTAGTGGGCTTCGGCGGCGCAGACGTCGGCGTAGGCCGCGGCGTCCAGCAGGTCGGCCGGGGCGGACGCGAGCTTCACCTTGAGCATCCAGCCACTATTATAAGGGTCCTGGTTCACGGCCTCGGGGGCGTTCTCCAGGGCTGCGTTGACCTCGGTGACGGTTCCGCTCACCGGGGCGTAAAGCTCGCTGGCGGCCTTCACGGACTCAACCGAGCCCATCTCCGCTCCGGCGGTGAGGGTTGCGCCCACCTTGGGCAGGTCGATGAAGGTCAGGTCTCCCAGCTGTTCCTGGGCGAAATGGGTGATGCCGATGGTGGCGACGTCGCCCTCGATCTTGGCCCACTCGTGGCTTTTGGCGTACTTCAGGTCGTTCGGGATCATCAGAATATCCTCCGTTCAGGAAGGTTGTATACGGGTAAAGCGTGATAGCATTCCCGAGCGCGAATGAAAACCCTGATTTTTGGCGTAAGGCAACACCCCGCAACGCCAGTGCCGGCGCGGGACGAAAGGGTTTCGTCAAGAATGCGACGAAGGAAATTCGGCGTGTGTGGAGCTAGCGCAGAACCACGGCGATCTTGCCCACGTTGTCGCGATAGGCCAGCACATGCCAACTCCGCCCGCAACAGCGTGAGTAGGTCTGTAGCGCGGCGAAGTCGTCCTTGGGGCTGAAGTCGTCGAAAACCACGGGCGTGCCGCGCGGCAAGAAGCGGTCAAGCTGCATCAGCGCGTAGAGCGAGGATGTGAACAAGTCCGCGTCCATATGAACCACGATTTTGTTTTGAGGCCGGAAGGAGTCGAGAAAGCTCGGCAGCGTCTGGTTGAACCATCCCTTGTGGAAGCTGACGCGCGGGTCGTCGATGTCCGGAATTTCCCCGTCGCAGGTGAAGTCGCCCTTCTTTTTGCCTCCGGTGTCCCAGTCCTCGGGCAGGCCCTCGAAGCTGTCGAAGCCGAAGAACCGCGAATCCGGGTGCTGGTTGATGTCGAGCCAGGCGCGCATGCTCTGGCCTCGAAACACGCCGAACTCAAGGAAATCGATGGGTGTGTCTTGCGGCACGCATTTGTCGTGCACGTATGCGTACAAGAGCTGCCGGTCCTTGTATTCATAGCGCATTTTGCGAGCGCCCTGAAGCTTGTCGGGCATGATGGTTTGGAACAGCGCCTGATGGTAGCCGTCTTCCCATGCCGTCACATTGCCCTGCAACAACTGAACGACGGAGAGCTTCATATCGCCAGTCATGATTCCTCCCGGTTCTGCTTGAACGATGCATTTTTCAAGCAAGGCGCGTGCCAGCCGTTTGCGGCAGTCATTTTACGGCAGGGTCGGCATTCCCCTCCCATCGTGCGGCGCGAAAAACTTGACAGAACGCGGGGGGATGCCCACCATGGGGTATCAGTTGAACCCAATCGGCCGGGTGCCCCAGGCCCGCCGCAACACGACAACGAGGAGCCCGAATGAAACCCCTTGCCATCATCGGCATCATTCTTGCCGGAATCATCATTTTGGGTGGAACCTCCATGGTCTCCACCTCCAACGGCATCATCACTCAGAACACCGTGTGCGAACAGATGGTTGGTCAGGTGAACAGCGCGCTGCAGCGCAGGATCGACCTCATCCCGAACCTTGTTGAGACCGTGAAGGGGTACGCCTCCCACGAGAACGAGACCCTGACCGCGGTTATCGCCGCGCGCGCCTCGGCCACCCAGATCAAGCTCGACGCCAGCACCTTGTCCGACCCGGCCAAGCTGAAGGAGTTCAACATGGCCCAGGGCCAGCTCTCCGCAGCCCTCGGCAAGCTCATGGTGGTCAGCGAACAGTACCCGAATCTGAAGGCCGACAAGAGCTTCCAGGATCTCATGGCCCAGCTTGAGGGCACTGAGAACCGCATCAAGATCGAGCGCGACAACTACAACCGCGCCGTAACAGAATTGAACGTGCGCATCCGCACCTTCCCCGGCAGTCTCGTCAACGCCCTCATGGCTCATGTGGCGGAGCGCCAGGTGTTCCAGGCCGACGAAGCCGCCAAGACCGCGCCCAAGGTGAGCTTCGGCGCCGACGCCAAGCCCGCCGCCGCTGGTGGCGAGGCGAAGTGAAGCGGATAGTCTTCTGCCTGGCGCTGCTTTTTGCGGCGCTTACGGCCTCCGGCGCGCTGGCGTTGGAGGTCCCTGCCAACGGCGGGCAGTGGGTGGTCGATACCGCCCGCCTGCTGCCCCCGGCGGAGAAAGACAAGCTTGGCGCAGAACTGCGCCGCTATTCTGAGGCCTCGGGCAACCAGGTCGTCATCCTGACCATTCCCTCGCTTGAGGGCGAGGACATCGCCGGGTACGCCAATAAGGCCGCCCGCGCCTGGGGCGTGGGGCAGAAGGACAAGAACACCGGAGTGCTCATCGTTGTGGCGCGCGCCGAGGCAAAGGTGCGCTTCGAGGTGGGGCGCGGGCTTGAGGACCGGCTGCCGGACGTGCTGTGCAAGCGCATTCAGCGCGAGATAACTGTGCCGCATTTCAAAGCCGGACGTTACTATCTGGGGCTTTCCGAATCGGTGAAGGCCATGCAGCTTGCCCTGGCCCCGCCTGATGGCTCTGCGGAGGGCAACCAGACGCTGCCTGCCCCCGCGCCAAAGCCTGCGCCCAAGGGAGGCTTCCCCTGGCTGACCTTGGGGCTCCTGGTGTTGGCCGTGGTGCTTGTTTTCGCCCTGTTTCACCGGCGTGGCGGCGGTTCTGGAGGCCCCGGCGGCCCCGGCGGGTTCGGCGGCGGGCCAGACGGCGATGGCCGCGGCAGTTCGTTCCTCGCGGGCATGCTTCTTGGCCTGCTTTCCAGCCGTTTTGGCGGCGGGGGCGGCGGCAGCGGCGGGAGCGGCGGCGGCGACGGAGGATTCTCTGGCGGCGGCGGCGATTTCGGTGGCGGCGGCAGCGATTCCGGCTTTGGCGGCGGAGACGACAATTCCTAGCATATATGTGGTGATAGCCAGCGCCATGCCCTTGCCCTGGGGTGGGGTGTTGCGCATCGTGCCACGAATTGTTGACTGAAGGCGCGGATTAGGTGTATTTCTTGCCAGGAGCCGAATGCCCGCATGACCGCCGAATCTGTTTCCTCCCCTGCTCAGGCAGCCGTTTCGCCGGAGGGTTTCCCTGAGGCTGGGCCCGGCTTCGTTCATGCCGAGGTGGCGGGCCGCCTGTGGCGGCTTTCACGTCCGGCGGACCTTGAAAGCCTTTGGGCCGCCATGGGCGAGGGTGATCTGGGCGCTGACGAGCGCCTGCCTTATTGGGTGGAATTGTGGCCCGCAGCGGTGCTGCTGGCCCGATTCATCGCCGCCAACCCGCAGGCTGTCGCTGGTCGCGCCTGTGTGGACGCGGGCTGCGGCCTGGGGCTTCCCGCCCTGGTGGCAGCCGCCGCTGGCGCGCGGGTGCTGGCTTTTGACTACGAGCCAGAGGCGCTTCCCTACGCGCACCGCAATGCGGCCTTGAATCTGCGCGCTGGCGAGGCGGCCCCTGTGTTCGCGGTGATGGACTGGCGCAGGCCTGCGGTGTCCAAAGGCGGTGCAGAGGTCATCCTGGGCGCCGATATCTTGTACGAACGCCGTTTTTTTGAACCCGTGGCCGCGTTTCTGGACTACGCATTGGCGCCTGGCGGACGGGTCTACATCGCCGACCCGGAGCGCACCGTGTCCGCCGGGGTGTGCGAGCGCCTGGAGGCCAAGGGCTGGCGCGTGGCAACGCCGCTGAGCGCCCTGGTGGCTCAAAGCGGGCAGAACATGACCGTGCATCTGCGCGAAATTGCTCGCTGCAACGAACGTTAGGCAACGACGAAAAAGTTCATAGCAACAAGGAAGGCTGACCATGGGAGAGACCATCCGCTTCGGCGTGTCGCTGGATTCCGACCTGCTCGACAAGTTCGACGTGCTTTGCAAGGAGAAGAGCTACCAGACCCGGTCCGAGGCCATACGCGACCTCATTCGCAGCATGCTTGTGCAGCGTCAGTGGGAGGACTCCGACGGTGAAGTGGCCGGAACCCTGACCCTGGTTTACGACCACCACGCCAGCGGCCTGGCCCAGAAGCTCACGGAGCTGCAGCACGACAGCCACGCGGTCATCCTTTCCACCATGCACGTGCACCTGGATCACCACAACTGCCTGGAAGTTCTGGTGCTCAAAGGGTCGGCCGAGATGATCAAAAGCCTGGGGCAGAAGCTCATCTCCACCAAGGGCGTGAAGCACGGGCATCTTGTGCTCACCACCACCGGGCAGGAGATTGATTAATGGCCGCGCCTGTGGAGTCCATGGCTGACGTCCAGAAGCATCCTGCCTCGGTGCAATTGCCCATCGACCGCGTGGGCGTGAAGGATCTGCACCTGCCCCTGGTGGTGCGCGACCGGCAGTCCGGCACGCAGCACACCGTTGCCCGTGTGGACCTGGCCGTGGACCTGCCTGCGGCCTTCAAGGGCACGCACATGAGCCGTTTCGTCGAAGCCCTGGAGAACTGGGAGGAGGAGCTGTCGCGCTCGTCGCTGGAAAAGCTCTTGTCCGACATCTCCGTGCGGCTTGAGGCCCGGCGCGCTTACGCCCGTTTCGATTTTCCGTACTTTCTTCGCCAGTCTTCGCCCAAGAGCGGGGCCAAGGGCCTCATGGGCTATCCCTGCTCGGTCATCGGCGCCTACGAGGACGGTCGGCTGGACTTCACCCTGGCCGTGGACGTGCCGGTGATGACCGTTTGCCCCTGCTCCCTGGCCATCAGCGACCAGGGCGCGCACAGCCAGCGCTCCAGCGTGCGCATTCAGGCGAAGTTCAAGGGGTTTCTGTGGCTGGAGGATCTGATCGAGATCGCCGAGCGCTCGGGCTCGTCGCCGGTGTACACCCTGCTGAAGCGCGAGGACGAGAAGTTCGTCACCGAGGCGGCCTTCGCCAACCCGGCATTTGTGGAGGACGTTGTGCGCACCGCGGCTCAAGGACTTTCCGAGCATCCGCGTATCACTTGGTTCAAAGTCGAGGTGGAGAGCTTCGAGTCCATCCACGGACATTCTGCCCAGGCGGCTATTGAAAGCCCGGCGAAACCGGCGTAGAAAGAAGACGCTTACCCTCAGAAAGAAGGGGAGCGGAGACTGACCATGAGCATCGACTCCAGCTGGAATGTGCAGGGCGTCACGCCCCTTGATCTCTCCGCCATGGCTGCGTCGGAGAACATCATCAATTCCAGCCAGGACACCCAGCGCGGCCAGCCCCTGGTGCACGAGGAATATCGTGGCGGCACCACACCGCCCCTGCTCGACATCACTGAGCTGAATTTGAGTCACGCTACGGTTTCTGATGGTCCGGCCTTCCCTCTGCGGGTGACGGGAGGTCAGACGGACTACGAGACCGGGCTCATGCGCCCCGTGGCCGCAACAGCCGAGGGCAGCCCCCTGGAGGCGGCCCAGAACTACCTGGGCCTTAACCAGCTGGACCAGGCCTTTTCGGCCAATCTGGCGGCGCAGAACTACACCGACAGCTACCTCGGGCGCATTGTGGACTACACGGCGTAAGGCACGGGCAGGAGGCGGAGCATGAGTCTCAGCACCGCATCGAACCTCCAGGCGCTTTCAGCTTTGGGCGTCTCCATGCAGGCCACGGCCTCGAACATCGCCAATTCCCTTACGGACGGCTACCGGCCAGTGCGAGCGGAGTTCGCGGACGGCCCGGGCGGGCAGGGCGTGCAGGTGGCCGCCGTGACCACGGCAGAGGGTGCAAGTCCACAGCAGACGCAGCAGGGCGCGGTCCAGTCCATGGATCCCGCAGAGCGCCGTATGGCCCCCCTGGGCATGGGCAGCGGCGTGGATATCGTGCGCGAGATGATGAGCCTGATGCAGATTGAGCGGGCCTATGCCGCCAATGCCACGGTCATCAGCTCGGTGGAGCAGACCACCGGCCACGTGATGGACCTGATCGCCTAGCCGCTCCCCCTTCTCGCCATTTTCCCTCGCTAGTCCTCCTCCTCCTCCATCATGGCGAAGCTGTCCTGGTCGGACTTGCACTTGGGGCAGGTCCATTCCGGGGGCAGGTCGCAGGACTCTGTTCCGGGCGCTATGCCGCGCTCCGGGTCGCCGTTTTCGGAAAGATAGATATAGCCGCATCTGAGACAGGCGCAACGCATGGGCATCTCCAGGAGTTCTTGCGGCCGCTGGGGACCGTGTTTTGTGTTGATGGGCGGGATAACGTCCGGTTTGCAGGCGTCCTCCCGCTGCCGGAAGCTATCCAGCCCAGGGGCGCGGCGTCAACCGGTTTTATTCGTGTTTCATCCGCCCCCTGGCGTGAGCAGCTCCATTGGTTTGCTGCGTGGGCGAGGCTTTTGCGGCACACTCTCTTTACTCATCATCTGGACACATGAATGTTTGAGTTTTTCTGGGGCTTGACAAACTCGGCAAAGAGGTTGAACGTTCGGTCAAGTTGACCGTTCGATCAAAACGGGGTTGATCATGGATAATCGCCGCGCCTTGCTTGATGCCGCAAAGCACCTCGTCGCCGCCAAGGGCGTCAAGGCTGCCAGCGTCGCCGCCATCGCCGCCAAAGCTGGCGTGGCCAAGGGGCTCCTGTTCTACTACTTCAAGGACAAGGACAGCCTCATTCAGGCCATAGCTGAGGAACTGGACGCTGGGTACATGGAAGGGCTGACCGCCTCAGTTCTCGGAGCGGATCCAGGCGACCGACCTGCCTTGGCAGGATTGCATGCCCTCATCAAGCATCACTTCAAATTTCTTGAGCATGCTCCAGAAAACGCGCAGTTTTTGTACCAGAGCGTCGCGGCAGGCTCTGCCGACTCAGTTGCCGGTTTCTATGAGCACCTGCACGCGCGGATTCTGGCCTTGCTGGAGCAGGGCTCGCGCAGCGGCGAGTTCGTTGTGCGGGATGTGGAGGAGATGGCCTTCATGCTTCTTGGGTCCCTGCACGGCGTGGGACGTCTGAAATTGTTCGAATTCAAGCGAGAGTATGACGCGGCCAGACACCTTGCCGCATTTTATGAAAAGGTATTGCTGGGTCAGGAAGAGGTATAGGGACATTTGGAATCGTAAAGGCATCGTTCTCGCTGAGAGGCGGTGCAAACCTGGTGGACGACGGAAGCCGCCTGCCGCAAATTCGGGCTCTGCCCGGGGAGGCGATTATGGCGCTTGCAGATTTGGGAGCTATTGTCGGCACTGTGGCCGTGTTGGCCGCATTGGGATTTTTTGTTTATAAAAAGTATCTCAAGAACTAATCTCCTGCCCCCCGCTGAAGCTGTTCTGCGGGGGGCTTTTTTTTGTCTTGCTGAAAGCTCCCAGGTTGCAGGGATCAGGATCATGCTGTTTCGCGCCATTCGCGCCGACGCAGGGTAAGCTCTTGGCGCAAGGCGTCCGATAAGCCAGCGAGAGAGAACGGACTGGCAGCACCGCCAGCCGCTGCAAGGCTTCGGGGGGAACCCCCGGCATCAGGGGAGGCGCGAACCATGCATTCTGAAAACATTCTGGCGACTGCTGCCGATGCCCCGCGCCCGCAAGTGTCCATCGTCATTCCAAATCACAACTATGGGCGCTTTCTTCGCGCTTGCCTCCAATCGGTTTTAGACCAGGGCTTGAACACCCGCCGCATCGAGGTTGTGTTCGTGGATGATGCCAGCACGGACGGCTCCCTGGACCTGGCGCGGGAGCTGCTTGCGGATATGCCCTTGGCTGGCCGAAGGATATTGCCGTTGCCGCGAACGGGCAGGCCTGGGCCGGTGCGCAACGCCGGGCTGGCCGTGGCTCGCGGGCAATACCTGCTGACGCTTGACCCCGACGATGCGCTCCTGCCGGGCTTTTTGCCTCGGAGTCTTGAGGCCCTGGCCTCTGGGGCGGACGTGGCCTACACGGACTACCTGATTGAGGAGCGCGACGGCGTGCGGGAAGTACGCCTTGGCGCATATCACAAGTTGCTGTTGGCCAACCAGAACATCCTGCCGCCGACGGCGCTTTTTAAGCGCAAGCTTTGGGATAGTGGCGCGCGCTTCCGCAGCGACACGACCTATGAGGACTGGGATTTTTGGATACAGCTGGCGCTTCAGCGAGCGCGTTTCCAGCATGTGGGCGAGCCGCTCTACCTCTACCGCATGCACGGGGCCAACTATTCCTACACGGCCAGAAAGGCGGACGCCGAATCTAAGGCGCGGCTGGTGAAGGACAACGCGGCCTTCTTTCCCTCCTGGACGCTGGCCTGGGCCGAAAGCGTTTTGCAGGGCGAAGAGGGGGTCAACCCCATGGAGCGCGGCATCATTCCCATACTGCCGGAGCACGCAGCACGGCAACTGGCGCTTTGAGAACAACGCGTCCATCGACCCAAGGCGGGGCTGGCGGGCGCGAGAGTCTCGCAGCGTCTCCGCAGTGATTGTGTAATCTCGCCTCGTCTTGTGCTCTTGAGGCCGTACCTTCTCAGTGTTGTGGGATTCGATTGCTGGTGCGGCCTCTTGATTCGCTATCTTCATGTTCACCGGGACTTGCTGCTCTATCAAATGTGTCTGCATCCACAGAAGTTGCTGTCTGATGCATTCTTATGTCTGTGCGTGTTTTTGTTGATACACTGATGCGCGGTCTGATTACACACATGCGCTCAGCTTCGTCACGCATCTCTGGGATCCTGGTAGCCAGATGCATTCGTATTGTTCGTAGTTGGGTGGCAGATAAGTGCATAAAAAACCTTGTTTGCGAACATGGTCTTGACTTTATGACGCCCCTTTGAAACGCTTTAGGCAAGTTTGAAAGAGGAGCCTTGACCATGACGAACCAGAATGAACAGCAGAAGCTTTGGGCCAAGATTGTGGCCAAGGCCTGGGCGGATGAGGACTACAAGCAGCGGCTTCTTGACGATCCGGCCTCGGTGCTGCGCGTGGAAGGCCTGACCGTGCCCGTGGGCGTGGAGATCAACGTTGTGGAAGCCACCGCGAAGAAAGCCTGGTTCGTGCTGCCCATGCAGTCCGACGAAGGGGCTGTGGTGGGCGAGGAACGGCTGGCGGCGGCTAACTGATTTTTTTCAGCGCGAAGGAGTGTTCATAATGAACCAGAATGAGCAGCAGAAGCTTTGGGCGAAAATCGTGGCCAAGGCCTGGGCGGATGAGGACTACAAGCAGCGGCTTCTAGACGAACCGGCGGCGGTGCTGCGCGCGGAAGGCCTGACCGTGCCCGAGGGCGTGGAGATCAACGTTGTGGAAGCCACAGCGAAGAAAGTTTGGCTCGTGCTGCCCATGCAGTCCGGCGAAGGGGCTGTGGTGGGCGAGGAACGGCTGGCGGCAATAATGATTTGATGCCGACCCGCCTCGCGGACGGAGGAATGTCGGTTTCGGCTGGGCACCGTGGGCGGCAAAGGGGGCAAGGCGGGGAGCGGCGGCCACCGGGCGATCTCGGAATGCGTTCGGCGTCGGCTGGCGCAAAGGCATCTTTGCTGCCGCACTTACTCCGTGGAGAGAGATGAATCACAACAAGGTTTGCATTTCCCTGCCGCCCGATGGGCGCTGGATGCGCTTTGCCCAGGAAAGCCTCCAGCGCTACGGCGCCATGGTCGGCTTTTCCCAAAAGCTGGAGGAGATGTGCGCCAGTTCCGTGATGGAGGCCTGCGAGGAGCTTGTCCGCAAGGCGGAGGAGGCAGGCGTGGACGATGCCATCGACCTGCGGCTGGACTACCGGGGCGAAACCATCGTCATCGACATCGTCTACAACTCCAGAATCCCGCTCAATCCCCATGAAACGGAGGAGTACGAAATTCCCGATGCCGGGACCGACCTCGACGCCATAGACATGGACACGCTGTGGCTCCACATGATTAAGCGGCGCATGGACAGGGTCCGCTTCATGGTCCAGGGGTCGCGCCACGTGCTGCGCATGATCAAGTACCGCCGGGACGAGGGCAAGGAGAAGCAGGCCTGGGTGATGACCATCAAGCCCGAGCTGCGAAAAGGCGTCATCCTGCATCTTGACGACCCCAGCGCCGAACATTCCGGCTCCACGCTCCAGGCCCCCGGCACCGGCGTCCTCATGCTCAGTCCCAGCCAGACCTTCATCATCCGCCACATGGATGGCAAGGCCTCGTTCCATGACCTCTACATGGCGCACCTCGACGCTCTGGGGCTGACGTCTCCGGCCATGCTGGCCGGGCTGTATGAGCGGCTCGAGTCCATGGGCATGCTGCTTACTCCTGAGGACGGCATGAAGAGCAGCCGCTTCAAGCGGATCATCAAAAAGATAGTCAACCCAGATTTCACGATTCCCAATGCGGATGGCGTTGTGGCGGCCGTGCATGACAAGACGCGATTTCTTTATTCGCATCTCGGGCTGGGCGTGCTGCTTGCCATTGGGTTCTCCGGCCTTGTTCCGTACTGGGAGCATCGAACCAATTTCATGGCTGCTGTGGCAAACCTGGAGGAGGTCTTTCTCCGCACTCCGCTGGTCCT
Organism: Humidesulfovibrio sp.; assembly: GCF_030689645.1. Lineage (GTDB taxonomy): Bacteria > Desulfobacterota > Desulfovibrionia > Desulfovibrionales > Desulfovibrionaceae > Humidesulfovibrio. Next base: position 25,798 of record NZ_JAUYFU010000006.1, read on the forward strand.
TTTGCCTGTGTATCTTCTTACCCTCATCCACATCTCTCTGCACGAACTTGGGCACGGAGTGACCTGCAAGCATTTCGGCGGCAAGGTCTCGCGCCTGGGGATCATGTTCTACCTGGCGTCCTTCATCTTCTACTGCGACACCACGGCAGCCTGGAGTTTTCCGCAAAAGCGGCAGCGCATCCTGGTGTCGCTGGGCGGCCCCATTGTATCATTTGCTGTTCTCGGCTCTGGCCTTTGGGCCGCCGGGCACTTTGCCGGCACCGGCTCCATCTGGGAGTCTGTGCTGGTGGCCTTTTGCCTGTTCAGTTTGTTCACCCTGATTATGAATTTCAACCCATTCATCAAGATGGATGCGTACTATATGCTGCTGGATTACACCGGCATTCCCAATCTGCGGGAGCGTTCCTTCAAGTTTCTTGAGCGCAAGTTTTTTGCTTGGCTGGGCGTGGGATCAGAAGCGGACACCAAGGTCACGTTGCGGGAACGCAAAATATTTTGGTGGTATGGAGTCCTGGGAGGGCTTGCCACGGTGCTGTTTGTTGCGGTGCCCCTCTTCAGGTTGAACTACATGCTCAGCGCGAACTCGGCATCGGGCGGGCGGCTGCTTTTCGTCGCCCTTGTGGCCGCGCTTTTGATCGTGCGGCTTGGCAACACTGCGTACGGCAAGATCAAGGCTGTGCGGTATCGCGAGTACAAGATCCAATAACCGCGACAATTGACTGCTGGCCCGGTTCCCAGCACCTGCCGCCGCCCGCAAGGCGATGGCCGTTCCCGGCGCAGCAAGCTCTCTGGAGGTAAGCGTGAAACGCATTGATCTTGAAGGGTGGAGTCGGCGAGACCAGTACAGGTATTTCAGTAAGATGCAATGCCCGTATTGCTCGGTGACATGTGAGATTGATGTCTCTGCGGCGCGCAGCTTCATGAAGGATTCTGGAATCCCCTCATACGTCGGCATGATTTACCTGGTCACCAAGGCGGCCAACAGCGTGCCGGAGCTGAGATTGAGGATTGAGGGCGAGGCTGTGTATGACCACGATGTGGTGCATCCATCGTTCACCATCCTCAGCGACGGCGGACAGCTCTACTTCTGCAGGACCCGCTACACCGACGATCCTGGCGCTTTCATCAAGCACACGCGGGAGGTCATGGCTCAGACGAAAAGCGCTGGGGAATGCCCCCTCGATTCCACAGGCCAGGATGTGCTCTACCTAAGCTGCCTTCCCTGGGTCCACTTCACGTCTGTGAGCCATCCCATGAATCTCAACTCGCCAGACGCAATCCCGCGCATCGTTTGGGGCCGCTTTGAGGCGAAGGAGAACAAGACCGTCATGGCGGTCAATCTGCAGGTGCACCACGGCCTTGCTGACGGGCTGCATATTTCGCAATTCATGCAGGCGTTGGGGGAGTCCTGCGCTGCGCCCGATGCAGGTTTTGCGGGCCTGGCCCGCTCTTTCTAGAGCGCTGGACAAAGCCTATGGACGCATCAGGCCTATGCCGCCAGAGCATGCTGCGCACTAAGCCGCGATATGATGCGGACGGGATGCTCCGCCGCTACCCCCCGGAACGCACGGAGATGCGGTTGTCCACGGATTTTACGCCCTCAATGGCTCTGGCCGTTTCTATGGCCTTCGTCATCTGCTCGTGTTCGCGCACGAACCCGCCGAGAATTACTATCCCGTCAAATGTTTTTACATCGACATGCACATTGCTGAAGGGGAATTCCTTGGCGAGCGCTTGAACAACCAGGGCGGATATCGCGGCATCGCCGCTTTGCTGCGAGGGCCGCAGGCGCGTAAGCGCAAAGGCCACGACGATGACGGCGATGAACAGCAGCAATGCCGTTTGTGCGCTCATGAAAGACCACCCGGGCTGTTTGCCAATTCGGATTGGGGAAGTGTGCGATTTACTGGTGGTTTGGCGGAGGGGGAGGGATTCGAACCCCCGGACGGTTACCCGTCAGTGGTTTTCAAGACCACCGCCTTGAGCCGCTCGGCCACCCCTCCGCCTGATGCCGCAGAGGAGACCGGGTGAGGGCCGCTCCGCAAGCGTTCATGTAGGTGCCAAAACCGCGCGTGCAAGTCAATGCGCCTTCTCAATCGCGCTGGGGGGCGGAATGTTATTGGGGGTTGCCAACACCCAATAATTTTGGTGAAATAGTACATGTGGTAAAGATATTATAGGCGTTGGCCGATGAGCTTGAGGCAGCGGAGTCCTCCGCGTGTGTCACCCTTCAAGGAGCGCAGCATGAAATCGCAGCAGCAGATCCCCCCGGCAGCGGGCATGTGGGCCATCGGGGCCGTGGGCGCGGTCCTGGTTCTTGGAGCCTTTTTCACTGCCAATCTGTATGCCACTCTTGGCTTGGCCGCCATTTCCCTTGCTTTGGCCGGATATCTGGCCTCCACCCAAGGGGCAGGGGGGGATCAGCTCAAGGCGGGCCTGACAAAGCTCATGTCCCGCAAACGCGAATTTCTGTTCGATGAGGTGAAGTCCTGGCGAGAGTTTGGCGAGCTTGGTGCCCTGGCGTCCGAAGCCTTTGAGTACAACATGCGCCGCCGCGAGTTCTACCGGGGCGCTGTGCATGCTGTGGGCGCGCCGTTTCTTTTGTGTGACGTGGCCGGCGTCATCACCCACGTGAGCGAATCCATGCTGGCCCTGCTCAAAAAGACCGAGGCCGAGGTCCAGGGCAAGACCGTGTCCGAGGCCTTCTACAGCAAGAAAGGCGCCTCCGTCACCGAGAAGGTCATTGCTGAAAAGAAAGATGTTTCCCAGGAACTTGAGCTTGTGCTCTGGGACGGCCGCAAGGCGGATGTCCTGGCTGTGGTGAACTGCATCCGCGGCATCGGCGGCGAGGTGCTGGGCGCGGTGGTCTGCCTGGCCGACCTTGCCGAGGTGAAGGCGCAGCAGCGCGCCTTGCAGAAGCAGCAGGAGCAGGCCATGAAGGTCGGCAACTCCATCAACGACCTCGCCCAGCGCGTAGCCAGCGCCTCTGAGGAGCTTTCCGCCAGCGCGGACGAGCAGGCAAAAGGAGCGAACCGCCAGAAGGCCCAGACCGAGTCCGTGTCCACCGCCATGGAGCAGATGACCGCAACGGTGCTTGAGGTGGCCCAGAACGCCACCCAGTCTTCCGATGCCGCCGCCACGGCCAGCAAGGCCGCCAATGACGGCGTGAGCCTGGTGCGCGAGAGCGTCCGGGGCATCAACATGGTGGCCGACTCCTCGCGCAAGCTGGCGCAGGTGCTGGGGCAACTGGACTCCCAGGCTGCGGAGATTGATCGCATCATCAACGTCATCAACGACATCGCTGACCAGACCAACCTGCTGGCGCTCAATGCGGCCATCGAAGCGGCGCGCGCGGGCGATGCGGGCCGGGGCTTCGCCGTTGTGGCCGACGAGGTGAGGAAGCTCGCCGAGAAGACCATGACCGCCACCAAGGAAGTGGAGAACTCCATTCGCGAGATCCAGGAGCGCAGCCAGAACGCCGTGACCACCATGCGCGAAACCGAGAAGCAGGTGGAGACCAGCACGGATCTTTCAAACCGCACGGGCCTTGCGCTGGAAGAGATCATGAAGCGCATTGAGGACGTGACCAACCGCGTGGCGCAGATCGCCACCGCCGCAGAAGAGCAATCTTCCGCAGCAGAGGAAATCAACAGGAATATCGAGGATATTGCTGGCATTGCCAAGGAGGCTGAGGAAGGCGCGGACCAGTCGGCCTCGGCCACGCGGGAATTGGCCGAGTTGGCTCAGAACCTGCTCCAGCTCTCCATGACCTTCAGCGCCACCAAGTCCGACGAGAGCAAGCTGCGCGTGTCCCACGGCCAGATGAAGGGCATTCTGCCAAAAATAATGCACGATTTTGTGGGCGTGAAGTATGGTCCGGCTGTGCTTGCCAAGGTGAACGAGGCCTTGGGCAACCCCATGTTCCTGCCTACCAGCAGCTATCCGGACCAGGTGCTGCAGCAGATGGCCGAGGTTGTGGCCCAGGCCGCCAGACAGGAGCCGCGCGCCGTGTTTGTGGAGCTTGGCAGACACACCATCCACCAGTTCCACAAGATGTACCGCTCGTACTTCAAGGCCCCGAACCTGAAGGACTTCCTGCTGACCATGAACCAGACCCACGCGGACCTGACCAAGGCCCTGCCGGGCATCGTGCCGCCGCGCTTCAGTTATGAGGACCGCGGCAACAAGCTCACCATGATTTACAAGTCGCGCCGAGGCTACCAGCACTACTTCGAGGGCATCCTGCGCGGCGCGGCCGAGTTCTACAAGACGCCGGTGGACATCACCGTGCAGATTCAGGACGCCGAAACCGCCCGGGCCGACATCACCTTCCGCTAGGCGCAAACCAGCAACAGAAAAGCCCCCGGCAGTCCGCTCTGGACAGCCGGGGGCTTCTTCGTTCAGCGCGGGGGCGCTAGTCGGCGGCTTCGGCGCGCAGGGTGCGCTTGCGCTTCAGCTTGTACCATACGTACCAGGCTACGGCCACCACAAGCATGCCGATGATGAGCGCGTCGAACTGGTGGCGATAGGTCTGCACCATCTCCCAGTTTTCGCGAAGCTTGAAGCCGCACAAAAGCAGGAAGGTGTTCCACATGGTAGCGCCCGCCGTGGTGGCGATGGCGAAGGGCCAGAAGCGCATTTTGCCGATGCCCGCCGGGATGGACACAAGGTGCCGCACCACGGGGATGAACCGGCTGGCGAAAAGCGTGAGCGAGCTGCCCTTGCGCTGGAAGAACCGCTCGGTCATCTCCAGGTCGTGCACGTCCAGCAGCAGGTACTTGCCTACCTTGAGCACAAAGGGTCTGCCGCCGTAATAACCCATGAGGTAGGAAATATAAGAGCCCAGGAAGGAGCCGATGCTGGTGGCGAGGATGGCCTCAAAAAGCCCCCATTTGCCATCGGCCACCAGGAAGCCCACAAAAGGCATGACCGCCTCGCTGGGCACTGGCGCGATCATGCTTTCGAGGGCCATGAGAAAAGCGGCGCCGGCAAGGCCTGTAGTCTCGAGAATCTGAATGGCATAGCGACTGATGGTTTCAGTGAGCACTCAATAAACCTCCGCAGGAGTGTGTGCGTGATGCACTATCCTGCCGGGTTGTTTTGGGCAAGGGGGGCTACTCTGGGGCAAAACCCAGGGCCAGCCCTGCCTCCAGCGCCGAGGCATTGGCCCTGAGCCTGGTCCAGTAAAGGTTCTGGGCCTTGCGCAAATCAGGCTCCAACCCAACGCTTGCAGCGCGCTCCAGCAATCGCCGCACGAGCTGGCAGTCTGGCTTGGGCCTGCCCAGCAGGTCAACCAGGGCATGGCCCACGCGGCGGGCCAGAAGGTGGCGCTCCGGATGCTCGCGCCCGCGCTCCAGCAGAAAACCGAGGAAGTCGCGGGAGGCCGTCACCTCGCCCATGATCCACTGCCAGGTGAGGGGCGACCAGAGCCTGTCCCAGCACTCGTCGCCGGTCTGGGTGTGCTGCGCCTCGCGGAAGGGCAGGAACAGGTGCGCGCCCAGGCGCGACTCCTCCACCTGCCGTTGCCAGGTCTCCGCCTCCACGCGGCGCACCCAGGCCAGGGCCAGCGCTTGGCGCTTGCCCCAGGGAATGTAGGCAGCCGGAACGCATTTTGTTCCGGTGTCGCCCACGCGGATGCACCCGGCAAAGGGATCGCCGCCATTGGGCAGCTCCCAGGTCCAGTCGTGCTCGTCCGTGCCGCTTTCCCGCGTCCAGGTTATGCAGGCCGTGCCGGTGCTGTGGCCTTGGTCGTCTTCCCCGCTTACGCGGACTTGGACGGACAGGCCGGGCCAGGGGACTTCCGCGCTGCCGCCGGGCAGAGGCAATCTCCCTTCGGCCCAGAGACGGATGAGGGCCTGGGCCAGTATGGTTTCAGTGGTCTCGCGCCGGTGCCGGACCTCATGGTTCCAGAGATCAAGGCCGTCGCCCAGGGCCGGGTCGTTGCTGCTGGCCTGCCCGATGTACGAGAGGAGCAGCGGCTCCAGGTCGTCCAATCCGGTGCGCCTGCCCAGCTGCATGGCCCGCAGGGCGAAGGTCAGGGCGTTCAGGGGCTCGATGCGCCCAAGGTCGTCGAAGAACCAGGCGCAGCTTGCAAAGGACGAGAGCGCCCACTTCTGCATGGTGAGCAGCTTCCAGGCCGTGTGCTGCTGGTCCGGGCTGAGGTCCGGGCGCAGCTGCGCGGTGGAGAACTCCTTGTCCGTGTCCAGGCCAGAGAGCACCCGGCCATAGGCGATGAGGGCTTCCTCCGGGGAGCGGAAGAGTTGCGCGCCAAGGTGCATGAAATGATTGTCGATCCTTGTCTTTACGGCGTTCAGGCCGTCGCGCAGCGGTCCGCGCCAGCGTTGGTTCCAGCCGGGCTTGTGTTCGGTTGCGCAGCCGCAGTCGGAGCGCCAGCGCTCCACGCCATGGGCGCAGCTCCAGGAGCTGTTTTCGTGGATGCGCGCGCGTCTTTTGGGCGGGTTCTCGGCCAGATAGGCAGCGTAGTTGGTCAGTTCAACTCCTTCCACGCCCGCGCGGGCCTGGGACAGGGCGAAGGCCAGGGCCATTTCTCCGAACCGGAAGTGGTGGCCGTAGGTTTCTCCGTCTGTAGCCAGGGCGAGCAGCCCCTGTCCTGCCATGCCGGAAAGCCTGCCCCAGAAGGCGTCGCCGTGGCGCAGCAGCCCCTCAAAGGCCACGGCCTGCGACAGTGGGCCGTCGTAGAAGTACACCGCGATGCTGCGTCCTTCCGGCAGTTCGACGAGGTATGGCTCGCGGATGTTCAGATTGCCTTCATGGGCCTGGGTCCAGTTCAGTTGGCCCACGTCGGCCACTTCCCGCGCCTGGCGCGGGGCCAGGATGGTGAAGCGCACGCCGGCCTGGGCCAGCAGGTCCAGGGTGCGCATGTCCACCGCAGCTTCGGAGAGCCACAGCCCTTCTGCCGGGCGCTTGAACCTGGATTCGAAGTCGGCCAGGGCCCAGGCGATTTCGGCGCGTTTCTCCAGGTCTGTGGCCAGGGGCATGATGATGTGGTGGTAAATCTGGGCGATGGCGTTGCCGTGGCCCAGGCGCGCAAGGCTGGCGCGGTCGCCTTCGAGCACGCGGGCGTATACGTCCGGGGCCTTGCGCTCCATCCAGGTGAGCAGGGTGGGCCCGAAGTTGAAGCTCATGTACTCGAAGCAGTTCATGATCTCGATGATGCGGCCCTGGCCGTCCAGCCTCCGGGCCCAGGCCAGGGGGGCGTAGCTCTCCTCGCAGATGCGTTCGTTCCAGTGGGTGGCTGGGGCGGCGCTGCCTTCAGGCAAAATGGTGTCCATCCAGGGGTCCTCCCTGGGCGGCTGATAAAAATGACCGTGGATGCAGAGCTGTTTCCCGTTCATTTGGATACCCCTGGCTGATGGTTCTGAACCTCTTCTCTACCCCTCCAGGTCGCGTGGGGCAAGGGGCGGCGAAGGTGACCCCCGGAAGCGCCAGAATGCGGAAATGGCATGAAATGTATCGACAAAAACACTATGGCTGGCTATATTGCTTGTATCATTGGATCTGTGCCCTATGACCTGCAAGGGAGGCCACCTCATGAAGACGCCCAAGACACTCTGTCCGCATCGCTCCAGCCCTTTTGGGCCTGTCGTCCTCGCCTCGATTCTGTCGCTCTTTCTTTCGTTGTTTCTGGCTCTGCATGCGGCACCGGTCTTTGCCGCAGAGGTGGAGTCCGTGGGGCATGTGACCCGCGTGCAGGGCGTGTCCTTCGCGGTGCAGGGCAGCGTCCTGCGGCCCATGGGGATCAACGCGCTCATCAGCCGCAAGGACGTGCTCAAGACCGGGCCGGGCGCGCGGCTGGAGATCACCCTGCTCGACGAGACCAGGCTCACCCTTGGGGCGGACACGATCTTCAGCGTGGAGCGTTACGATCTGGGACGCCAGCAGGGCGGGGTGCTGCTCAAGCTCACCAAGGGCGTGTTCCGCGTGGCCACGGGCAGCCTTGAGTCCCTGCGCGGCGCACCTTTCGAGGTGTCGACCCCGTTGGCCGTGGTGGGCATACGCGGAACGGATTTCTGGGGCGGATACCTGTCTGCGGAGGAACTCTCGGTGCTGCTCATTTCGGGAAAGGGAGTTTACATCGTCAACGATGGAGGCCGCACCGAGATCGTGCGGCCCATGGAGGGCGTGAATATTCGCTCGGCCTCCAGCCCGCCCCCGGCTCCCTCCCTGTGGAGCCCGGACAGACGCGCGGCAGCGTTCAAGACAGTGGCCTTCGACGAGTAGCTGCTACGCCAGGGCAGGGCGGCGCTTTCACTGGCGCAACATCTCCACCAGGTCGCGCACGTGCACGGGCAGGTCGTCGAAGCGGCGCATGCAGAGGATGAGATCGCGCGTCACCCAGGGGTCGGTGATGCGCACCGTGCGGATGTTCATGGTCAGTTTGCAGCGCTGGGCGGCGGTGTCGGGCATGATGGCCACGCCCACGTTCCTCTCCACCATGCGGCCCACGGCCAGGAAGCCGCGCAGGCGCACGCGGTGGTTCATTTCACGGCCCAGCCTTGCGGCATGGGATTCCAGGTACCTTTGCAGGGGGCTGTCTTCGTTCAGGCCCACGAAGTCGTGCTTCAGCACTTCGCTGAAGGACACGCTGCTGCGTTCCGCAAGTTCGTGCCGCATGGGCGTGGCAAGCACGTAGGTGAGCTTGCGGAAGGGGAAGGTCTCCAGCGCACCCACGTCCACCGAGCGCGCCATGACGCCGACGTCGGCCTTGCCGTCCACAACGTCCTGGGCGATGTCCGTTGAGGGCCGCTCGTTCAGCTCGATGCTCACGTTGGGGTGCTCGGCCAGATAGGTGGTCAGCAGGTCGGGCAGGAACTCCGTGAGCGAGGCCGTGTTGCACAAAAGCCGGATATGGCCCTTGAGCCCCGAGGCGTACTCGCCCAGGTCGCCCAGCATGCGCACCCACTGATCCAGCACGATGCGGCCATGATGTTGCAACGCCCGGCCAGCCTCGGTGGGCGTCACGCCCCTGCGCCCGCGCGTCAGGAGCTGCACCCCAAGCATGTCTTCCATGTTGCGGATTCGTGCGCTGGCCGAGGCCAGGGCCAGGTGTGAACGCTCGGCGCCCTTGGTGATGCTGCCGCTGTCCACGATATGCAGAAACAGACGCAAGTCAGTCAAATCGAATGACATACTTACCAACCCCCCAGGCGTGCTGTGCGACAGATTGGCGCGTCAGCCTTCGCCAATTCCGAAGGGATACTTAAAATCTTCCACATTTACAACTCTGGCCGGGAGCCTCAGGGTGCAGCCATAGACGCTCGGTAACGCCTTCCGATCGAGCGATGAGATCAGACGAAGGCTCATGGCGGATTATAAGGAGCACAATATGAACATGGACAGCGCAAGCCTCGCCTTTGCCAGGGTCTGCTTCTTTGTGATGCTTTTCGTCAGCACGGCGTGCAGCCGTTTTGACGCCACCCGTTTGAGCGAAGACAACGTCTTGCCCTCGCCGACCGCGGCGACGCAGCCTGCGGCCCCTGCCGCCGCGCATGTTGTCACCCTGAACATCGACGCCGCGCAGATGCACGAACTGGAAGCGCGCCTGGCCCTGCTCGCGCCGGAGTCTGGCGCAGACCGCCTGAATGCCGCGCCGGAAAACCCTGGCCGGGCCTACTGGGATTAATCAGCCCCCTCGCAGGCCGGTGCGGGCCGGGTGGCAACCCCTGCCGCGCCCTTCCCGCACCGGCCATATTCATTTTCTGACTTGTCGAGCGTCGCTCGAACCTGCGTCACCCCGTCGACTTCGCCCACCGGACGAAACGAATTGCAGGACAGTTCGGGAGTCCAAAGCTCCCGCACTCTCAAATTTGGAACCTAGGAGTCCTGGGGGCGAATCGATATGCGAAGCTCCCGTGGGCAAGGGGAATTCGCCGCGTCAGCATGCTGCTGACCTCACAACGCCGAAGGGCCGGATCTGAGCAAAACTCGGATCCGGCCCTTTGGCGTATGGGGGGGCAAAAGACCTCAGGTCCTTGGGCCGCCGGAGGCGCTCTTCAGGATTTCTTCCACCAAGAGCGGCAGTCCGCGCGTGGGCTCGGACCGGAGGGAAAGCGCGACCTTGGGGCATTTGCTCACGCAGGCGCCGCAGCCCATGCAGCGCGCGCTCTTGATCTGAAGCTTGCGGTCGCGGGCCTTGAGCGCCCCGAACTGGCAGAACTTGACGCAGTTGCCGCAGCCCACGCAGGCTTCCTCGTCCACCTGAACGAGGTAGCCTGAAGAGGCAAGCATGCCTACGCCGTTCTTCTGGGCGGCCATGGCCGCGCAGCAGCAGGAGCAGCAGTTGCAGATGGCGTAGAACCGGCCCAGGGCCAGGTCCTTGAAAAAGGCGTGGTGCACGTGCCCACGGGCGTTCTCGGCTTTCAGGATGGCCACGGCCTCGTCGGGGGTCACGCGCCGGGCGCGCTTTTCGTTGTGCTCCAGCACCAGGCTGGCAAAGGGTTCGCCCATGACCATGCAGACGTCCATGGGCGAGCAGGGATTCTTGCGCGCCGCGCGGCAGGGGCAGTCGAACACAACGATGTGGTCCGGGTTCTTCAGCACGATGTCGCGCGCAAGCTGGTAGGGCACGACGGATTCCGGCGTGGTGACGCAGACCTCGCGGCCTATCTTGACGAGCTTGATGGCCTCGTCCGTGGGCATGACCTTGCCGTGGTAGGTGTCTGCGAAGCGGATGCCCGTGGCGTTGCGGCTGGCCTTCATGGCCTTGCGCCGGGCGTCCACGCGGGCGGGGAAGAGGCGGTCCAGCCAGCGGCTCCCCCTGGTCAGAAGTTTGACCAGGGGGTGCTCGCCGGAAAGGATCTTGATGTAGGTGTAAGGCCAGCGCAGGTACAGGTAGCCGTGCAGCTTCTTGCCAAGGCTGAAGCCAAGCCCGTCCGCCTCGTCAAAGAAGCGTCTTGCCGAGGGCTTCAGGAGCAAGCGCAGCGGATTCATGCCTGCGCCCTCGATTATTTCTCGGTCTCGGTCTTGGCTCCGCCGCGCATGGTGTGGCGCTTGGTGGCGGAGAGCACGGTCTTGCGCAGGCGAATGGACAAGGGCGTGATCTCCACCAGTTCGTCCTCGCGGATGAAGTGGATGGCGCGCTCAAGGGTCATGGGCTTCACCGGGGTCAGGGTGCAGGCCTCGTCCTTGCCGGAAGCGCGCATGTTGCTGAGCTTCTTTTCCTTGGACGGATTCACGTTGATGTCCACCTCGCGGGTGTGCTCGCCAACGATCATGCCCTCGTAGAGGGGGTCGCCAGCGGTGATGAACATCTGGCCACGCGGCTCCAGGTTGAAGATGCCGTAAGTCACGCCAACGCCGGAGCGGTCGGCCACGATGGAGCCGGTGAAGCGGGTGGGGAAGTCGCCGCGGTATTCGCCGTAGCCTTCGAGGTACGAGTTCATGATGCCCGTGCCTTTGGTGTCGGTGAGGAACTCGTCGCGGTAGCCGATGAGCCCGCGCGAGGGCACGCTGAACTCGATGCGCACGCGGCCCTTGCCGTTGTTCACCAGGTTCACCATGCGGCCCTTGCGGATGGACAGCTTCTCGGTGACGATGCCCATGAAGGTCTCGTCGCAGTCCACGTACACGCGCTCGATGGGCTCGGTGAGTTTGCCGTGCTCGTCGCGCTTGTAGATGACTTCCGGGCGGCCAACGGTGAGCTCGAAGCCCTCGCGGCGCATGGTCTCGATGATGATGGCCATCTGGAACTCGCCGCGGCCCTTGACCAGGAAACTTTCGCGATCGTCGGTCTCCTCAATGCGGATGGCGACGTTCTGAAGGGCTTCCTTCATCAGGCGTTCGCGGATCTTGTTGCTCTGCACGAACTTGCCTTCGCGGCCAGCCAGGGGCGAGGTGTTGATGCCGAAGCGCATGGAAACGGTGGGCTCGTCCACGGTGATGCGCGGAAGGGCCACAGGCGATTCCTTGGTGCAGATGGTGTCGCCGATCTGCACGTCGTCGATGCCGGCAAGCACGGCGATGTCGCCAGCCAGGACTTCGTCGACCGCAGCCAGCTGCACGCCGTCGTACACCTGCAGCTTGCTCACCTTCAACGTCTTGGGCGCGCCGTCGGCGCCGATGCAGACCATGCTGTCGCTGGACTTCACCTTGCCGTTGACGACCTTGCCGATGGCCAGGCGTCCCACGTAGTCGGAGTAGCCCAGATCGCAGACGATCATCTGGAAGGGGGCTTCCGGGTCGTAGCTCGGAGCGGGGATGTGCTTGACGATGGCTTCAAAGACAGGACCAAGGCTGTCGCCGCGCTCCTCAAGGGTGTTCTGCGCGATGCCGTCGCGGCCAATGGCGTAGAGAACCGGGAATTCCAGCTGCTCCTCGTTGGCGCCCAGGTCGATGAACAGGTCGTAAACCTCGTTCAGCACTTCCTCGGGGCGGGCGTCGCCGCGGTCGATCTTGTTGACGATGACGATGACGGGCAGGCCGCCGTCCAGAGCCTTTTTCAGCACGAAACGGGTCTGGGGCAGGGGGCCTTCGCTGGCGTCCACCAGCAGGATAGCGCCGCCGGCCATGGCCAGGGAGCGCTCCACTTCGCCGCCGAAGTCGGCGTGGCCCGGGGTGTCGATGATGTTGATCTTAACGCCTTTCCATTGGACGGAGCAGTTCTTGGCGGCGATGGTGATGCCGCGCTCGCGCTCCAGGTCCATGTTGTCCATGACGCGATCGCTGACCTGCTGGTTCTCTCGGAACACGCCGCTCTGGCGAAAAAGGCCGTCCACAAGGGTGGTTTTACCGTGGTCGACGTGGGCGATGATGGCGATGTTGCGCAGCAGCTCATTGCGTGCGGTGTTCTTCATGCGGGAAAGTTCCTTTGGGGGGGTGCGTTACGAGGTGGCGAAAATATGCTGGACTAGAATAACCGGTGAATGTCCTTGAGGCAACGGCCCTGTGACAATTTCTTGGACAACGGCGAGGCGGGCCGGGTCGCCTGTGCAGCCATATGGGGAAAGGAAAAACCCCGTCCCGCAGGCGCGAGACGGGGTGACTTGGGCCGGGTTTGGTTTTGCCGGCTTTCCGCGGCGGCTAGTAGTCGCGGCGGGGGCGGGGCTGACGCTCCTGGGCCTCGTTGATGCGAAGCGCGCGTCCGCCAATTTCTTTGCCGTTGAGGGCGTCGATGGCCTGCTTGGCGGAAGCGTCGTCCATCTCCACGAAGCCGAAGCCACGGAAGCGGCCGGTCTCGCGGTCATTGATGAACTTGACGGAAATGACTTCGCCGTACTGGCCGAAGAGGCTGTGGAGGTCATCCTCGGAGGCGCTGAAAGGAATGTTGCCGACGTAGATGGACTTGGGCATAAAAATCTAAGCTCCTGAAATTGATCTAAAAGTTGGCGTCGTTTCTGTGTACGGAGCACAGGCTTCCGTCCCTTTACGACAATTGATCGCAAGCTTTGAGCCCCATCTTCGGGTATGTCAAGAAAAAAATATGGTTCGTTCCTTGCATTTGATTTAGCACGATTTGCTTCTGGACGAATTGTCCCACCTGATGGGGGGATGTTCCTGCGTACCCGTCATGCCTGCGCACTGCGCTTTTCGGCTTGGAGAGCCGGATCTTGACGGGGGCCCTGGGAGGGGAGACGTGAAACCACGTCCGCACGGAGGCTTACATGAACTGCATCAGATTTTTCGTTGTCATCTCTCTGCTCGCACTCACGGGGTGCGCGTACTTGCCTGTGGGCGAGTCCCAGCGCCTGCATTCACAGGCTCCGGCGCATTCGCCGCCCCAGGAGGGAGCGAAGCAAGAGCGCACGCAGGTGCTTTACAAGAGGCAGCCAGGCCAGGTTGATCCCAAGATCAGCCCGTATTCGGTCATGGGTAAAACCTACTGGCCTGTGCAGTCCGGCCTGGGCTTCCGCGAGGAAGGCTTTGCCTCCTGGTACGGCATAGATTTTCATGGCAAGAAGACCGCCACCGGCGAGATCTACGACATGTTCAGCATTTCCGCCGCGCACAAGACCCTGCCCCTGGGCACCAAGGTCCGCGTGACCAACCTTGAGAACGGGCGCGAACTCGAACTTGTGGTTAACGACCGCGGTCCCTTTGTCGATGGCCGCGTCATCGACCTCTCTTACGCCTCGGCCCGCCTGCTCGGCATGGCCGACAACGGCCTTGCCCGCGTGCGCGTAGTGGGCATCGCCGAAAATCCCGTGCTTGCGAACGCAACCTATAAGACAGTCGCCTCGGCATCTGCCGAGAACCAGCCCCGCAAGTCCGGCAACCGTGTCATCGAGAAGGACCTTTCTGATGGTCCGAATCGCGTCCAGGCTTCCCGTTCGGACAAGCCCGCCCAGGCCAAGGCTCCTGTGGTGGCGGCCAAGGCCCAGCCGGTGGCGGAGCAGCATGCTTCGATGCAACCCTCCATGCAGCAGGACGGTTCACGCTACAGCGTGCAGGTTGGCGCTTTTTCACAGGATGAGAACGCGCGCAGGGTGAAGGATCGCCTTGTGCAGTCCGGATTCCGGGGCGCAAGCGTTGTGCGCTCCGTGCGCGGCGGCCGCGAGCTTTCGGTGGTGCAGGCCGGCAGTTTCGACGCTCGCGAGCAGGCCGAAGAAGTGTTGCGCGCCGTGAGGGATGAGTTCCCGTCCAGCTTCATCAGCTCTGGCGCCTAAGGACCTTTGGGCCAAAGTGCAGACGTGGGGAGCGCCGGTGAGCCGCCGGCGCTCCGTTTCCCTTGCCGCCTGCGGCTGTGCCTGCAGGGCCTTGCGCGGCGCGGCGGCTTGGGATAATAATGTAAATAGTGTGGTTGGTTCGGGATCTGGGCCGCGAAGGCCATTAATCTGACGGAGGAATGCGGCATGTCGCAGAAAATTTTCGAAGTGAACGGCGTGCCCCTGGGCAGCATCCGCAACCGCAACGAAGAGCGGGTCATAAAGCTCATGCCCAAGGTTCTGGCCGAATTTTTGGACTACAAGCCGTCCTACCTGGACATTCAAGACATCTACGCCCTGACCCTGAACAACCTGCCTCCGCGCTACAAGCAGCACGGCTCCATCATCATCCGCGAGTCCCTGGGCGATGAGGAGATCATGCGCGAGCTGCGTCTGGCCGTGGGCAAGGTGGAGATGGCCCCCACCGGCAAGCTTGAAGGCTAGGGCGGCCTAAGCCAAGGCTTTGGCCTCGTCCCAGAGGCGGTTCTTGTCGTCCATGCTCATTTCAAGCAAATCGAGCCCGCGTTGCCGGGCCAATTCCTCCATGCACTTATAGCGCGCCAGGAACTTGATGTTGGCGCGGTCCAGGGCTGCGTTGGCCTTGATGCCCTTTCTGCGGCCCAACTCCACCAGGGTGAACAGCGCGTCGCCGAACTCTTCTTCCATGCGCTCGGCCTTCTGGTCCGTTTCGGGTCCAGCGCAGGCTTCCTCAAATTCCTTCCACTCGGCGTCGAACTGGTCGCGGGCGTCTTCGTCGGTTGCCCAGGTGAAGTTCAGGCGCGCTGATTTGGCGTGGATGCGGTAGGCCTTCAAAAGCGGCGGCAGTCCCTCGGGCAGTGAGTCGAAGGCGCCGTTTTCTTTCCCGTTGCCGTTTTTTTCGCCGCGTTTGATGCGCTCCCAGTTGCGTAAAAGCTCTTCCTGATCGGCCACCACGGTATCGCCGAACACATGCGGGTGGCGGCGGATCATCTTGGCCGCGTTCTGCGCCACCACGTCCTCCAGGCTGAATTGCCCGGCGCGTGCGGCCAGGGTGGCCTGGAACAGCAGCAGAAAGAGCACGTCGCCCAATTCCTCGCAGGTCTCGGCCTGGTCGTCGGCGCGGATTGCCGACACCAGCTCAAAAGCTTCCTCGATGATGTAGTCGCAGAGGCTCTTGGGAGTCTGCTTCTGGTCCCAGGGGCATCCGCCGGGGCCAAGCAACGCGTCGATGACTTCCTGGATTTTGGCAATGCTCATGCTGTCCGAACTCATGGCCGGTCTCCTTGTTTCTGCATCGCTTCGCTGCGCAAGCCTGCGGCTCTGCGGCCAGGCGCGCAGCTAGATATGTTGCTTTTCTTTGTTTTTTTTCTGTTGCTGCTGTTGCTGCTTGGGCGGTGGCAGCGGGGCCGGCTTCGGCAGGGCGAAGCCGCCCTCCTCCAGGGTCTCGCGGATGGGGGCCGGGGTGAAGTTCGCCAGGAGCACCAGAGCCGGGTCGGTCTTCTGGGCAAAGGCGGATTGCTTGACCACGCTGGTGCCGGGCAACATGGCCTTGAGCAGCAGGAGCATCACCAGGGAGAGCAGGAGCCCTTCGACAGCGCCGAATGCCGCGCCTGCCGCCTTGTCCACGACGGTGAGCATGGCGACCTTGAGCACGTCTTGGAGGAAGCGCACCAGGAACCACAGGGCCACCAGGGTGCCGATGAATGTGATGAGGTAGCTGAGGGCCTGCACCGTGTTCTGATTGGTGACGTAGACCTTGAGGTGCGGCACGAAGATGCCGTGCAGATGCGAAGCCACGAAAAGCCCGATGAAAACCGAACTCAAGGACACGGCCTCTTTGATGAGCCCGCGGTGGTAGCCCCGGAAGGCCACAAGGCCGACGATCGCTATGATGATTATGTCCAGGGAATTCATGGTCCCTCGCCGTTGTGGGCTGCGCGGGCGTTACAGCTGCGCCTGCGCCTTACTGGCCGTGACACCTAGCAGACCCGTGCGTGAAAGGGAAGGGGCCAGGGTCTTCTGCGGCGGGCGGTTGTGCTGGCCTGTGATTTCAGGTAGGACACGCGTCTATCACATGGGAAGCTTATCTCTGGGGGGCGTTGGACGATGCGTCTGATCGAAACCGGGCTGCCGGGGCTTGCGCTCCTGGAGCCCAAGGTGTTCCGCGACGAGCGTGGTTTCTTTCTCGAGACCTACAGCGAGGCCGCCTTTGACGCCCTGGGCATCGGGGCCCGCTTCGTGCAGGACAACCACGCATACTCCGCACGAAAAGGGGTGCTGCGCGGGCTGCACTTTCAGCTGCCGCCCTTTGCCCAGGCCAAGCTTGTGTGGGTGGTGCGCGGAAGCGTGCTGGACGTGGCCGTGGACCTGCGGCGCGACTCGCCTACCTTTGGCCAGCATTTCAGCGCGGAGCTCTCGGCGGAGAACATGCTCCGGCTGTTTCTGCCGCGGGGATTCGCCCATGGCTACGTGACGCTGACCCCGGATGCCGAGTTTGTATATAAAGTCGACGCGCCCTATGCTTCAAAGGCCGATGCGGGCATCCTTTGGAACGACCCGGATCTCGGCATCGACTGGCCCGAGGCGGAGCCCCTGCTTTCGCCCAAAGACAGGCAGTTGCCCCGGCTTAGGGACATCGATTCGCCTTTTGTCTGCGACCCGCCCCATGGCGGCGTGCGCGGCTAACCCATCCGGGAGTCCTATGCCGATAAAACGCAACGCACCCAAGGAGTCCCCCGCCCGGCACGCCATTATTCTGGCGGGCGGCTCGGGTACCCGGCTTTGGCCGCTTTCGCGCAATCTTTTTCCCAAACAACTGCTGGCCCTGAACGGCGAGTTGACCCTGCTGCAGCAGACCGTGCGCCGGGTGCTCACGGCCTTTGCGCCGCAGAACGTCTGGGTGGTGACCAACGAAGAGCACGTGTTCGAGGTTCGCAGCCAACTGCGCAGCCTGAACCCGGTGCTGGACGCCCACGTTCTGGCCGAACCCCTGGCGCGCAACACCCTGCCCGCAGTGCTGCTGGGGCTTGATCGCATCGTGCCCCTTGAGGACAAGGCTGCTGACGAGTCCCTGGTGGCTGTGTTCCCTTCCGACCACCTTCTGGAGGATTTGGAAGGCTTCCGCAGCTCCCTCAATCAGGCCATGGGCTTGGCCGCGCGCGGGCTTTTCGTCACCTTTGGCGTGCTGCCGCGCAAGCCAGAAACCGGCTACGGCTACATCGCCAGGGGCAAGCAGCTGGAAGAGGGCGGCTATGAAGTGGAGAGCTTCATCGAGAAGCCCAAGCTCGAAAAGGCCGTCGAGTTTTTGAAAAGCGGCCGCCATTACTGGAACAGCGGCGTGTTCGTGTTTCGCGCGCGGGAGTTTCTGTCCGCCGTGGCCGCGCACACGCCGGAGCTTTGGTCCTGGTGGTCCGGGCGCGGCGCAGCTGCGCTCGTCTCCGGCTACGGAGCCCTGCCCAACCTTTCCGTCGACTACGGCATTGCGGAGAAGATCGAGGACATCGCGGTGGTGGAGGCCCGGTTCGACTGGGACGACCTGGGCAATTGGGAGGCCATCTACCGCCTTGGCAAGAAGGACGAGGCCGGCAACGTCATTCAGGGCGACGTGCTGGCCATGGACTGCAGGGATTGCCTGCTCATCTCCAAAGGCGGCAAGCTGGCCGTGGTCGGCCTTCGCGGCATGATCATGATCCAGACCCGCGACGCCACCCTTACCTGCCCGCTCACGGATGTGCAGCGGGTGAAAGAGGTTGTGGCGCTTCTTAAGTCTCAGGGCAGCCAACTGGTGGAAAGCCACCTTACCGTCAAGCGTCCTTGGGGCAGCTATTCGGTGTTGGAGGAAGGGCAGCACTACAAGATCAAGCGCATAGAGGTGCTGGCCGGCGCGCGGCTGAGCCTGCAGATGCACCACCATAGAAGCGAGCATTGGGTGGTGGTTTCGGGCACGGCGCTGGTCGAGATCGATGGGGTGGAGCGCTTGCTTGTGGAGAATCAGGCCGTGGATATCGCCAAGGCCACCACGCACAGACTGGCGAATCCGGGTAAGGTTCCGCTTGAGATCATTGAAATTCAAAGCGGGCCGTATCTGGAAGAGGACGATATTGTACGTTTTGATGATGTTTATGGGCGGGTGAAACAGGAGAACTCGTGAATTTTTTCCTAAGCCCTTGACACGCCAGAGCGTGGTCCTTTATGAAAACGCAGTTTTCCGTGGCGAAATTTGACCAGAAACTACAGGAGCGATGGGGCGAGGTTATGGAGGAAAAGAAACAGTGCAAGGGGTGTGGGGGGGCGTTGCCCTTCGTGATCGGCTTTGTGGCCGCAGTTATCGCAGGCTGGGTTCTCTTCCCTGACTTGATTTACAGCAAGAAGACGCAGCCCATCCGCTTCAGCCATAAGGTCCACCAGGAGCAGGGCATGGAGTGTTCGAGCTGTCACACGTTCCGTGATGACGGCTCTTTTGCCGGGCTTCCGAACAATGAAAGCTGCATGCAGTGCCATGCAGACGTCATTGGAACCGACCCGGCGGAAGTGGCTTACGTCGAGAAGTACGCCAAGACGGGCAAGGAAGTTCCTTGGCTCATCTACCAGTACCAGCCAGACAACGTGTATTTCAGCCACAAGGCGCACGAGTCCTTTGAGTGCAAGTCCTGCCACCCCGATGTCGGCAAGACGGACACTCCGCCGGTTTATTATGAGAACAGGCTGTCCGGATACAGCAAGCAGACGATGAAGATGTGGCAGTGCGAGCGCTGCCATGCCGAGAACGGCGTCAGCAACGCCTGTCACGTCTGCCACAAGTAAAAGAGGGGTGCGTAAGATGGGTTTGGATCGCAGAGGATTCGTCAAAATCGTAATGGGAGGCGTTGCAGGCACCCTGTTCACGCCTGTCATCTGGCAGAGCCTGGACGATGTGTCCATCTGGTCCCAGAATTGGGGCTGGATCCCTCGCCTGAACAAGGGCGAGGTGAAAGCCAAGTCCGCCTTGAGCAAACTGTGCCCAGCCGGTTGCGCCGTGAAGGTGAAGACCGTTGGCGGGCTGCCCTTTGCCGCGATTGGCAACACCGCCAATCCCATGAGCAAAGGCGGCGTGTGCCCCATTTGCACGGGCGGCGCTCAGCTCATGTACAGCCCGGCCCGCGTGAAGTCGCCCATGAAGAAGGTGGGCGAAGGCAAGTACGAGGCCATTAAGTGGGAAGAAGCCGAGGCCATGCTCGTTGAGAAGCTGACCCCCCTCAAGGGGCAGGACGGCAAGATCGCCGCCATCAGCGGCGACGAGACCGGCACCGCCAACGAAGTGTTGAGCGCCATGCTGGCCGGATTGGGCAGCACCGGCTTCTATGTCATGCCCGGCGAGATGTTCACCGCCACCAAGGGCGTGAAGCTCATGGGCGGCAACGGACAGCCCGGCTTCGACATCGAGGGTTCGGACCTGGTGCTCATGATCGGCGCGGATGCGCTTGACTCCTGGGGCACCACAGTGGCCAACCAGAAGGCGTTCGCCGCCACCCGCCCCACCGGCGGCGCGGCTACCGCTCAGTACATCTACGCTGGCCCGGTGTTGAACAACACCGCCAGCGTTTGCGACAAGTGGGTGGCTGTGCCCCCCACCGCCATGGCGACCTTCGCCCTGGCCCTTGCCAATCAGTTGATCGCCGCAGGTGCGGTTTCCTCGGCTGCCGACTTCGGCGATTACAAGGCGCTGGTCGCCAAGTACACGCCGGAAGCCTTTGAGGCCGCCACCGGACTCAAGGCCGACGTCCTTAAGGATCTCGTCGCCAAGATCAAGGCCGCCAAGGCTCCGCTGATCGTGGCTGGCGCCTCCTTCGGACAGGGCGCCGGCGCCCTTGACTTCGTTGCCGCCGCCTCCCTCAACGTGCTTCTGGGCCGCGTGGGCCAGAAGGGCGGCATGACGCTTCTGGGCGCGGCCCCCAAGGCCATCGCTTCAGCGGCTGACCGCGAGAACGCCAAGGATGCAGGTAGCTTCCTGGCCTCTGTGGCCACAGGCAAGGCTACTCCGGGCGCGCTTCTGATCTACGAAGCCAACCCGGCCTTCGCCCTGCCCCAGGCCGCTGAAATGGCCAAAGCCATGGGCAATATCGGCTTCAAGGTGAGCTTCAGCACCTACATGGATGAGACCGCGGCCCTGGCCGACCTCATCCTGCCCGCGCCGCACCCCTACGAGCGCTTTGACGACGCCATGAATCCTTACGGCGTGTCCAAGCCCACGTACCTGGCCGGCAAGCCTGTGGTTTCAAAGCCTGTTGCGGACTGCAAGGATCCTGTTGACGTGCTCCTGGCCGCTGCTGCGAAGCTCGGCCTGTCCCTGGGCTTCGATACCTACGCTGATGTCATCAAGGCCAAGGCTACGGCTCTGGGCGGCGACTTCGACGCTCTGGCCGCTGGCGGCATCTGGAACGGCGAAGCCAAGGGCGGCGCCCTGACCCTGGGCGCTGGCGCCCTGGCAAAGGCTGTTCCCGTCAAGACCGACGAGAAGGCCGTGGCCCTGGCCCCGGTCACCCGTCTGGCCTACGGCACCGCCTCCCTGGCTACCCCTCCCGCCAACCTCGTGACCCTGCGCGATACCGAACTTGTGGGCAAAGACCTCTTTGTTCAGATGAACGGCGCCACGGCCAAGAAGCTGGGCGTTGCCAAGGGCAACAAGGTGAAGCTCACCTCCGGAAGCGGCGAGATCAAGGCCCGTGTGCATGTGAGCGAGGGCGTTGCCGCCAATACGGTTGCCGTGCTCCTGGGCTTTGGCCGCAGCGCGTGGGACGAGTTCACCAAGGGCAAGGGCGAGAACGTCTACAAGATCCTCACGGTGAGCGACGAAGCAGGCACGGGCCTCAAGGTGTGGGCTGGCTCCACCGTCACCGTCGCGAAGGTTTAGGGGGACCACGATGAAAGCCAAAGAATTCAACATCAAGTGGGGCATGGTCATTGACCTGGACAAGTGCACGGGCTGCGGCGCGTGCATGACAGCCTGCCAGGTCGAGAACAATATCGCCCCCATGGTCGATGCGTCTAACAAGTTGCGCACCTTGAGTTGGATGCTCGTGTATGAGCTTTCCAACAAGAAGGCCGCTCCGGATGCCGAGATCGCTTACCTGCCTCGCCCATGCATGCAGTGCGGCAACCCCACCTGTGTGCCCGTGTGCCCCGTTATCGCCACGGACAAGAACGAGGAAGGCGGCATCGTCAGCCAGATCTATCCGCGTTGCATCGGCTGCCGGTACTGCATGGCCGCCTGCCCGTACCATGCCCGCTACTTCAACTGGGAAGACCCCATTTTCCCGAAGGGCATGGAGAAGACGCTGTCTCCCAACACCTCTGTCCGTCCTCGCGGTGTGGTTGAGAAGTGCAACTTCTGCCACACCCGGCTTATGAAGGCCAAGGACAAGGCTCGTCAGGAAGGCGGCAATCCCGAAGCTCTGGCTGATGGTGCTTACATGCCCGCTTGCGCGGAAGTGTGCCCCACCGGCGCCATCTCCTTCGGTGATATCAAAAACCCGGAGCACAAGGTGCATGAGTTGGCCAAGGGCGAAAACGCCTACCGCCTGCTTGAAAAGCTGGGCCTGGCCCCGCAGGTGTACTACGTGAGCAAGCGCGAGTGGGTGCGCAAACTGGGCGATAACTACGCCGCCACCGGCAAGGCCGGGGCTGAAAAGAAGCATTCCTAGGGGGCGCATATGGATAGGGCACTCTTTCCCGATGGTGTGGAGCGCTGCTCCTTCGGCAAATTCGCGCTGTGGATGGGTTTCGTCACTGCGTTCTTCCTGTTCGGCCTTTATGCGATGATCTTGATTTTCGCCAAGGGCATCGTTGTCACCGGACTGGACAACTACTTCGGATTCGGACTGTGGATCACCTTCGACTTGGCGGTCATCGCCTTGGGCGCTGGTGCGTTCTTCACCGGATTCCTCAAGTATATTCTGAAAATCGACCAGCTTAAAAATATCATCAACCTGACGGTAATCATCGGGTTTATCTGCTACTCGGGCGCCATGCTCGTCCTCACCATGGACATCGGTCAGCCGATCCGTGCATGGTTCGGCTACTGGCACCCCAACGTCCACTCCATGCTGACGGAAGTCATCTTCTGCATCACCTGCTACTGCCTGGTGCTCATCATCGAGTACGTTCCCCTGATCCTTGAGCAGAAGCAGTTGAACAAGATCCCCTTCCTGCACCACCTTGCCCACAACATGCACGTGAACATGGCTCTCTTCGCCGGCATCGGCGCGTTCCTGTCCACGTTCCACCAGGGTTCCCTGGGCGGCATGTACGGTGTGCTCATGGGCCGTCCCTATGCCTTCCGAGAGGGCTTCTTCATCTGGCCCTGGACGTTCTTCCTGTTCGTCCTTTCCGCTGTCGGCTCCGGGCCCATCTTCACAGTTCTGTGCTGCACGCTCATGGAAAAGATGACCGGCCGCAAGCTGGTTGACTTCAAGACCAAGGCCCTCATGGGCAAAATTGCCGGCACCATGCTCACCGTCTACATCTTCTTCAAGATCCTGGACACCTGGGCCTGGGCCAACAATTTCCTGCCCAGCGTCGGCATGACCTTCGATCAGATGTTCTACGGCATCATCTACGGCAAGTGGCTGATGTTCACCGAGATCATCCTGTGCGGTTTGGTTCCGGCCATCATGCTCATCACTCCGAGCATCCGCAACAACCCCACGCTGTTGTACACTGCAGGCATTCTGGACTGTATCGGCGTGACCCTGAACCGCTACCTGTTCACGGTCCAGGCCATCGCCATCCCGGTGATGCCCTTCGATTCCTGGCAGTTCTACTACCCGAACTGGACTGAG
This sequence comes from Humidesulfovibrio sp., assembly GCF_030689645.1. GTDB lineage: Bacteria > Desulfobacterota > Desulfovibrionia > Desulfovibrionales > Desulfovibrionaceae > Humidesulfovibrio. Next base: position 49,253 of record NZ_JAUYFU010000006.1, read on the forward strand.
TGGTCGACCTGCGGCATGATCGTTGCCTACGGCGTCATTGTCATGAGTCTGTCTTACCGCTACTTGCCCGTGTTCCCCCAGGAACGCGCCCTGAACAAGTAGTTTACAGCTTCCCTTGATTCCTAGAGCCCGGCCACAAGGTCGGGCTCTTTTTTTGTTGTCTTTGGCCAGCGCAGGGCCGGTGGCTTCCGCGTTGTCGGTTGTGGACTCCATTCTGCTTGACGCCTGGGTAGGTTTGACCGGCCGAAGGGGGCTTCTGCCGCTGCTTACAATGGTTAGCGCCAGTGAAACCCCTTTCCCTGCTGTCTCAGCGTCTCTCCGCTTCCTCTCCCGCAATGAGACGGAATGATTGCTCATCCCTTCGAAACCTACAAATCTTACACAAATCTTACACCGCACCTCTAATTTCCTACACCTCTCTTACTCGGGCAGTGCTATTCCTCCACACAAGAACCCGGCGTGATGCTGGGAGGAGGCATGCAAACATGGAATTGTTGAACAACCCCTCCGACCTCGCCTGCGGCCTGTTGGCCCTGTTTGCGGTGGCGGCCACCCTTGGCCTCGTGCGGCTGGTGGAGCGCGTGCGGGAGATAGGCTCATGAGCGCCATCACCATTCTCGCAGGCATAGTGGTGCTGGCACTGCTGGCCTACCTCGGCGTGGCCCTGCTGAACCCGGAGGCCTTCGAATGATGTCCGCCATAGACTTTGCGCAGCTTTGCGTTTTCCTTGTACTCCTGCTGGGCCTGTCCTGGCCACTGGGCAAACACATGGCCGCCGTGCTTGAGGGCCGCGACCACCCCCTTGCCCGCGTTCTTGGCTGGCTGGAGCGAGGTCTGTACCGCGTCTGCGGCGTTGATCCGGCCCAGGAGATGGACTGGAAGATGTACGCATTGGCCATGTTCTTGTTCAATATGGTCGGCTTCGCCGCGTTGTATATTCTGCTCCGTGCTCAAGCCTTGCTTCCCCTCAACTCGGTAGGCCTGGCGGGCATGGCGCCGGACCTGGCCTTCAACACGGCCATGAGCTTCACCACCAACACCAACTGGCAGGCCTACGGCGGCGAGAGCGCTGTGAGCCACCTGACCCAGATGCTGGGCCTCACCGTGCACAACTTCGTGTCTGCGGCCACAGGCATTGCGGTACTGACGGCGCTTATCCGGGGCCTCACCCGGCGCGAGACGCGCGCAATCGGCAATTTCTGGGCCGACCTGGTTCGCTCCACACTGTACATCCTGCTGCCGCTGGCTATGGTCTTGTCCCTGGCGCTTTGCTGGCAGGGCGTGCCCCAGACCTTCGCAGGCGCGGTGAACGCCACGCTTACCGAGTCCGTGGCCTATGAGATCCCGCCCAGCGCGGACGACTTCAAGGCCGACCCCACGCTCAAGCCTGCGCCCGTCACAGCCACGGAGCAGACCATCATGCGCGGGCCCATAGCCTCGCAGGAGGCCATCAAGATGCTGGGCACCAACGGCGGCGGCTTCTTCAACGCCAACAGCGCCCATCCGTACGAGAATCCCACTCCGCTTTCGAACCTTTTGGAGATGCTGGCCATCCTCATCATTCCGGCGGGCCTGTGCCACGCTTTTGGCCGTATGGTGAACGACAAGCGCCAGGGGTGGGTGCTGATCTATGCCATGACGACACTTTTCTTGGGTTTTATTGTCTTGTGCTGGTGGGCCGAAAGTCAGGGCGTGCCCCAGGTGGCGGCCATCACCGGGGGACCATTCACAGGGAACATGGAGGGCAAGGAGCTGCGCTTCGGCATTCTGAACTCCGCGCTCTTCGCCACCGTCACCACAGCCGCCTCCTGCGGCGCGGTGAACGCCATGCACGACTCCTTCACGCCCCTTGGCGGCATGGTCCCCATGGTGCTCATGCAGCTGGGCGAGGTTGTGTTCGGCGGCGTGGGCAGCGGGCTTTACGGCATGCTGGTGTTCGCCATCATCGCGGTGTTCGTGGCCGGACTCATGGTGGGCCGTACGCCGGAATACCTGGGCAAGAAGATCGAGGCTTTTGAAACCAAGATGTGCTCCGTCATCATCATGATGCCGCTCTTTGGCGTGCTCATGGGCACGGCCTGGGCGGTGCTGACAGAGCTGGGGCGCGGGGCCGTGGCCAACCCCGGCGCGCATGGATTCAGTGAGATTCTGTACGCCTTCTCGAGCATGGCCAACAACAACGGCAGCGCCTTTGCGGGGCTTTCCGCCAATAACGCGCTGTACAACCTGCTGGGCGGATTCGTCATGTTCACCAGCCGCTTCTGGCTGGCCATCCCGGTGCTGGCCCTGGCCGGTTCGCTGGCGGGCAAGAAGATGGTTCCTGCAAGCGCGGGCACCCTGCCCACGCACAAGCCGCTGTTCTGCGGCCTGCTTGTATCGGTGGTGCTCGTGGTGGGCGCGCTGACCTTCATCCCGGCCTTGGCCCTTGGCCCCATCGTGGAACACCTTCAGATGCTCGGGCGCTAGCCCTGCCAAGGAGCATGAATCATATGACCATCAAGGCACAGAAATCCGCCGGGCGTCCTCTCTTCGACCCGGCCATCGTGCGGGCCGCCGCGCTGGACTCCTTCCGCAAGCTGGACCCGCGCGTTCAGGTGCGCAATCCCGTCATGTTCACCGTGTACATTGGCAGCATGCTGACCACCGTGCTGTTCCTTCAGGCCGGCTTTCTCGAATGGACGGGCGGCACGGGCGAGGAAAAGGCGAGTTTCATCCTGGCCATTTCGCTATGGCTGTGGTTCACGGTCATCTTCGCCAACTTTGCCGAGGCCATGGCCGAGGGGCGTGGCAAGGCCCAGGCGGCGACGTTGCGCCAGGCCAGGGCCGAGACTCCGGCCCGCAGGCTCATGGGCGAATCCCGCGATTCCGCCAGCGAGAGCGTGTCCTCCACGGCCCTGCGCAAGAGCGACATCGTGCTTGTTCAGACCGGCGAGACCATCCCCTGCGACGGCGAAATCATTGACGGCGTGGCGTCAGTCGACGAGAGCGCCATCACCGGCGAGAGCGCGCCCGTCATCCGCGAGGCCGGTGGCGACCGGAGCGCCGTCACTGGCGGCACGCGGGTGCTGTCCGACTCTATCGTGGTGCGCATCAGCGCCGACCCCGGCGAGACCTTTCTTGACCGCATGATCAGCATGGTGGAGGGGGCCAAGCGCCGCAAGACGCCAAACGAGATCGCCCTGAACATCCTGCTCGCCGCGCTCACCATCATCTTCCTGCTGGTGTGCGCCACCCTGCTGCCTTTCTCGTTGTACAGCGTTAACGCCGCAGGCAAGGGGACGGCCATCACCATCACGGTTTTGACCGCGCTCTTCGTCTGCCTCGCGCCAACCACCATCGGCGGTCTTTTGTCCTCCATAGGCATCGCAGGCATGGACAGGCTCATCCAGGCCAACGTCATCGCCATGAGCGGCCGTGCGGTGGAGGCCGCCGGCGACGTTGACGTGCTCCTGCTCGACAAAACCGGAACCATCACTCTGGGCAATCGCCAGGCTTCGGCCTTCCTGCCCGCGCCGGGCGTCACCGAGGCCGAACTGGCCGATGCGGCGCAGCTCTCCAGTTTGGTGGACGAGACCCCGGAGGGCCGCAGCATCGTGGTGCTGGCCAAGGAGAAGTTCGGCATTCGCCAGCGCGACGTGGGAAGCCTTGGCGCAACCTTCATCCCCTTCACCGCCCAAACGCGCATGAGCGGAGTGAACCTTCCTGGAAGCAGAAGCCTGCTCAAGGGCGCGCCGGACGCCATCGAGCGCCTGGTGGCCGATGCGGGCGGCGTGTTTCCAGAGGCTGTCGCCGGATTCGTGCAGGACATCGCCTCAGAGGGCGGCACCCCGCTGCTCGTGGCGGAGAAGACCCAGGGCCGCGTGCGGGTTCTGGGAGCCGTGGGGCTCAAGGACATCGTCAAGGGCGGCATCCGCGAGAAATTCGCGGAACTCCGGCGCATGGGCATCAAGACGATAATGGTCACGGGCGACAACCCGCTCACCGCTGCGGCCATCGCCGCCGAGGCCGGGGTGGACGACTTCCTGGCCGAGGCCAAGCCCGAGACCAAGCTGGCGCTTATCCGCAAGATACAGGCCGAGGGACGGCTGGTGGCCATGACCGGCGACGGCACCAACGACGCCCCGGCGCTGGCCCAGGCCGACGTGGGCGTGGCCATGAACACCGGCACCCAGGCCGCCAAGGAGGCCGGGAACATGGTGGACCTGGACTCCAGCCCCACCAAGCTCATGGAGATCGTGCAGATCGGCAAGCAGCTCCTCATGACGCGCGGGGCGCTCACCACCTTCAGCATATCCAACGACATCGCCAAGTATTTCGCCGTCATCCCGGCAGCCTTTGTGGGCACGTACCCGGCCTTGGGGGCACTCAACGTCATGGGTCTCGCCACCCCGCAGAGCGCCATCCTCTCGGCGGTCATCTTCAACGCGCTCGTAATCGTGGGGCTCATCCCGCTGGCCCTGCGCGGCGTAGCCTACAAGCCCGCTGGGGCGGGCACAGTGCTGCGCGACAACCTCATCATCTACGGCGGCGGCGGACTCATCGTCCCCTTCGTGGGCATCAAGCTCATCGATATGGCGCTTTCAGCCTGCGGCCTGGCATAAGGAGGACATCATGATCCGCGACATCCTGCACACCCTGCGCCCCGCCTGCCTCATGCTTGTGGCGTTGTCCCTCATCTCAGGCCTTGCCTACCCGGCAATGGTGACGGGCATGGCCCAGGCGCTCTTCCCGCGTCAGGCCAACGGCAGTCTTGTCACTTCCGGCGGCAAGGTCGTCGGGGCCGAACTCATCGGCCAGCAGTTCAGCGGCCCCGGCATGTTCTGGGGCCGGCCTTCGGCCACATCACCGCAACCGTACAACGCGGCGGCCAGCGGCGGATCCAACCTTGGTCCCACCAACCCGCAACGGCTCAAGAACGTGGCCGAGCGCGCCGAGGCCCTCCGCAACACTCACGGCGATGGGCCTGTGCCCCAGGAACTGGTGGCAGCCTCGGGGTCGGGGCTTGATCCGCACATCAGCCCGGCGGCGGCTCAGTATCAGTTGGTGCGGGTGGCGCGGGAACGCGGCCTGGATGAGCCGTCCGTGCGCGCCCTGGTGGCCAAGCGCACAGAAGGCCGCCAACTGGGCTTCCTGGGCGAGGAGCGGGTGAACGTTCTGATGCTTAACCGGGACCTTGATTCGCTTGCCGGAAAAGCCCAGAATACGGGCAAGCAATAGGCCTGGGAGCCAAACATGAACGAAGTCAGAAACGGCGCACGCCGCCCTGACCCCGAAGCGCTGCTGGCGCTGGCGGATAGAGAGGACAAGCGCCGCAGGCGCGGGAAGCTGCGCATCTTCTTCGGCGCTGCGCCCGGCGTGGGCAAGACCTACTCCATGCTTACCGAGGCCTACACCCAGCAGGCTGAAGGGCGAGACGTGCTGGCCGGAGTGGTGGAGACCCATGGCCGGGGCGAGACCGAGGCGCTCTTGGCCGGACTGGAGCTGCTGCCCCGCGTGCAGGTTGAGTACAAGGGCCACACGCTCACCGAGTTCGACCTGGACGGGGCGCTGGCCCGCAGGCCCGCCCTGGTGCTTGTGGACGAGCTGGCCCACACCAACGCGCCGGACTCTCGCCACGAGAAGCGCTGGCAGGACGTGTTGGAGCTGCTCGACCACAACATTGACGTCTACACCACGATGAACGTGCAGCATGTGGAGAGCATCTCCGACGTGGTGTCGCAGATCACCGGCATTCCCGTGCGCGAGACCGTGCCCGATTCCATGCTGGAGCAGGCCGAGGAACTCGTGCTGGTGGACTTGCCCCCGGACGACCTCCTGAAGCGCCTGCGCGAAGGCAAGGTGTACATCCCGCGCCAGGCCGAGGCCGCAGAGAAGAACTTCTTCCGCCCCGGCAACATCACCGCCCTGCGCGAGCTGGCCCTGCGCGTGGTGGCCGACCGCGTGAACACCGAAGTATGCGTCTACCGCAAGGGCCAGGCAATCGAGGTCACCTGGCCCACCTCGGGCAGGCTGCTGGTTTGCGTGGGCCCCAGCCCCACCTCGGCCCGGCTCGTGCGGGCCACCAAGCGCATGGCCGCCAGCCAGCACGCCCAGTGGATAGCGGCCTATGTGGAGACGCAGCCGCTTTCCCCCTCGGATCCGCGACACAACCAGGTGGTGCAAAACCTGCGCCTGGCCGAGCGGCTGGGCGCGGAGGTGGTCACGCTTTCGGGCCGGAGCATTACCGAGGAGATCCTGACCCTGGCGCGCTCCCGCAACATCTCGACCATCGTCATAGGCAAGCCGGTGCGCCCAAGGCTCATGGACATGGTGCTCGGCAGCCCGGTGGATGATCTCATCCGCAGGAGCGCCGAGATCGACGTGCAGGTCATCCGGGGGGACGAGGGCGACGGCCCAAGGCCCCAGGCCGCGCCTGCCAGGCCTTCGCCCGTGGACTGGAAGGGATACGGCCAGAGCCTGCTCGCCGTGACCGTCTGCTCCGCCCTGTGCTTCATCATGTTCCCGTACTTCGAGCTGGCCAACCTCATCATGGTCTATCTCGTGGGCACCATGTACATCGCCAGCCGCCACGGCCAGGGGCCGGGCATCCTGTCCTCGGCCCTGGGGGTGCTCTGCTTCGACGTGCTCTTCGTGCCTCCGCTTTTCAGCCTGGCCGTCTCCGATACACAGTACCTGTTCACCTTCGCCATCATGTTCGTGGTTGCCCTGGTCATGAGCCGCCTCACGGCGCAGGTGCGTCAGCAGGCAGAGGCCGCCCGAGCCCGCGAGGCCCGTACTCAGGTGGTGCTGGCCCTCTCCCGCGAGCTGGCCGCCTCGCGCGGGACGGAAAGGCTTCTGCGCATCGCCATCGAGCACCTGTCCCAGTTGTTCGTGTGCAGAGCTCTGGCCTTCCTGCCCGACTACGAGGGGCATCTCAAGGAGCACGTGGGCGACAAGGACGCCTTTCGCGTCACCAATAAGGGTGAAAGCGTGGCCCAGTGGGTCTTCGCCAATGGGCAGCCCGCAGGGCTTGGCACCAGCACCCTGCCCACCAGCGGCGCGCTGTATGTGCCGTTCGTGGGCCTCAAAGGCACCCTGGGCGTGCTGGGCCTGCGGCCCGAGACCGAGGGCGCGCTGTTTTCGCCCGAGCAGACGCACATGATCGAGACCCTGGCCCGGCAGGTGGCGCTCGCCCTGGAGGTGGAGCGGCTGGAAACCGAGAGCCTGCACGCCCAGATGGAGGCCGAGACCGAGCGCCTCAAGGCCTCGCTCTTGTCCTCCGTCACCCACGACCTGCAAACCCCGTTGGCGGCCATCATGGGCTCGGCGGACAGTTTGGCCGCCGTGGGCGAGACCCTGGCCACCGAGCAGCGCCGGGCGCTTGCCGTGAACATCTACGACGAGGCCGAGCGCCTGTCCCGGCTCATCTCCAATCTGTTGCGCATGACCAAGCTTGAGTCCGGCACCTTGAAGCCCGACCTGCAACTCCAATCCATTGAGGAGCCCCTGGGCGCAGCCCTTAGGCTGGTGGAGAAGCACCTGGCCGGGCGTGAGCTGCAGATGGACGTCCCGGGGGACCTGCCTCTTGTGGAAGTGGACGGGGTGCTCATGGAGCAGCTCCTGCTGAACCTCTTGGAGAATGCCGCTAAGTACACGCCCCAGGGTTCGCCCGTGGCCATCGCCGCTCGGGCCGCCCGGAACAGCGGCGGCGGCGTGGAGATCGAGGTGGCGGACAGGGGACCAGGACTGGCGCCGGACGAGAGGGAAAAGGTCTTTGACCTGTTCTATCAGGGACAGGGGGCTGGCGGTCCGACTGGCGGGCGCAAGGGCTACGGCATTGGCCTGGCCATCTGCCGGGCCATTGCACAGGTGCATGGCGGGGCCATCCGGGCGGAGAACCGCGCAGACGGCGGAGCCGCGTTCATCGTGACCCTGCCCGCGCCGCGCAAACGCCTGCTGCCCGACCAGGATGCTGACAAGGACGAGGAGGCTTCGTGAGTGCGGACAAGATCCCTGTGCTGGTGATCGAGGATGAGGCGCCCATCCGCTGCTTTTTGCGGGCCTACCTGGAAAGCCGGGACTTCAAGCTCATCGAGGCCGAAAGCGGAGAGGAAGGCCTGGGCCTGGCCGCCTCGCACCAGCCCGCCCTCATCCTGCTTGACCTGGGCCTGCCGGGCATGGACGGGCTGGAGGTCATCCGGCGCATCCGAGAATGGACGGCCACGCCCATCCTGGTGCTCTCCGCCCGCGGCAAGGAGCAGGACAAAATCGACGCCCTGGACGCCGGGGCCGACGATTACCTCATCAAGCCCTTCGGCGTGGGCGAGCTTTCCGCGCGCATGCGCGTGGCCTTGAGGCATGCCGTCCAGAATGGCGGCGGCCTTGCGCCCGACCCCGTGTTCCGCTGCGGAGAGCTTGTGGTGGACCTGCCCGCGCGCCGGGTCCGCATGGCCGGGCAGGAGGTCCGCCTCACGCCCATTGAATTTAAGCTGCTTGCCTTTTTGGTGCGCCACGCGGGCAAGGTGGTGACGCACCGCCAGCTCCTCAAGGAGGTATGGGGCAGCGCGCGCGAGGACCAGTCCCACTATCCGCGCATCTACGTCCACCAGCTCCGCCACAAAATCGAGCCTGACCCGGCCAGGCCGCGCTTCCTGCGCACGGAGACGGGCATCGGCTATCGTCTGGAAGAGGGCGAAGCCGTCTGACCGGCATGGCCGCTACAGTGCGCCGGGCCTAAGCGCTCCAGGCCGAAGGGGCAATGGCCGCTGGCCTGACCGTCTGCGCCCGCCGACGGTGAAGCTCTCTGGCGGGATGAAAGGGGCAAGAGCCCCTCGCTTCGTCTTTACCGCTTGTCCTTGGGCCGCACGAGGTCGCGCAGCCCCTGGCGCAGGTCCACCTTGGACTCGTACTTGCCGGTGCGGATGAGCCCCCAGGCGCGGCTCAGCCAGTCGCGCGCCAGTTCGACGCGGGCGCAGCAGCGCTCGTGCCGGGCCTGGACTCCGCCAACAAATCGCCGGTACCAGCCGAAGCGCGACATGCGTCCATGCAGGCGGTTCAGCCCGTTCTCCAGCAACCCGCCAGCCCAGGCCCAGCGCGGGTGGTTGCGGAGATGGCGCATAAGCCCGGTGAACCCCTTGTCCTTCATGAACTTATTGAAATCATCCATGTAGGTGTAGAACACCGGGGTAAGGTAGAGCGTCACCACCTGCGAGAGCACCAGGCCGCCCACCACAACTAGGCCAAGGGGCCTGCGCGCCTGGGCGCCAGCGCCAAAGCCCAGGGCGATGGGCATGGCGCCCATGATGGCGGCCATGGTCGTCATCATGATGGGCCGGAAGCGCACGAGCGAGCCCTCGAAGGCGGCCTCAGCCGGAGGCATTCCAGTCTTCTCGGCCTCTATTGCGAAGTCCACCACCATGATGGCGTTTTTCTTCACGATTCCGATGAGCATGATGATGCCCACGAAGCCGTACAGGTTCAGTTCAGCGCCGAAGAGCAGCAGCGAGAGCAGCCCGCCCATGGCTGCCGAGGGCAGGCCGGACAGGATGGTGATGGGGTGGATGAAGCTCTCATACAGGCAGCCCAGGATGATGTAGATGACCACGATGGCCACGAGCAGCAGGAAGCCAGCCGTGCCCATGGACCCCTTGAAGGAGCTTGCCGTGCCCTCGAACACAGCGTTCACTGTGTCGGGCAGGGTCTTGTGCGAGGTCTCCTGCACGCGGGCCATGGCGTCGCCCAGAGAAACGCCTGGCTCCAGGTCGAAGGAGATGGTGACCGAGGGCAACTGGCCGGAGTGGGTCACGGTGATGGGGCCGGTGCCTTCCTGCGCGTCCACCAGGGCATCCAGGCGCACCAGCTTGCCGGACTTGGCGCGCACGTACAGCATGGACAGGGCGCGCGGGTCCTGGCGATACTCCGGCAGCAGCTCAAGGATGACCTTGTAGGAATCGTTCTCCGCATAAATGGTGGAGATCTGCCGCCCGGCATAGGCCGAGTACAGCGCGGTCTCGATGGCCTCGGCGGTTACGCCCAGGGTGGTGGCCAGGTCGCGGTTGATCTTGAGGTCCACCTGGGGGGCGTTGTTCTGCAGGTCGCTTGTCACGTGCGCCAGGCCCTTGACCTTGGACAGGGCCAGCACGAGTTCGTTGGAAGCTTTGTAGAGCACGCCTGTATCGGGCGAGAGCAGGGTGAACTGATACAAGCCCTTGCTGGGCTTGCCGCTCATGCGGATCATGGGCGGGTTCTGCACAAAGGCCAGAAGCCCCGGCTGAGACTGGAGCTTGGGCTGTATCCGGGCCAGAACCTGATCCGCAGTGGCTTTGCGATGCTCCTTCAGGAACACGACGGTGTAGCCCTGGTTGGTGGTGCCGGTGCCCACAACCTGGATGACGTCGCGCACGTCCGGGTCCGCAAGCAGCAGGGGGGTGAGGGCGTTCTGGGCCTTGGCCTGGTCATCGAAGGAGACGCCCTGTGGGCCTTCCACGATGCCGAAGAGGTAGCCCATGTCGTCCGAGGGCAGAAAGCCCTTGGGCACCAGCACGAAGAGTACGATGGTGGCTAGAAAGAGCACGCCTGAGGCAATCATGGTCTTGCGGCGATGGTCCAGGGCGTAGTGCAGGGTGCGGCGGTAAAAGGCCAGCACCTTGTCGAACAGCGGGTCCCTGTGCTCCAGGTGGCTGCCGGATTTGAGCCAGCGGGAGCAGAGCATGGGCGTGAGCGTAAGCGACACCAGACCGGACACGAGAATGGCCGCCGTGATGACAACAGCAAATTCATTCAGGATTCTCCCGATGATGCCCGGCATGAACAGGATTGGCACGAACACAACGGCCAGCGAGATGGTCATGGACAGGATGGTGGGGCCGATCTCCTTGGCGCCGTCCAGGGCGGCCTCCATGGGCGATTTGCCCATTTCCATGTGCCGCACCACGTTCTCCAGCATGACGATGGCGTCGTCCACCACAAAGCCCACGGCCAGGGTGAGGGCCATGAGCGAGAAGTTGTCCAGGGTGAAGCGCATGAAGTACATCACCGCAAAGGTGGACACGATGGAGAAGGGAATGGCCACCGCGGAGATCACCGTGCCGGGGATGTTGCGCAAAAACAGAAACACCACGAGCACCACCAGGGCCACGGAAAGTCCGAGGGTGAACTTCACGTCGTCCACGGATTCCTTGATGGGCTTGCTCATGTCGTAGGTCTCGCGCAGCTCGATGGCCGCCGGAAGCTGCCTGCGGATGAGGGGCAGCTGGGCGTTGATGCGGTTCACCACGTCGATGGTGTTGCTGCCGGGCTGGCGCTTGATGGCCAGGAAGATGGTCTTTTCGTTGTTCAGCCAGGAGCCGGTCTTGACGCTCTTGGCGCTGTCCTGCACCCGCCCCAGGTCCTCCAGGCGCACGGGCATGTTGTCGTTGTAAGCAACGATGACCGGGCTGTACTTGTCTGCGCGTTTCAGCTGTCCGTCGGCGTCCAGGTTGGTCTGCATGTGCGGACCGTCCAGGCTGCCCATGGGCAGGTTCACGTTCTCCGCCGCAATGGCGTTGGCCACCTCGTCGAGGCCGATGCCCATTGCGCCGAGCTTGCGCGGGTCCAATTGGATCCGCACGGCGTATTGCTGCTCGCCGTAAAGCTGCACCTTGGCCACGCCGGGAATCATGGAGATGGTCTGGGTGACGAAGGTCGTGGCGTAGTCGTTCACCGTATGCAGCGGCAGCGATTTGGAGCTGATGGCCATCCAGAGGATGGGCGAATCCGCCGGGTTGACCTTCTCGAAGGTGGGCTCGTCGGTCATGGTGTTTGGCAGGCTGCCGCGCGCCTTGGTGATGGCTGCCTGCACGTCCATGGCGGCCTTGTCGATGTCCTTGCCGAGCTCGAACATGAGCGTAACCTGGGTGAGGCCCTGGCTTGAGGTGGAGCTCATGGACTCCAAGCCGGCGATGGCTGAGAACTGGCGCTCCATGGGCGAAGCCACGGAGGACGCCATGGTCTTGGGGCTCGCGCCGGGCAGGGTGGCCGTGACCTGGATGACCGGGAAGTCCACGGTGGGCAGGTAGCTCACCGGCAGGTTCACGTAGCTGGCGATGCCGAAGAAGAGCAGGCCCAGCATGACCAGGGTGGTCATGACAGGCCGGGTGATGAAGAGCTTGGTGTTCATGGGGGCCGGGCCTATTCTGGCTTGGTGGCGTTGGCTGCGGCTTGGTGTTCCGCCGGGGGTGCAGCCGGTGCGCCGGGCGCGGGCGCCTGCTGCATGGGCGTGGCCTCGACCTTGGCACCGGGAACCAGGCGCAGATGGCCCTCGACCACCACAGTCTCGCCTGCGGCCAGGCCCTGCTCCAGCACCAGCGCCCCGTATAGCCGGAAGCCCACGGTCACCGGGCGCATGTCGGCCTTGCCGTCCTTGACCACGAACACGTATGTTCCCTGGGGACCGTTCTGCACGGCGCGGTCGGGCACGATTATGGCGTTTTTGACCGTCTTGAGCACCAGGCCCACGGTGACGAACTGACCTGGCCACAGGCGGCCCTCGGGGTTCTCGAACCGGGCCTTCATGCGCACCGTGCCGGTGCCGCTCTCCACCTGGTTGTCCATGAAGGTCAGCACGCCGACTTCCGGGTGGCTCTCCATGCCGGGGGCTGCGGCCTGCACGGTGAGGGGGCCCAGAGCCATGTGCTTGCGGATCTCGTGCAGGTAGCGCTCCGGCAGGGCGAAGCTCACTTCAAGCGGGGTTGTGGTGTTCACCACGGCCAGAATGTCGTCCTTGTCCTTGACGAAGGTGCCCTCGTCGATGAGCGCGGCCCCGATGCGACCGTCGATGGGCGAGGTGATGGTGTTGTAGCTCAGGTTCTGCCGGGCCAGTGAGGCCCCGGCCCCGCTGGCCCGCATGGCGTTGCGGGCGCGCAGGGCGGCGGTGTTCTTCTCCTCATACGATTCGCGGCTGATGACGTCCTGCTCGGCCAGGACCTTGTAGCGCTGGCGATCGCGCTCCAACTGCTCGAAGTCGACCTTGTCGCGCTGGTGCGTGGCTCCGGCCTGCTGATCCGCGAAGACGTTGATGCGGGGGTCGATGGTGAACAGCAATTGCCCGGCCTTCACCAGACTGCCCTCGACAAAGTGGACCTTTTTTATGTGCGCGGCATACTTGCTCTTGATGTTTACCGAAACCGAGGCCTTTATGGTGCCCACAGTGTTGAGCACATAGGGCGCGTCCTGCATTTCGGCCTGGGCCGTGACCACCGGAGCTGGGCGTTCCTTGCTTTTGCTGCGGCCACAGGCGGAGAACACGTTGGCGCAGAGCGTACAAACACACAGCACGATCAGAAGTCGACGCATGGGCTTGCTCCTGGCGGGAGGATTAAAACGGGTGTTTAACATCGTGTTTAACTTGTGGCAACAGGAAAAGATGATTGTGTAACTGCATGTTTTGAAAGAATTTATTTTAATGTTGTGGCGAGGACTGTTGACCTTGGCCTTGGCAGAGTGGATAGTGCAACCTTCCATCCGGCACGGAAGGTGTGCCCCTCAACCCAAGCCAAGGAGGCCAATGGTGATTATATCTCCGGCCCAGGCCGCAGCCTTCATTGACCACACCCTCCTTGCGCCAGACGCCACTGCTGCGGCAATCGAGGCCCTGTGCGCGGAAGCTGTGGCCTATGGCTTCAAGGCCGTGTGCGTGAACCCGTGGCATTTGCCGCGCGCGGTGGTCTGCCTGCGCGGCGCGCAACCTCTGGCGATTACCGTGGTCGGGTTTCCCCTGGGCGCATCGCAGACCTTGGCCAAGGCGCATGAGGCTGGGCTGGCCGTGGAGCAGGGCGCAGCCGAGGTGGATATGGTGTTGAACATAGGAGCGTTAAAAAGTGGCGAGGCGGATCTGGTGCGCCAGGATGTGGCCGAGGTGGTTCGGGCCTGCGCCGGAGCGCCCGTGAAGGTGATTCTGGAGACGTGCCTGCTGGCCGATGCTGAAAAGGAGCTGGCCTGTCGGCTGTCCGTGGATGCGGGCGCGGCCTTCGTCAAGACCAGCACGGGATTCGCGCGTGGTGGGGCCACCGAGGCCGATGTTGCGCTCATGCGCCGCGTGGTAGGACAGCATGTGGGCGTGAAGGCCAGCGGGGGCATCCGCACGGCGGACGATTTCCTGCGAATGCTCGCAGCCGGAGCCGACCGCATCGGTGCTTCCGCCGGGGCGGCCATAGTGGCCGGGCTGCCGCATGTCTTATTATCTGAATCAGGAGGCGTGAAGTGAGCCACATGACCCCGGAGAATATTGCCGTGCGCGACATCAGGCTCGGCCAGGATATCGAGACCGAGTCCCTGCGCATCATCGACTCCGAGGTGCCGGAGCCCAGGCCCTACCAGGGCGCGCAGTGGCAGGTGGTGCGGCGCATGATCCACACCTCGGCGGATTTTGAGATGCTGGACCTTGTGCGCTTCCATCCCGGGGCTGTGGAGGCTGGGCTGGCCGCGCTTCACAGGGGCTGCATCCTGGTGACGGACACGGAAATGGCCCGCGCGGGCATCCCGGACCGGCGCATGGACGCGCTCAACTGCTCTGTGCGCTGCCTCATGCGCGATCCCGAGGTGCTGGCCCTTTCGCAAACGCAGGGCAGCACCCGCGCCCGTGCGGCCATGGACTTTGCCGTGGAGCGGCTGGAGCCGGAAATTTACGTCATCGGCAATGCGCCAACGGCGCTTCTGCGCCTGCTGGAGCACATAGAGGCCGGGCGCGCAGCCCCGGCGCTCATTGTGGGCATGCCTGTGGGCTTTGTCAACGCTGCGGAATCCAAGGCTTTGCTTCTGGCCCAGGATCGCGTACAGTTCATCACCATCGAGGGCCGCAAGGGCGGCTCGGCCCTGGCCGCAAGCGTCATCAACGCCTTGGCGGACATGGCGCTGATGCAACGCAAGGAGAAAGCATGAATCTTCGCCTCACCACCGTGACTTTGGGCGTGGACGACCTGAGCCGCGCCTCGGCGTTTTACGAGCAGGGCCTGGGGCTTGCCCCCTCGGCCATCAGCCAGGGAGACATCCGCTTCTACCAGTGCGGACCAGTGGTCCTGGCTCTGTACCCGCGCAAGGCTCTGCTGGAGGACGCGCACCTGCCCGAGGAGCGCCTGGGCGACCCGGGACGCTTCGACGGCGTGACCTTGGCCTGCAATTGCGCCAGCCGCGAGGACGTGGACCAGACGCTGTCCCGGGCCGTGGCTGCCGGGGCCAAGCTGGTTAAGCCTGCGCAGGATGTTTTCTGGGGCGGCTATTCCGGGTACTTCGAGGATCCGGATGGCCACCTTTGGGAGTTGGCCTACGCGTCGTTCTTCGAGCTGAACGCCCAGGGCGGGCTGGTGCTGCCCGCGTCGCAATGAGCCTGCGCAGCCTGCTGATCGCCGTGGCGCTGCTGAGCCTCGTTGCGTGCGCGCCGAAGCCTGTGCCTCTTGGAGGAGCGGACCTGACGCGCCCGGCCCTGCAACTGTTGCTGGTGGTGGCCGAGGACTGGCAGTACACCGAGACCGTTTTACAGCGCTTCGAACGTTCGTCGCCGGATGCAGCTTGGGCGCGCGTGGGCCAGCCGCTGCCCGTGAACCTGGGCCGCAGTGGCCTTGGATGGGGCCGGGGGCTGCATGGTCAAGCCCTTGGAGCCGGTCCGGTGAAGCGCGAGGGCGATGGCCGCGCCCCGGCAGGCCTTTTTGGTCTAGGGGTCGGCTTTGCGCAAGACCCGGCAGAGGTGGGCGCAGCGCGTCTGCCTCTCCTGCGGACCGACGCCACCTTGTTTTGCGTGGATGACGCCGCTTCCCCTCAATACAACCAGATAGTTCAGACTGGTGGCAAGCCTGCGGCTTGGCGCAGCGCCGAGGACATGGTCCGGACCGACGGGCAGTACCGCCTGGGCGTGTTTGTGCGGCACAACACCGACCCGGTCGAGCCTGGCGCAGGCTCATGCATCTTCTTGCACATCTGGCCAAGGCAGGGCGTTGCTTCCTCCGGGTGCACGAGCATGGCTGCCGACGACATGCTCTCTTTGCTGCGCTGGCTCGACGCGGACAAGGGCCCGGTGCTGGCCCAGCTGCCCCGCCGGGACTTTGAACGCTTGCGCAGTGCCTGGCGTTTGCCGGACTAGGCTGTTTGCCCGCCGGACGATGAAAAAGGCGGCTCCGTTTCCGGCAGCCGCCTTTTTGGCGTCAATGAGTCTGGTTAGGTGCTGGTGCCGTTAGTTCTTGTGAGCGTCATGGGCAGCAGGGGCCTCGGGGGCAGCAGGAGCTGCAGCAGGCGCGCCGCCCATCATCATTCCGCCCATCATTCCGCCCTTCATGCCGCCCATCATGCCGCCCATCATGGGGCAACCCTTGCCGCCCATCATTCCGCCCATCATTCCGCTCATCATGCCATGTCCCATGACGGGCACGCGCAGGCCGGTCTCCTTGAACATGCGAGCGCGAAACTTGCTGTTTTCCTGCAGCATCTTGGCGGTCAGGTCGGCGATGTCGCGGATGACGCCCTTGGCCTTGGAGGACTCGCCCTCGCCTGCGGCGTTGAGGGCCTCAAGCTCCGCAGACTTGGCATAGACGCTCTGGTGCAGGGGGAACATGGCACTGGCGTTGGCGTCCATGAGCTTGCGAGCTGTTGCCTGCTTCTCCGGGGAAAGCTGCGACAGGGGGCCCATCATGGCTCCCATGCCCATGCCGCCATGCGCACCATGGAAACCGGCGGCGGGCACAGGGGCCGGGGCGTCTTTCTTGGGGGCCTCGGCGGCCAGGGCCAGGGAGGAGGACAGGACGACAGTTGCGCAGGTGGCCGCAAGGATCTTTGGGAAACGCTTCATGGTGTGCTCTCTTTTTTTGGGGTTGCCGGCCCGAGGTGCGGGCCTATTCATGTTAATCAGCGGCGCGTGTGCGCCGAACGCCTGCGAAATTAAACCCATGTTTTATGGCCGGGCTGCGCGCTGCGAAGCGTCACAGCCCGGAGGACATTTGTTCTAGAAACTGCGGTCCTGCATGGCCATGTGGCCCGCTCCCTTCATTCCCATGTGGCCCCCGCCGTGCATCCCACTCATTCCGGAGCCCATGCGGCCTGCTCCCATTGTGTTGCCGTTCATCATCCGGTTTCCCATCACCTGGCTTCCCATCTTTTGGCCGTCCATTGTTTGGTATCCCATCTGACCAGTGCTTGCGACCGGACATTGCACCTGTGTGGCGGCGGCGGTGTTCTTCGGGGAAATGGCATCAGCGGCCAGGGCCAGGGACGCGCTCAGGGCGACTGCGGCGCAGGTGGCGGTGAGAATCTTTGTGAGACGCTTCATGGTAATCCTCCTGGACTGTTTCCGGCGGCAGGAGCGCCGTCAGCATGCCAGGAATAAGCATACGCTGTGCCAACAGTAAAAGTTCCATCATAACAGCTTGTTGTATTGTTTGGCCTTGCGGCGTTGTGCATTTTGATGCACATCCTCTGGCGTTGTGGCTCAATACGGTACTGTTTTGTGCAGCTTTTGTCGCACTCACGCACGACCATCCGTTTCCTTTACACGGACATTGAGCATCATGCCCTGATCCTCGTGCTCCAGGTTGTGGCAGTGCAGCAGGAATGTCTGCTCGCCCGCATAGGACGGAAAGCCGAAATCCGTCACGATGGTCACGCTTTCGCCCGGCCATACCAGCACTGTGTCCTTGAGGCCAAGATCCGTGGCCAGCCTGCCCGTGGCGTCAACTGCACGAATGCCTACCTGCTGCGGGCTACCCCGGCGCGACACCACGCGGAAGAAGTAGCCGTGCAGATGCATGGGGTGGGGCATGCCGTCCTTGGCTCCGGCGAACTCCCAGGCCGTTGGCGCACGGCGCTCCACAACCACGGGCGCGGCGTTCATGTCAAAGGTCAGCCCGGCGATGGTCCAGCGGCCATGGTGGCGGTCCAGGGCCAAGTCGAAGCGGCGCGGCGCTCCCCCAGCCAAAGCAGGGGCCGCTGCGGTCAGGCTGGACAGGCGAGCGGGGATCCTGCGGTCATAGGACACTACGCGATCCACCCGGAGGCGCAGGATGGGGTAGGAAGCGCCCTCTGCCAGAGGAGCGGCTTGGGAACTCGCACCGTGTTCTCCCGGCGCAGAGGCCGTGTGCCCGCCGCTTTGCGGAGTGTCACTACCAGCCCCATGGCCAGCGCCGTGACCCATGCCCGGCATGTCGCCCATATCTTCGTTGTGCATGGGATCAAAGGTCGCGTTGGACAGGATGACTTCCTGGCCGGGCTTCATGCCCCGCAGGTCCAACAGCAGTTCCACACGTTCCCCCGGAGCCAGGAACACCGCGTCCAGGGTGCGCGGGGCGTCCAGCAGGCCGCCGTCGTTGCCGATGAGCGCAAAGGGCATTGGGCGTCCGTCGCGCAGGAAGCGCAGATTGAAAATGCGCGCCGTGCAGCCGTTGAGCAATCGCAGGCGGTACAGGCGGGTGGCTGCGTTCAGGCTTGGCTGGCGCGCTCCGTTGGCCAGCACCTCCGTGCCCAGGTAGCCCATAAGCAGGTCGTCCTTGCCGGGTGCGTACACAAGACCGCCGTGGGCGTCGAAGCGCTTGTCCTGCAGCACTATGGGGATGTCCGTCACTCCCAGGGTCAGGTCCAATTCGCGCGACAGGGCTTCTTCTTCGGCATCGCGCACCAGGAAGAAAGAGGCCAGGCCCAGGTACGATTGCTTGGCCGTGAGACCGTGCGGGTGCGGGTGGTACCAGTAGGTGCCTGCGCGGTTGGTGATGGGGAAGCCGTAATCATAGTGCCCGCCTGGAGCGACTGCGTAGGAAGGATGCCCGGCCTGCCGCCAGTCTCCGTCCACCCCGTGCCAATGGATGATGGTGGGCTCGTCCAGTTTGTTCACCAGCCGGGCGCGGAAATCCTGGCCCTTTTGCAGCACCAGTATGGGGTTGCGCCAGAGGCGGCCTTCCTGCCGGGCTTCGTACGCCAGCATCCGCGAGCCGGTTGCGGGCAGCAGGCCTGGCACATCGGTGGCGGTCAGGGTGAGAGGGGCGGTGGGGCGAAGCAGTCCGTAGAGACCTTCAGCTTGCGGGAGTGGCAGAGGGTTGCCCGTTGTGGACGCGAAAATGCGGCTCGGCAGCAGCCCGAAAAGGGCTTGGTGGGCCAGGGCCAGGGCAGAAGCCTTGGCTGACAGGGAGAGGAATTCTCTGCGCGATTGGGGCATGGCGTCTCCTTTCCGGTATGGGGGCATATTCATTTAATGTACGCTTGAGAGCTCAAAGGTCAAGTTTGCGAGAAGGCAACAAGCACGAAAAAAATATTGCCACTGGAATTGGCCGGATACGGCAAAACGGTCTTTTCATCTTAAATTTCCCCTTGCATAACCGCGACGACATTGTATGGTGAAACTGGAACTGTCTCCATTGTGCTAGTGATTTCTGTATGTTGCTGTTGTTGTTGTGAGGAAGAGCTACCGCACCAGGAAGGGCCTTCAGGGCGGCATAAAGAATTTGAAGCGGTTAGCGCGAGAGTGTGTACAGAGGAACAGGAGGGGGAGCATATGGACCTGAGAGGAAAGCGAGTGTTCACTGCGAAGATGCAGTTGTTGGATGGGTGGGAGGTTCGGCCTTTTGCGGTCAAGACTCCCGAAGGCTCTTTTGCCCCGTGCCTCTCCACTCGAAAACATTCCCCTGGCTCCCCTGGCACGGTCTATTCACTCGATCGGGTTTGCGCCAACCTTGAGGAGGCCTTTGAGCTGGCTTTGGCCAAGGGGCGTAGCCTTGTGATGGGCGGAGTCAAATCCGCAGCATGAAGACGCGTTTCGTTTGTGCTGAATATAAAGCCCCCGCCTGGCGAACCGGACGGGGGCTTTTCGTTGTGGATATTCTGAGCCTTGTGTTGGACTGTGTGAAATCCGCAGCATGAAAGTGCGCATAGTTTGACTAGACCAAAAAGCCTCCGCGCTGGCTGAACGCAAGGCTTGTGGCGAGGTTACGGACCAAGGACATATGACCGCCAGCGAGGCTGTTTCGGCTATACTTGTTGACACTTGAGCCGTGTTGCGGGATACGTGTATGTAATGAACTAAGCTGGGCCATGCACACTGAAGTAGGATCTGCCGAGGGCCTGGCGCAACACAAAGGAGCTGACCATGATCATGCTGAAAATCGCCCGAAAGTTGGTAGTGCCGTTTCTGTTCACAAGCCTCGCTTTGTCCGGGGCGGCCCTGGCGCAGGACAAAGCGGCCGATCATAATGCCCATGCGGGCCAGGTCCAGCAAGGCAGCAAGATGATGATGGACGGCTGCGAGATGATGAAAATGGACATGGACAAGGGCGCCAAGATGATGGGCGATGGGCACGGCATGATGATGATGGGCATGAAGGATATGAAGAGCATGAGCCCTGAGGACAAAAAGAAGATGATGGCGGCTGACCAGAAAATGATGCAGGGCAAGAAAATGATGCAGGACGGCATGAAGATGATGATGCAGGGCAAGGAGGAGATGGCCAAAACGCACGGCGGCGCGGCCAAGCACGACACCAAGCCTTAGCTTTCATCCCTACGCGAAACCAAAAAGCCCCCGCCCGGCGAACCGGACGGGGGCTTCGTTTTGGCGAAGGGCTTGGGCTAGTAAGTGACGCGCTTCACGCCGGGGATGGCCATGAGCTTCTTGCGCACTTCCTCATTGGGCTCCTGGTGAACGACGTACACGGTCTGCACGCAGTCGGACAGGAAGCGGGAGTTGTTCTCGCGGATGTTCACCCCAAGCTCGCCCAGGGCGGTGCCGAACTTGCCGAACATGCCCGGCTTGTCCTCGTGGGTGATGAAGATGGAGTAGATGCGCTTGCCTTCCTGCTCGACATTCTCGCCCACGTTGACGGAGTTGCCGAAGTCGCCGCGGCGCAGGTACTTGGTCACCACCTCGGCGATTTCCAGGCCCGTCTTGCGCACGGCGTTTTTGGTGCTGGCACCCAGGTGCGCGCTCATGACGATGTTGTCCAGCTCGTGCAGGCTGCACTGGAAGGCCTCGCCCTCGCGCTTGGGCTCTTTCTCGTAGCAGTCCAGCGCGGCGCCGGCGATGACGCCGTTTTTCAGCGCGTTGTACAGGGCTTCCTCGCTCACGTTGCTGCCGCGGGAGGCGTTGATGAGGTATGCCGTTGGCTTCATGAGCTTGAATTCGCGCTCGGTGATGATGGCGTTCTTGCCGCCGGTGTGCAGGCTGATGAAGTCCGACACCTTGAGCACCTCGTCGATGCTCTCCAGGTAATCTACGTTGGAGTCCTGGATCTGGTACAGGTCGTAGCCGACGGTTTTCATGCCGATGCCCAGGGCCTTGCCCGCCAGGCACTGGCCGATGCGGCCGCAGCCGATGATGCCGAGGGTCTTGCCGTGCAGTTCGTTGCCGGCGAAGCGCTTCTTGTGCCACACGCCGCCCATGAGGGTGCGGTGGGCCATGGGCACCTTGCGGGCGACAGCGAACATCAGGCCCAGGGCGTGCTCCGCCGTTGCGTTGGTGTTGCCGTTGGGCGCGAACTTCACGATGACGCCGCACTCTTTGGCGGCCTCCAGGTCGATGTTGTCGGTTCCAACGCCGCCGCGGCCCACGATCTTGAGCTTGCCGCCGTTCTTGGTGCCCGCCTCGATGATCTCGCGGGTGACCTTGGTGGCGCTGCGGACCAGCAGGGCGTCGTAGCTGCCGATCTCGCCCAGCAGGTCGTCGGTGCTGCGCTTTTCGGTCTCGACGGTGAAGCCTTCTTTTTTGAGCAGGGCGACGGCTTCCTCGTTGAGGCCGTCATTGGCAAGAATACGCATGTGGTTTCTCCCTCTATTCAGCCGCGCGGGCTATTTCAGCAGTTCAGGCTTCAGCGCCTCAAGGTATGCGGAGAGCATGTCCGGGGTCACGTCGCCCATGTGGCCCAGGCGAAGCAGCACGCGCTGGCCCTTTTCCTCAAGGTCGGTGTTCAGCTTGCCGTAGCCGGGGTCGAAGAGGTAGCCCTTGGCGCGCATGGCTTCCTTCACCTTTTTGAGCTGGGCCACGGTCATGCCTGCGGGCACGCGCACGGCGGTGACTGTGGGCGAGCGGTGGCCCACGGGAGCGAGCAGGCTGAAGCCGGGCAGGGTGGCCACGAAGTCGTGGACCATGTCGCGCATCTTGATGTGCCGGGCGAAGCGGTTATCGATGCCCTCGGTGTGCAGGATGTGGTCGATCTGCACGGCCATCTGGTTGGCCAGGGTGGTGTTGGGCGTGGTCAGGGTCTGGTTCTTGGTGGCCCGGCCCAGCTGGCCGATGATGTCCGAGGCGAAGCCTCTGTTCTTAACGGTCTTGGCCTTCTCCACCGCCTCGGGGCTGACGAAGAGGATGCCGAAGCCCGCAGGCAGGGCCAGGGACTTCTGGGTGCTGGTGGCGTAGGTGGCCGCGCCGGAGCCCGAAAGGTCGATCTTGGCGCCGCCGAAGATGCTCACGCCGTCAACCAGGGGCATGGCGCCATGCTTGCGGATGAGCGCGCACACGGCCTTCATGTCGTTCATCACGCCGGTGCTGGTCTCGTTGTGGGTGAAGGTGACCACGGCGGGCTTGTGCTCGATGAGGGCGCCCTCAAGCTTGGCCATGTCGATAGCCTGGCCGGGCTCGAACTTGAGCTGCGCGGCCTTCTTGCCGTTGACCACGGCCATTTTGTGGTACAGGTCGCCAAAGGCGCCCACGGACACGTTCAGAACGGTCTCGTCATCGGCCACCAGGGAGCGCACGGTGGCCTCCATGGCGTTTGAGCCGGAGCCGTTGAAGAGGATGACGTGGTAGTCGTCGCCGCATCCGGCCAACTGCTTCAGGCCGGCCATGGCCGGGGTGAAACGCTTGTTGTTCTCGGAGTCGCGGTGGCCGAATTCGGGCAGCAGGCCAGCTTCGCGGATCTCCGGGCGAATGAACGTCGGGCCGGTGATGAAAAGCTGAAGGTCGGCAAAATCCTGGGTGCTCATGGACGCGTCACCTCGTGGTAGAAGAATGTTCGGACAAATGGTTACTTCAGTAGAATCCCTTTCTTTAACCGGAGTGGCTCCGCCTGTCCAGCGGGGTGAAGCGTCCAGCGTTTCGTCAGGCTTTACAGGGCAATCGGGCGTTGGATGCGTCGTTGCCGCTTGCTGCGCGCCGCGAACCCTGGCGGCGGGCCTGACCAGGCCGCACTTGCCAAGCGTCCGGGCGCGACCTATATTCCGGGCCTCGCGAACGCGATAAAACCCCCGCAACCTTTCCTCCCCCCTTGGAGATGATAGCCACATGCCCTTGATCGGCCCGCATATTTCCATTTCCGATGAACGCATCCTGACCCGCGTGCTGGGACTGACCGCCAGCCCGGAAGAGGGCGGTTTCGCCCAGTGGCCGGACAACGTGCGCGAGCTGGCCACCAGCCTGGCCGCAGAATTGTTCCTGGTGCGCTACAACCCCTTTGTGGACGCAAGCCTGGTGCGCGAGAGCGTGGACCGCAAGCTCTCCATCGCCCGGCCTGGGCTTTCCGGCGAGTTTCCGCGCCTCTTGGCCGGTGCCGTGGCCTCCTTCTGGGAGCGTTACGAGGCCGACCAGGCCTTTGCCCGCGAGCTCAAGGCGCGGCTGCAGGATTTCATGCCCGCCGAGGGCATCGGCGAGGCGGCCAACACGCGCATCGAGTGCGCCACCGACGCCACGGACCTGCGCCTGGAGCTGCCGCTGTTCGTGCTTTTCCCGGAAACCACGGAGCAGGTGCAGAAGATTGTGCTGCTGGCCAACGAAATGGCCTTTGGCGTCATTCCGCGCGGCGGCGGCACCGGCCTCACCGGCGGCGCAATCCCCATGTTCTCGCGTTCCGTCGTGCTGTCCCTTGCGCGGTTCAAGAAGATTGTCGACGTGAATCCAGACACCATGCTGCTCACGGCCCAGGCTGGCGTCATCACCCTCGACGCCATCAAGGCCGCCGCCGAGCAGGACCTGCTGTTCACCGTGGACCCGGCCTCCAAGGCGGGCTCCACCCTTGGCGGCAACATTTCCGAGAACTCCGGCGGGCCCTTCGCCTTCGAGTATGGCACCACCATCGACAACATCTCTTCCTTCGAGATGGTCACGCCCACGGGCGAGGTCATCACCGTGCGCCGCAAGGACCACCCCGGCCACAAGATTTTTGAGGGCGAGAGCGCCGTGTTCGAGATTCTGGACGAAAGCGGGCGGCTCAAGGACACCGTTACCCTGGCGGGCACCGACGTGCGGGGCGCGGGCCTGGGCAAGGACGTGTCCAACAAGTACCTGGGCGGCCTGCCGGGTGTGCAGAAGGAGGGCGTGGACGGCATCATCACCACCTGCACCTTCACCCTGTACCACCGGCCCAAGCACTCCCGCGTGCTGGTGCTGGAGTTCTTTGGCCGCAGCATGAAGAACGCCATGTACGTCATCCGCGACGTGGTGGGCCTGCGCGACGCCATCCGCAACCAGGGCGACATGGTGAAGATCAGCGCCCTGGAGGAATTCGGCACCAAGTACGTGCAGGCCATCGAGTACAAGAAGAAGTCCGTCCAGTATGAGGGCGACCCCATCAGCGTGCTCATCCTGCAACTGGATTCCGACGACGAGAACGCCCTGTCCGAGTCGGTTGACGCGGTGCTGGCAATCGCCCAGCCGTATCCCGGCGTGGATATCTTCGCCGCGCGCGACGAAAAGGAGGCCGAGCTTTTCTGGGAGGACCGGCACAAGCTTTCGGCCATCTCCAAACGCACCTCGGGCTTCAAGATCAACGAGGACGTGGTCATCCCCATGGCGGCCATTCCCGGCTTCGCGGAGTTTCTGGAGAACCTGAACCTGGTCTACATGGCCAAGATCGCGCGCAAGGCCCTGCTCAAGGTGCGCGAGCTGCCCGGAATCGCTTTCGACGACCCGGACATCGACTTCGGCATCGAACGCTGCCTGTTCATTTTGAAGAAGCGCACCACGGCTGGCGATCTCTCGGACGAGGAGCTGGCGAGCCAGGTTCGCATGCTGTTCCACGAGCTCAAGGACAAGTATCCCAAGCTCGACCGTGACCTTGAAGCCATTTACCAGGAAATTCAGGCCAAGCGCATCGTCATCGCCAACCACATGCACGCGGGCGATGGCAACTGCCACGTCAACGTGCCGGTGAACTCCAACGACGCCGAGATGATGGCCCAGGCCTACGAGGCCGTGGACGAGCTTTTCGCCGAGGTGCTGAAGCTTGGAGGCGAGATTTCCGGCGAACACGGCATCGGCATCACCAAGATCGGCTTCCTGTCCCAGGCCAAGATAGACGCCCTGGCGGCCTACAAGCGCATTGTGGACCCCAAGGACGTGCTGAATCCCGGCAAGCTCACCCGGCGCATTCTGGCCGTGGAGCCCTATACCTTCTCCTTCAACAGGCTCATCGGCGATTTGCAGAAGACCGCGCTGAAGGACAAGGAGAACCTGATTGAGCTGTTGCGCAACGTGCAGACCTGCACCCGCTGCGGCAAGTGCAAGCAGGTGTGCCCCATGTACTCGCCCGCGCGCGGCCTGCTGTATCATCCGCGCAACAAGAACCTGAGCCTGGGCGCGCTCACCGAGGCCATCTACTATTCCCAGGTGCAGGGCGGCGAGCCCTCGCCGGCGCTCTTGGACGAACTGCGGCGCATCATGGATCACTGCACGGCCTGCGGGAAATGCAAGGCCGTGTGCCCGGTGAAGATCGACTCCGCCGCCAACGCGCTGCAGATCCGCTCGTTCCTGGAATACAAGGGCAAGGGTGGCCACCCCATCAAGAGCGCTTTGCTGACGCGCCTGGCCGACGACCCTTCGCGGCACCTTCCCCGCGTGGCCAAGCTTTTGTCCCTGGGGCAGGCCGCTGCCAACAGCGTCATCGGGCTTGTGCCCGGACACTTCCGCAAGCGCCTGTCCAGTCCGGCCATGCAGGGCCCAGGCCCCCTCGTCGACCTGCGCAACCTGTCGCAGGAGCTGAACCTGCGCGAGCAGTCGCTGTTCCGCACGCCCTCGGCTCCCTTTGACGACACTGTGCTGTACTTCCCCGGCTGCGGCGCCGGGCTCTTCAGCCACGACATCGGCATGGCGGGCGTCTACCTGCTGCTCAAGGCCGGGGTGAACGTGGTGCTGCCTGACAGGCACCTGTGCTGCGGCTACCCGCTGCTGTCCAGCGGCTGCACCGAGGCTTACAACGCCAACCGCCACCGCACCATTCAGGACATTCTGGACACGCTCATCGCCACCGGGCGCGCAGGCATGAAGGCCACCACCCTGGTGACCAGCTGCGGCACCTGCCGCGAGTCCATCGAGACCTATGACTTCAGCCAGGAGCTTTCCGAGCCGCTGAAGCACCTGGACATCGTGCAGTTCCTGCTGGGCAGGCTGAACATTCCCAAGACCGAGGGCGAGAAGCTGCTGTATCACGCGGCCTGCCACGCGGAATGGG
Source organism: Humidesulfovibrio sp. (assembly GCF_030689645.1). Classification (GTDB taxonomy): domain Bacteria; phylum Desulfobacterota; class Desulfovibrionia; order Desulfovibrionales; family Desulfovibrionaceae; genus Humidesulfovibrio. The sequence goes on from NZ_JAUYFU010000006.1 coordinate 75,610, forward strand.
TGGACGTGCCCAAGGTCAAGGCCCCGGACATCTACCGCAAGGCCCTGGCCGACGCGCTTGGGGCCAGCGTGCGCCTCTCGCCCGGCTGCTGCGGCGAGTCCGGCCTGGGCGCGCTTACCAGCCCGGACATTTACAACCGCATCCGCGCGCGCAAGAAGGAGCAGCTGGCCAGCGACCTCGCCCGGCCAGACTCCAAGCGCCCGGACCGCGACACGCCCGTGCTCGTGGGCTGCCCCTCGTGCAAGATCGGCGTGAAGCGCTGCCTGATGCAGATGCACCGCAAGAACGAGGTGCTGCACACAACAGAACACCTGGCCGAGAAGCTGGGCGGCCCGAAGTGGCAGAAGGAGCTCAAGCGCATGCTCGAAAAGGGCGAGAAGAAGGGCAAGATGGTCATTGTGGACGGGGGCAAATAGATGAGCCCAGGACGCTTCCTCGGCGTTACCTGCCACCCGGAGGCTGATGCCCATTGCCAGAAGTCCTTGGCCCGGCTGGAAGCGGCCCTGCGCGCGCATTTGGCCCAGCGTCTGGCTGGGGAGGGGGCCTGCGACCCGGCCCACGACCTGCTGCACCTGGAACGCGTGGTGGCCACTGCCAAGCGCATAGCCGTTGCCGAGGGCGCGAACCTGCGCGTTGTCATTCCGACCGCGTGGCTGCACGACTACGTGGTGGTGCCCAAGGACGACCCGCGCCGCAGCGAGGCCTCGCGCCTGGCCGCTGTTGATGCGTGCGCCTACCTTAAGGACATTGGCTATGCCGCCACACTGGCCGAATCCGGCCTCCTTGAAGCCATCGGGCACGCCATCGAGGCGCACAGCTTCAGCGCGAACATCGCGCCGCAAACGCTGGAGGCGAAGGTCGTGCAGGACGCCGACCGGCTGGACGGCATCGGGGCCATCGGCATCGCGCGCTGCTTCGCGTGCTCCGGCACCATGAACCGGCCCTTCTACAGCGCCGTTGACCCCTTTTGCACCACCCGCGAACCCGACGACGGCCTGTTTACCCTCGACCACTTCTACCGCAAGCTCTTCAAAACCGCCGCCAGCATGCAGACCGCTGCGGGCAGGCTGGAAGCGGAGCGGAGAGTGGAGGTGATGCGGAGGTTTTTAGGGGAGCTGGGGGAGGAGATTTAGGGGAGAAGATGGGCGATGCGGGAAGACTCGTGTCGTTGTGCTTTGACAGCCTGGGAATTCTGTAAGGAGTTAAGATGGGCACCAGTGAACCGAAAAGGGCGTTGGCGAAAGAGGTTGACGGTTATCTTGGGGCACTTTGCAAGCTTCTCCTTTCTGAAGGTGCTGAAGGAGATGCAGCAGTAATTGCAAATGCCAAGGTCCATGTCGTTGAAGGGTACGAATATGACAATTGGAATGGCGGGACATATGGTCATGCTGTATATTTAAAGGTTCCTGAAAGTATATTTTTTAAAAATATACCTAGAAAGGATGATGTTCAGCGGTTGTTTCGTGAACGTCTTAATGTGTTGCACAATATCCCTAATGAATACATTGCAGAGGTCTTTTTGGAATTCGAGCCTACGGGTGGGGGTGACTGGCGGAAAGAAACTGGTCTTATCGTTTCCCCTCAACTTATGGTAACAGTAACTGAACAAGCGCGCATCTGGAGGTCTGGCTATTTCCGTGTATTCCTAAGCCACAAAAGTGAAGTTAAAATCGAAACATCTAAAGTTAAAATTGCGCTTGAAAACTATGGAGCGTCATGCTTTGTTGCGCATGAAGATATTCATCCGACAAAAAAATGGCAGGCAGAAATTGAGAAAGCTTTAGGCACGATGGATGTGCTCGTAGCCCTTTTATCTGAGGGCTTTCACGACAGTTATTGGACAGACCAGGAGGTTGGTTTTGCTTTGGGTCGTGGGGTGAAGATCCTGCCAGTGAAAATTGGACGGGACCCTTATGGTTTTATAGGTGAAATTCAAGCCATTCGCTGTGGTTGGGATGATGCTGCTGAAAAGATTGCCGGGGTGCTCATTGAAAGCCCCGGTATGGTCGACGCATATGTCAAACAAGTAGCCTCGTCCTCGACCTGGGATAATAGCAACATTCTCGCGAGGTTACTTCCAGAAATCAAGTCCCTGACCCCACAGCAAGAGGGACACATTGTTGCTGCGCATAATACGAACGTTAATGTTCATGGAAGTTACGGATTTAATGGTCAGAAATCTCGTTATTACGGACTAGGTTTGGCTTCCCACTTGCAAAGAATTACTGGGAAACCCTATAAAATAGCGTCAGATATGTTGATTGATGTCCATAAGGCAAGGGTGAGGGCATATTGAGGCCCGGTGATTAACCCCTTGACATCCCCCCGCATCCCCCTTACTTAGTCCGAGTCCGGGGGCAATCCCCGGCACGGCACACGTTCTTGAGAGGCGCGGCAATGCTGCACAGCCCGCCTGAAAAATCCTCAGTACCCACGCCGAATCGACATACGCCCCGATTGAGCCATCCGGTCCCGGCCCGCAGCGTCCGCCACTTGATAAGCTCTTCGCCGCCGTTTTGGTGCGCCTTTTGTGCGCTGCGCGGCCCCCTCTTTACAAAGGACTTACTTTGACTTTTGATTCCTTCGGCCTTCCGTCTTCCGTTCTCGCCAACATCACCAAGCTCGGTTACACCACCCCCACGCCCATCCAGGAGCGCGCCATTCCGGCGGCCATGGAAGGACGCGACCTTATGGGCCTGGCGCAGACCGGCACCGGCAAGACGGCCGCCTTCCTGCTTCCCATCATCGCCAAGCTTCTGAGCCGCCCGTCCACTGCCCCCCGCCGCAAGGTGCGCGCCCTCATCCTGGCGCCCACCCGCGAGCTGGCCGAGCAGATCCACGAGGCCGCTCTTGACCTGGGCCGTTCCACCGGCGTGCGCAGCACCACCGTGTACGGTGGCGTGAACATGAGCCGTCAGATCAACGCCCTGCGCAACGGCACCGACATCGTCGTGGCCTGCCCGGGCCGCCTGCTCGACCACATGAGCCAGCGCACGGTGGACCTCACCGGCGTCGAAACTCTGGTGCTCGACGAAGCCGACCAGATGTTCGACATGGGCTTTCTGCCCGACATCAAGAAGCTGCTGGCCGGCCTCCCCAAGGAGCGCCACACCATGCTCTTCTCGGCCACCATGCCCGAGGCCATCCGCAGCCTCGCCAACGACATCCTGAAGGACCCGGAGACCCTGCGCGTTGGCAACAACGCCCCCACCGAGACCGTCAGCCACGCCATCTACCCGGTTGCGCACCACCTGAAGACCAAGCTGCTGCTTGAGCTTCTGCACCGCAACAAGGACGGCTCCGTGCTGGTGTTCACCCGCACCAAGCACCGCGCCAAGCGCCTGGCCGAGAACCTGGAGAAGACCGGCCACAAAGCCACCGCGCTTCAGGGCAACCTCTCCCAGAACCGCCGCAAGGAAGCCATGGACGGATTCCGCTCCGGCCGCTTCCGCGTGCTGGTGGCCACAGACATCGCCGCCCGCGGCATCGACGTGAGCCAGATCTCCCATGTGGTGAACTTCGACGTGCCGAGCACGCCGGAGACCTACACCCACCGCATTGGCCGCACTGGCCGCGCGGAGCGCAGCGGCGAGGCCCATACCTTCGTCACCGGCGAAGACGTCTCCATGGTGCGCGCCATTGAGCGGCTCATGCGCGAGCCCCTGAACCGCAAGAAGCTCGACGGCTTTGACTACAATGAAGGCCCGTCCGCTGCTGACAAGGAATTCAACCGTCCGATCATGGAACGTGGCCGCGGCGGCTACGGTGGCGGCGGCGGTGGAGGCGGCGGCTACGGCGCTTCGCGTCCGCAGTCCCGTCCGGCTGCCCGCCCGCAGTCCGCTTGGCTCTCGTCCGAAAAATCGGACAGGCCTGAGGCGAACGGCAACCGCCCGCAGCCCGGCGACGACATCTACGCCGCTGACCGCCCGGCCCGCGGCTATGGCGATCGCTCGCGCTACGGCGCGGACAAGCCCGCCGGCGGCAGCCGCCCCGGGTATGGCCGTCCCAGCTCCGGCCGCCCCGGCCAGAGCGCACAGGGCGCTCGTCCCCAGGGGGCTTCCCGTCCCCAGGGCAACGGCAATTCCGCTTACAATTCGAACGGCCGCTAACCTGGCTTGACGCCGGGGGCCAAGTACCCTAGTCAGATATACAGACCTGCGTGCGGGGGGGGCTTTTGCCCCCCCTTTGCGTGGTCTGGCCCGCAGTTTGCTACCAAGCGCACAAACCGCAGTTCGGAGTGCAGCATGGGCAACATTCTCATCATCGATGACGACGCCGAAGTCCGCGAAACGCTCCTGAGCCTCACGCGGCGCATGCGCATGAGCGGGGAAGCCGTCGGCACCCTCCGCGAAGGCATCGTGCGCCTGCGCAAGGGCGATGTGGACGTGGCCTTTCTCGATGTGAGCCTGCCCGATGGCAACGGCCTGGACGCCCTGTCCGAGATCAAGGCCCTGCCGGACTCGCCCGAAGTCATCATCCTCACTGGCCGGGGCGACCCCGACGGCGCGGAACTGGCTATCCAGGGCGGCGTCTGGGATTATCTCCTCAAGCCCTCGCCCATCAAAGACACCATGCTCACTCTGGAGCGCGCGCTCAAATACCGCACGGGCAAGCGCGGTTTTTGCGCACCCGTGGCCCTGCGCCTGGAAGACGTGGTTGGCAAGAGCCAGCCCATGCGCGCGTGCTTCGACGCCGTGGCCGGAGCTGCCGGGACAAACGCCAGCGTGCTCATCAATGGCGAAACCGGCACTGGTAAGGAGCTCATCGCCCGCACCATCCACACGAACAGCGTCCGCGCGGCAAAGCCCTTTGTGGTGGTGGACTGCGCCGCTCTTACGGAAACATTGGTGGAGAGCACGCTTTTCGGCCACAAGAAGGGCGCGTTCACCGGTGCGGACAGCGACCGCGTGGGCCTGGTGAAGCTGGCCGACGGCGGGACCCTGTTTCTGGACGAAGTGGGGGAGATGCCGATCAATCTGCAGAAGGCGTTTTTGCGCGTGCTGCAGGAGCGCCGTTTCCGTCCCGTGGGCGCAAACATCGAACTTGAGAGCGACTTCCGGCTCATGGCCGCCACCAACCGCGACCTGGGCCAGATGGTGGAGCAGGGCGGCTTTCGCAGCGATCTTCTGTACCGCATCAAGACAATATCCATCAATCTTCCGCCTCTGCGCGACCGACTGGAGGACGTGAAGCCCCTGTGCGTGTTCCGCGTGGGGCAGTTGTGCGAGCAGTACGGCGCGCCACTCAAGGGTTTTGACCCGGACGTGTTTCAGGTGCTGGAAGGCTACGACTGGCCGGGCAACGTCAGGGAGCTGTTTAATGTTCTGGAGCGCGCCTTCGTGGCCGCAGGCCCGGAGCGCACGCTCTTCGCCATGCACCTGCCGCAGGATGTCCGCATCCGGGTGGCCAAGGCCCACCTGGGCCGGGGCCGCGAGACCGCCTCGCCTCCGCCCAACCGCCCTCTGCCCGTGCCTCCGCCTGCGGCATCGTCAGTGGCCGCCACTGTCAGTTCTGCTCACTTTCCGCCCCCAGCCGGCATGAACAGTCAGCACGCCACCAGCGCGGAGGCTCCACGCACCGATCTGCCGCAGCAGTATGCGGGCGGCAACGAGGCTGATACGTTCTTCACCAAGCCCCTCAAGGATTGCAAGGAAGCCCTTGAACGCAGTTATATGGAGACCCTCGTGCGACGTGCGCGAGGAGATGTGCAGCGTGCCTTGGAGTCCTCCGGGCTGTCGCGCTCGCACCTCTACGCCCTGCTCAAGAAGTGGGGTCTGTCCATTGATGGACCTGGCGTAGGCTCCTGACGCTGGACTTCGGGGATGTCTGATTTTTCGGACACATCCCTGCCGTTAGCTTGCAGAGCGCATTCGCGTAATTACTGCTCATCCCCCCGGCCTGCTTGGGCCAGTTGGCAGAATCACGCACGACATGCTCCTTGGGAGTTGTCCTGAAAATCGGACAGCAGCGAGCTGATTGTACCGCAATTGCCATAACATGCCAGAATTTCATGTTGTTTATTTTAAGCTGCCTGTGGCACGCAAGTTGCCTATGTCTGCACAAGAGGCGGTCCCCTTGATCCGCCGAAGCCACCCAGAGGAGACTCCAGCATGAATGACGCGCTGATAAAGGAATTTGAGGCCCTGGTGGGCAAGGAAAACGTCATGGAGAGCGAGAGTGATCGCTTCTCTTACGCTTATGACGCCGCTGTGCTTGAGCCTGTGATGCCCGCCCTGGTGGTGCGGCCCGAATCGCGCGAGGCTCTGGGCAAGTTGGTCAAACTCTGCAACGACAACGGCCTGCCCATCACAGTTCGCGGCAGCGGAACCAACCTTTCCGGCGGCACCATTCCCAGCAAGGGCGGCGTGGTCATTTTGACCAACGCCTTGAATAAAATTATTGAAATCAATGAAGCCGACCTCTACGCCGTGGTCGAGCCGGGCGTCCTCACCGCCAGGTTCGCCACCGAAGTGGCCGCGCGCGGCCTGTTCTATCCGCCGGACCCCGGCAGCCAGGCCGTCTCCACCCTTGGCGGCAACGTGGCCGAGAACGCAGGCGGCCTGCGCGGCCTCAAATACGGCGTCACCAAGGACTACGTCATGGGCGTGGACTTCTTCAACGTGGACGGCGAGCTTGTGAAGAGCGGCTCGCGCACGGTGAAGTGCGTCACCGGGCTCAATCTTGCCGGTCTGATGGTGGGCAGCGAGGGCACCCTCGGGGTGTTCGAGAAGCTCATCCTCAAGCTCACCCCGCCGCCCCTGGCGGCCAAGGCCATGATGGCCATCTTCGACGACGTGGCCAAGGCTTCCGAAACCGTGGCCGCCATCATCGCCGCCAAAATCGTTCCCGCCACACTCGAGTTCATGGACAACTTCACCATCCGCACAGTGGAGGACTTCGCCCACGCCGGGCTGCCCGTGGACGCCCAGGCTCTGCTGCTCATCGAGGTGGACGGCCACCCCGGCCAGGTGGCTGACGAGGCTGAGAAGGTCGAGGCCATCTGCAAGCAGATGGGCGCCCTGCGCATCCAGGTGGCCAAGGATGCCGCCGAGCGCAACAAAGTGTGGGAGGCCCGCCGCGCGGCCCTTTCCGCCCTGGCGCGCGTTTCCCCCACCACTGTGCTTGAGGACGCCACCGTGCCCCGCAGCCAGATTCCGGCCATGATGCACGCCCTTGGCGGCATCGCCTCCAAGTACAAGCTGACCATCGGCACCTTCGGCCACGCGGGCGACGGCAACCTGCATCCCACCATCCTCACCGACCGTCGCAACAAGGAAGAGTGGCACCGCGTGGAGGCCGCCATCGACGAAATCTTCGACGTGGCGCTGTCCCTTGGCGGCACCCTGTCCGGCGAGCACGGCATCGGCCTTGCCAAGAGCAAGTACATGGAGAAGGAAACCAACAAGGCCACTGTCCTGTTCTCCCGCCGCCTCAAGAAAGCCCTTGATCCCAAGGGTATTCTGAATCCCGGCAAGATCATCGGGGAGTAGCCATGAGCGAGATGAAAGAACTGCTCCGACTGCTCGGCGAGCTGGACGACCAGCTTGTGGGCTGCATGCGCTGCGGCATGTGTCAGGCCGTGTGCCCCATCTACGGACAAAGCGGACGCGAGGCCGACGTGGCGCGCGGCAAGATAGCCTTGCTGGAGGGCTTGGCCCATGAGTTGGTCAAGGATCCCCAAGGCGTGCAGGACAAGGTCACCCGCTGCCTTCTCTGCGGCTCCTGCGCGGCCAACTGCCCAAGCGGCGTCAAGGCGCTGGACATATTCCTCAAGGCCCGCGTCATTCTTACCGGCTATCTGGGCCTGTCCTCAGTCAAGAAAGCCATCTTCCGCGGCATGCTGGTCAAGCCCAAGCTGTTCAACAGGCTTTTGGGCATGGCCTCCATGTTCCAAGGCCTCTTCACCAGCCCGGTGAACGATATCATCGGCTCTTCTTGCTCCAGGTTTCTGGAGCCGGTGCTGGGCGACCGCCACCTGATGCTCCTGGCCAAGACGCCCCTGCACAAGGAGGTGCCCAGCATGGACACCCCGGCAGGTAAGAGCGGGCTCAAAGTGGCCTTCTTCCCCGGATGCCTGGCGGACAAGATATTCCCCCGCGTGGGGCACGCCGTGCTCAAGGTGCTGAACCACCACGGCGTTGGAGTGTTCATGCCCGAAGGCCAGGCCTGTTGCGGCATTCCGGCCCTGTCCTCTGGCGACCGTGAGAGCTATGAGAAGCTTGTGCGCGCCAATCTGGCCGTGTTCGCCGCAGGCAAGTTCGACGCCCTTGTGACCCCCTGCGCCACCTGCACCTCCACCATGAAGAAAATCTGGCCCATGATGTCTGAGGGCATGAGCGCAAGCGAACAGGCGGCCCTGCGGGAACTGTCCGCCAAAATAATGGACGTCAACGCCTTCGTTGTGGACAAGCTGGGCCTTGCCGCCCCGGAGCCCAACGCCGACGCCGTGTCCGTCACCGTTCACGATCCCTGCCACCTGAAGAAGTCCCTTGGCGTCAGCGCTCAGCCGCGCACCGTGCTGTCGCTTAACCCGCACTACAAGGTGACGGAAATGGCCGCTTCCGACGCCTGCTGCGGCTGCGGCGGCAGCTTCACGCTGGCCTATGCGGACATGTCGGCCAAGATCGGCCAGCAGAAGCGCGACAACATCAAGAACACGGGCGCGCAGGTGGTGGCCATGGGCTGCCCGGCTTGCATGCTCCAGATCTCGGACATGCTTTCCAGAAACGGTGACCGCGTGAGTGTGAAGCACCCCATGGAGCTTTACGCCGAAGGACTCTAGGGCCCTACGGTCGAAACGCTGAAGTTTGGTTATGCGCTCGCCGAATGCGCAGCCCCGACAGTACTTTCCGTTGGGACGAATCTCCTCTACAAGCGCACGTGCAGACAATTGCGTTTATAGATGCAGAGGCAGATAAGAGGTATACTTCCGGCGCCGGGGACCCCCCATCCCCTGAGACCCCCTCATGACCCCCGGCGCTGGGAGACCTGACAGGCGAGCTATACAACCAAGGAGCACATCGTGGCTGATACTCTTTACGTCACCGGCACCGAGCCCCGGAGCGGAAAATCCGCCATTATCCTAGGACTGATGCAGCTGCTTTCGCGCGATATACAGCGCGTGGCGTTCTTCCGGCCCATCATCACCGCTTCTGAGGCCAGCACTTTGGACCATGACATCAACCTTGTCATGAGCCAGTTCCATCTCGATATGCGCCACTCCGAGGCCTATTCAATGACCATGCAGAAGGCGCGGGAGATGATCAACCTGGGCCAGCATGAGGCTCTGCTTGAGAAGATTCTGAACGACTTCAACGCGCTCAAGGGCCGTTTTGATTTCATCCTCTGCGAGGGCACGGATTTTGTCGGCTCGGACTCCGCCTTTGAGTTCGACATCAACGCCGACATTGCGGCCAACCTTGGCTGCCCGGTGCTGCTTGTGTGCAACGGGCAGAAGAAGTCCCAGGACGAGATAATCGCTTCGGCCCTGCTGACCATTGAATCCTTTGAGGACAAGGGGCTGGACATCCTGGCCGCCATCATCAACCGGGTGGAGGACGTGGACGGCCTGGGCATGGTGGAGGAGCTGAAGCGGCGCACCCGCTGCCCGGAATGCTTCCCCATCTACGTCATCCCCGAGGAAGCCCGGCTGGGCAAACCCACCGTGGCCGACGTGATGAAGTGGCTCAACGCCAAGGTGCTCTACGGCGGCGACATGGCCAGCAACCTGGTGGACAACTACGTCATCGCGGCCATGCAGCTGGGCAACTTTCTGAACTACCTGGAGCGCGGCAGCCTGGTCATCACACCGGGCGACAGGTCCGACATTATCCTGGGCAGCTTGGCTTCTCGTCTTTCCACCAATTATCCCGATATTTCCGGCATCCTGCTCACCGGCGGCCTCAACCCGTCAGACAGCGTGCGCAAGCTCATTGAAGGCTGGGTGGGCGCACCCATCCCCATCCTGGTGTCAGAGGGGCACACCTTCAAGACCGTGCGCGTGCTGTACGACCTGTATGGCCGCATCGAACCCGGCGATCAGAACAAGATCCAGTCGGCCCTGCGGGTGTTCGAGGAGCACGTGGACCTCTCGGAGTTGCGGGCCAAGCTGGTGGCCGCCAAGCCCACCACCGTCACGCCCAAGATGTTCGAGTTCAACCTCATTTTGAAGGCCAAGAGCCAGAAGCAGCACATAGTGTTGCCCGAGGGCACGGGAGAGCGCATCATGCGCGCGGCGGACATTCTGCTTCGCCGGGGCGTCGTCGATGTGACGCTGCTGGGCCGCGAGGCCGAGCTGCGCAGCCGCATGAGCCAGTTCGGCCTGGAGCTGGACGGCGTGCAGCTCATCGAGCCGGGCAAGAGCCCGCAGTATGACGACTACGTGCAGACGTACTACGAGCTGCGCAAGCACAAGGGCATCCGCGAAGAGGACGCCCGCGACCGCATGCTCGACCCCACCTACTTCTCCACCATGATGGTCTACAAGGGCCACGCCGACGGCATGGTTTCCGGCTCCGTCACCACCACCCAGCAGACCATCCGCCCGGCCTTTGAGATCATCAAGACCAAGCCCGGCGCCAAGATTGTGTCCAGCGTGTTCTTCATGTGCTTGAAGGACCGCGTGCTGGTCTACGGCGACTGCGCCGTGAATCCCAACCCCACGGCGGAGGAGTTGGCCGAGATTGCCCTCTCCAGCGCCGAGACCGCGCGCATTTTCGGCATAGAGCCCCGCGTGGCCATGCTCTCCTACTCCACCGGCTCCTCCGGCAAGGGGCACGATGTGGAGAAGGTCATCGAGGCCACGCGCATCGCCCAGGAGCGCGCTCCGGGGCTTTTGCTTGAAGGCCCGCTGCAGTACGACGCCGCCGTGGACCTGGAGGTGGCCCAGACCAAGATGCCGGAGAGCAAGGTTGCAGGCCGCGCCACGGTGTTCATCTTCCCGGACCTGAACACCGGCAACAACACCTACAAGGCCGTGCAGCGCTCCGCCCAGGCCGTGGCTATCGGCCCGGTGCTTCAG
>NZ_JAUYFU010000020.1 GCF_030689645.1 Humidesulfovibrio sp.
GTGGCTGCCGCCACCACGTCTGGAGATGAGACCGCCTTTGTCCAAGCTGGCGGTTGCCGGGTCGGTGTGTCTTTTAGCGCTTGCGCTAATCTCCCGGTCATGTCTACCGTGGGCCGACACGAGTTGCATTTCTGCGAGAAAGGCGGGCCTGGCGCTTAACGCAGGTCCATCTTTGGAGGATTTGCGGCGAGTGCTCTTTATTCGGCTTTCTTGGCTTCCCGGCTTTCGAGTCGGGTGAGGCTGAAAACGAGGGCATGGCAGCAGGGTCGGCGAGAAAAGCGAGATCTTTCTGGCAAAGCGCGATTGGCGTCTCGCTTTTGGAGCGCGCCGGCGTATGGTTGGATGGCAAGGGTTCGTCTTGAACCAGGCCCGGACGCTGATGACGACGGCGCTGGCAGGCTTAAGGTTGCACTTGGGCCCTAGGGCTTCAGGCGCCAGAAGTGCCCGGCGTTGCCGCCCAGGGTTTCCGGCCGCAGCGCCCCTGGTCCGCATCGGCAATATGAGCGACAAGCACTACCGAGGGCAGCCCTTGCTGGCGCTCCCTCTCAATCCCCTGAAACAGGGCAAGGATATATCATGAGCGACAATAATCTCCTGGTGGGATCGTATGTGACGAACGAGAAGGCGCCTGACTGGGGCGTGGGCAAAATCGTGGAGCTGAGGGACGGAGGGAACTGGCGGGTGCTCTTTGAGTATTCCGGAGTGAAGATAATGCCTTCCGCCAGCCTTGCTTCGTTCTCTCCTCCGCATAATCATCCGTTGCTGAAGAATGTTACTCCGGCCACGGACCTTTCGGGCGCCAAGTCCTTTGCGGTCATGGAGAATGATTTTGCGGTGCAATTCAAGAACGGCGGCTTTGAAGATCCTGAGTATCTCAAGGAAGAGCGGACCTACAAGGTTGAAGCCTCCGACACCTTGCGGGCCCTGTGCTCCAAAGAGGAGCTTGATGCGCTGATCCAGGCGGGCGATTATGCCGAGGTGTGCGCCCGTGCAACGCGGCCTGTCACCAAAACGAACCTGCTTTTTGCCATTGAAGTCATCAAGCTGGCGGACGGGCTGAAGCGTGTGCCGGAAGCGCAAAAGCTGTTCGCTACGCGTTTTTATTCGTTGCTGCATGGCGCAGGGGAGATCTCGGAAAGGTTCAACGCGTACACCGAAGCGCTGGATAAGTTGGATGCCTGCAAATGGCCTGTTGCGACATATCCCCTGTTCCTGTTCAAGCCTGAGGAATATCCTTTTGTGAAGCCCCGCTATATTACCGAGGCCGCCAAGGCCTATTCCTACGATATCAAATATGAGGTGCATCCCAGCTGGAAAAGCTACTCCAGCATCATCGCCTTTGTTCATTATGTGGCTGGTGCGTTGGAGCGCCGGGGCAAGCTCAAGCCGCGCGACTTCATCGACGTCCAGGGTTTCATCTGGAGCTCCTTGCACGCCTCCCTGGCCCCCAAGAAAAAGGTGGCCTAGCGCAGGGGCCCTGCCGGGGCGGAACCGCCTTGAAACCGAGGAGTGATCCAGGCGCTGATGGACTTCCCCGCCCGCATGGGTTTCGCCATCGGAAGCTAGGGGCCGGTCCAGGTTGCAGCAAGCGGGGGCGGCTGCTCCAGCGTGCAGCAGGTCGCTGACGATTTAGAATATCTACGCAGATTCAGGCGGTCAGGGGAAACCCTGGCCGCTTTTTTTGCCCGGCGCTTTGCTCTCGCCTGTTTTGCCGCCGCCGCCTGTGCCAATGAGAAGCCGCTGGCCTTGAGCTCCCCCGCTTGCTCCTGCCAGTACTTTTCGGTAGATGTGCGTATGAGGTCAGAAGCACGTTTTGGCCCGCCATGAAGGTCTGCGCACACTCGCCGCGCCCCTGTTCTTTCAGCCTGGCCCCGTCGCTTAGGGATACTGCCGGTTTGTTTTCGCAGCCGGAGAGAGGGACGCGTAAGGCCGTCTTGCATCGTGCATCCTCTGCACCCGCCAAGGAGCTCCATATGGCCTGGAACCGATGGTACAGCATGATGAGCAACCTCCGGTCCTCGATCTGGGTTGTCCCGATCATCTCCTTGATTGCAGCGGCGACGCTGAAGCGTTTGGCGGAAAAGCTGGGCGGCTGGATGGTGGACCAGGGCTATTATGACCTGAAGGTGGCGTTCTTCGGATTGAACCGGGAAGAGGCGCACGCTTTCCTTGACCGCATATTCTCCATCAACATGGCGTGCCTGGTGTTCACCTTCGGCTCGCTTCTGGTGGCGATCCAGGTGGCGGGCGGGCAGTACACGCCGCGGATCATCGCCACCACGCTGCTCCGCGACAAGGTCATCCGCTCCATTGTCGGGCTGTTCGCCTTCACCCTGCTATGGACCAACAGGGCGATGATGCAGCTTGGGTTTGACCCCAATGTTCCGCAACTACAGGTCTTTCTGGCCGGCATGTTCGGTGTGGCCAGCCTCATCGCCTTCATCGTGCTCATCGACTATTGCGCGAAGCTGCTCCGTCCGGTGAGTCTTGTGGGCCGCGTCGGCCAGCAGGGAATCCAGGCCATACGGAACATCTATCCCAACCTGACCACCAACGTGCGCACTCCGCACGGTCATTATGGAAAGCGCGGCATGCCGCTGCCGCCCTGGCGCGCAGGCGGCGTGACCGCCGCCATGTCCCCGGCTGTGGAGCGCGGGCCGGCTGACCGCACCATCAGCCATGCCGGTCAATCCGCCATCGTGCTTGCTGTGAATCTGCAAAAGCTGGTGCATGAGGCGCAACGCGCCGACAGCATCATCGAGCTTGTCCCCCAGGTCGGCGACTTTGTGGCCGTGGACGAGCCCCTGTTCCGCGTGTACGGCAACGCAGAGTCCATCGACGCCAGCGTGTTGCGCACGCTTGTGGCTTTCGGCGCCGAGCGCACCATCGAGCAGGACCCGATGTTTCCGTTCCGCATCGCGGTGGATATCTCCCTGAAGGCGCTGTCGCCTGCGATCAATGACCCCACCACGGCTGTGCTCGCCATCGACCAGCTGCATCGTCTGCTGCGCCAGGTGGGCGAGCGCTCCCTCCACGGTCAGGAAATGCTGGACAGCGCCGGGCGACCCCGGCTGATCTTCCGCACCCCGAACTGGGAGGACTTCGTGCACATCACCTTCAGGGAGATACGCCATTGCGGCATCGGCAATCTGCAGGTGGTCCGCCGCTTGCGTGCTGTGATAGAGAATCTGCAGCAATCCCTGCCAGAACATCGGCATCCCGCGCTGCTTATTGAACTGGAGCTTCTTGATCGGGCGGCGGAGCGGCAATACGAATTCCCGGAGGATCTCGCCCTGGCCAGAATAGCTGACTCCCAAGGCCTGGGAGGTTCCTCGGGATCTTCGGAGAACTGAACAGCCGCCTGGGAGGCTGGCGCAGATGTTGTTGCTGGGCGCGCTTTCGGCGCAGCCAGACGAGAAACCCTTGTGCTGTGTTCGTCGTAGGGATATGGAGTAGCAATCCTGATAAGGTCAGTGTTGCAAGCCCAGCCGGTCCACGTGGCGCCGGAGTCGGCAAAAGGCTTCACTGCCGGGCGGTTCCCATGGCCATGCGTCGCCTTGGCTTACCCATATTCCTCCTTTCGGCAGTCGGCGTGGCGCTGTTCTCCTGGTGGCTAGCCCTGCGCGTGGACAAAGACATGCGCGAAGAGCAGTTGGCCACCGCCAAGCTCGTCTCCCAGCTTATCTCCCGCGACCACCTCGCCGCGCTGAATCTGAGTCCCGCAGCCCCTGCCCCCAGAGAGCCCGGTCTACTCCACCTTCAGCTCGATACCATCCGCCGCACCCTGCCCGGCTGCAGCCGAGTGCTGCTGCTGGGGCAGTGGGCCACGGGCGCGCCCGCCTTGCTGGCTCAGTCCGTGGGGGGAGAGCCCCTTTCGTCCCGCAGCGTCGCGCCTCTGGCCGAGAAAGACAACGAGGCCCTGGCTCTGGCCTTTTCCAGCGGGCAGGCCAGCGTCATCGGCCCATTGGACGAGGATGGCCGACAACGGGTGGGGGTGTACATGCCCCTGGCCGGAGCTGGCTCCATGTCCCTGGCCCTTGGGTTGCACCTGGACGCGGAAAACTGGTCCATGGAGCGCGCCGGGCGCATGGCCCTGCCCTTGGGCATGCTGGTGCTGGGATTGGGTCTGGTGCTTTGGCTGCTCGGCGCTTCCGAGGGGGGGGTGCCCAGGGCGCGGCCTGTCATGTGGCTGCTGCTGCCCCCGGTGCTGCTCATGGTTGTGGTGCTGGTGGTGGGCTTTGGCGCCCTGTTGCGCTATCGCGAGCATGAACGCATGCGCGAATCCATACAGCAGAACGTGCACGACCTCTCCCAGGCCTTCCAGAGAACCATGCTTCTGCAGGGGGCGCACCTGCGGGCGATTCTGGGCGGCATCGTGTACGCCGAGGCCAAGACGCTGCCGCCGCTTCTGAAGGCGCAGGACGCGGAAGCCCTGTGGGCCATGCATGAGCAGCTCTACAGCAATCTGCTCCATGAGCACGGCTTCACGCATATGTATTTCATCAGCTTGGACGGAACCTGCATTTTGCGCATGCACGCGAAGGCGATCCGCGGCGACCGCATTGACCGCAAGGTCTTTCAGACGGCTCAAAGCACCGGGCAGGCCGTTGCTGGCATCGAGCTTGGGCGAATGGGCTCCTACACCCTGCGCGCCGTGCAGCCCGTGTATTGGCGCGGAGCCTGCGTGGGCTACATGGAGATCGGCAAGGAGATAGAGGACTTGGTCCATGCCATGCGCGGCGAGCAGACCACGGAGCTGGCCGTGCTGGTGCGCAAGGACCACCTTGAGCAGGGACGTTGGGAAGAGAGCATGCGCCGCTCCAACCGCAACAGCGACTGGAACACCATGGAGCGCGAGGTGCTGTCCTACAGCACCATGGGCTTTTTGCCGCCCGAGGTCACTGCAGCCCTCAAGGGCGTCGGAAATTCTGAAGTCTCGATGCTTGAAGTCAAAACCATGGGCCGCGACTGGATCCTGTCCTCTTTCCCCCTTCCCGATGTGGTGGGCCGGGGCGACGCCCGGATGCTGGTCATGCAGGACATCAGCGCGGTCAAGGCTGAATTCCGGCGTCTGACGGTGCTGGCCGGAGCAGGCCTGGGCGGCCTGCTGGTCCTGCTGTTCGCCCTCGTCTTCGTGCTATTGCGCCGCACGGACCAGGGCATACTCCTGCGGGAAATCGCCCTGCGCCAAAGCGAGGACCGCGCCCGCAAGCTATCCCGCGCCGTGGAGCAGAGCCCGGTGACGGTGGTCATCACCGATCTTGCGGGCACCATCGAATATGTGAACCCCAAGTTCACGCAGACCACGGGCTACACGCCGGAGGAGGCCCTGGGCCAGAACCCGCGCATCCTGAAGTCTGGAGACATGCCCTCCGAGGACTACCGCGAGATGTGGACGGCCATAAGCTCCGGGCGCGAGTGGCGCGGCGAGTTCAAGAATCGTCGAAAGGACGGTGCGGTTTACTGGGAATTCACCTCGGTTTCGGCCATACGCAACCAGGCCGGGGACATCACCCACTACCTGGCCGTGAAGGAGGACATCACCGAACGCAAGGAGGTGGAGCAGGCCCTGCGGGAGAGCGAGGCGCGTTTCCGCAGACTCTTCAGCTCCTCCACCGTGCCCATGGCCTATCTGGGCGGCGATGGCGGCATCCAGGACCTGAACGACCGCTTCTTCCTGGTTTTCGGCTACTCCAGGGATGAACTGTCCACCATTGAGGACTGGTCGCTCCTGGCTCAGCCTGACCCGGCATACCGCAAGCAGGCCATAGCCCAGTGGCGCAGGGCCGTCGCCAAGGCTATGGAGACAGGAGCCGACATCGAGGCCCAGGAGTACCGCGTCACCTGCAAGGACGGAAAGGAGCGCATCGTCGTGGTTTCCGGGATTCTGCTGGACGGCGGAATGCTGTTGAGCTTCTACGACATCACAGAGCGCAAAAAGGCCGAGGACGAGGCTCGCGAGCTGGCCGAGCGTCTGCACAAGATCGCCAGCCGCGTGCCCGGCATGGTGTTTCAGTATCTGCGCCGGCCTGACGGCACCGCCTGCTTCCCCTATGTCAGCGAGGGCATCCGCGAGATCTACCGCGTGGAGCCTGAGGACGTGCGGCAGAGCAGCGCCATGGCGGTCCGGGCTGTCGACCCCGACGACCTGCCCCTGCTTGAGGCGTCCATCCTTGAGAGCGCACAAAGCCTTAATCCCTGGCAATTGGAATACCGCGTGCGCTTTCCGGACGGGGGGGTGCGTTGGCTGGCCGGCAACGCCGTGCCCCAGCGCGAGCCGGACGGGGGCACCCTCTGGCACGGCTTTCTTTCCGACATAACCGAGCGCCGCGCGGGTCAGGAGGCCTTGCGCCAGAGCGAGCAGACACTGCGCGATCTTTACGAGCACGCGCCCGTGGGCATCTTCCGCTCCACCCCGGAAGGCCGCTACCTTGAGGTGAACCGCTACTACGCCAGTATCTTCGGGTACGACAGCCCGGCGGAGATGGTGGGCAGCGTCACTTCCATCGCCACGCAGATCTACCGAAATCCGGCGGACCGGCAACGGCTCATGGAGGCTCTGGACCAAAAGGGCGAAGTGCTGAACTACGAGGTGGAGCGAAGGACGCGCAACGGCGAGGTGCGCTGGGTCTCCTTAAGCATCCGCGCCGTGCGCGGCGCCGGCGGCGAAGTGACGCACATGGACGGATTCTGCTCGGACATCACCGAACAGAAGCTGGCCCAGCAGGCTTTGGTCGAGAGCGAGAGCCGCTTCCGCATGCTGTTCGAGAATTCGCCCGTGGCCTACCAGTCTCTCGACGAGAACGGCTGTTATGTGGATGTCAACGAGCAGTATACGTTTCTCCTGGGTTACTCCCGTGAGGAGCTTTTGGGCCGCCGCTTCAGGGATTTTCTGGCCCCGGAGTCCTCGGAGCGTTTTGACCGCAGCTTTTCCGAGTTCTTGTTCACCGGGCAGAGTGCCGGCGAATCGCGCCTGAGGCACAAGGATGGCCGGACCATTGTCGTCATGTTGGAAGCGCGTGTGCAGCGCGACACCTCGGGCCGGTTCCTGCGCACCCACTGCGTGCTTTATAATATAACCGAGCGTACGGAGATGGAGGCCGCCCTGCGCGAGGCCACCGAGCGCCACCAGCGCATCGCCGATACCGCGCCCCTGGTGCTGTATGACTTTGTGCAGGATGAGAACGGAGAGAGCTGGTACCAGTACCTGAGCCCTCGCTTCAGCGAGATCTTCGAGGTGGAGCCTTCGGCTGTGCTGGACAGCCGCCTGGGCATCGAGCCCTGGGTGGAGCCGGGGGACCTCCCGCGCTTTCAGGATGCGGCCCGCGTGTCTTTGGCCACGGGCGGCGTCTTCAACGTCGAGGTGCGCATCGTCCCGCCGTCCCGCAGGATGAAGTGGGTGCATCTCATGTCCCTGCCGCGCAAGCTGGAAGGCACGCCCTTGACTGTGTGGAGCGGGTTCATGCTCGACATCACCCTGCGCAAGAACATGGAGGAGCGCGTGCTTGAGGCCAGCAGGCAGCTTGAACTCACCACCGCCCATGCAGAGGCCCTGGCCGCCCAGGCCGAGGCGGCAAGCCGCGCCAAGGGCGAGTTTTTGGCCAACATGAGCCACGAGATCAGGACGCCCATGAACGCGGTCATCGGCATGACGCACCTGGCGCTGACCACCGATCTTTCGCCAAAGCAGCGAGACTATTTGAACAAGATCGATCGCGCGGCGCGCTCGCTGCTGGGCATCCTGAACGACATTCTGGACTTCTCCAAGGTGGAGGCGGGCATGCTTACGGTGGAGGCCGTAGATTTCGACCTTGACCTTGTGATGGACGACCTCGCCGGGCTGTTGGCCGTGAAGGCCCACGAAAAGGGCCTGGAGCTTTTGCTCGATGTGGCTGGCGACGTCCCTCGCAGGCTCACGGGCGACCCCCTGCGCCTGGGCCAGGTGCTGGTGAATCTCGCGGGCAACGCCGTGAAGTTCACCCAAGCGGGCGAGGTGCGCATCGCCGTGACCTCGCTGCCCTCGCCAGCGCCGGAGCAGGCCCGGCTGGCCTTCGCCGTGCGCGATACGGGCATAGGCATGACGCCGGAGCAGCAGGCCAATCTCTTTCAGGCCTTCACCCAGGCCGACGCGTCAACCACGCGGCGTTTTGGCGGCACCGGTCTCGGGCTGTCCATCTCGCGCAGGCTGGTGGAGCTCATGGGCGGCGACATCACAGTGACCAGCCAGCCGGGCCAGGGCAGCGAGTTCCGCTTTGAACTCACCCTGCCCCTGGCGGCGGAGCAGGGCCGCGTGGCCGCGCCGCAATCATTGGCGGGCAGGCGCGTGCTGGTGGTGGACGACAGCCGCTCGGCTCGTGAGATAATGGCCGCTGGGCTGCGCCGCCTGGGCCTGCAGACGGAATTGGCCTCAGGCGGGAAGGAGGCTTTGGCTCTGCTTGCCGAAGCGGCCAAGGCCCCTGGCGGCAAGCCGTTTGAGCTGGTTCTGCTGGACTGGCGCATGCCGGGCATGGACGGAGTGGAAACGGCGCGGCGCATGCGCGAGGATGCCGGGATTTCTCCACAGCCCGCCGTGGTCATGCTGACGGCCCATGACCGCGAGGCTTTGGCCCGCCTGCCGGAGAGCGGCCTGGCCAGCGCGCTGCTCATGAAGCCTGTGGGGCAGTCGCTTCTGCTCAACACCCTGGTGGAGGTCTTCGGCGGCAAGGCTGTGACCCCTTCTCTGGCGGCGTTGCCCCTGGACCCCGGCGCTTGGTCGGCTTTGAAGGGTTTGCGCGTGCTCTTGGTGGAGGACAACGAGATCAACCAGCAGGTGGGGCAGGGGATTTTGGAGCGCGTGGGCGTGGCGGTGACCTTGGCGAGCGATGGCGAGACGGCGTTGGCGCTCCTGGCTGTGCAGCCCTTCGACGTTGTGCTCATGGATATTCAAATGCCTGGCATGGACGGCTTCGAAGCCACCCGGCGCATGCGAGAGAACGAGGCGCTGCGCGCCTTGCCGGTCATCGCCATGACGGCCCACGCCCTGGCCTCGGACCGGGAGCGCACCCACGCCGCAGGCATGTGCGACCATGTGACCAAGCCCATCGATCCCCTGACGCTGTATAGGGCCCTTGCCAGGCACGTGCGGAGCATTGAACCGGGCGGCGAGGAGTCTTCGCCTGTTCTTGGGGAGGCGGCTGCGGAGGCCCCAGCGGCAGATTTTTTGGCGGCCCGTCTTGTTGAGAGGCTGCCGGACGTGGATGTTGGCGACGCCCTGGACCGTCTGGGCGGGGACGCGGAGCTGTATCGCGATCTTCTGAGGCACTTCTCCGTCCAGTATGCCGACTGTCCGGCGCAGCTGCGCCAGGCGGTCCAGGCCGGGGACCTTGTGGGAGCCCGGTTCCTTACCCACAGCCTGCGCGGCGTGGCCGCCAATCTTGGCGCGCGGGCAGTAATTCCCGCTGCAACAGCGCTGGAGCGCGCCCTGGCCGAGGGCGCGGACGAGGCTTCGCTTCTGGATCTGTGCGCTGGCGTGGGGCAGGCCTTGTCCGCCCTTTTGTCCGCCCTGCAAACGCTGGATGCCGGAACCGCGACTCCGCCGGATGCGGTTTTGCCGACGGCAGAGCCTTCGGCCCCGGCAGAACGCCGCGCAGCCCTGGAGTCCCTGATTCTGGCCCTGCGGTCCCGCAGGCCCAGGGCCTGTGCGGTCGCGTTGCGCGCCTTGCGCGCCCTGAGCTGGGCGCGATCTGATGCCGCAGCGGTGGAGGCCATCGCCGCCTTTGCCGGGCATTTTCAGTATGCCGAGGCGCTGGCAGGGGCCGAGGCGATGCTGAATTCCCTGAAGGAGGGCGTCTGACGTGAGGTCCTTGCCGGAATGCGTGATTCTTGTGGTGGACGACGCCGAGATTAACCTGAGCATACTGACTGAAGCCTTTGCCGACGAGTACGAGGTGGCCGTGGCCACCAATGGCCGCACCGCCCTTGAGGCCGTGGCCGACTCTCCGCCGGATCTCATTCTGCTGGACGTGATGATGCCGGGCATGGATGGCTATGAAGTGTTGCGCAGGCTCAAGGAATACCCGGCCTGGGCGGATATTCCGGTGGTCTTTCTTACAGCCCTTTCCGATGTGGGGAGCAAGGCGCGCGGGTTTCGCCTGGGCGCGGTGGACTACGTGTCCCAGCCCATTGAGCTGGAGGAGGTGCGCGCCCGCGTTGCCACCCACCTTTCTCTGCTGCTGGCCCGGCGCGAACTGGCGCATCAGAACGAATTGCTAGAGGAGAAGGTGCGCGAGCGCACCCAGGAGCTCATCCTCACCCAGCAGGCGGCCATGGAGGGCCGGGGCAGCCAGTTCGATCCTGACCTGACCGATTTGTTTTTGACCATGCACGAGGAGTTTCGCTCGGTGGCCTTGGCCTTTATGGAGAACGAGGACGAGCGCCCCGGGCTTTTGGCCGCTTGCGGCGAGGCCGCTGTCTAGCCGGACAGGCGGGCCAGTTCGGCCACAAGGTTCTTGATGTCGTGCGGGCCCAGGGGCTTGGGCAGGAAGGCCAGCGGGCCGAGGGCCAGGGCCCGCTCCTGCGTCGCCGCGTCGGTGTAGGCGGAGGTGAAGGCCACAGGCGGCCCCTGGCGGTCTTGTATGGCCTGGGCCGTGGCGATGCCGTCCAGCTCCCCTTCCAGGTGGATGTCCAGCAGCACCAGGTCCGGCCTTTGGCTGTCCAGGGCGGCCAGGGCCTCCTCGCCCGAGGGCACACAGCTGACGACGCGATGCCCAAGCCCCCGCAGCATGCTTGCCAGGGCCAGGGCGATGATGCGCTCGTCCTCCACAATCAGCACGGCGAGACTGTTCAGGATCTCTCCTCCGCCTGCGCGTTCGGAGGCTGCGAAGCCGTCAGGCATGCATCTCCCAAGGGCATCTCCAGCCGGAACAGGGCCCCTGCGGGGGTGCTGTGCGCGCTTATCTGACCGGCAAGCTGCTCTGAGAGGCTGGACACCAGGGTCATGCCCAAGGTCGGGGTTTCAGTGATGTCAAACCCTTCGGGCAGGCCCGGGCCGTTGTCCTCCACCTCAAGGACCAGCAGCACCCCTTCGCACAGCAGCGAAACGCGCAGGCGGCCCTCGGCTTGTGCGGAGTTGCCGAGCCGGAAGGCATGCTTCACGGCGTTCATCACCAACTCGTTCAGGATGAGTCCGCAGGGAATTGACCGCGTCACAGGCAGGAGTATTTTGTCCACCTGGCAGTTGAGCTGCACCGGGATGTCCGCGCTGGTAAGCACCCGCTCCACAAGCCGGGGCACATACTGGCGCATGTCCACGGAGGAGAGGTCCTGGGCGCCGTAGAGCTCCTCATGCACCAGGGCCATGGCCTGGATGCGCTTCTGGCTTTCGGTGAACAGCTCCTTGTCCTGGGGCAGGCTCACGTACTCCATTTGCAGGAACAGCAGGCTGGAGATGATCTGCAGGTTGTTTTTGACCCGGTGGTGGATCTCCTTCAGCAGGATTTCCTTTTCCGCCAGGGAGCGCTTGACCACGTCCATGGCCTCTTTGCGAAGAGTGATGTCCATGCCGTAAAGATTCACATAGCCCTCGGGGGGGACGAGCCGGGTCACGAAAGCAAAGGTGCGGCCATCGTGCGCGACTTCGAACTCCACCATGGCCTTTGAGGAAAGGGCCGCCAGAATGTTGGCCCCGTAGGGCTCCGGTAAGGGCAAGCCGTGAACGCACTGCTGCTCCGTAAGAACGTTTCGGCTGGCCTTGTTTGCGAAGCGCAACAGGCCGTCTGGCCCCACGCGCAGCACGGGGTTCGGGTTCTCCTCCGGGAAACGCGCCTGGCTCCTGGCCTCCTGGTCGGAAGCAAGGGCCTGGGTGTAGGTGCTGGCGAGATCCTGCTGCATGTGGTTTACGGCCATGCACAGGATGTCCAACTCGTCGCCCGCCCATTTTTTGTCCAGGCGGAGCTCCCGCATGTTGCTTTCCTTGGGGCTGATGCGCGTGGACTGGAAGTGCCGGGCCAGGGCGGTCAGGTGCTGGGAAATCATGTTGCGTGTGAGCAGGAAGATGGCCAGGGAAACCAGCGCCACCATGCCGGTGTCGAACCCCAGAGAGATCAGGGCGGCGCGCAAGGCTTGGCTGCGGGCCAGGCCCAGGTCGATCTGGATCCGCAGGGAGCCAAGGCGCACCGGGCGTCCATCGTGCTGCCGCACCAGGGCTGCCTCGTGCACCAGCACATCTTTGGTTTTGCTCTGGCCCCGCTCCACCACAACCTTGTCTTCGTCGACCACGGCGGCGTAATTGATCCCTGGGATATTGATCATGCCCTCAAGCTGCAGGGCGAGCTGCTCGGTGTTGACCTCCCAGAGGCTGTTGGCGAGGGACTTGAGCTCTGCGCTCTTGATGGTGCTCAGGTGCTGGTCTGCTTCAGCCAGCTTCTGGCGATATTCCCAGGCTGCGCGGAGCCCGGCGATGATAAGGATAAGGGCAACGGAGAGCAGCAGCAAGCGCCGCAGCAGGCGCATCGTCAGGGGCGAGGTGACGGTGAAGCTTGGGACGCTCACTGTCGGGCCCCGTCCATCACGGCCTTGGTGATGCGCTGCTGGGTGCCGTCCCGGCGCATGCTGCGCAGGGCTTCCGCCAGCTTTGGAACCAGGGCGGCGTGGCGCTTGTTCAGATAAAGATACATGGGCTCGGTGGCCAAGGGCGGGCTCAGGGCGCGCATGCCCTGGTAGCCGTGAGTGCGGATGATCTCGCGCCCGGTGTAAAGACCGCCCACGATGGCCTCGACGCGGCCCTTGTCGAGCAGCGCGAAGGTGGCCTCCTCATCGCGGACGCGTTGCAGGTGTTGCCCGTTCCTAAGGTTCATCTCCACAATCTTCCAGCCGTTGACGACGCCCACGTGCCGGCCTTGCAGGTCGGCCCAGGTGGTGGCGTTGAAATCCGGCGAGCGGGTGAACACCGTGAAGATGAGCTCGCTTACAGGCTCAGGCACCATGATCAGATTTGGATATTGGGCAAGAGGGAGTCCTGCGATGCGGGTGTAGTTGCCATCGTCGATGCCGGCGTTGGCGTTTTGCAGGCAGCGCTCGGACGGCAGGATGATCAGCTTTACTTCCACGCCGATGCGCCGGAAGGCCTCGGCCACGATGCGGTCCTCGAAGCCTGTGCCGTTTGGCCCGGAATGGGGCGGGGCGCCGTCGGTGTTCAAAACCAGCGGGCGGGCCTGGGCCGCATGCGCAGGGAATGCCGCCAGCAGCAGGCAGACGAGAGTGCCAAGCACTCGCTTGCAATAAGTATCTTTACTGACCATGTGCCACATTAGCCCTTTCGTGCAGCAGAGGGCAAGCGTTGTGTTTGAAAAGAGGGCGCTCGTCTAAATGCCTCGTGTCATTCGTTTGCGCCCGTACATCGTCGCCAAATATCCTTGGCGAGCGTCATCGCATGGGAAGTTCGCGGGCCGCATCTAGGCTTTGGGGGCAGGCGCTGCGCAGATGTCCTGAAAATGTTTCTGCCTGGGGAGGTTCCATAACTCCTGCCGCTCCAGGCACCGCATGAACTGCTCCACGCTGTTGCCTTGCCCGAAATGGAAGCAGGGCGCGCAGCTTTCCATGCTCCAGCACTGCCGGATGGATTCCAGCATGGCTTTGCGGTTCTCCGGCACGTTGTGGATTGACTCGTGCAGGAACCGGCCCTTTTGCCGCGACCCCACATTGATGGTGCGCACGCCATAGATGGGGGCCTCGCGGATGCCTGCGCTGGAGTTGCCGATGATGAAACGCGCGTTGCGCATCAGTTGCAGGAAGAACTCAAAGCGCATGGACGGGAAAAGCCGAAAACGCGAGTTGCCCTTCAGGGCCTCGTAGGCCTTGTGGATATGCTCGCTGCCTGCGTCGTTGTTCGGCGAGATGACGACAAAGTCCAGCAAGGAGTCCTGCAGGGCCAGGGCGAAGGCCTGCGCGCGCTCCACCTGTGTCGCCGGCTCGGTGGTCACCGGATGGTAGAGGGCAACGGCGTACTGCGGGAACCGGATGTCATAGCGTTCGCGCACGGCGTCCAGGTCCGGCAGGTCTGGCGAGAGCATGATGTCGATGTCCGGCGAGCCGATGACGAAGACCGCGTCAGGGTGTTCGCCCATCTGGAGCAGGCGTCCGCGCGCCTCTTCATTGGCCACGAAGTGCAAATGGGCCAGCTTGGTCACGCTGTGGCGGATCATCTCGTCGATGGTGCCGCTTCGCTCGCCGCCCTCCACATGGGCCACCAGGATGTTGCGGAAGGCGCCCACGATGGCCCCGGCCAGGGTCTCCAGGCGGTCGCCGTGCACCACGATCATGTCGGGCGGATCTTCGGCCACATATTTGCCCAGCGCCTCCACCGTGTTCGCCAGCACCAGGTCCATGGCCTCGCCGCCCACCTGGTTCATGGCGGTGAAGACATTGGAGAAGCCTTCGCGCTCCACCTGGCGGTAGGTGTAGCCATAGCGCGCCAGCAGGTGCATCCCGGTGACGAAGATGTGGCACTCCATGTCTGCGCTGGTCTCCACCGCACGCATCAGCGGCTTCAGCTTGCCGAAATCCGCCCGAGTCCCGGTGATGAAGAGTATGCGCCGTTTAGCGGTCATGGACCATGTCCCAGTCGATCTGCGTGTTCACGTCGATGTCCTGGCTGGCCGTCTTGCCCAGCAGGCTTTCGAAGTGTTCGGCCAGGATCTTTCCGGTGCCGGGGCGCTTGACCCACAAATTCGCCTTGCTGAAGGCCTCGCCCTTCTTGATCGCGCCGATGGTGACGCAGGAGGCGTAAGCGAAGTCGATGGTCACCTGCTCCTCGGGCAGCACGCCTTTTGTGCCGCCCAGGGCCTTGTGGATGATGGCCGAGCCTTGGATGAGCTCCTTCATCTCCTGCGGGTCCATGGACAAAGACACGTCCGGTCCGGGCCAGGCTTTGTCGGATGTGAAGTGCCGCTCCAGCATGGTGGCGCCCAGGGCCGCCGCGCCAAGGCAGGGGTAGATGGTCAGCGTGTGGTCGGAAAGGCCCACCACGGCGTCGGGGAAGGCCTCCATGAGCTGCACCATGGCCCCCAGGCGGACCTTCTCCGGCGGGGTGGGGTACATGCTGGTGGTGTGCATGAGGCCGAAGGGCACGCCGCGCCTGCGCAGGATGTCCACGCTCTTGGCCACGCTCTCCATGCTGTTCATGCCTGTGGAGAGAATCACCGGTTTGCCGAAGCTGGCGATGTGGTCCACCAGCGGGTAGTTGTTGCATTCGCCGGAGCCGATCTTGTAGCCGGGCACCCCCATGGCTTCCAGGCGGTCTGCCGCGGCGCGGGAAAAGGGCGTGGACAGGTAGATCATGCCCAGGCTCTGCACCAGGTCCATGAGCTTGCGCTCGTCGGCCTCGGAGAGCTGGCAGCGGTCCATGATCTCGTAGATGGACACGTCGGCGTTGCCGGGGATGACCGCCTTGGCCTGGGGGCTCATCTCGTCCTCCACCACGTGGCACTGGAACTTCACGCACTCGCAGCCGACTGCATGGGCATCGCGCACCATGCGTTCAGCCTTGGCGTAGTCGCCCTCATGGTTGATGCCGATTTCGGCGATGACGAGGGGGGCGTGGTCCGGTCCGATCTTGCGTCCGGCCAGGGTGATTTCGGGCATTGCTGGCTCCTTTTCATGACTCGCGTCAGCGTGGGCGGACGATAGAGAAAAGGGCGCGAAGAATCAAGGCGGGCGGCGGCGCGGGGAAGCCGGTGTGGAGGGGGTGCGCGCCGACTCGATGGCTCGCGGCGTGGATGCTACTCCAGCGGATTGCGCCGGGTGATGAGCCGCACCGCGCGCTCGGACAGGAAGTAGTCCACGGCCCAGTTGGCCAGCACGAAGAGCCGATTGCGGAAGCCGATGAGATACGCCAGGTGGATGGCCAGCCAGAGCAGCCAGGCCGGAAGGCCCTTGAGCTTGAGCGGACCAAGGCGCGCCACCGCCGCCCTTTTGCCGATGGTGGCCATCATGCCCTTGTCCAGATAGCGGAAAGGCCGGACTTCCTGCTTGCGCAGGAGTCGCAGGATGTTATGCGCGGCGTGGCGGCCTTCCTGAATGGCGGGCGGCGCGAACATGGGCAGGGGCCGCCCCTGGTGGTCGGCGCGGCAGATGTCTCCGGCCAGGAAGATTTGGTCGTGCTCCGGGCTTTGCAGGCTTGGCCGGGCCAGAAGCTGGCCGTTGGGGGCCTGGGGCATTCCCAGGCGCGCGGCCAGGGGCTCGCCTTTGACCCCGGCGGTCCAGACGGTGGTGGCGGCGTGCAGGGACGCCCCGTCCTTGAGCTCCACGCCCTGCGGGCCCACGCTGCTTACCTGGGCGTTTACGCGCACGTCCACGCCAAGGGCCGTGAGCTTTTTTCGGGCATAGGCGCGCAGGCTGTCCGGGAAGCCGGGGAGCAGGTCGTCGCCCGCCTCCAGCAGGGTCACGCAGGGCCGGTCCAGGCCCAGGCGCGGGAAGTCGCGCTTCAGCGCTCCAGCCATGAGTTCAGCCATGGCTCCTGCCAGCTCCACGCCGGTGGGCCCGCCGCCAACCACGATGAAGCACAAGCGGTTCAGGCGCTCCGCAGGGTTCGCGGTCCAGGCTGCGGCCTCGAAGCTGCGCAGAATGTGGTTGCGCAGGCGCACGGCCTCCTCCAGGTTTTTGAGCGAATAGGCGTGAGCGTCGGCCCCGGGCACGCCGAAGGTGTTGGTGACGCTGCCGGGCGCCAGGAGCAGGTAGTCGTAGGGCAGACGCAGGATGTTGCCGTCTTGGCCTTCTGCCGTGAGCACGCGCTGCGCCAGGTCCACGGCCTGCACCTCGGCCATGAGGAAGTCCAGGTTGGCGGCGCGGCGGCCCAGGGCGCGGATGATCCCGCGCACCGGGGCGGCGATGTGCTCCGACTCCACGGCTGCCGTGGCCACCTGGTAGAGCAGGGGCATGAAGGTATGGGCGTTGTTGCGGTCGATGATGAGCACTTCGCAGGGGCCGCCAGCCAGCTCGCGCGCGGCGAAGATTCCGGCGAACCCGGCTCCGACGATGATGACGCGTGGCTTGGTATGCTGCATCTGTCCTCCCCAAGGGTGCGGACTCTGCGCGGCCGTGTTTCGCGTGCCGGGGCCAGCCCCCGGTGAAAAGCTGCTCCGCCCTATGGTTCCAGCATGGCCAGCAGCCGGGGCAGCACCGCCTCGGGCGTAAGCCCGGTGAGGCACTTGAGGTCGTGGGGGCAGCCTGTTTCGCCGCAGGGCTGGCAGGGCAGGCCCAGGGCCACGTCCTCATGCCCAGGGCCGGGGAAGGTCCAGGCGTCGCTGCTGGAGCCGCGCACCGTGAGGGTCTTGGTGCCCACGGCCACGGCGAAGTGCCGGGGCGAGGAGCAGTTGCCCAGGTGCAGCGCGGCCAGGGATAGGATGGCGGCCATCTCGCGCAGGGTGGTCAGGCGCGGGGGCACCATGAGCTGCCCGGGCGGCAGGCCGGCGGCCAGGGCGGCTTCGCGCACCTGCTCAACCATTTCGAACTCGCCGGGGCCGTAGAGCAACAGGAAGCGCAGGTCCGGGCGCTGCTTGGTAGCCAGGCCCAGGAGCTTGGCGTAGTGCCCGGCGGGCCACAGCCGCCAGATGCGCCGGTGGGTCGCGTCCACGGTGACGAGGCGCTGGCCGGGCTTAAGGCCCCAGGCGGCCAGCTCTGCGCGGGCGTGGTCCCTTTCGGCGTCGGTCAGGTGGATGCGCGGGGGATCGTTCTCCCAGGGGAGATTGAAGGCGTGCATGAGCACCCCGGCCTTGCACTTGGCGGCGTATGGGCCGGAGACCTTGGCCCAGTGGGTGTACACGAGTTGGTTGTACCAGGGCGGCGGGTAGGAGAGCTTCACCGGCGCATCGGAGAACAGCAGCACCCAGCGGATGCGCGGCAGCTGCTGGAAGTCGATGACCAGATCGTAGCGGCCCATGCCGCCGCCGGTGCCCACCTTGCGGTAGTAGCGCAGGGACTCCAGTACGCCCATCTTGCGGTCCATGGCCCAGACGTGGTTGACTTCCGGGTTGTTCTCCAGCGCGGGCGCGCATTTCTTCTCGGTGAACACGTCGATTGCGGCGTCCGGCCAGCGCTTTTTGAGCATGTGGATGCTCGGCGTCAGCAGCAGCACGTCGCCTATCTGGCGCAGCTGGCAGCAGAGGATGCGCCTCGGGTTCAGGCGCTCCAGGCCGTCGATGCGGCAGGAGGTCGGATTGGCCATCTACAAAATCTCCGGGCTGGGAATGGGGGTGACGAAGCGTCCTCCCCATTGGCGGATATAGTCCAGCTGCGACATTAATTCATCCTTGATGTTCCAGGGCAGGATGAGCACGAAGTCCGGCTTCTGCTCGCGGATGGCCTCCGGGGCAAGCACGGGGATGCGGCTGCCGGGCAGGAACAGCCCTTGTTTGTGCGGGCTGGCGTCGCACACGAAGGCCACCTGGCCGGGTTTGACCCCGCAGAAGTTCAGGAGCGTGTTGCCCTTGGCCGCCGCGCCATAGGCCGCGACCTTCTTGCGAGCCAGGGTCTGCTCGGCCAAAAATCCCAGCAGTTCTGCCTTGATGCGCTCCACGCGCTCCTGGAAGCCCTGGTAGTAGGCCGGGCTCTGCATGCCCGCCGCCTGCTCCATGCGCAGCAGAGCGTTCAGGCGCTCGGTGCCCTGCGCCAGGGGATCGGCCTCGCGCCGGGCGTGGATGCGCAAACTGCCGCCGTGGGTGGCAAGCTCCTCCACATCGAACACGTTGAGCCCGTGGGCGGCGAAGACGCGGCGCACGGTGGTGAGGGAAAGATATGAGAAGTGCTCGTGGTACACGGTGTCGAACTGGGCAGACTCCACCAGCCGGTACAGGTGCGGAAACTCCATGTTGATGAGTCCGCCGGGCTTGAGCGCCAGGGCGAGCCCGCCAACGAAGTCGTTCAGGTCTGGGACGTGGGCCAGCACGTTGTTGCCGATGATGAGATCGGCCTGTCTGCCCTCGCTGGCGAGCCGGGTGGCCAGGCCCACGCCGAAAAACTCCTCCAGGGTGTCCACGCCCTTTTCCCGGGCCGCACGCGCCGTGCTGGCCGTGGGCTCGACGCCCAGGGCCGGAATTCCGGCCTTGCGCACGTACTGCAGCAGGTAGCCGTCGTTTGAGGCGATCTCCATGACCAGGGAGTCCTTGCCGAGGCCGAGCCTGGGCAGGGCGGATTCCACGTAGGCTCGGGCGTGATCGAGCCAAGTGCGCGAGAAGGACGAAAAGTAGACGTATTCGCTGGAGAATATTTCCGTACTGCTTTTGACCTCGTCCACCTGCACCAGGAAGCAGTCCGGGCAGACGAAGAGCTTCAGCGGATAGTAGGCCTCAGGCCCGTTCAGCTCCTCAGGCTTGAGGAAGGAGTTGGACGGCGGAGCGGCGCCCAGGTCCAAAAAGACCTGGGAAAGTGTCGTATGGCAGAAGCGGCAGTTCATCATGTCTCCAGTGGGGCGAAGTCTGGGCCCAGAAGCGGGTGGGCGCGGTCGCGGGCCGAAGGCTCGGCTGCGGGCAGGGGCCAGGCGATGCCTAGCTCCGGGTCGTCAAAGCGTATGCCCCCCTCGTGCTCCGGGCTGTAGAATTCCGTGTGCAGGTACAAAAGCTCGCAGTCGGCCTCCAGGGTCTGGAACCCGTGGGCAAAGCCCTGCGGCAGGTAAAAGGCCAGGCGGTTCTCTGGCGAAAGCTCTACGGCATGCCATTTGAGGAACGTTGGCGAACCCTTGCGCAGATCCACGGCCACATCCAGCACGCGGCCCTTGAGGCAGCGGATGAGCTTGGCCTCGGCCTTGGGCGGGCGCTGAAAATGCATGCCGCGCACCGTGCCTTTGGCTGCAGTGAAGGAGTGGTTGACCTGGGCGATTGGCCCGGGCAGGCGCAGGGGCGCAAGCTCACGTGCGCAGAACAGGCGCGCAAAGCAGCCGCGGGCGTCGCCCACGGGCGTGGTCTCCACCACCATGAGCCCGGCCAGGGGCGTTGCGTGCAGGGTCAGGCTGGCCATGGTCGGCGGCTACTCGTCAAAGAATTCGTCGATGCGGGTGTTGCACAGCTCGCGCAGGTCCGGCGTCTTGGAGGACGGTCCATCGGCCCAGGCGCGGTACCAGCCGCAGGTCCATACTAGGGCCGCGTCCAGGTCCAGCCTTGGCCGCCAACCCAGCAGAGCGTGGGCCTTGGCGCAGTCCAGGGTCAACAGGCCAGCCTCGTGGGGCCCGGTGTCCTTGTCGCGCGTCAGGTCCAGGCTGGCCTCCGGCCCCCAGAGCTCGGCGAAGCGCGCGGCCACGGCCCCAACGGTGCGTACGTCGCGGCTCGATGGCCCGAAATTCCACGGCCCGGCGAACTGATGCCCGGACTCCACCATGCGCCGCGCCAGCAGCAGATAGGCGCTCACCGGCTCCAGCGCATGCTGCCAGGGGCGGACAGCCTGCGGGCGGCGGATGCGCACGGCCTCTCCCTTGGCAAAGGCCCGGGCCATGTCCGGCACGAGCCTGTCCGTGGCGAAATCGCCCCCGCCGATGACGTTGCCCGCGCGGGCGGTGGAGACGATGGTCCCGTGCTCACGCAGGGTCTCCGGTCCGAAAAATGAGCGCGCATAGGATTGTGCGGCGATCTCCGCGCAGCCCTTGCTGGCCGAGTACGGGTCGTGCCCGCCCAGGCGGTCGGTCTCGCGGTAGCCATGGACCCATTCGCGGTTTTCGTAGCACTTGTCGCTGGTGACAACCACGATGGCACGGCGCTGGCCCTTTTGCGGCGGATTCCGGCGGCAGGCCTCCAACAGGTTTACCGTGCCCATGACGTTGGCCGCAAAGGTGCCTGCCGGGTCGGCGTAGGACGGGCGCACCAGCGACTGGGCGGCCATGTGGATGACCACCTCGGGGTCGAACTCGGCCACGGCCTGAGTCAGGCGCGGCAGGTCCAGAACATCGGCGTGGATGGAGGCAAGACCCGCCAGGGGTTCGGCATCCATGCGCGTGAGGCTGAAGAGGCTGGGCGTGCTTGGCGGGTCCAGGGAATAACCCAGCACCTTGGCCCCGGCGCGCGCAAGCAGCAGGCACATCCACGCGCCTTTGAAGCCCGTGTGCCCGGTGACGAGCACCCTCCGGCCCTGGTAAAATCCGTCCATGACGCGCAGCATGGGATCTCCTTTTATTTGGCCTTGCGAGCTTACCAGACTTTCCAGCCGGCCCGGCCCTCGTTCCACAGCTTGTTCAAATATTCCGTGTCGCGCAGGGTGTCCATGCAGGCCCAGAAGCCGTGGTGGCGGTAGACCATGAGCTGGCCTTCATTGGCCAGGGCCTCCAACGGGCCGTACTCCAGGTCGCAGGAGTCGTCGTCGGTGACGCGTTCGAAGATGGCGCGGTTCATGACCATGTAGCCGCCGTTGATGAAGGCGTCCTTGCCCTGGCCGGGACCGGTGGGCTTCTCGTGGAAGCACGTCACCCGGTCGCCGTCGAGCTTCAACTCCCCGAAGCGAGAGGCCGGGTTCACGCCGGAGAGCGTGCAGATTTTGCCGTGGGACTTGTGGAAGGCGATGAGCTTATCCAGGTCCACGTTGGCCACGCCGTCGCCGTAGGTCAAAAGGAAGGTGTCGCCCTTGACGTACTTTTCCACCCTCTTGAGGCGCGCGCCCTTGAGGGCTTTCTCTCCTGTGCTGGCCAGGGTGATCTTCCAGCCGCACTCTTCGTGGCAGGAGTGCAGCTGGGCCTGGGCCGGCTTGCCAAGCTCTATGGTGACGTCGTTGTTCATGGCCTCGTAGTTGAGGAAATAGTCCTTGATGCTCTCGCCTTTGTAGCCCAGGGCCAGCACGAAGTCCGTGTGCCCTTGGGAGGCGAAGATCTTCATGATGTGCCACAAGATGGGCCGTGAACCGATGCCCACCATGGGCTTGGGCCGGAACTCCGTTTCTTCGCGCAGGCGGGTGCCGAGACCGCCGCAGAGCAGGACGACTTCCATATGCAGGTCCTTTCGCGTTCGAGATTAAGGTTTGAAGATCAGGCCCTGGCCCGTAGGCATGGAGAGCACCTGCACGCCGCGCTGGGCCGCAAACTCGTCAAAGGCGCGCTTCTGCGGCTCGTGCAGCTCAAAGCCGTAGTCATCGAGCACCATTACAGCGCCGCTGACCAGCTTGTCCCAGAAGTGCTCTGCCGCCGCAATTTCCGGGGCCACGCAGTTCATGTCTATGGACAGATAGCTGACTTTCTCCGCTGTGACCTGCCCAAGGGTGCCGGGGATGACGCCCTTCACCACGCGCACGCCGGGGTAGTTCTTGAAGGTCTCCTTCACCGCGCCATGGCATTCGGTGTAGTAGTCCCTGTGCGCGGTGCGCCCCTGGCCGCGCTCTTCCTCGTTGATCAGGTCCTCGTCCAGGCCGTGGTAGGTGTCGAGCAGCCAGAACAGTTTGTCGAGCTTTTCGAAGCCTACATAATGGCAGATGGCGCGGCTCATGCCGCCCCGGTTCACGCCGCACTCCACGAAGTCGCCCTCGAGGCCCACGGCCTTCTGCGCGGCCCAGCAGGCGACGTAGGTCCGCCAGGCAGGTTCGCCGCCGGGCCAGGATCCTGTGGCCTTGCCCAGGCGGTAGCTTTCGGCGAAGAGCGGGTCATGCATGAAGTCGGTGTTGTGCCGTGTCACCAGCCCGTCTTGCGAGAAGGTCGGGTCCGGAAAATGGATGAATTTGTTGGGCGCGCCGATGCAGCGGATGATCTTGGACAAGGGCGTGGGCAGAGCGTCCAGGGCGGCGCGGCGCAGTTTGCGAAGCATTAT
Organism: Humidesulfovibrio sp.; assembly: GCF_030689645.1. Lineage (GTDB taxonomy): Bacteria > Desulfobacterota > Desulfovibrionia > Desulfovibrionales > Desulfovibrionaceae > Humidesulfovibrio. Next base: position 22,746 of record NZ_JAUYFU010000020.1, read on the forward strand.
ATATCTCCTTGGCGCTTAGTCGCGCACGCAACGCAGGTAGCCGCGCGGGGCCATGCTCACGCTGAGCTTGGCGTCCATGGCTTCGTCGATGACGAAACGGTCATTGGTCTTGAGAAAGGCGTCCACGGCGGTCATGGGATTGTCGCCCAGGCCCCAGGGGCGGTCCGGGTAGAAGTCGCCGGGCATGATCTCGACCACAGTGTCGAAGACCACCAGCCAGCCGCCTTTTCTAACCAGGGGCGAATAGAGTTCCAGCTCACGCAGCACGTGTTCGTGGGTGTGGTTGGAGTCGAGGACCACCAGCGGGTTCTTGCATCCAGCCAGTTCGGCGTGCACGCGCTGGGCCATGGCCTCGTCGATGCTCGAGCCTTCGAACATGCGGATGCGCGGAGACATCGGGTGGGCCTCTATGGCGGCCCTGTTGTGGGCGCGGATGTCGATGTCCACGCCGAGCACGAAGCCGTCGCCGCCGAGCAGTTGCAGCAGCGAGGCCGAGTAGATCAGGCTGCCGCCGTGGGCGATGCCGGTCTCAAAGATGGCGTCGGGGCGCATATCCCAAACGATCTCCTGCATGGCGAGCATGTCTTGCGGGTACTGGATGATCGGGCGGCCCATCCAGCTGAAATTGTAGGAGTAGCCAGCCTTTGTGGATTCCTCGGTAAAGGCCTGCGCCGTGGTCTTGAGCTCCCGGTTCTGACCCATGGCGCGGATTCGCTCGGCGCGCTCCTGGATGAAGGCTCTAGCTTCGTCCACGGTATCCATCTTTTCCATGTGCGATCCCTTTGCAGCGGATGTCCTGCGCGTCGCCGGCGGCAAGGGCCGCGGCGAGTTTCGTTGTGTCGCCCCAGAAGCTCATGGGCTCATAGTCCGGGTAGGGGTAGCGGCCCAGGTTGAGCCGCATTGCGGCTCTGTGCAGGCGGAGATGCGCTTCCACCAGCGCGCGCACCGTCACCGGGTGGCCGCTGGCGCAATTGATGACGCCCGTGACCACGCTTTGCGCGGTCACGCGAACCAGTATGTCGGCGACATCCTCCACCGGAAGATAGTCGCGCAGCTGCTCTCCGCCGGACATGTCGAACTCCAGCATATTGTTTTGAATAGCCCGGTCAAGTTGGGAGAGCAAGGATTTTTCGGACTGTCCAGGTCCGTGCATATAGAATAGGCGTACCCATTGCAGCGCAGTGCCGCTCTCAGCGCAGAGGGGCTCAAGCGCCCGCCGCAAGGCGTCCTTGGCCCGGCCATAGGCCGTGGTGGGCTGTGGGGCGAGCTCCTCAGTCAGGGCTCCCTCCCTTAGTCCATATTCCAGGCAGGTGCCGGACACCAAAAGCCTTTTGGCTCCGCGGCTGATGAGCTGCGTCAGGAATTCCTGGTGCCGGGGCAGAACCTCTTCCTCGTGGACGTTGGATTTGTAGGCGTTGAGGTGCTCCCAGGCCAGGTGCAGAATGCGCCCGTGCCCGGCCAGGTGGTCCAGCTGCTTCGGCGAAAGCCGGGCCAGGTCGCCCTGGACGAACTCTACCTGGCCGCTCCAGGGCATAGCCCCGGCTTTTTGCGCATCGCGGCAGAGCACCGTGACAGGAACCCCGCGCGCCAGCAGCGCCCGCACCACATGAGAGCCGATGAAGCCAGTGCCGCCGGTGACCAGCACGCGCATATCCTTGCAGTCTGCCATGTTGTTGTTACCCCGGGTTGCACTCCAGGCCGGTGAGGAGGCAGGCAAGCTCCTCGTGGGCCTGGGCTCCAGCCGGGGAGAGGTACGTTTCCAGCGCGGCGATGCGCGCGGCCTGCGCCTGGGCGTCCTGGCTGGCGGCCTGGCCAGGAACAAGCACACGCGCCAGCCGGCGGGCGTACTTTGGAAGCTTTCGCCATAAAGGCCTGCGTTTGCCTCGGGCGCAGTAGCCGACCACAAATCCAGCGATGGAATCGAGCACCGCCTGTCGCGCCGAAGCCTCGTCCAGGCCGGAAACCTCGGCCATGATGTGGCTGAGCCGTTTCGTGAACAGGCCGTAAACTTCACGGTACTGGGGCGCGGTGCTGACGACGCCCAGATTGTCGCAGCGGGGGCCCGCAAGATCCACGCTGGGGATTATGTCCCGCACAGTGTGCAGGGTGGGCAGCACCGCCACTTTGCCCAGCATGGCCGCTACCATGCCCAGCGCCAGTTCCGAGGAGGCGTAAAAACGCTCGGCCTCGTGCCCTGGGCCAAAGCTGCGGCGCAGAACCTCTGCGCGCAGCACGGCGTAGAAGAGCGGCACATAGGGCTGGCAGAGGTCAAGCAGGCGCTGGCGGGGAACGTCAGACAGGATGCCCGCCCGGTGCGTGTCCAGGTAGCAGGGTTCCACAAGGCACCGGCCCGCTTGGCGCAGCACGCGCACATAATGGCCGTGCGCGCCCACATGGTCGGGGTGCGCATCCAAAAAGTCGGCGCAGCGGCGCATGCTGGCGATGTTGGTCAGGTCGTCGTCGGCGCAGAGCACCGCGTAGGGCGTCTCTACGGATTCCGCGAGGCGCTGGAGCTTGGACTCAAAGGGCATGCCCGGCAGGTGCAGGTAGCGGGCCATGGGGAAGTCCATCGCCAAGGCAAAGGGTTCCTGCGTGGAGTCGGCCACGATGACGTTTAGCCCGCTTGCCGCGTAGTGCCGCAGGGCGCGCGCCAGCAGGAGGGGCCTGCGGTGCGTGGGGATGAGTATGGTCAGTTGCGGGCTGTGCTGCATGGCTGGGGACTATGGTCCGCGCTGCGGGCTTTGTCAAAACAGACTTGTGCTTTGCGGAAAATCTGGCGCGTTGTTTGCGCTGGGTTTGCTGATTGCCTCCACTCCGGCCCCAGTGTTGAGCTGTTGCGTGTTCATGCGCCCTTGCTGCCCGGAGTAACGCGGGCTCCGGGCGACATGCGCACCAGGATGTCCATGAGGTCGTCCACTGCGCCAGCGCCCACCGCGCTGGCCTGGTGCCCGGACAGCAGGCTGCTCACGGCGCTCTCATCTGCGGCGCGCAGAGCCAGGCCCTCGGGGTCGCGCCCGGCGATGCGGTTCTTGGCGCGGCGAAAATACTTGGGCAGTTTGCTCCAGAAGCTGCGCCGCCGGGTCTGGCCGCAATAGCGCGAGGCGAACAGCGCCACAGCGTCGCGAACGGCCTGCTCCGCAGCCTGGGGAGCCAGCCCCTGGCGCTCGGACAGCAGCGCCGCTGCTGCGGCCACGAACCGGCCATACTCCGCAGCATGCTCCGGCAGGGTGGACACCTTGTCCAGCCCGTGGCGGCGGTTGGGATCCTTGGCCGCGCCGCTCGGCGCCGCCTCGCGCACGCCGAAAAGCATGGGCAGGCGCGCGTGCTTGCCGTGGATGGCGGCCACAAAGGCGAAAAGCATCTCCAGCAGGTTGCCGTTCTCCAGCCCCTCGGCCAGCCGCACGTAATCGCGCAGGGACTGGACGCGGTGCACCGCGTGGTTCACGGGCACGTAGGGCGAGGAGATCTCCAGCAGGCGCTCCGTGGCAAGGGCCGACTCCACGCGCACCTCCAGGGCCTGGGGATACGCGGGCCGCAGATGGATTCCGCCGGGTTCGAGCAAGGCGTTCAGGAGGTCGCCCTGGGCCGAGGAGCAGTCCGGGTTGGCCTCCAGAAACGCCTGGCAGGCGGCCACGGCGCGCGGCACGGTGAAGTCGTCGTCCGCGCAGAGGACCACAAAGGGCGTCTCCACCATGGGCGCAACCTGCGAAAGCTTCTGCACGTATCCCTGGCCAGGAAAGTGCCGGTAGCTCACCCGCGCGGGCAGCGAACCAGCCTCTGGCAGGGCTTGGGCGCTGGAGTCCGCCACCAGGATGTCTGCGTCCACGTCCCGGTAGTAGTCGAGCGCCCGGCGCAGGGAGCCGTGGCGTTCGTGGGTGGGGATGATATACGTGATGGGCGCGGCCATAGGCCAGAATCCTCCAGAACAACAGGGGCAAAACCTAGAGGGCTTGCGGCACGCTGTCAACAACAGGCCTACTTTCCCGCATTGGCAAAGGGACCGGATCTTGCATTGTCTTGTGTATCAGGCCACAATGAATTCTGAACTTTCTGACCTGCGGGCAACGAAAGAGGAGTGAGAATGAGCGCGTGGAAGGATTTTATGACCGATGTCGCCGGGCTTCTGGCCCACACTCAGACGCATACCCATGGCGGCGTGCGGTCAGATGTGGAGCAGGCCTTTGCCCACTGGGTCGACTGGGCCGTGCTCACCCGCAGTGCTGGCGGAACCGCCTACTTTGCTGGAAACGGGGCAAGCGCATCCTTGGCCTGCCATTTTTCCGCCGACTTGGCCAAAAATGGCCGCGTGCGCACCCAGGTGTTCACCGACCCCTCGCTCATGACGGCCCTGGGCAACGACGTGGGGTTCGACTCTGTGTTTTCCGAGCCCCTTACCTGGTTCGGGCGCGAGGGCGATCTGCTCGTCACAATTAGTAGCAGCGGCAATTCGCCCAACGTTATTAAGGCTCTGGAAGTAGCCCGCAGCAAGGGCATGCGTTCCGTGGCCCTTTCGGCCATGCGGGCCGACAACGCCAGTCGCCGCCTGGCCGACCTTTCGTTTTATGTTCCCGCGCATACCTACGGCCTGGCCGAAACCTGCCACGCAGCCATTCTGCACCACTGGATGGATTTGGTGGAGGCGCAGAGCCGGTAGCCTGGCGTCTCCCACCGGCGAGCCTGCGGAGTCCTGAGGGCGTATGCCCTCTGTTTGGGTCCAGAGGCGGCGTTCCCTGTTTCCCTGCTAAGCCTCCGGCGTCAGCGCCTCAATCTCCCTGGCCCAGCGCGGGTACTGCGCGGTCAGCGTGTCGCGGCGGCCGTGTTCGTAGTCGCAGAAGTCGAAGCCCGGGCTCACTGTGCAGCCCAGCAGGGCGAAGCGTCCGCCGGGGGCGAGCCGCGTTCCTTGCCAGACGCCGCGTGGGACGACCATTTGGGGCCGTTGCCCGGCGGGAATGTCTGTGCCGATGACATGGGTTGTGCCTGACCCGTCTGGATGCAGTTGCAGCATGTGCACTGGGTCGCCCAGGTAGAAGTGAAATATTTCGGTGCTGGCCACGCGGTGCAGGGCGGAGAAGCGCGTGGGCGTGACAAGGTAGTAGATGGCGGTGGCGCATGCGCGCGGGCCGCTTTGTCCCGGTCCGGCCGCCCCGGCGGGCAGAATGCGCGCCGAACGGTAGGTTTCGGCGTAAAGACCGCCTTCTTGGGGCAGGGGCGCAAGGCCCAGGGCGCGCACGATGGCGTTTATTTCCGGGTCGTCTGGCAGTGGCCCGCGAGGGTTGGTTCTCATTCTTGCTCCACTCTCGGCAGTTCGAAGTTTTGGCGCAGATACTGATTCAACGCCGCCAATTCCTGCCGCAGGCCTTCCACACAGTCACGAAACTGGCCGAAGTCTCCCTGCTGGGCGCATCTTTCCGCCTGTGCCGCCAGCAGCGCCGCCCGCGCCGCCCCGATGGCCCCCAGGGTCCCCCTGGCTCGATGGGTCGCAAACACTGCAGCCTCGAGGTCCTGGGTGTGCAGCACCCGGTCGAGGGCCTGTTCGATTTCCGGCAGGCTGATGTTCATGAACTGCTGCAGCATGGCTGCCAACAGGTCCTCGTGGTCGCCGAAGGTGCGGCGCAGGTAGTCATGGTCCAGGTGCGGTTCGATGGTCTGGCCGGCAGAAACGCCGGAATGTGGCGCAACGGATTCCTGAGCCAGGGCCGTGCGGTTGCGTGCAGCTGCAATAACCCGCTCCATGGCGGCGAAGAGCGTCGCCTCATCAGCTGGCTTGGCCACGGCGTCATCCATGCCGGAATCGAGGAAGTTCTGGCGGTCCTCGTGTGAGGCATAGGCAGTGAGGGCGATGACGGGGATGCCTGCGTTCTGCGGCCCGGCCCCGCCTTTGCGTATCCGCTTGGTGGCGGCGATGCCGTCCATGCGCGGCATTTGCACGTCCATGAGCACCAGGTCGAACTCCTGGGCCTGGAGCGCGGCCAGAACCTCCAGGCCGTCGCCCACGCACGTCGCGCGGTGCCCCCCGCAGACGAGCAGGTGCTCCATGAGCACGCGCCCGATGGCGTTGTCCTCGGCCAGAAGCACGCGCAGGCCCGCTGGTTGAGGCTCGCCGGTAACGGCCCCGGAGATGAGCGGCAAGGAGGCAGCAGGGACGGATTGGCTGGCCGCAATAGCCTCCCGGTTCAGCTCGAAGACGGCGCTGGCGCTGACGGTTGTGCCTTGGCCCAGGGTGCTGGCGATCTCAACGCCGCCGCCCATTTGCTCCGCCAGATTCTTGCAGATGGCCAGCCCCAGGCCTGTGCCGCCGTGCTGCTTGGCGTAGGAACTGTCGGCCTGGCTGAAGCTGTCGAAGATGTGCGGCAGGTAGCCGGGGTCGATGCCCATGCCCGTGTCCGCGATCTTGAAGACCAGGCGCACCTGGTTGTCAAAATCCTGCTCCGGGCCTGCCGGACGCGGCGCCAGGGCCACATCCACGGTTATGCCTCCGGTTTCGGTGAACTTCAGGGCATTGCCCAAAAGGTTGCGCAGCACCTGGCCCAGGCGTCCCTCGTCGCCCACCAGGGCGTCGGGCGCATCCGGGTCCACGCGCACGTCGAAGCTCAGGCCGCGCTCCCGCGCCAGCAGGGCCGTGGGACCGGTCATGGTCTCCAGGCTGTGGCGCAGGGCAAAGGGCGCGGGCCGCAGGCGCATCTGCCCGGCCTCGATTTTGGAGAAGTCCAGGATGTCGTTGACCACGGCCAAGAGCGCTCGCCCGGACTCTACTGCCATGTCGGCCAAATGACGCTGGTCCTCGTCCAGGCGCGTCTGGGCCAGCAGCCTGGTGGTGCCGATGACCCCGGCCAGAGGCGTGCGGATCTCGTGGCTCATGTTGGCCAGGAACTGGGCCTTGGCCTGGGTGGCGGTCTCGGCTGCGGCCTTGGCCCGGCGCAGGGCGTCTTCGGAGCGCTTGCGCTCGGTTATGTCCGTCAGCGCGCCCACATACCCGGTGAACGTGCCGTTGGCGTCGCGCAGGGCGGCGGCGCGCACCAGCACCCACTTGCGGATTTGCCCCGGCGAGAGCAGCCGGTATTCCGCCACAAAGTCCTCGCCTGTGCGGGTCATTACGCGGAAACCATCCAGGGTGGCCTTGCGGTCGGCCGGCGCCAGGGTCTTGAACCAGCCCAGGCCCAGCGCCGCGGACTTCTGGAACCCGGTGATGCCGGACCAGGAGTCGTTGACATAGGTGCAGCGGCCATTGGCGTCGGCCTGGAAGATGCCCACGGGCGACACCTGGGCCAGGGTGCGGAAGCGCTCCTCGCTCCTGGCCAGGGCGTCCTCGGCCGCTTTGCGTTCGGTGATGTTGCGGGCCGCGCCCACGGAGCCGATGACTATCCCCTGGTCGTTGACAAAGGGAGCCTTGCGGACCTCGTAGATCTCGAAGCGGCCTCTGTTGTAGCCGCATTCCTCGTAACGCCCTGCCGCGTGCTCATCAATCCCATCGGCATCAGCCTGGCCGCAGGCCAGCTGGATGGTGTGCCAGTTGGGATCATCCGGGCATTCGGCCTGGTTGTTTTCCCAGAAGTTGCGGTCCGTCTTGCCCAGGGCGGCCTGGGGGTCATCCACGCCCAGAAACTGCTCGCAGGTGGCCTTGTTGGCGAAAAGGTAACGGTTCTCCATGTCCTTGGCCCAGATCATGTCCGGCACGTTGTCGCACATGAGCCGGAGCATCACCGCCAGTTCGCGGTAGCGCAGTTCGCTCAGGCGCAGGGCCATCTCTGCGGTTTTGCGCTGGGTAACGTTCACGGCGTAGATGTTGACGTAGCCCTTGTCCACAAAAGGCGTCACGGTGAAGCTGTAGATGCCGCTGACGTAGGAACGCTCCGAGGTGCGCGGCTGGGCCGAGGCCAGGGCCAGGCGCAGCTCGCGCCTGAGCTCGCTGGGGAGCCTGCCGCCCACCTTTTGCCCCCAGCTCTCCAGCAGCGGCTCGGCCGAGGGGTTGGCGAAGAGCAGCACGCCGGTCTTGTCCGCTCGCAGCACCGGGTGCGGGTTCTCCACCGGGAACCGGGCCACCAGCGCGAGGCGCTCCTCGGCCAGCTTGCGTTCACTGATGTCGCTCAAGGTGCCGGACATGACCAGGGGACTGCCGTCCGGGGCGAAGCGGAACACCCGGCCGCGCTGGTGCGTCCAGACCCAGTGCCCCTCCTTGTGGCGCAGGCGCAGCTCGCAGTCATAATAGGGCGTCAGCCCGGCGAAATGGCATTCCAAGGTTTTTGCCGAACGCCCCAGGTCTTCCGGATGCGCAAGCCCCAGCCAGGTGTCGCTGTCCACGGGCTGAAGCTCTTCCAGGCTGTAGCCAACAATTTCGGCATACCGGTCATTGAGCGTGAGTTCGCCCGCGGCGATGTTCCACTCCCAGGTGCCTGCGTTGGTTCCCAAAATGACGTCGGACAGTCGGCGCCGCTCCTCGCGCAGGGCATCCTCGGCCTCTTTGCGACGGGTGTTGTCCACGTTGAAGCCCACAATGCCCGCGCGTCCGTCCGGGAACTGCACCTGACTTTTGAAGACCATGCGGTGCTCGGCTCCGCCGCCCTCCGTGGGCCATGAATATTCATAACTCACGGTTGCCCCCGGTCCGGCCTCCAGAACGCGCTGGTCCCATTCCCGGTGCAACCCGGCAAGCCAGGACGCCCCGAAATCCTCGATCGAGCGACCGATGCAATTGTCGATGGCGCCGACGCCGTGCATGTCTGCAAAAGACTGGTTCACCAGCAGATATCTGCCCTCGGTGTCTTTGCAGAAGAAGGTGTGCGGCAGGGTGTCGAGCAAGGTCTGCAGGAAGCGGTGGCTCTGGGCCAGCTTGTGCTCCGCCTCATGCAGGCTCGTTGTGTCGATGTTTACGCCCACCACGCGCAGCGCCCGTCCATTTGAGTCCAGGTGCGCCAGGGCCGAGGCCTCAACGTGCCTGATCCGGCCATCAGGGAACTGCACGCGGAACGAGGCCTCAAAGCGGCCCCCTTCGTCCGTGGCGGACATAAGGGCTTGGCGCACCGCCTCGCGATCCTCCGGGTGCACCCGGCACAGCCAATCCTCCGGGGTGCCGGTGCGGTTGCGGTCCTTCAGCCCGTAAAGCTCCTCCATCATTGGATCCAGGTGTAGGCCGCCGGTGACGAGGTTCCAGTCCCAAAGTCCGATGCGTCCTGCGCGCACGGCCATCTGGAAACGCTGCGTCATCTCGCGCAGGCCCTGCTCCGCAGCCTGCCGCTCCAGAATGCTCCACAGGCCGTCGATGAACAGCTTGAGCTGGGTGGCGTCCTCCTCGGTGTAGGGAGCCTCCTTGTTGGCCACGCCCACCACGGCGCGCACCCGCCCAAGGCTGATGACCGGCACGGACAGAAAACGTTTGAGCTCCACATGGCCTTCCGGGCAGCCGCGCTTGCCGGGATGCGGCGCGGAGTAATCATTCACCAGCACGCTTTGGCGCGAACGCACGGCGTCGCCCCAAAGGCCGATGTCGTCCAGATGGTAGGTGTCTTGGGCATCCTTCACGGCGCACATGTCATGCAGTCCCGGGGACCAGGAGTGCAGCGTGAATTGCCTGGCTTCGTCGTCGTAGGCGCAGATGTAGCCTATGGGACTGCCGGTCATGTCCAGCACCTGCTCCAGGGCGAAATCAAGAAGCTCCTGGCGCGAAGCCTGGTGCATCTCGTGCAGGCGCAAAAGGGCCGAACGGCGCAATTGGCGCTGGCGTTCGGCCTCTCGGGCGGCGTGCTTGCCGGTAATGTCCGCCACCAGGCCGCAGGAGCCCCGGAACTGCCCGTTGGGGTGGTACAGCGGGAAGGGCATGACCCGCACCATGCGCCTTGTTCCATCCCGACGCACGAGGCAGGTCTCGTATGCCTGGCGCGAGCCCTGGCGGCGCGCGGCCAGCCGTTCCGGGCCGAGGAGGCTTTCCTCCTCGGTGACCAGGGAGAAAATGTGGCGGCCTTCCAATCCCTCCGCCTCTGCAGCCATGATCCTCGCAAAGGCCGGGTTGGCGTAATTGATGCGCCCGAGCTCATCGCAGAGAACCACGCCCTGGTCCATGGACTCCACCAGCGCCTGGAAGCGGCCCTGGCTCTCGGAAAGAGCAGCTTCGGCCCGCACGCGGTCGGTTACGTCCTGAACCGTTGATAGGAGCAGGTGCTGCCCGCCGGACTGGAAGGGTCCGGAATGCACCTCAACGTTGCGCAGGGAGCCGTCCTTCAGCCTGTGCACAAAGTGGAACACTCCGCCCCGTGCGCCGGCCTCAGACAAAGTTGCCGCAAGCTCTTCTGGCGGCAGGGTGTTGAGGAGCTGGACGTTGGCCGACTTGAGCTCTTCCCGCGTGTAGCCGTAGAAATCCGCCGCAGCATGGTTGACGTCGCGAATGGCCCCATCCGTGGGATCCACCAGAAGGCCCACGGCCCGGTTGTTCTCGAACATGGCCTGATACATCGCGCGGCGCTCGGCCTCGGCAGACTCCGCCGCCTTGCTTTCGGAAATATCCTTTATGGCGCCGATGAAGAATCGGGCCGAGCCGTCCTCCCGGCGCGATACCCCCACGTTCATAAGGGTCCAGACGACCTGACCGTTCTTGCGCAGCATGCGCGTTTCAAGCTGATAGCTGTCTTTGCGCGCCTCCAGAACTTCGGCCAATATCTGGGTGTTCTCCGCCCTGTCGTCGGGGTGGGTGACGTCGAGCCAGCCCAGGGCCACAAATTCCTCACGCGTGTAGCCCAGAAGCCCCAGCAGCGCAGGGTTGGCGTCCTGGAAGCGCCCGGCAGGGCCGCCTACCCCGATGGGCACGCTGGAATGCTGGAACACGGCGCGGTTGTATGCTTCGCTCTGGCGCAGCTCTTCGGTCATCTGGCGAGCCAGGTTCTCAGCGCGGGCGCGGGTGCGGTCAAGGTTGCGCATGATGAGAAAGACCGCGCCAGCCAGCATTGCGCCAACAAGCAGCAGCACCAGGGGCTCGCGCCGCGCAGATGCGGAAAGCGGCTGTTCCGGCCAGCTGAAGGTCACAAGCCACGTGCGGCCATGAACGCCGAGGGAGACCGTGCGGGCATACTGCGCCTGCGCAGCGGTCGGCTTGTTGTACAGCAGATGCTCCGGGGCCGTTGCGCCATCATAAATGGCGAGGCCCAGGCGGGCGCTCTGGAGGCCAAGGGCGCCGTCAACCAGGTCTGCAATGCGAAAAGGGCTGTAGACAAAGCCCCGCAGGGCCGCGCGGCGCTCGGCCACAGTGCCCGTTGGCTGGCCCGCCCAGTACACGGGCATGTAGAACAGGCCGCTGGGATTGGGCTGGCTGGGATCATCCCGCGCCAGCGCGACCTTGCCCGTGAGCGTTATTTCACCGGTGTCGCGTGCGCGGTCCAGGGCGGCGCGGCGCGTGGGTTCGGAATAGAGGTCAAAGCCGATGGCCCGCTGGTTCAGCTCCTCCACGGGCTCGGTGGCGACAACCAGGCAGTATTCGTCGCGGCGGCCAGGGGGATGCACCGTGAAACCGGGCCGATCAGCCTGAAGCTCCTGCTGCTTTTGGGCGAGCATGCGCCCTGGCACATGGATGGCGTACCCGAGGCCCCGGGCTCCGGGGTGGTTTTCGGTGTGGCGCAGGCCGGACACGTAGCCCCGCCACTCCGCGTTGGTGACCTTGCTGCTGTTGTTGAGAAGGCCCACGCCGCCTCGAAGCAGCATTTCGAAGTCCTGGGTGCGCTCAACAAGCCGTCCTTGAACGAGAGCGACTTCGCGCTCAAAGTCCAGCCGATCCGCGCGGCGGTAGTCCGTGTGCGAGGCCAAGGCCAGAGCCGCCGCCGCCGCAAGGATGAGCAACGGCGGCAGCCAGATCTTCCAAAACGGCAATGGCGGGGCTGCTGCAAAGCCGTCGGGGGGGGGCGTCTTGCATTTGGGCATCAGGGCCTCGGGCGACGCGGCTTGGCGCGCGCCGCAGGAGTATGATCGCTTCATGAGTCGGGCAACATCAAAGAGCTACCAGAGCGCGTAGCCGCAAGCAAGGCCTCACTGGCTAAGGGCCGGGGCCCAAACAGCGTAGAACCCGGCCTGGGGCGGCAGCAGGCTGTCCAGGCTCAAATGGATGAGGGCAGGGCGCAGATCCTCGGCCTCGGCGCTGGCCTGATACCAGGTGGAGTCTGCCGCAGGGCGGCGGCGGTAGGTCACCACGCGGGCGTCTTCCGGCAAACCGGCCAGGCTGGCGGCCTTGGCCACGGCGTCCTCCATGTAGCCCACGGAATCGATGAGTCCAAGGTCCCTGGCCTCCTGGGCCGTGAACACGCGGGCCGAGGCCGCGATGGTCAGGGCGGCGGGTTCAAGCTTGCGGTGCTGCTGCACCAGATCCAAAAAGCGTGCGGCCTGGGCCTTGACCATGGCCTCGGCGAGCTTCTTTTCTTCCGGGGTGGAGTCGCGGAAGGGCGAGCCCATGTCCTTGTGCAGGCCGGACTTGCTCACGTCCACGCCCACGCCGATCTTGTCCAGCAGGCCCGCCACGCGGGGTTGCAGAAAGATCACACCCACGCTGCCCGTTACAGTGGTCGGGTGCGCGATGATGTGGTCCGAGGGCAGGGCCACGTAGTAGCCGCCGCTGGCGGCCAGGCCCATCATCACCGTCACCACCTTGGCCTGGGTTTCCTGACGGTAGCGCATGAGCTCGTGGTAGACGATGTCGCTGGCGGTGGTTGTGCCGCCAGGGGAGTCGACCTTGAGCAGCACGGCCTTGATGTCCTTGTCCTTTCTGGCCAGCTTGAGCTGGGCCGCGACTTCCTCCACTACGCTTTGCCGCGTGCGCAGCATGCTCTCGCGCGGGCGTTCGCTGATGAGCCCGTCCACGCTGATGAGCAGGATCTTGCCGCCGCCCGTGCCGGACAGGGTCTGCTCCTTGTAGGGAGCGCCCGGCGAGCCGAAGGGATTCACGTTGAACGCGCAGCCGGTGAGGGCTAAACTGACGAGGAGCAGAAGGGGAAGCAAGGCGGTTCTGATGGGGCGCATACGTCCTCCGTGGGGTTCCAAAAAGTCAGGGGCTTGCGAACAGGCTCGCAATGGAGTTCAGCCGAGACAGGGCGGGCGAGGCGGACAGGGCCAAAGCCGCAGCCGCAGCGGTTTCGCCGATGACGATGGAGGCTCCGAGGAAGTCGCCGTTGACGCCGTTCACGGCGCGCGCCAGCCGATACAGCGGGATGAGCCCCAGAAGCGCCAGAAGCGTCGCTGAACCGGCGGCCACGGGCAGCAGGGCCAAGGTCGGCGCGAGGGCCAGACAAAGCGCCCAGGCTACGGCGGGAGCGGTGGCCCCGGCCAGAAACAATCCGCCCAGGCCAGGCCGGATGAGCCTTCGGGTGATCCGGCCAAAAACCACGGCGCAGGCGCGGCCAAACACGAACATCCAGGGCAGCGCCCAGACCGTCCAGGCCGGATGCGCGCGCAGGGCCTCGGCCAGCAGCACGGTCTGCCCCAGAAGCGCCAGCACAAGGGCCGCCACGCCGAAGGTGCCTGAGCGGCTGTCCTTGATGATGACCCAGAAACGCTCCGGGTTTAAATGCTGGCCCGCGCCGTCCATTACGTCGGCCAGGCCGTCCAGGTGCAGCCCGCGCGTGAGCCAGGCCGAGAGCATGACGCACAGCCAGGCCTGAGCCAGAGGTTGGCCAGCAAAAAGACCGGCCAGCACCGGGCCGCAGGCGGCCAGCCCGATGACCAGGCCGCACAGGGGCAGGTGGAACATGCTGCGGCGCATGTCGGCCTCGTCAATGACGCGGGCTGGGGCCAGGCGCGAAAGAAAACCCAGGGTGGCGAGGAAGCGGAGAAACGCGCAGGGCGGCATGCGTGGTCAGTTCCAGAGCAGGCGCACGGCGTCGCCCCGGCGCAGGCCGAGGGCCTCTGCCGCAGAGGCCTGGTTGGCCGCAAGTTCAAGGAAGCCCTGGCTGCCCGCCAATAGGCCTATCTCGCCGGGGCCAAGGTCCGCATAGGTATGCACGGGCAGCACGCCCCGGCGCTGGCCCCAGGGCATGCGCAGCCAGGCGGGCGGCTTGGGCGGGGCGAAGTTGGCGCGCAGGGAGAGCAGGCAGTTGCCGTAGCGGTCCACGTGCAGCACGCGGACGTCCACGCCGCAGGGGCCGCAGGACGGATCGGCCCAGGCCGGGCGTTCAATGTCCGTGCGGTCCATGGGCAGGCCCAGGCCCGACATGGACTCGCCATGGGCCAGCCGGGCGGCCAGCGGCGCGAACACGTCGCGGCCATGAAAGGTGGCCGAGGCCTCATACTGCTGGGCGGCGAGAGAAAGATCATAAACCTGGGCCGCAGCCAGGCCGGGAGTGAAGAGCAAAAGGCCCAGCAGGCCGTTGTCCGGGGCCAGGAAATCCTGCCCGCCCGCCTCGGTCTCGATGTGTGCGCCGATGATGCGCCGGGTGGAGCCCACGCCGGGGTCCACCACGCACACGAACACCGCGTTGGACGGAAAGTGCAGTGCGCTGGCCGCCAGGAAAAAGGCCGCCTGATCCACGGCAAAGGGCTCCACCTGGTGGGTGATGTCGAGAATCTGCGCGCCGGGTGCGTTGCGGGCCAGGGCTGCGCGCAATTGGCCTGCGTAAGGGTCCGCAAGGCCGAAGTCGGAAAGCAGGGCGAAGGGCCGCATCAGTATTCCTTCCGGCCGGAAAATCCCTGGCCCAGCACGTTGAACCCGGAACCCATGATGAGGAACGCGGCCGGGTCGATCTCGTAGACCAGCTCCTCCAGGCGCTTGACCTCAAGATTGTTCAGCATGACGAGCACCACCTGCTTCTCCTCCCCGCTCCAGCCTCCGCGCGCCATGAGCATGGTGGCTCCGCGGCCCAGGCGGTGCAGCACCGACTGCACCACGGCGGCGGGCGAGTTGGAGATGACGAGGGCCATGCGCCGCTCGCTGAACATGGACAGGCAGGCGTCGGTCACCCAGCCCACAAGGAAGTTCATGGCCACTGAGTACAGCACGGCCTCAAGCTTCATGGTGGCGAAGCCGATGGCGAACACGCCAAGGTTGAACAGGAACTCGAAACGGCCGATGGGCATGCCCATACGCTCGCGGACGGCAACGGCCAGGATGTCCGCGCCGCCGGTGGAGCCCATGGACCGCAGCGCGATGCCGATGCCCGCGCCCAGCGTAACGCCGCAGGCGATCACCGCCAGCCAGGGGTCGGTGACGGGCAGCACGTAGTGCATGCGCTCGACGAGCACGCTGGTGGCGGCCATGCCGTACAGGCTGTAGAGCACGAAGCGGCGGCTGACCATGTACCAGCCCAGAACCATGATGGGCAGATTGAGCAGGAAGTACCACACGCCGGCGTCCAGAGCCGGTATGAAGTGAAACCCGATCAGCGCCAGGCCGGAGACGCCGCTGCTGAGCAGGCCGTGGGGCACGGCCACGCATTTGATGGCAAAGGCCACAAGAAAAGATCCCACAGTGAGCAGGAACAGGTTCCAGGGAACCGTGAAGGCGTAGCGGCGCAGGCTGCGGCGCAGGGAATCGGGGTTTGCGGTCGTCATGGGGTTGTACCTGCGGGGATCTTACAGGATTCCCTTGGACAGGGAAAGGGCCGGGCACACTCCTCCCCCGGCGCGCGTCCCGATGCCGCGCACCCCTTCAGGAGCCCCTTTCAGCCGTGGTTCCGCCCCACGCATTCGCTATAGGCTGTGCAACATGCGCGAAACGCTCAGGCACTCTGCATGATAGGCGCAGTCGCCCTGATCGCAGTAGCCCTCGCCAGCCCTGCCGAAGCAGTCGAAGTGCCCCCCGGAGCGCTGCTCAAGGCGCACGCTCTCCACGCGGGCCAGCATGGCTTCGCGGCTGGTCATACGCTTGGCGGGCGTTTTGGCGGAGGTCTTCAGCGCCGGGGCTTTCGCCGGGGTTTTCGTGGCCGGGACAGCGGCCTGGATCTTTTTGGACGGGGCAACCGCCTTGGGGGCGCTGGAGGCCTTTTGCGTCTTGCTTGACGAGGTTGCCGCAGTCTTCTTCATGCTTGCGCTCATGCTGCTTCCACTCCTTTTATTCTGGCGACTATTGGTATTCAGCATTAGAATACTTGATCCTGCGAAGGATGCAAGACCATTTGAAAGAGAATTCGTGTTTGAAACGTGGCGCCGGGGGGCGGCGCTCGCGGCGCCGCCTTGCCAAAGCCGCTTGTTTTCTCTATTTCAGGAACACGAAAACGCAAATGGAGTCACCGCATGAATGTGCTTGTCATCGGTTCTGGCGGCAGGGAACATGCCCTGTGCTGGAAGCTATCCAAGAATCCCGGAGTGGACAAGGTCCTGGCCGCGCCCGGCAATGGGGGCACCAACGAGGTGGCCCAAAATGTGGACGTGAAGGACGACGACATCGAGGGCTTGCTGGCCCTCGCCAAGGCCGAGAACGTGGGCCTTGTGGTTGTTGGGCCGGAGGCTCCGCTGGTTGCGGGCATCGCCGATGCCTGCGCGCGGGAGAACATCCCCTGCTTCGGGCCGGACGCCTTCGCCGCCCAGCTTGAGGGCAGCAAGGCCTTTGCCAAGAACGTCATGCGCGATGCGGGCGTGCCCACAGCGCCCTTCGGAGTGTTTGACGACGCCGAGGAGGCCAGGGTTTATGTGAAGAGTCACGGCGCGCCGCTGGTGGTCAAGGCCGATGGCCTGGCCGCAGGCAAGGGCGTTGTCGTCGCCAAGACCGTGGAGGAAGCCCTTGAGGCCATCGACGACATGATGGTGAAGAAGAGCTTCGGGGCGGCTGGCGCGCGCATCGTCATCGAGGACGCCCTGATGGGCGAGGAGGCCTCGTTCCTGGCCTTTTGCGACGGCGTGAACTTCGCGCTCCTGCCCTCGGCCCAGGACCACAAGGCCGCGTTCGACGGCGACACCGGCCCCAATACGGGCGGCATGGGCGCGTACAGTCCGGCCCCGGTGCTGCCGGAGTCCAAATACGCCGAAACCGCAGAGCTGTGCATCCGCCCCATTTTAAAGCGCCTGGCCGAACTGGGCCATCCCTTCAAGGGTGTGCTGTACGCCGGGCTCATGTTCACCAAGAGCGGCCCCATGGTGCTTGAGTACAACGTGCGCTTCGGCGATCCCGAATGTCAGCCCCTGCTCATGCGCCTGGACGCGGACCTTGTTCAGATCATGCTGGCCTGCGCGGCCGGGCGGCTTACGCCGGACATGGTGCGCGTGCGGCCCGAGACGGCGCTCTGCGTCGTGGTGGCGGCGCCAGGCTATCCCGGCTCCTATCCCAAGGGTATGGAGATTTCCGGCCTGGCCGAGGCCGATGCGCTCTCCGGCGTGAAGGTTTTCCAGGCAGGCACCAAGGCCGTGGACGGCAAGGCCGTCACCAGCGGTGGCCGGGTGCTGGGCGTCACGGCCCTGGGGTCCACGCTGGCGGAGGCCAAGGCCAAGGCCTATGAGGCCGTTGCCAAGGTTGGCTTCGACGGGTGTTTTTTTCGCCGCGACATCGGCGACAAGGGCATTGCCCGAAACTATAATCCTAAGGAGAAGACAATGACCAAAGTTGCCGTTTTCATGGGAAGCGCATCCGACGAAGACCTGATGAAGCCCTGCGCCGAGACCCTGGCCAAGCTCGACATTCCCTATCTGTTTACCGTGACGAGCGCCCACCGCACCCCGGAGCGCACCGAGCGGCTGGTGACCGAGCTTGAGGCTGCGGGCTGCCAGGTGTTCATCTGCGCCGCGGGCATGGCCGCGCACCTGGCCGGAGCCGTGGCCGCGCGCACCACCAAGCCCGTGCTTGGCGTGCCCCTGGCCGCCTCGCCCCTGGGCGGCATGGACGCCCTGCTCGCCACGGTGCAGATGCCTCCGGGCTTCCCCGTGGGCACCCTGGCCCTGGACAAGGCCGGAGCCAAGAACGCCGCCTGGCTGGCCGCGCAGATCCTCGCCCTTTCCGACCCGGCCCTGGCCCTGCGCCTGAAGAAAGAGCGCGCCGAGTTCCTGCCTGCGGTGGAAAAAGCCGCCGCCGCAGTGGAGCAGGCCGACGCCGAGCGCCGCGCCCACAAAAAGGACAAGAAAGACAAAAAGGACAAATAGTGGCCAGCGTGCCCGCCCCCCGGCTCGCGGATGATAAAGGCCGCCAAGTCAGCTATCTGCGCCTCTCGGTGACGGATCGCTGCAACCTGCGCTGCCTTTACTGCGATGGACAGATGCGCCAGCGCCTGACGCACCACGACGTGCTGCGCTACGAGGAGCTGCTGGAGCTTATGGGCATGGCCCAGGCCCTGGGCATCGGCAAGGTGCGGCTCACCGGGGGCGAGCCCTTTGCCCGCAGGGACTTCATGGAATTCCTGGAGAGCGCCCGCGCGCGTTTTCCGGACATGAGCCTGCGGCTCACCACCAACGGCACCCTGGTGGCGCCCTATGCCGCGCGGCTGGCAGCAGCCGGGGTGGACCGCGTGAACATCTCCCTCGACACCCTGATGCCGGAGACCTTTGCCCGCATCACCGGTCAGGACCTCTACGCCGAGGTTCGGCGCGCCATCGACGCCTGCATCGGGGCGGGCATCAGGGTCAAGATCAACGCCGTGGCCATGCGCGGCGTCAACGACCTGGAGCTGCCAGGGTTTCTGGCCTTGGCGCGCGAACTGCCTGTGGACATCCGCTTCATCGAGTTCATGCCCATGGGTGGGGCCGAATGGCGTGCCGAGCAGGTCTGGCGCGCCTCGGACATTCTGGAGAAGGCCCAGGTGCTGGCGCGGCTCACCCCGCTTCCCCGCGACGCGGAGGACGCAGGCCCGGCTCAGATGTTCGCCATTGAGGGAGGCCGGGGGCGGCTCGGGCTCATCACCCCGCTTTCCAACCATTTTTGCGGCTCCTGCAATCGCCTGCGCATCACCAGCGGCGGCGTGCTGCGCACCTGCCTGTTCAGCGACCGCGTGTACAGGCTGCGGGAGGCGCTGCGCCACCCGAAACTCGGCCTGCCCGCTGTGGAGCGCATTGTGCGCCTCGCTTTGCGCAATAAACCCCTGGGCGCGGAGCTGCTGGCCGCGCGCCGGTCCGGCCAGGGCGTTTCTGAAGCGGCCATGTCGTCCATTGGCGGATAGCGAGGGCAGCCGCCCCATTCATGCGGGCCCGCCCGCCGATGACGCTTTCCTAATTGTGTAGTGAACGGTCCCGGTTCCGCAATGAATAGACCTACTCGCTCGTTCAGCCTCGCCGCTCGGCTCAGATCCATGCTGTGGGCCATGCTGCTTTTGCCCATCTTGGCCGGGGTGGGCTTTTTCCTCGCGCACTCCAGCCGCACCCTGCAGGACAAGGCCGTCGGGGAGCTCAAGGCCGCTGTCCGCTTGCAGCAGCAATTCATAGAGCAGTGGGTTAGCGAGCGCTCCGGGGACATCGACTTCCTGGCCGCAGACCCGCGCATCCTGGCGTTGCCCCCGCAGGCCCTGAACGACCTGTTTCTGGGCATCCTTGGCGGAATTCCCGGCTTCATTGACATCATATATGTGGACGAGACCGGATTCACCAAGGTGGACCCCAAGAGTCCGGCGGGGGTGGACCTGTCCGACCGAGACTACTTTCTTATGGCCAAGGCCGGTAAAAGCAACGTTTCCGATGTGCTGGACAGCCGACTGTCTGGCGAGAAAGTCTTCGTGGTCAGCTCGCCGGTGCACGACGCCCGTGGTGTTTTCAAGGGCCTGGTGCTCGGGGCCGTGAGTCTTGAGGCTTTGTCTACCCTCATGCAGACCGTGCAGGACGAGTCCGCCAGCCGGACCTACCTGCTGCGGGCCAACGGGGAGCTCATCGCCCCAAGCGGACCCGATGGCGGCTGGGCGGGGCTCAAGCCCGGCGACACGCTCTTCGAGCGGGCGCTGGCCAATGAGGAGTCGCGGGGCATTTACAGAAGCGCCGAGCAAAAGCGCGTGGTGGGCACCTACCAATGGGTGCTGGGCGGCAAGTGGCTTCTCGCTGCGGAACGTCCTGAGTCCGACATCCTGAGCACTCACGCCTGGGTGCTTGGCGTTCCGCTGCTCGGGGCGACGCTGGTGTTTTTGATTTTTGGGCCTGCGGCGCTGCGGCTGGCGCGTTCGCTGGACGCTCCCCTCAGGCGCCTTGAAGAGCACGCCCGGCAGATCGAGGCCGGAAATTTCGATGTGGACTGCACCCCCCTGTCCAGCAGGGGCGTGCCGGAAGAGGTGCTGCGCCTGAACCAGGCCTACTGCCTCATGGTGGACCGCGTGCGCATAGCGCTGGATGCTCTGCGCCAAGCCTCCTACACCGACTTTCTGACCGGAGCGGCCAACCGCAAGCAGTTGTTCCTCGAAGGTCCGCGCCTGTTGGACGCTTCGCTCCGGTCCGGGCAGCCTGTCAGCCTGCTCATGCTCGATCTGGATTTTTTCAAGCGCGTCAACGACACCTTCGGCCATGCCGCAGGCGATGCCGTGCTGGCGGGATTCTCATCCCTGCTGCGCAATGCCATCCGCAAAAGCGACCTGTTCGCGCGCTATGGGGGCGAGGAATTCGCCGTGCTGGCGCCTAACGCCGGAGCTGTTTCGGCTCGCGAACTGGCGGAGCGCATCCGCCAGGCCGTGGAGCGGCTGGAGGTCCCTGCGGGCGGAGTATCCGTTCGATTCACCGTGAGCATCGGCGTCGCAACCCTGGAAGGCCCTGTATGGCCAAGGGAGGAAGGGAGCGGGGCAGAGCCCCTGGAGGCTTTGCTGGCCCGGGCCGATGAAGCCCTGTATCTGGCCAAGGCTGCGGGTCGCAACAGGGTGGAGCTGCTGGCCCTGGAGCACAATACAGCCCAAGCTTAGACCCCCGCCGTTCCTCGTCATCCGGGCCGACCGCAGCCTCCAGTAGCCTTCCCTCGGCGTCTAGTTGACAGGGGCTCCGCGTTTTTGCGCGCGCCCCGCCGCAGACTTGCGCAGGCGCACCACCTGAGTGCTGAAGCTGTTTTTTCCCGGCTGGCACACCGGGCACCCCTCAGACACGATCATGCACTTCTCGTCCAGGGTGCCAGCGTCAATGCCCGCCCAAGCCAGGATTCGGGTGGTGTCGCCCGGACTCCAGAGCACAGGCTGCCCGCACTTCGAACACTCCACATACAAGAGCTCCGGGTCGAACTTCTCGGTGTACATACCGGCATCTCCTTGCTGCTGTTCTCTGCCGCCCGCGCCGCAAGCGCTTGGACCGGGGCTGGCAGGGGCCTGTGTCCTTGTTTTAAGATAACCCTCCCAGCATAAAGCGCAAGGGCTGTGTAGCGTGTGCCCCCCGGCCCGCTCTTCTTTGCTCTAAATACGCGAAGAGGTGTTTCTACGTATATTTTTGTGTATATTTGGGCCGCTTCCTACTTTACTTCCCGGCTTTACTACCGTATTTTTGTTAAGCAGTGCTGTTTTGCTGTCGCCAGATGGCTGCACCACATGCCAAGATGATCGATAACCCCCTTTGAGGAGAATACGATGGACGATTTTCTGAAGGAAGCACTGGACATCGTTAAGGCCCAAGCGACTGTGCGGACTATGACGGAGGAAGAGATTCTCTCCATGGTGCGCAGTTTGTGCAATGGCATCCGTTCCATCAGCGAAACGACGGTAGAGGATGATGATGTCGCGGCTGTTCCCACCGAGGATCCTAAAAAGGCTGTCCGCGAAAAAAGCATTCTTTGCCTGGAGTCTGGAAAAGCATTCAAAGTGCTGACCAAGCGTCACCTTGCTAAATTCGGTCTGACTCCGGACGAATACCGCGCGAAATGGGGCTACCCCAAGAAGATGCCCCTGGTGTGCAAGGAATTGCAGCGCCAGCGCCGCAAAAAGATGAAGGAAATGAGACTTTGGGAGAAACGCGTCAAGAAATAGCGTTTTCCGTTCTTCAATTGAAAAGGGGGCCAGATTGGCCCCCCTTTTTTTGTCTGGCGCTTGCGCGGCTAGCGGGCGTGGCGCTTCTGCAGCCAGGCGCGCACCATGATGGCCGCCAGGTTCATGCCAAGCACCAGGCCGATGAGCACAAGGGCCGTGCCGTACTGGATGGGCCGGGTCTTCTCGATCTCGGTTCCTGCCGTCGCCAGCACGTAAATGTGGTATGGCAGAGCCATGACGTCTGAAAAGATGCTGTCCGGCATCTTGGGCGTGTAGAATACCGCCGCCGTGAACATGATGGCTGCGGTTTCGCCTGCCGCGCGGCCCACTCCAAGGATGCTGCCCGTCAATATGCCCGGCAGGGCGCTGGGCAGCACCACCCGCCAGATGGTCTGCCACTTGGTGCCGCCAAGGGCGAGGGAGGCCTCGCGATAGGTGTTGGGCACGCTGCGCAGGGCCTCCTCCGCTGTGCCAATGACAACCGGCAGGCACAGCGCTCCCAAGGTCAGCCAGCCTGCGGCGAGCGAAACGCCAAGCTTCATGACCGTGACGAAAAGCCCCAGACCGAACAGCCCGAACACGACAGAGGGCACTCCTGCAAGGTTGTTCACCCCCAGCCGGATGATGCGCATCATGGTGCCGGGCCGCGCATACTCGTGCAGATAGATGGCGCTTGATACGCCAAGGGGCAGAGCCACTGCCATGGCTCCAAGAGCCAGCAGCAGCGTGCCGACGATGCAAGGCCACACGCCGCCCTCGGTCATGTTGTTTCTCGGAACCTCCGTCAGGAAGTCCCAGCTGATGGCCGATATGCCGTTCTTCACCAGAAAGCCCACAATAATCACCAACGCGGCGGCCACAATGAGGATGGCTGCGCGCAGCAGCAGGAACACAAGCCATTGCGTTCCTTTGCGCCGGATGTCGCGCCCTTTGGAGACGTTCAGGGACACCGAACCAGGCGAAGGGGCGGAAAGTGCGGAGGCGGCCGGTTGGCTCATGCGTTCTTCCTCATGGTTGCAGGCTTCTCGTTACAGCGAGGCGGAGCCAGTCTGGCGGTGCTTATGGGAAATGTAGTCGGCCAGGACGTTGAAGAACAGCGTCACCAGGAACAGCACCATGGCGATGGCGAAAAGCGAGTGGTAGTGGTGGCTTCGGAACGGGGCTTCGGCCATTTCCGCCGCGATGCTGGCGGGCATGGGCCGCACGGGACCGAAGAGCGAATCTGGCAGGACCGCAGCGCCGCCCGCCACCATGAGCACCACCATGGTTTCGCCGATGGCCCTGCTCATGCCCAGGATGACGGCCGTGCCGATGCCGGAAAGGGCCGCCGGAAGGGTGACGCGCAGGAGCGTTTCCAGATGCGTGGCGCCAAGGGCCAGGCTGGCCTCCTTCAGCTCGCGCGGAACCGCGTAGATTGCGTCCTCGGAAACGCTGGCGATGGTGGGCACGCTCATGAAGGCCAGCATCAACGAGGCGTTGAACAGGTTCAGGCCGATGGGGATGTCGAGGAGCTCTTGAAGGAATGGGGCCATGACCACCATGCCGAAGAAGCCGATGACCACCGAGGGCAGGCTCGCCAGCATCTCTATGATGGGCTTGGCCAGGGCGCGCACGCGCGGGCTGGCTATCTCGGCCAGATACACCGCGCTCATGACGCCCAGCGGAATGGCCAAAAGCGAGGACAGGGCCGTCACAGCAGCGCTGGCCGTAATAAGCGGCAGGATTCCATAGTCGGGCCGGGCCTCGTCTGTGGGGTACCAGTCCAGGCCGAACAAAAAGCCCTTCGCGCTTACAAAGGTGAAGGTGGGCAGCCCCTCCATGAACAGGAAGACCATAATCAGCGCCAGCACCGCCAGGGAGGTGATGGCCGCGGCCAGAAAGGCCCGCTTGATGAGCAACTCTTTGGTTTGTCTGTGCATGGTGTCCTTCATGCCTTCTTTGCCCTGACCCGTCCCCCCCCCCGCGCCGAGGGGGCGGGGGGGACGGGGCGCAAAGGAAGGTCTTCTTGGCGCCACGGGGAGGGGGAACTTGGGGCGGCGCCGTGCTTTGATCTCTAATTCGTACGTCTACTTCTTGGCCTTCTGGGCGCCCTTGGCGTCCTTGAGGCCCTTTACCGGCACGTAATCGACGGAGGCAACGATCTTTTGGCCGGCGTCGGAGAGGATGAAGTTCACGAACTTGGCCACATCGCCGGTGGGCTCGCCGTTGGTGTAAAGGTAGAGCCCGCGGGAGATGGGGTAGGTACCGTTCAGGGTGTTTTCCACGCTGCCGACGACGCCTTCAACGGTGAGGGCCCTGAGGCCAGGAGCGTGGGCGTAAGCCAAGCCCACATAGCCGATGGAGCTCTTCTGCTTACTGACAACCTGGGCCACTGCGCCGTTTGAGGCCTGCATCTGGGCGCGGGCGTAAACGCGCTCCTTCTTCAACACATGCTCGCCCCAGTACTCGAAGGTGCCGGAGGAGGAATCGCGGGAGACCACGGAGACGGGACCAGCGCCGCCAAGCTCTTTCCAGTCGGTGATCTTGCCGGTGTAGATGTCCTTCAGCTGGGCCAGGGTGATGTTCTTGACGGGATTGGAGCTGTTGACCACGGGGGTGAGGCAGTCATAAGCGATGAGGATAAGCTTGGGATTGACGCCTTTTTCCTTGGCCTGCTTGAGCTCTGACGCCTTCATCTCGCGGCTCAGCATGGCCAGGGGGGCGCTGCCGTCGATGAGGGCCTTTGCGCCGTCGCCGGAGCCGGAGGCGGAAATGGAGATGCTGATGCCCTTGTTCTGAGCCATGAAGGCTTCAACAGCCTTCTGCATGATGGGCTGGACGGTTGTGGAGCCCTTGACGGCGATGTCGCCCGCGAACGATGTTGCGGCGAGGCCCAAAACCAACATGGCGGCCAGGGCGAGGCTTAAGCGTTTCATGCGTTCCTCCGAATAGGGTTGATGTTCATGTCCGGTACGGGCATCATATAGACGCGCCATGTGACGGTTGTGTGACAGCGGGGAGAAAGGTGGGTGACGCGCCGGACAGCGGAAACCCGCAACGGTTTTGGAGCGAGCATAGCACATCTGCGGCGCAGGTCCAGAGCCGGAACCATTCAGGAGGAAGCTTCATGCAGGTCGATTACGCCATCATCGGAGCCGGGCCCACGGGCCTGGGCGCGGCGCGCAGGCTGACCGAGCTGGGCTGCCGCTCCTTCGTGGTCCTGGAAAAAAACGCCTACGCCGGGGGCCTGGCCGCCAGCTTCAAGGACCCCCAGGGCTACACCTGGGACATCGGCGGGCATGTGGCCTTCTCGCATTACGAGTATTTCGACCGCCTGCTGGACGACCTGCTGGGCGACGGGCAGCTGCACCACCAGCGCAAGGCCTGGGTGCGCGCCTGCCAGTCCTGGGTGCCTTATCCGTTTCAGAACAACATCCGCCACCTGCCCAAGGACGCCCGCTGGGAGTGCGTCAAAGGCCTGCTTCCCGGCAACCGCCCGGATGGGCCGCCCGAAAATTTTCGCCAGTGGATCCACGGCGTGTTCGGCGAGGGCATCGGCAACGTGTTCCTCTGGCCCTACAACTTCAAGGTCTGGGCCATCGACCCCGCGCACATGAGCACCTCCTGGGTGGGCGAGCGGGTGAGCATCGTGGGCCTTGAGACTGTGCTAAAAAACATCATTCTTGAGTTGGACGAGCACGGCTGGGGGCCCAACCGCACCTTCGCCTTCCCGGCCTCCGGCGGCACGGGCGAGATCTTCCGGCGCATGGCGCTGCCCCTGGCCGAGCACATCCGCTACGGCTGCGGCGCAGCCAGGGTCGACTCCAAAGCCAAGACCCTCATCACGGATTCCGGCGAGGAGATCACCTACGGCGCGCTGCTCAACACCGCCCCCCTGGATCTGCTGATTACGAATCAGCTGTCCTCGCCGCCGGACGCCATGGTGGCGGCGGCCAAGCTGCTCAAGCATAACGGGGTGTATGTGACGGGCGTGGGGGCGCGCGGCCGCACGAGCTTCCAGGGGGCCGAGGACGATCGCTGCTGGATGTACTTCCCGGATGACGACTGTCCTTTCTACCGCGTGACGAATTTTCACAATTACGCGCCCGCCAACGTGCCCGGCTCCGACCCAGGCCGCGCGGCGCTCATGTGCGAGACCAGCTACTCCGAGCACAAGCCCGAGGATCTCTCGCGGATCATGGACCGCAGCATCAAGGGACTGGACACGGTGGGGCTTCTGGCGAAGAATGCGGAGATAGAGAGCCGCTTCGAGCTGGACGTGGAGTACGGCTACCCCGTGCCCTGCCTGGAGCGCGACCTGGCCCTGCGCACTCTGCAGCCCTGGCTTGAAGCCCAGGGCATATACTCGCGCGGGCGCTTTGGCGGCTGGAAGTACGAGGTGGCCAATATGGACCACAGCGTCATGCAGGGCGTGGAATGGGCCGAACGCATGATGCAAAACACACCGGAGAAGACCTACTCGTGGAACTGACCGATCCTGCGGTTTTCGCCGCCCGGCGCGAGCGCCTGCGCGCCCGCATGGCCGAGGAGAATCTCCCGGCACTGCTCGTCAACCACGCGGCCAACCGCTACTACTTGTCCGGCTTCGAACTCCACGACTCCCAGTGCAACGAGTCCGTGGGCTGGCTTGTGATCCTGGCCGACAAGCGGGCGGGCGCACGCGACCTGCTCCTGACTGATGCGCGCTTCACTGACGCGGCCAAACGCCTGTGGCCCGAGGAAGACCTCGTCATCTACGGCCCAGGAAAGCACGCGGCCCTGGCCGAGCGCCTGCACGCCTTGGGCGTGCGCACCCTGGGCTTCGACCCCAAGGCCGTCAATGTTTTTGATTACGAGGCCCTGCGCGAGCACTTCGAGCTGGCGCCCAGCTCCGGTCTTGTGGAGACCCTGCGCCGCGTGAAGGAGCCAGCCGAGATCGAGCTTTTGCGCGCCGCTTGCGGCCTGAACCATAGGGTCATGCGCGCCCTGCCTGATGTGCTGGTTCCCGGCATGAGCGAGTCCGAGGCCTCCTGGGCCATCGAGCGCCTGTTCCGCGAGGCCGGGGCCGAGGGGCTCTCGTTTCCGTCCATTGTGGGCGTGAACCAGAACGCCGCCCTGCCTCACGCCATCCCCGGCGACACCAAGATCCCGCGCGAGGGGCTGGTGCTGGTGGACGCGGGCTGCCGCCTGGCCGCCTACTGCTCAGACCAGACGCGCACCTTCTGGGTGGGCCGGGAGCCCACGGAGCGCTTCCAGGAAACCAAGCGCCTAGTGCTGGACGCGCAAAAGGCCGCCATGCAGGTCATCCGCCCAGGCGCAAAAATTGTAGACTCCTACCACGCGGCCCGGCGAGTGTTCGAGGACGCGGGCGTGGCAGCGCAGTTCACGCACTCCCTGGGCCATGGCATCGGCCTGGAAACCCACGAAGGGCCCAGCCTCAGCCCCCGCGCTGAAGGCGTCTTCGTCCCGGGCATGGTCGTCACCGTGGAGCCCGGCCTGTACGACGCAGCCTGGGGCGGCATCCGCTGGGAATATATGGTCGTGGTCACCGATACCGGCTGCGCCGCACTCTAACGCAAAGGAATTTATGACCTCGCATCGATTCGGGCACGTGGCCCTCATGGGCCCGCCCAACGCCGGCAAAAGCACGCTGATGAACCGCATTCTGGGGCAGAAGCTGGCCATTGTGTCGCCCAAGCCGCAAACCACCAGAAACGCCATCAGCGGCATCCATTCCACGGACGAAGCCCAGATCGTGTTTTTGGACACGCCGGGCGTGCATCGCATGGCCGGGCGCATGAACCGCCTGCTGCTTGAGGCCGCCTGGGGCGCGCTGCACCAGTCGGATGCCGTGGTGATCATTCTGGATGTGCAGCTTTACGCCAAGAAGCCGCAGCTCTTCGACCGTGAGATCCGCCCCCTCACCGATCCCGTGAGCCGCGTGGGCAAGCCCCTGTTCATCGCCGCCAACAAGGTCGACATGATCCGGCCCAAGGAAAAGATGCTGCCGCTTTTGCTGCGCATCGGCCAAGCCTTCCCCCAGGCCGAGGTGTTCCCCATCTCCGCGTCGACGGGCGAGGGCGTGGACGCCCTGCTGGCCGCCCTCACCAAGCTTTTGCCCGAGGGCGAGTCCCGCTACCCGGAAGACCAGCTCTCCACCGCATCCCTGCGCTTCATGACCTCGGAAATCATCCGCGAGAAGCTGTTCTTGGAGCTGGAGGACGAGCTGCCCTATAACACGCTGGTGGAGATTGAGCAGTGGGAGGAGCCCGAAGAGGGCGTTATGCGCATCAACGCCTGCATCCACGTGGCCAGAACCACCCATAAGGGCATGGTCATCGGCAAGGGCGGGCAACTGCTGAAAAAGGTGGGTACCGCCGCGCGCGTGGAGCTGGAAGTGCTGCTGGAACGGCCCGTGCACCTGGAGCTCTGGGTCAAGGTGCGCGAGGACTGGACCGAAGACTCCGCCTTCCTGCGCGAGATGGGCCTGGGCGAATAGAGGGAAAAGAGAAAAGAATCTTCCGGGGGGAGGATTGATTACCCCCGAGCCTCCTCAGGATAATTGAAGCGGCCAGGGACGAGCTTTGCTCGTCCCTGGCCGCTTCAATTACAGCTGCGGTGCCGGAAGCGTTCACCCATCACCCGACATTCGGCCCAACCAAAGCGAAGGGCTCCTTCCGGCGTCTTTGCCGGAAGGAGCCCTTCGCGTCATGGGGAGCCCAGAGGGCGCATGCCCTCTGGCGGGGTGCAGGGGGCAGCGCCCCCTGATTCTCTTACAGCCCTTCGCCCAGCGCAGCGGCCAGACCGGGGATGGTGTAGTCTTCAGGCTGGATGTTCGGGACAAAGCCGAAGCGCTCCAGGGTCTTGGCGGTGACAGGCCCGATGCAGGCGATCTTCACTTCCGGGTACTTTTTCAGGGTATCGGGCGCGAGCAGGGTGAAGAAATTCTCCACGGTGCTGGAACTGGTGAAGGTGATGGCCTGGATCTTTCCTTTTTCCAGAGCGTCCACGATTTCGGAGGGATCCTGCTGGGTGAGCTTGGTCTCATATACTGGCAAAATGCGGACGTTGGCTCCGGCCCGGGCCAGCTCTTCAGGCAACACCTCGCGGGCCACCTTGGCGCGGGGGATGAGCACATGCTTGCCCGCAATGCCGCGCTCGAGCAGTCCGGCCACCACTTCCTCGGCCACGTATTTGGCCGGAACGAAGTCCGGGGTCACGCCGCGCGCCTTCAGTTCGTCGGCGGTGGCGGGCCCGATGGCGGCCACGCTGAGTCCGCCCAGGGTGCGGGTGTCCAGGCCGATCTCGGCCAGCTGGTTCCAGAAGTGCTTCACCCCGTTCACCGAGGTGAAAATGAGCCAATCCACGGCGCCCAGGCCAAGGATGGCCTTCTCGACCTCTTCGTAATCGTCCAGGGGCTCCACCGTGATGGTGGGGAATTCGTATACGCAGGCGCCCATGTTTTTCAACACGTCGGCCAGGTCGGTGGCCTGTTCGCGGGCGCGGGTGACCACCACGCCCTTGCCGAGCAGCGGTTTCTTCTCGAACCAGGAGAGCTTCTCGGCCAGGGAGCACACGCCGCCCACGACGATGATGCTGGGCGCGGCGAACTTGCGCTTCTCGGCCTCGGCGGCCACGTTCTCCAGGGTGCTGACCATGCTCTGCTGGTTGCAGCGCGTGCCCCAGCGCACCAGGGCCACGGGGGTGTCCTTGTGGCGGCCGTTCTTCATGAGGTTGCCCGCGATCATGGGCAGGTTCTTGACGCCCATGTAGAACACCAGGGTGCTGTTGCTCTTGCCGTAGACTTCCCAGTTGTGGCCGGACTCTTCCTTGGTGGGGTCTTCGTGCCCGGTGATGAAGCACACGCTGGTGGTGTGGTCGCGGTGGGTGACAGGAATGCCCGCGTAGGCCGGAGCAGCCACGCCAGCGGTGACGCCGGGCACGACTTCGAAGGTCACGCCCGCCTCGACCATCTCCTCGGCTTCCTCGCCGCCGCGGCCAAACACGTAAGGATCGCCGCCCTTGAGGCGGGCCACGCTCTTGCCCTCTTTGGCCTTGCCGATGATCAGCGCGTTGATCTGGTCCTGGGGCAGGGTATGGTCGCCGCCCTTCTTGCCAACGTAGATGATCTCAGCATCCTTGCGGGCGTATTTGAGGAATTCCTTGTTGGCCAGGTAGTCGTAGACCACCACGTCGCAGGTCTCGATGAGCTCCTTGGCCCGGATGGTGAGCAGGCCGGGATCGCCGGGACCCGCGCCGATGAGGTAGACTGTGGACATGGTGTTCTCCAATCAGGCTTTGCGTATCAAGGTGATGGCCCGCGCATCGGCCAGGACCACGGAGGTCTCGACCTGGCGCGCCGGGATGTTCCAATAGGTGCGCAGAAGTGTTTCCTTTTCCGCATGCGAGGTCAAGGTGAAGCCGTGCTTCTGGTAGAAGCCCACGGCCCAGTTCGCGGCGGCCCAGGTGCCCATGAGCATGGGCCGCTCAGCAATGCCCACAAGATGCGTAAGCAGCTTGCCGCCCACGCCCTGTCCGCGCTGCGCAGTGCGCACGTAGGCATGGCGTATAAGCGTCACGTCGCCAATGCCCGCAGGGGCATCGTTGGCAACGTCCTGAATGCCCATGACGCCCACCAGTTCGCCGCCGACCTCAGCGCCCCAGAAACGCACGCCAGCGGTGATTTCACTGCGCAGCTCGTCCAAGGGCATGTAGGGCTCGTGGTAGCGGTCCGCCGGGATGACGCCCTTGTACGCGGACGCGGCGTCGTTGACGATGTCCGCCATGCATGGCTCCTCAGCGGGAACGCAGGGCCGAATACGCATTTCCTGTGCGGCAAAAGACATAGTCCTAGGCCTCCTCGGTCAGAGCGCTCTTGAGCCGCTCCTGCAATTCCGCCAGTTTTCCTTTGGCGTCCTCCAGGCCCGCCAGCTTCTCCTGCTCCGCAGCCACGATGTCGGCCGGGGCGTTGCCCGCAAAACCGGGGGCCGAAAGCTTGCCCTTGAGCGCGGCCAGCTGCTTGTCCAGCTTGCCCAACTCCTTGTCGAGCCTCGCCACCTCGGCGTTGAAGTCCACGATGCCCTTGAGGGGCACGAAGATGCGCGCGCCCTCCACAACCGCCGTGCCGCTGGCGCGGGGGCCGGTCTTGCCCGGGCCGATGTCCGAGGAATCGATGCGGCCCAGCTGGGCGATCAAATGCGCGTTGCCCGTGAGCACGGCCTGAGCGCCGTCAAAGGCGCCGTCGGTGTCGATGATCAGCGGCAGCTTCTTGGCCGGTTCGATGCACAGCTCGGTGCGGATGGTGCGCACAGCACCCACCACGCCCTGGAAGAAGGCCATGTCGCGGGCCGCCTGCGGGCTTTTGCACTCCGGCCTGCGCACAGGATAGGGCTGGCAGGCAAGTTCCTTGTCCGTAATGCCGGGCAGCACGCTCCAGATCTCCTGGGTAACGAAGGGCATCACCGGGTGCAGCAGCACCATGGTCTCAGAAAGCACGGTCAAAAGCACCTTGCGCGTGGCGTCCTTTTTGGCCTCGTCCTCGCCGTAGAGGTCGCCCTTGGCCATTTCCACATACCAGTCGCAGAACTCGTTCCAGATGAACTTGTACAGGCCCTGGGCGATGTCGTTGAAGCGGTATTCCAGGGTGGCGCTCTCCACCTCGTCCTTCACTTCCTCAAGGCGGTGCAGGATCCAGCGGTTGGCCAGGGGCGCGTTCTCAAGGGCCTGGGCCAGCGTGGCCTTGGGGGCCTCGGGCAGGTTCATGAGGGCGAAGCGGGCGCTGTTCCAGATCTTGTTCACGAAGTGGCGGTAGCCCTCGATGCGCTTTTCACTCAACTTGATATCGCGCCCCATGGCGGCGAAGGCGGTGAGGGTGAAGCGCAGGGAGTCGGTGCCGTACTTGTCGATCATCACCAGCGGGTCGATGACGTTGCCCGTGGACTTGCTCATCTTCTTGCCCTGCTCGTCGCGCACAAGGGCATGAATGTACACGTGGTGGAAGGGCACCTGCTCCTGGAAGTGGATGCCCATCATCATCATGCGCGCCACCCAGAAGAACAGGATGTCGAAGCCGGTGACCAGCACGCCAGTGGGATAGTAGGCCTTGAGCTTGTCCGTCTTCTCGGGCCAGCCCAGGGTGGAGAAGGGCCACAGGGCCGAGCTGAACCAGGTGTCCAGCACGTCGTCTTCCTGCTTCAGCGCGCCGCCGCACTTGGCGCAGCCATGCGCGAGGTCAGCCGGATCCTCCATCTGCACTAGGAGCTCGCCGCAGGCCTGGCAGGTCCAGGCCGGAATGCGGTGCCCCCACCAGATCTGCCGGGAGATGCACCAGTCGCGGATGTTGTCCAGCCACTCGTAGTAGGTCTTTTCCCACTGGGCCGGGAAGATCTGCGTCTGGCTGGGCACGGCCTCGCGCGCGGCCTTGGCCAGGGGGCCCACCTTCACGAACCACTGCTCGCTCACGTGGGGCTCGATGACGCTCTTGCAGCGGTAGCACTCGCCCACGCTGTGGTCGTGGTCGGCGATGTCCACCAGGAGGCCCAGCGCCTCCAGATCCTCCACCACCTTGTCGCGGCAGGCGGTTTTGGAGAGGCCCCGGTAGGCCTCGGGCGCGTTCTCGTTCATGTGGCCCGTGTCGTCGATGACCGGGATGACTTCGAGGTTGTGCGTTCTGGCCAGCGCCCAGTCGTTCATGTCGTGGGCGGGCGTAATTTTGAGGCAGCCGGTGCCGAATTCCTTGTCCACGTAGGCGTCGGCTATGACCGGGATCTGCTTGCCCACCAGGGGAAGAACCACTGCCTTGCCGATGGCGTGGGTGTAGCGCTCGTCCTCCGGGTGCACGGCCACGGCCACGTCGCCCAAGAGGGTCTCGGGGCGCGTGGTGGCGACGATGAGTTCGCCGGAGCCGTCGGCCAGCGGATATTTGATGCGGTAGAGCTTGCCCTTCTTGGGGGCGTGCTCCACCTCGTCGTCGGCCAGGGCCGTGTGGCAGCGGTTGCACCAGTTGACGATGTAGTTGCCCTTGTAGATGAGCCCCTCGCCGTACAGGCGCACAAAGACTTCGCGCACGGCCTTTGACAGCCCCTCGTCCAGGGTGAAGCGCTCGCTGGTCCAGTCCACTGATGCGCCCATGCGGCGGATCTGGTTCAGAATGCGGTCGCCGTACTCCTTTTTCCAGTCCCACACGCGCTCGATGAACGCCTCGCGGCCCAGGTCGTCGCGCTTCTTGCCCTCTTTTTTCAGCTGGCGCTCGACAACGTTCTGCGTGGCGATGCCCGCGTGGTCGGTGCCGGGCACCCAGAGCACGCTCTTGCCCTGCTGGCGCATGAAGCGGCACAGGATGTCCTGAAGCGTAAGGTTCAGCGCGTGGCCCATGTGCAGCGCGCCCGTGACGTTGGGCGGCGGAATCACGATGGAGTACGGCTGCTTCTCGCCGGAAAGGACTTCAGCCGGATTGGGCGAGAAGGTCTTGTTGTCCTCCCAGTGCTTGTTCCAGCGGGCCTCCACATCAGCGGGCTCGTAGCCCTTGGGCAATGCGGCGTCCTGCGGAGCGGCGGGAGCGGAAATATCGGACATGAATTCTCCTTGAATGCGCGGTTGCCGCGGCCAGGCGGCGGTTTGCCCCTTTTGCCGGTGCCCCTTGTCAGGGTCGGCTTGCCAGGGAGGGCGGGCGCGGATAGGATGCCCGGAAACCCTGGGAGCTCAAATGACGCGCGTTTTCGTCTTGTGGGATGACTCGCACCTGTGGGGCCTGCTGGTGCTGCGCTCGTTGCGCGCGCTCGGAGTGCCCCACGGGATTTTACGCGCACATGACATAGCCGAGGGCGCGCTGTCTGGCAAGCCCGAGGCCTTCGGCCCGTCTCATGGGGGCTCCGCCATCTCGGGCGGTGGAGAAGCGCACGCCCAACATCCTTCCCTGCTCATAGTGCCGGGCGGCTGGGCGCGAGGCAGGGCCCTGCGCCTGGGCGAAGCCGGGCTCGCGGCCATCCGCGAGTTTGTAGCACGCGGCGGAAACTATCTCGGCTTTTGCGGCGGCGCAGGCCTGGCCCTCACCAGCCCGCGTCCGGGCGAGAGTCTGAACCTCTGCCCCTGGGGCCGCATGGGCTTTGCCGGGCGCTTGCAGCATTTTCTTTCCGGCGACGTGCGCCTGGGCCTGAACGCGGGCGCAGGCGATGACCTGATCCTGCCCGGCGCAGCCGAAACCCTGGCGCAGGTGTGGTGGCCCGCCCAGTTCGCGCCGCCGCCGCGCGCGGCCAATGACGGCGTCATAGTGCTGGCGCGCTATGCGGGCCTTGGCCCGGACTTCTGGGTGGCCGACCTGGACCTCTCGCGCTTCCCGGACGAGGCGCTGAACGATTGGGAGAACCTCTACGGCCTGCAAGTGCGGCCGAATTTCCTGGCAGGCCGTCCGGCTGTCATCTCCGGCCGCTTCGGCCAGGGCCGCTACGTTTTATCCTACCCGCACCTGGAAACGCCGGATTCGCCCCAGGCCAACGCCTGGCTGGCGCACCTGCTGTGCGGCCTCGCGGCGGACGACTGCCCCGGCGACACGCGCATCCCAGCCTGGAAGGTCGGCCAGGAACCCGCGCTCTGGGCTGACCCAGCGCTGCTGGAGGCCAAGGCGGCGCTTAAGGAGGCCATCGGCGTGGGGCAGGAGCACCTGCTTCTGTTCTGGCGCAACCCCTGGCTGCTTGGCTGGCGGCGCGGCGTGCCCGGTCCGGGCATCAACAGCGTGTACGCCCTGGTGTGCGAGGCCCTCGAATGCCCGCCGCCCGCTCCGGGCAGCCCGGCCCAGACCTTCTGGGACGCGCACGCGGCCGACTTCGCACGCCTGGCCACCCTGTTTTGCAAGGGGCTCTCCGGCCTGCTTCTGGCCGAGCGCCTGGACATGACCGTGCGCCAGACGCCGGGCGTGGATGGGGCGGACGACATGTTCTCCAAAAACCTGCGCGACATGCGCGCCGCGCTCTTCGGCCCGCCGCCAGGGGCCGGGGGCATCTGCGGCCAGATGCTGGGGCTGCTTGAGGATCTGTGCGCGGGGCTGTGGGACACGACCGCCCGTTGACACCCGTCCGCGCCTGAACTACCGCATCTTCAACGCATTCACCCGGCCCTGCGGGACGACCCGCCTGCGCCGCCCTTCCATGGGGACGACCCCGCCAGCTTCAAGGAACACCATTATGTCGTGGATCTATCTGGTCATCGCCGGGGTCTTCGAGGTCGCCTGGGCCGTGGGGCTCAAGTCAACCGAGGGCTTCACCAAGCTCGTGCCCTCCCTGCTCGTCGGCGGGGCAATGATCGCCAGCATGGGCCTGCTGGGCCTGGCCGTGCGCCAACTGCCCATCGGCACAGCCTACGCCGTGTGGACGGGCATAGGCACCCTGGGCGCGGCCATATTCGGCATGCTGGTGCTGGGCGAGCCAGCCGGAGCGCTGCGCCTGGGCTGCATCGGGCTCATCGCCGCAGGCATCGTGGGCCTCAAGCTGCTGCACACGTAGAACCAAGCGCCTGCCAGCAGACGCGGGACCCGGCGCAAGACAAAGCAAAAGCCCCCGAGCCATGCAGGCTGCGGGGGCTTTGTCATCAAAGTGCTAACTTTCTGAAGGTGCTTCTTTTCTGCTAGTAGCGGCGGGGCGGGCGGGGAGCACGCTCCTTGGCCTCGTTGACGCGCAGGGTGCGGCCACCGAAGTCTTTGCCGTCGAGGGCCTCAATGGCCTTGACGGCTCCTGCGTCCTCCATCTCCACAAAACCGAAGCCGCGGAAACGGCCGGTTTCGCGATCCATGACGAACTTGACCATCTGCACCTCACCGAACGTGACGAACAGATCGCGAATTTCATCTTCCTTGGCGCTGAAAGGCAGATTGCCAACGTAAATGGACTTCATCGCTTCCTACTCCTCAAGTGAAATACACGGAATACCCGCCTTGTTTCGCCCGCGTACGACATCACCCGAAGCCGCGTTTGGACGCCCCAAGCTTGCCTTGACCTATTTGCCGCATTATCCCAGCACATAAAAAACAGCAAGGGTAAAAAGACCTGAATACGGGGGTGTTGCAAGAAAAAACTCATCGCTTGATTACCCTGCCTTGCCACCCCTGCCAGGGTAAAAGCTGCGGAGCCTTACGCAATCGACGTTTATTGGTCTTTTTAGCCCCGGCGCCGCAACAACGGCCCCCGGCTGCCCCCTTCAAAAATATCTAATGCAGGGCTGGCGCTTGCATCATACAAATCAAGCAGCTGGTTGGCCTTTTCCACCTGAATCTCCGTGCGGGCCCCCTGCGCGTTCATATACTGCTCCGGCCCGGATTCCCCTGCACGCGTCTGCGCCCGCGCCGAAATCCAGCTCGAAACGCCGCTTTCTGGCCCTTCCGCCAGCGCCTCCGTGGTTTTCGTCTTTAACGCGGAAAGGAACCCCTCAGCCCCCAGCAGGGTTTCCTGAACCGCATCGGGCCGCGAAAGCAGGGCGGTCAAAAATGTTTCCTCCGCCAACCATAAGAACTGGCTGGCGCGCTCGATGCCGATCTGACCCAGGGCGCTGGCGCGGGTGGCTGCCATGCTGTTCCAGCCGTCAGCCAAGCCGGGCCGGATTTCCGAGGCGCTCTTGGTCAGCATGGCGCCAACGTCATTGTAGGCCGAGAGCACATCGGCCAGGGAGTCGGCGAGGCCCGTCGCGCCCTCGATGACGCGCACGGGCGCTGCCTCGCCAAAGGTGCCGGAAACGCCAAGGGTGAGTCTGCCGGAATCGGCGCTGAAGGTGCCGGTGGGGCTTTGGCGCACCTGGCCGTCGATAACGGCCTCCCCAGTGCTGCCCGGATGGGCCAGAACATCCATTCCGAGCGCGGCCAAGAAGTTCTCCGAGGCAGCGTCCGCGCCGGAAAGCCTGAGCCGCCAGCCGCTCTTCTGCGTTGCCGGCAGCGCCTCCACGCCCAAGGCGTCGGCAAGGCCGTGCTGCCCGCCCACGCTGTCGGGCAGATCCCACACGCGCTTGGCCGGCACCAGCCGCGCCACCATGGCCGGGCTGGCCGAGCCCAGCACATTGGCCATGCGCGAAAGCACATCCCGCCATGTGTCGCCGCTGGACACCCGGATGCTCACGCTGCCAGATTCACCCAGGGAGTCCGCGCTTTGTCCAACAGTGGAAGGGCCCACAAGATAGTCCAGGGTGTAATTGCCTGGGGCCAGGGTGGTGGGCGCTTCGGGGTCAAATCCCTGGCTGGCGTAGCGGGTGGGCTTCGCCGCAGCAAGCCCCGTCACGTTGGTGACGCCCTTGTCCGCTAGGCCGTCTTTGCTGCCGGGGCTCACGTTCTCGGCGGAGAGCCCCAGCCAGGAGGCCAGCCTGTTCGATGCGCTGGCCGTGGCCGCCAGGTCCACGTCCAGACGCGTTAGTGAGGCGTCGGCGCGCAGGGCCAGGGTTTGCAGACCGTTCAAGTAGCCGTCGGTGCTGGTGCTCGCCAAGGCATCCACGGGCAGGGACGAGGCGTTCACTGCCCCGGCCACGGCGTCGAAGACTTGTCCAGTGGTCCAGCCTGAGCCGATGCTGACGCTCAGTTCGTCCGACCTCTCGCCCAGGGACAAGGTGAGGGCGTAGGTTCCCGCAGCCATGCCCGAGGCCGAGGCCCCGTTGCGCGGGGTGGTGGCAAGGCGTTCCTCCAGGGAGGACACGCCATAGGGATTCAGGGTGGCGGAGAGGTCGGCGGAGAGATTGGCCGGCACGCTCACCAATCGCGTGCCCGACAAACCCGAGCCCGGCAGGCCGGACCCGGAAAGACCAGAGGGCCAGACCACGGCGTCGAGGCGTTGGTTGAGGCGGCTGAACGCGCCGGAGAGGGTGTCGGTCAGGGAGCCGATGAGGCGGTTCTGGGTGGCGGCGGAGAAGGGGTCGCGAGTTTCCGGGGCGGCGGGATCGGTTGGGCCCACGCGCACGCGGCTGTTTTCAATATAGAGGGAGACCCCGGCAGCAAAACTGGTCTGCCCGGGTTCAACCGCGTTGGCTCCCTCCTGCCATCTGAAGGTCGTCATCTCCCCTGTCCTTTGAAACGGCGTCCGCAGCGGCAGCGCTCTCCCCCTCGCCGGGGTAGAACACCCGCTCCATGCACAGGCCCATGGCCGGGGCTGTGGGCGGGGCGATGCTGCGGTCACGCCCTTCGAGTATGCATCGGACGTCTGCGGGCGTGACTTTACCCCTGCCCACCGCCACCAGGCAGCCCATGATGTTGCGCACCATCTGCTTCAGGAAGCCGTTGGCCTGGAAACGCCAGACCATTTCCGGCCCGTCGCCCGGTTCGCGCCAAATGCCCGTCAGGGTGCGCACCGTGCCGCGGGAGCCCAGCGGCGTGCCCAGGTTGCGGAAGCTGTTGAAGTCGTGGGTGCCCATGAGGATGCCTGCGGCCTCGTCCATGGCGGCCACATTCAGGCGTGGCGGCAGCACGTCCCAGACGAACCTGCGGCGCAGGGGATTTACGTGGCTGCGGTCGAGCCACAGAGTGTAGGCGTAGATCTTCGATTGGGCATCGAACTGGGCGTGAAAATTCGGAGGTGCGACAGTGGCCGAGACCACGCGCACGTCGCGGGCCAGCAGGCAGTTCAGGGCCTTGGCCCAGGGCACGTGGGACAGGTGCTCCGGGGCGTCGAAGTGCGCGCACTGGCCCAGGGCGTGAACGCCGGAATCCGTGCGCCCTGCGGCCTGCACGTGGGTCGGGGCCTGGATGATCTTGGCCAGGGCCGCTTCCACGTCGCTCTGCACCGTGCGCACGCCGCCCTGGTGTTGCCACCCCGCGAAATCAGTGCCGTCGTAGGCCAAAAGAAGCTTGATGCGCATCGTCTTCGCCGTCTTTGTCATGGGCCCGCACCTAGCACAGCCCCGCCCGGGCGTCCACGGGGAGTTCTCCGCGTGGTCCGCCAGGACGGGGCTGATGGTTTCAAAAAATCAGGTATCGGCGGGCTACTGGCCGGGGCCACCCTGCATGGGGGCCTGGATCTTGGTCATGGCCTCGGTCAGCTTGGCGGCCTTGTCGGTCTTCACGTAGGTCATGATCTCGCCAGCCACCTTGGGCTTCATGCCGGTCAGAATCTTGACGGCCAGCTCCTGGTCCATGTTGGACAGCACCTCGGCGGCCTGCTTGGGCTTCATGGCCATGTAGGTGTCCACCTGGCGCTTTATGCGCGCATCCTTCAGCACGTCGGCCTCGTCGAGCAGCTTCTTGATGGAGCCCTCCACGCGCTTGAGCTCGGCCAGCTTGTCGTCGATGCTCTTCTCCATGGCTGTCAGCGCGCGCTCCTTGGCGGCCAGCTCGGCCTCGCGGCGGTTGGCGCCTTTGGCTTCCTGGCTTTCGCCCACCTTTGCCTGGGGGATGGCGCTCTCGGCCAGCATGTCCGGCTCTGCGGGCGCGGCTTCGGCAGCCGGAGCCACCGCTGGGGGCGCCGCTGGCTTGGACGGCTGACCGGCCAGAGCCTTGGGAATGGGCAAGAGATCCTGCTCGGCCAACTGCTTCCACAAATCCAGGCCCAGCGCCCCAAGCACAGTGAGCTTGAGGGCGGCCACAACGGACAGCGCCAGCAGGACCTTAACGATCCTGGGGCTTATAGCGAAGCGTGGCCATTTCATCATACTCTTTCTGCTCTTCGAGGTTTTCTGCGACATGGTGTTTCCCGGCCTGCCGGTCCTTGAGTTTTTCCAGGAGTTTCTTCTCCCGGGAGCGGAGCACGGCCTCTTGGCGACAGGATTGCAAAAACGAGGCCAGCCGCTCCAACTCAACCACTGCCGCAGCCACGTCGCGCTCCAGGGCCTCGCGGTAGCGCATCCACAGCCAAATATCCGCCTGGGTCGCCGCATCGCCGAAGCCCTTGGCCAGGTGCGCTGCCAGCCTCGCCTCGATGTCGTCCAGGGCCAGCTTCTGGGCGTCGTGGGCGGCCTTGGCCTTGGCCAGCGCCATGCGCGCCTGGTCCTCCAGCTGTCGCCGGTACTCCAGCACCTTTTCCAGGCGGAACACGAATGGTTTGGCCATGCCCGTAGATGCCACGATCCCAGGCCTGCGGCAAGGCCCCCGGCCCACGCCCGCCGTCAGGCCCAACGGCACCCCGTGCCAATCATTCAAAAGCCCGCCATGCGGCGGCAAAGGCGCGCCTGCTTGCGCGGGAGCCCCTATGGGTGTACGGTCCGGGCTCCCGGAACGTCCACGCACAGCCCCATGAGGACCCCCCATGAGCACAGCCCCGCGCGCCATCATCTTTGACCTGGACGGCACCCTGCTGGACACCCTGACCGACCTGGCCGACTCAGGAAACGCGGCCCTGGCCGCCCTTGGCCTGCCGCCGCACCCGGAAGACGCGTACCGCTATTTCGTGGGCCTCGGCATAGAGGAGCTGGTGCGCCGCATGCTGCCGGAGCACCGCCGCGATCCAGCCACCACGCAGGAGGCCGTCGCGCTCACTTCGAAAGAATACAAGCGCCGTTGGAAGGACAAGACCCGGCCCTACGAGGGCATTCCGGAACTGCTGGAAAACCTGCGCCAGCGCGGCCTGCCCGTGTGCGTGCTTTCGAACAAGCCGCAAGTCTACACCGACCTCACCGTGCAGGAGTTCTTCCCGGGCTGGCCCTTCGCCTTTGTGCGCGGCGCCCGGCCCGAGGTGCCCAACAAACCGCACCCGGCGGGGGCATTGGCCCTGGCCAAAGACCTGAACCTGTCGCCCGGCTCCGTGCTCTTTGTGGGGGATACGGCCACGGACATGAGAACCGCGCATGGCGCGGGCATGTTGCCCGTGGGCGTCTTGTGGGGCTTCCGCGACGAGGCCGAGCTCAACGACAACGGTGCGTTGCAGATCATTGCCCGGCCTGCGGAGCTGCTGGCCCTGCTGGACTCGCCCGCCTTGCTTGCGGGCCTTGCCCGCGCGGCCAAACCGGGAGCGTAGACGCCATGAACCTGCCCCGGCCCGCAAGCCCATGCCCCCTGCCCGGGGGCGCGGATCTGCTGAATGCGGTGAACGCGGGCGTGCTGGTGCTCAACCCGGACAACGGCGAGATCCTCTCGGCCAACGACCGCGCCCGGGGCATACTCTGCGCCGGGGGACAGCTTCCGACCCTGGGCAGCCTGTTCCCGCGCGGCGAGTTCCGTCTGGCTGACCTGCTGGAAGGCGTCAGCGGCGTGGAATGCCGGGTCTACGGGTCCCAGGGCCAGCCCGTGCCGGTGCTTCTCGCTTCGCGCCTGGTGGAGCGCCCCGACAGCCAGGCGAGGCTCATCCTCACCATCACTGACCTTTCCCTGCTGCGCCGGGCCGAGGCGCGCTACCAGAGCTTCTTCGAAAACGTCATTGAGGGCGTTTTCCAGTCCACCAAAAGCGGCCGCTACCTCATGGTCAATCCAGGTCTTGCGAGCATTTTGGGCTTCGACTCCCCTGAGGAGCTCATCGCCCACTTCAAGGATCTGCGCAGCCAGCTCTACGTGGACCCGGCGGACCGCGACACCCTCTTCCGCGTCCTGGGTGAGTCCGGGCAGATCAAGGGCTTTGAGACGCGCTTCATCTGCAAGGACGGCTCCACCCGCTGGATCTCCCTCACCGCGCGCGAGGTGCGTGACCCCACCACCGGCGAACTTCTGTACATCGAAGGCCTGAACATCGACATCACGGCGCGCAAAGAGGCCGAGCGCGCGCTGAAGGAGAGCGAGGAGAAATTCCGGCACACCTTCGACCAGTCGCCCATCGGGGCCAGCATGGTCAGCCTGGACAACACCTTTATGCGCGCCAACGAGGCCTTCACCCGCATCACCGGCTACACCGAAGACGAGCTCAAGCGCATCACCTTCGACTCCATCACCCACCCGGACGAGCGCGGCGAAAGCCTGCGGCAGTACGACCGGGTCAAACGCGGCGAGATCGACTCCTGGGAGCAGGACAAGCGCTACATCCACAAGAACGGCCACGAGGTCTGGGTTCACCTTTCCGCCGGGCTGGTGCGCGACTCCTCCGGGCGGCCGCTGTACCTGCTGCCCATGGTGCAGGACATCAACCACCGGGTGGAGACCGAGCGGGCCATGCAGGCCATCCACGCCGAAAAGGAGCGCCTGCGCTCCGGCCTGGAGGCGGTGTTCCGCTCCATCCCCGACGCCATCGTCACCGTGGACACGAACATGCGCATCATCCAGACCAATCGCGCCCTCTCCGAGATCTGCTGCATCGGGGAGGAGCTGCGCCAAGGCAAGGATCTTGCCTGCGCCAGCGGCTCGTGCAAGCGGGGCTGCTTCACGGTGCTGCGCACCACCCTGGAGACCCGCAAGCCGGTGTTCGAGCACCGCGTGGAATGCCAGTCTCGCGCGCCGGGCAAGGTGGTGGTCATCAACAGCTCGCCGCTCATCGACCAGGACAACAACTTCGCGGGAGCGGTGCTGGTCATCCGCGACATCACCCGCCTGGCGGACCTGGAGAAGCGCCTGACGGACCGCCACAGCCACCGGGGCATCGTGGGCAAAAGCAAGGTCATGCAGGACATCTACGCCGTGCTCGACCAGCTGTCCGACGTGGAGTCCACTGTGCTCATCACCGGCGAATCGGGCACGGGCAAGGAGCTCATCGCCGAGGCGCTGCACTACGGCGGCTCGCGCTCCAAGGGGCCGCTCATCAAGGTCAACTGCTCGGCCCTGTCCGAAAGCCTGCTGGAGAGCGAGCTCTTCGGCCACATGCGCGGGGCCTTCACAGGGGCCATCCGCGACAAGATAGGCCGCTTCGAGGCTGCGGAAAGCGGCACCATCTTTCTCGACGAAATCGGCGACATCTCTCCGCGCATCCAGTTGAACCTTCTGCGCGTGCTTGAGCGAAAGGAATTCGAGCGCGTGGGCGACTCCCGCACGAGAAAGGCCAACGTGCGCGTGCTGGCCGCAACCAACGTGGACCTCCTGGACAAGATCCGTCAGGGGCTCTTCCGCGAGGATCTCTATTACCGCCTCAAGGTCATGGTCATCCAGTTGCCGCCCCTGCGCGACCGCACGGAGGACATTCCCCTGCTCATGGCCCACTTCATCAATCAGTTTCAGGCCAGCTTCGGCAAGCGCATCACCAAATGCTCGGACGAGGTCATGCGGCTGTTCATGACCTACCCCTGGCCGGGCAATGTGCGCGAGCTCAAGTACTCGCTGGAGCACGCCTGCATCCTCTGCCCCGGAGGCGAAATCGCCAGCGCGCACCTACCGGTGGACCTGCTGCGCTTCGGAGAGGGGCACACCAGCCCGCGACTGACGAATCTGCCGACTCAGCGCCGGGTGGCTGGAACCGGTCTGACCCGCGACGACATCCAGCGGGCACTGGCCCATGCGGGCGACAACCGGACCAAGGCGGCGCGGCTTCTGGGCGTGGACCGGCGCACTTTGTATCGCAATATGGCGAAACATCAGATAGGCTGAAAGCCCCCGACCTAGGCGGGACGAAACATGTGGCGCCCCACACGTGTGGCGCCACATGTGTGGCATTCGCCACATGTTTCGCAAAAAACGAGCAGTGGCGCTGCGAGCCTGTTAGAAACCCAACACCCCAGAAATAAATGCTTTTCTTTCAGCAAAGCTCCGAAAGTTGAACCAGGGCCGGACTGGCACACCTATTGCTCAAACAGACCTTGCGCGCATACTCGGCATGGCCGAATTTTGAGAGGGGGCTCATGCCTGCCGAGGGCGCACGGGGGAAAGGCCGACAAGAGGCCGAAACGTAGCGGGGGGCCACGCCCCACGCACAACCACGTTCCGCTTTACGCGGTTCAAGGAGCAGGGGAATGGCAGAAGCAGGGGTGAAGAAAGCATTTTACAGGTCTTTGTACTTCCAGGTGATCATGGGCATCTGCATCGGCATCGCCCTCGGCGTGTTTTTCCCGGGCAAGGATGGCCTGGCCGCACAGATGAAGCCCTTTGGCGACGCCTTCATCAAGATGATCAAGATGATCATCGCTCCCATAATTTTCTGCACCGTCGTGGTGGGCATCGCCAAAATGGGCGACATGGGCAAGGTGGGCCGCGTGGGCCTGAAGGCCATGCTCTATTTCTGGACCATGACGCTCTTGGCCTTGGCCATCGGCCTGGTGGTTGTGAATTTTTACCAGCCCGGCGCGGGCATGAACCTCGACGTGTCCACCATGGACATGAGCGCGGTTGAAAAATACGCGGGCAGCGCCAAGAAGCTCTCCACCATCGACTTCATTCTGAACATCATCCCCACCAACGTGGTGGACGCCTTCGCCAAGGGCGAAATCCTTCAGGTGCTGTTCTTCTCCATCTTCTTCGGCCTGGCGCTCTCCGCCCTGGGCGAAAAGGCCAAGACCGTCACCAAATTCATCGACGAGTTCGGCAAGGGCCTGTTCAAGGTCGTCCACTACATCATGTTCTTCGCGCCCATGGGCGCCTTCGGCGCCATGGCCTACGTGGTTGGCGCCCACGGCGTGAGCAGTCTCCAGCAGCTCATGTACCTCATGGCCGGCGTGTACACCACCTGCTTCCTGTTCATCTTCGTGGTGTTGTGGGCCGTCTGCCGCATGGCCGGCTTCAGCCTGTGGCGCTACCTCTGCTTCATCAAGGAGGAGATCCTGCTGGTGCTCGGCACCTCTTCTTCCGAGTCCGCCCTGCCGCGCATGATGGCCAAGATGGAAGTGGCCGGCTGCAACCGCTCCGTGGTTGGCCTTACCCTGCCCATGGGCTACTCCTTCAACCTTGACGGCACCTGCATCTACCTGACCATGGCAGCGGTGTTTCTGGCCCAGGCCACCAACACCCCGCTGACCCTGAGCGACGAGCTTTACATGATGGGCATCCTGCTCCTCACCAGCAAGGGCGCAGCCGCAGTCACCGGCGGCGGATTCATCACCCTGGCCGCCACCCTGGGCTCCCTGCACACCAT
Organism: Humidesulfovibrio sp.; assembly: GCF_030689645.1. Classification (GTDB taxonomy): domain Bacteria; phylum Desulfobacterota; class Desulfovibrionia; order Desulfovibrionales; family Desulfovibrionaceae; genus Humidesulfovibrio. The sequence continues at coordinate 67,384 of NZ_JAUYFU010000020.1, forward strand.
CCCCATCGCCTCCATCGCCGTGCTGCTGGGCGTCGACCGCTTCATGAGCGAGGCGCGCGCCATCACCAACCTCATCGGCAACGGCGTGGCCACCATCGTGGTCGCCAAGTGGGAAGGCGCGCTGGACACGGAAGCCATGAACAGGGCCTTCTCCGGCAAGAACGAACAGGCCGAGGATTCCCCGGAAGAAATCATCGACGGCGAAGCCGTCCCTGTTGTCATCCATGCTGACAAGGGCTAACGCCCTCTGATCCCAAGAACACAGTGCCTGGAGGATTTATGTCTCTTTCCTCGACCGCCAACCACCCGACCCTGAACGCGCGCCGCATGGACGGCGTTCTCGACTGGGCGCAGATGCTCTCCGGAGTCGGCCTCATCGCCTTCATGTGGGCGCACATGCTGCTGGTGGGCAGCGTGCTCTTAAGCCCGGCAATCATGAACGACATCGCCGAGTTCTTTGAAAAAAGCGGCATGGCCCAGGTGGGCGGCCCGCTCATCTTCCTGCTCTTCATGGCGCACTTCGTCCTGGCCGCGCGCAAGATCCCCTTCCGCCTTGAAAACCAGAAGACCATCTGGGAGCACGCGAAGCTGCTGCACCACGCCGACACCTGGCTGTGGGTGGTGCAGGCCTCAACGGCCATGGTCATCCTCATCATGGGCGCCATCCACATGTGGGCCGTGCTCTCCGACCTGCCCATCGTGGCGCTGAAGTGCGCGGAGACCCTGCAAAAGAACAAGTGGTGGCTGGCGTTTTACCTGCTGCTGGCCCCGCTGGTCCACGTCCACCTCGGCATCGGCCTGTACCGCATCGCCGTGAAATGGGGATTTGCAGGCCGCGCCGAACGCAAGGGACTCAAACGCTTTGTTAATGTGCTGATCCTGGTCTCCGTTGGCATCAGCGTGCTGACGCTGTTCCGGTTCTGGTTCATGGAAGCCTAGGGAGATACGGAATGCAGACTATCTACACCGACGTACTCGTCATCGGCGCCGGCCTGGCCGGCGAACGCGCGGCCATCGAAGCCGCACAGGCGGGCTTCTCCGCCATCTGCTTGAGCCTTGTGCCATCGCGCCGTTCGCACTCCTCCGCCGCCATGGGCGGCATGCAGGCGGCCCTGGGCAACTGCGCCAAGGGCGACGGCGACTGCCCCGACGTGCACTTCTCCGACACGGTGAAGGGCTCTGACTGGGGCTGCGACCAGGAAGTGGCGCGCATGTTCGCCGACAACGCCCCCATTGAGATGCGCCGCCTGGCGCATTGGGGGGTGCCCTGGGGCCGCGTGGTTCCGGGCAAAGGCAGCTACTTCAAGGGCGGCAAGCTCTACGACAAGGAAGAGAAAGAGGAAAACCGCGGGCTCATAAATTCCCGCGACTTTGGCGGCACGGCCAAGTGGCGCACCTGCTACGTGTCCGACGGCACGGGCCACAGCGTGCTCTACACAGTGGACAACGTCTGCGCCAAGCTGGGCGTCGAGGTCCACGACAAGACCGAAGCCATCTCCCTGATCCACGACGGCGCGACCTGCTTCGGCGCTGTGGCCCGGTGCCTGCGCACGGGCGAGCTGCGCGTGTACCTGGCCAAGGCCTCGGTCATCGCCACTGGCGGCTTTGGCCGCATCTACCCCGGCACCACCAACGCCGTCATCTGCGACGGCGGCGGACACATCACGGCGCTGAACACCGGCATCGTGCCCATGGGCAACATGGAGGCCGTGCAGTTCCACCCGACAGGCATCGTGCCCACGGAGATCCTGGTCACCGAGGGCTGCCGCGGCGACGGCGGCACGCTCCTCGACGTCAACGAAGAACGCTTCATGCACGTGTACGAGCCTGAGAAGCAGGAGCTGGCCTCCCGCGACGTGGTGGCGCGCTGGATGACGCACCACATCCGCCAGGGCAAGGGCGTCAAGAGCCCCTATGGCGACCACCTCTGGCTGGACATCCGCCACCTGGGCGAGAAGCACATCACCGGCAAGCTGCGCGAAGTGTATGAGATCTGCACCTCGTTCCTCGGCGTGGACCCCATCCACCAGCTCATCCCGGTCCGCCCCACCCATCACTACAGCATGGGCGGCGTGCGCACCAACAAGGACGGCGCGGCCTATGGCCTGGGAGGCCTGTTCAGCGTGGGCGAGGCCGCCTGCTGGGACATGCACGGCTTCAACCGCCTGGGCGGCAACTCCCTGGCCGAAACCGTCGTGGCCGGCGGCATCGTTGGCAAGAAGATCGCCGAGTTCCTGCAAGGAGCAGAGGTCACCTTCAACTCCGCCGTCATCGACGCCGAAGTGAAGAAGCAGCAGGAGCGCATCCAGAACGTCATCCGCTGCAAGGCCGGGACCGAGAACGTCTACAAGGTCCGCGCCGCCATGCAGGACGCACTGTTCAAGGGGGCCAACATCTTCCGCACCAAGGAAGGGCTCACCGAGTGCATCGCCACCCTGCAGGAAACCCTGGCGCGCGCGCGCAAGGTCGGCCTCAAGAGCAACGGCCTGGGCGTGAACCCGGAACTCTCCGCCGCCCTCAAGATCGAAGGCCAGGTCAAGATGGCCCTCATGCTCTCCTGCGGAGCGCTGAACCGCACCGAGTCCCGCGGGAGCCACAACCGCGAGGACTTCCCGGCCCGCAACGACCGCGACTGGCTGTCGCGCACTCTGGCCTACTGGAAAAGCGAAACGGACGACCTGCCCACCCTGAAGTACGAGGCCGCCACGCAGGTGTTCCACATCCCGCCCGGCGACCGCGGCTATGGCAAGAGCGAGATCATCAAGGCCGATGCTAAGGCCGAGAGCAAGGGGGAGTAGGGCATGGCCAGATCGCTGAAATTCAACATCTTCCGGTACAACCCCCAGGACTCTGAATCCACCCCGCACATGGAGTCGTTCGTGCTGGAGGAGACGGACTCCATGACCTTGTTCATCGCCCTGAACCGCATCCGCGAGGAGCAGGACCCAAGCCTGCAGTTCGACTTCTGCTGCCGGGCCGGCATCTGCGGCTCCTGCGGCATGGTGATAAACGGCCGCCCGGGCCTGGCCTGCCACACCAAGACCAAGGACCTGCCAGCCGACATCACCCTCTTGCCCCTGCCGGTGTTCCAACTGGTGGGCGACCTCTCGGTGGACACGGGCTCCTGGTTCCGCGAGCTCTACGACACGGTTGAGTCGTGGATCCACACCAAGAAGGTCTTCGACCCCGCCGCGCCCGAAGAGCGCATGGAAGACGAGGTGGCCGAGTCCATCTACGAACTTGACCGCTGCATCGAATGCGGCTGCTGCATTGCGGCCTGCGGCACCGCGCGCATGCGCCCCGACTTCCTGGGCGCCGCTGGCATCAACAAGGTGGGCCGCTTCCTCATCGACCCGCGCGACGAGCGCACCGAGCAGGACTACTACGAGATCATCGGCACCGACATGGGCATCTTCGGCTGCATGGGCCTGCTGGCCTGCGAGGACGTGTGCCCCAAGCACATGCCCCTGCAGAACCAGCTGGGCTTCCTGCGCCGCAAGATGGGCATCACCGCCCTCAAGAACTTCTTCGGGAAGTAGCCGCAGGGCTTCGGGCAAGGAGACCACATGAAGGAAATCAAAGCGGCGGACATCTCGGCGGCCGTGGCGCGCATGTGCATAAGCGCCAACACCAGGCTGCCCGACGATGTCCGCAGGAAATTCGAGGAAGGCCTGGCCAACGAGACCACGGCTGCCGGCAAGGAGATCTTCCGCCAGCTCATCGAGAATGCGGACCTCTCCTTCGACACCAAGCTGCCTCTGTGCCAGGACTGCGGTTTGGCCGTGTTCTATGTGGAGATGGGCGAGGAGGTCGTGGTTCCCGGCGGCATCAACAAGGCCATCAACGAGGGCATGGTCAAGGGCTATCAGGACGGCTTCCTGCGCAAAAGCTCCTGCGACCCGCTGACGCGAAAGAACACCGGCGACAACGGCCCGGCCATCATCCACATGGACATGGTGCCCGGAGACGGGCTCAAGATCAGCTACATGGCCAAGGGCGGCGGTTCTGAGAACATGAGCCGCGTGACCATGCTTTCCCCCAGCCAGGGCTGGGAGGGCATCAAGAAGTTCGTGGTGAACCGCGTGGCCGAGGCAGGGCCGAATCCCTGTCCGCCCATCATCCTTGGCGTCGGCATCGGCGGCAATTTCGAGATCGCGCCCAAGATCGCCAAAAAAGCGCTCTTGCGTAAACTCGACGACACCCACCCGGACGCGAAAATCGCCGAGATGGAGGCCGAACTCCTGGCGGCGGTGAACAAGCTCGGCATCGGGCCCATGGGCCTGGGCGGCAGCTACACCTGCCTGGCGGTGAAGATCGCCATGGCCCCCTGCCACATCGCCAGCCTGCCCCTGGCCGTCAACGTGCAGTGCCACAGCGCCCGGCACGAGGAGGCGGAGTTCTGATGCCCACTTACTCGCTGAACACCCCGCTTACGGATGCGGACATCGAAAAACTGCGCGCGGGCGACGTGGTGCTCTTGAACGGCATCATCTACTCTGGCCGCGACGCCGCACACAAAAAGCTGATGGAGCTTCTGGACAAGGGTGAACCCCTGCCCTTCGACCTCAAGGGAGCCTCCATCTACTACGTCGGCCCCTCCCCGGCGCCCCCGGGCCGCCCCATCGGGTCCGCCGGGCCGACGACCAGCTACCGCATGGACGCCTACGCCCCGCGCCTCATCGCGCTCGGCCTCAAGGCAACCATCGGCAAGGGCAAGCGCTCCGATGAGGTGAAGAAGGCCATGGCCGGGCACAAGGCCGTGTACTTCGGCGCCACCGGCGGAGCGGGCGCGCTTCTGTCCAAGTGCATCACCGCGTCCAAGGTCATCGCCTTTGACGAGCTTGGGCCGGAGGCCGTGCGCGAAATGACCGTGCAGGACTTCCCGCTGCTGGTCATCAACGACGCCTTTGGCGGAGAGTTGTACGCCAAGCCCAACCTCGAAGATTAGCTTCAAGACTTCCGGGGAGGTCGACGCGTGGCGCTACCGCCGCCGACCTGCCTCCTGGCCCCCCGGTCGCCGCTGCTGGGCCGCCCCCAGCTGTCCCGGATCAGCAGGGACAAGCACCCAGCCGCAGGCAGACATGACGGCGCAGGAGACGCACCTGGGCGCGGGTGGACGCAAGTCCGCCCGCGTCCTTGCTCTTATCCCCCCCCTTTGCTACGCTGAACTCTCCAGTCGGGATTTCCTCCCGCCTCCACCCACGCAGAACCTGCATTGCCGGGTTCTGCCCCGAAGGAGCCGCCCATGCAGAGCCCCCTGCAGGCCATCGACCTCACCACCAGCCGAGACCAGAGCTTTGTTGAGGACGTGGCGCGGGAGTCGGGCCAGGATCTCCGAAGCTGCTACCAGTGCGGCAACTGCACAGCAGGCTGCGCCTACACCATGAACTACGACATTCCCGTGCACCAGATCATGCGCTTGGTGCAGCTGGGCCTGCGGGACAAGGCGCTCTCCTGCCGGTCCATCTGGCTGTGCGCCACCTGCCAGGCCTGCACCACCCGCTGCCCCAACAACATCGAGGTGGCCGTGGTCATGGACGTGCTGCGGCACATGGCTCGCCGGGCCGGGCACGCCCCTGAGCGGCTGGTCAAGACCTTCACCGACGGCTTCCTGGCATCGGTGGCGCGGCATGGGCGTGTGTTCGAGGCCGGACTGGCAGCCTGCTTTGCCCTCAAATCCGGCAAGCCACTGCAAGACGCCGGGCTTGGCCCGGCCATGCTCTCGCGCGGGAAGCTGGCCTTCCTGCCCCATGAGCCGGGCGGAAACGGCAAGGCCGAAGTGGCAGCAATCTTCCAACGCTTCTTGAAAGACCAGGAGAGCGGCAAATGAGCGCGCCCTTGGGCTATTATCCCGGCTGCTCCCAAAGCGGCACTGCGGCCGAGTACGACATCTCCACCCGCGCCTGCTGCAAGGCCTTGGGCATCGAACTGGCCGACGTGCCGGACTGGACCTGCTGCGGCTCCACCCCGGCGCACACCGTGGACCACCACCTGGCCGGGGCCCTGTCCGCGCGCAACCTGCTCCAGGCCCAGGCCGCTGGCTTTGACCGCGTCATCACGCCTTGTCCCAGCTGCTTGTCCGCCCTCAAAACCGCAGACGCCCATCTGGCCCACGAGACCTATCGCGCCAAGGTGGAGCACCTGCTGGGCCGCCCCGGCCCCGGCCCAGTGAACTGCCAGAGCGTTCTCCAGGTGCTCTTCGAGCAGATCGGGCCAGGGGGCGTGAAGGCCAAGGTGACGCGGCCCCTTACGGGTCTGCGCGTGGCCCCGTACTACGGCTGCATCATGAACCGCCCGCCCGGGCTCATGAACTTTGACGACCCGGAAAACCCCATGGCCATGGACGCGCTGCTTTCCGCCTGCGGGGCAGAGGTTGTGGACTTCCCCTTCAAGACAGAGTGCTGCGGCGCGGCCTTCGGCATGCCCAGACTCGACGTCATGCAGCGTCTTTCCGCTCGGATTCTGGACATGGCGCGGTCCTGCGGGGCCGACGCCATCGTGGTGGCCTGCCCTCTGTGCCAGATGAATCTGGATCTGCGCCGTGGCCAAGTGAACAGCGCTTCGGGGCAAGATATCACCATGCCTGTTCCTTACTTCACCCAGTTGCTGGGCCTGGCCCTCGGCCTGCCCGATGCGGACCTGGCCCTGGGCAAGCTGGTGCTGCCCCTGGCCCCGGCCCTGATCGCCGCGAAAGAGCGCGAGGCTCAGCGTGAAGCCCACCGCGAGGGCGAGCGCGCCGCGAAGGAAGCCGTCAAGGCCGGTCACAGGCCCGCCCCACAGCCTGTTTGCGAGGAGGACGCGCCATGCGCATAGGCGTCATGGTCTGCCACTGCGGCAACAACATCGCCGCCACCGTGGACTGCGAGGCCGTGGCCGCAGCAGCCCGCGAGTTTCCGGACGTGGTCTACGCCACTGACCACATGTACGCCTGCTCCGATCCGGGCCAGAAGACCATCGAGCAGACCATCCGCGACCTGAAGCTCGACGGCGTTGTGGTGGCCTCCTGCTCGCCCCGCATGCACGAGATGACCTTCCGCCGGGCCGTGGAGCGCGCCGGGCTGAACCGCTACATGTTCGAGATGGCCAACATCCGCGAGCATGTGGCCTGGATTTCCCTTGACCGCAAGCGCAACACCCAGAAAGCCACGGATCTGGTGCGCATGGCCGTTGAAAAGCTGCGCGTGGACCGGCCCCTGACCCCCAAGAGCTTCGACGTGCAGAAGCGCGTGCTCATCGTGGGCGGCGGCGTGGCCGGCATCCAGGCCGCGCTGGACTGCGCCGACGGCGGGCTGGACGTGCTGCTGGTGGAGCGCAAGGCCTCCATCGGCGGCATCATGAGCAAGCTCGACAAGACTTTTCCCACCATCGACTGCTCCGTGTGCGTGCTGGGCCCCAAGATGGTGGACGCGGGCCAAAACCCACGCATCACCCTGCACACCTGCTCCGAGGTGGAGGAGGTGTCGGGCTATGTGGGCAATTTCGAGGTCAAGATCCGCAAGCGCACCACCTATGTGGACTGGACAAAATGCACGGGCTGCGGCGCCTGCCAGGAGAAATGCCCCAGCAGGAAGGTGCCCGACGCTTTCAACGAGAACATCAGCCTGACCACGGCCATCAACATTCCCTTTCCCCAGGCCATTCCCAAGCGCGCGACCATAAACGCCGCCCACTGCATCCGCCTCACCAAGGGCAAGTGCGGCGCCTGCGCCAAGATCTGCCCCACCGGGGCCATTGACTACGAGATGCAGGACGAGATCATCACCGAAAAGGTGGGAGCGATCATCGCTGCCACGGGCATCACGCTCTTCGACCACACCAGGCTGGGCGAATACGGGGCAGGGCGCTATCCGGACGTGGTCACCTCACTGGCCTATGAGCGCATGCTCTCGGCCTCCGGCCCAACCGCCGGGCACATCAAGCGCCCCAGCGACGGACGCGAGCCCAAGACCGTGGTGTTCATCTCCTGCGTGGGCAGCCGCGACCGCAGCGTTGACCGGCCTTACTGCTCCGGGTTCTGCTGCATGTACACGGCCAAGCAGGCCATCCTGACCCGCGACCACATCCCGGACTCCAAGGCCTTCGTGTTCTACATGGACATCCGCGCCAACGGGAAGGGCTACGAGGAGTTCGTGCGCCGCGCCCAGGAAGAATACGCAGTGGAGTACGTGCGTGGCCGCGTGGCCCACATATACCCCACTGCGGGCCCGGATGGCGGGCAGCTCATGGTGCGCGGGGCGGACACGCTTCTGGGCGCGCAGGTGGAGGTGGCGGCGGACCTGGTGGTGCTGGCAGTGGGCGCGGAGTCGTCTACGGGTGCGCCGGAGCTGGCGGAAAAACTGCACATTTCCTACGATCATTACGGCTTCTTCATGGAGAGTCACCCCAAGCTGCGCCCGGTTGAGACCAACACCGTGGGCATCTTTTTGGCTGGCGCCTGCCAGGGACCGAAAGACATCCCGGCCAGCGTGGCCCAGGCCAGCGCAGCCGCAGGCAAGGTGCTGGCCCTGCTCTCCAAGGACAAGCTTGAAAGCGATCCGCAGATCGCCCTGGTCCAGGCCATCCGCTGCATCGGCTGCGGCAAGTGCGAACGCACCTGCCCCTTCGGCGCCATCCGCATGCGCGAGCTGCGCGACGGCTCCAAGCGCGCCGAAGTGGTGGAGACCGTGTGCCAGGGCTGCGGCATCTGCAGCGTCACCTGTCCCGTGCGGGCCATCCAGCTCCAGCACTTCACCGACTCGCAATTGCTCGCGGAGGTCAATGCCCTATGCAGGACATGGGACGAGACTACAGAATCATAGGTTTTCTGTGCAACTGGTGCTCCTACGGGGGCGCGGATGCGGCAGGCGTGGCGCGGTTCAGCCAACCCACCGACCTGCGGATCATCCGCGTGCCGTGCTCCGGCCGCGTGGACCCCATGTTCGTGGCCAAGGCGCTTTTGTCCGGGGCCGACGGCGTGCTGGTCTCCGGCTGCCACCCGCGCGACTGCCATTACACCGAGGGCAACCTCTACGCCCGCAGAAGGCTGGAGATGCTGCGGCGCTTCCTGCCCGTCCTGGGTGTGGACGAGGGCCGCTTCGAATACATCTGGGTCTCGGCGTCGGAGGGCTCGCGCTGGCGCGACATGGTGACCAAGTTCACGGACAAGATCCACCAGCTCGGCCCCATGCCGCGCATGACCGAGCCCGCCCGCACCCTGTGCGCGCTTGACGGCATGCTCGGCCAGTCCCTGGCCCAGCCGGACATGACCCAGCCGGGGCAGCCTGTTCTGCCGGACTGGAGCAAACCGGCGCCGCCTCTCACCCCAAGGGCCGACGCCATGCTGTCCATGTCCGACATCGCGGGAATCGCCCCTGAAACCAAGGGGGACGGCAATGGCCGCTGACCAAGCCAAGGACGCCCGCCAGGCCGAACTGCGCGCTTCGGTCATATCCGAGCTGCCCAACGTGGATTTCGTGCTGGGCTACGCCAAGGGCTTCGACCCCCTGCACGCTACGCCGATCACGGTGCGGAGTGAAAAGGACGCGGCCCGGCTCATCTTCGACGCCACCTGCGTGCAGAACCTCACCACCGGACTATACGGCCTCAAGGGCAAGCGCATCGGCCTCGTGGTCAAGGGCTGCGACTCGCGCTCAGTGGTCCAGCTGCTGCAAGAGAAGCTGGTGGAGCGCAGCGAGCTGGTGATTTTCGGCATGCCCTGCGACGGCGTGCTGGATCTGGCCAAAATCCGCGTGCGCACGGACATCACCCAGGTGCGCGGGGCAGAGGTAACGGGCGAGGAAGTGCGCCTGCTGCTGCCCGACGGACCCAAGGTGCTGCCCCGGCGCGATGTGCTGGCCGACAAGTGCCTGCGCTGCCGCTACCCCAACCCCATAGTCTCCGACCACCTCATCGGCCAGGAGCTGACGCCCCAGGGGGCCGAGGACACCTACGCCGACCTGGACGGGTTCGAAAAGCTATCGCCCCAGGAACGCTTCGACTTCTGGAAGCGCCAGATGAGCCGCTGCATCCGCTGCTACGCCTGCCGCAATGCCTGCCCGCTATGCGTGTGCAAGCACGTTTGCCTGGCCGACAGCCGCGACCCCCACTGGCTTTCAGCCGAGGCCACCTTGCAGGAGAAATGGCTGTTCCAGGTCATGCATGCCCTGCACCTGGCCGGGCGCTGCACCGAATGCGGCGAGTGCCAGCGCTCCTGCCCCATGGGCATCCCCATCCTGCTCCTCAAGCGCAAGATGAACCGCGAGCTCAAGGAGCTCTTCAATTACGAGGCCGGCGTGGACCCGGAAGCCGTGCCGCCGCTGCACACCTTCCTCATGGAGGAAGACAAGATCAAGGACCGGGGGCAGCTATGGTAGCACGATTCCTGGCCACCGAAGCCCTGGCGGACATCGCCGCCGCCTGGGCGCGCGACCACCGCCTGCTGGCGCCCGTGCGCGAGGGAGCCGCCGTGCTCTACCGCCCGTGGGCCAAGGACATGCACCCCTTCCTGGGGCGGCCGCCCACGTCCTCGGCCAAAGAGGCGCTCTTGCCCCAAACCGAGAACCTGCTGACCTACACCTACCGCAAGGACCGCGATGACCTGACGCGCACCGAGGTGTTCCTGGCCGAGCCATTGCCGCAGGAGCCCACCCTGGTGCTGGGCTCGCGCCCATGCGACGCCAGGGGCCGCAAGCTCCTTGACCGCGTGTTCCTGGAGCGCGGCGTCAAGGACCCGCTGTACGAGGCCCGGCGAAAAGCCACCCTGTTCGTCACCGTGGCCTGCGAGCGCCTGGAGAACACCTGCTTCTGTCACTGGACCGGCGGCGGACCCATGTCCGAGGAAGGCTCTGATGTGCTGCTCTTCGCGGTGAGCGGCGGGTTTGCGGCCAAGGCCATCACCGAGGCCGGGGAACAACTGCTCGCCCCCCTGCCCGAGGTCGGCCCGCAGGTTCAGGAAGAACTGGCGGCCAAGCTCGCCAGCCCGGTGGAGCCCGGACCCGCGCCCGACCTGTCCAAGGCCCCGGAGCGTTTTCTCAAGCTCTTCGGCGACATGGATTTCTGGATGGACCAGTCGGCGCGTTGCCTGTCCTGCGGTGTCTGCACCTACCTGTGCCCCACCTGCTCGTGCTTCAACATCACTGATGAAAACAGCGGCATGAAGGGCAAGCGCCTGCGCACCTGGGACACCTGCATGAGCGCCCTGTACACGCTGGAAGGCAGCGGCCACAATCCGCGCGTGAGCCGGGCCCACAGGCTGCGCAACCGCGTGGGGCACAAGTTCTGCTACCACCCGCAGGAATTCCCGGCAGCGACAGCCCAGCCTGAGTTCTCCTGCACGGGCTGCGGGCGGTGCATCAAGTCCTGCCCCGTGTCCGTGGACATCCGCAGCATCGTCCTCGACATTCTGGAAAAAGGTGACAAGTCGTGAGCGCGAACCCCTACATGCCGATGCTTGGCACCATCATCGAGACCTATGACGAAACCCCGGACGTCAAGACCTTCCGCGTGGTTCTGAAGGACGAGGCCGCCATGGCCGCCTTCCGCTTCCAGCCGGGACAGGTGGCGCAACTGTCCGTGTTCGGCACTGGGGAAAGCACCTTCGTCATCTGTTCGCCGCCCACCCGCATGGACTATCTCCAGTTCAGCGTCATGCGCGTGGGCGAGCTGACACACCGCCTGCACACCCTGCGCGAGGGCGACCCCATCGGCATCCGCGGGCCGCTGGGCAACCATTTCCCTCACGCAGACATGAAGGGCAAGGACATCGTCTTCATCGGCGGCGGCCTGGGCCTGGCCCCCCTGCGCACCCTGCTGCTGTTCATGCTCGACAACCGCCAGGACTACGGGAACATCACCCTCGTCTACGGAGGGCGCACCCCGGAGCATTTATGCTTCAAGGACGAGCTGAAAGAGTGGGCCGAGCGCGGCGACATGCGCGTGGAGCTCACCGTGGACACCCCGGACAAGGGCTGGACCCAGCGCACCGGCGTGGTTCCAGCCGTGCTCACGGACCTTGCCGTAAGCCCGAAGAACGCCGTTGCCGTGACCTGCGGCCCGCCCATCATGATCCGCTTCACCATCCAGGCCCTGGAGAAACTGGGCTTCACGGACGAGCAGATCGTCACCACCCTGGAGCGGCGCATGAAGTGCGGCATAGGCCTGTGCGGCCGCTGCAACATCGGCGAAAAATTCGTGTGCGTGGACGGTCCGGTTTTCACGCAGGCCCAGTTAAAAAAACTCCCCCAGGAATTCTAACCCCCTGAAAAATAAACTGCGCCCAGCACCCAGGGGGCATTGACATCTTGCCTGAAAAGCGTATTTGGCAATCATAGGCTTTTTCCTTCAACCAATTTGGGGAGGACACGCCAATGGGTCAGTCATCTTCGTAACCGTCTGGGGAAGGCCAGCCGCCAACCAGCCCAGCCCGGCGCATTCGCGGCCCGGCAGGGAAGCTCCCAAAAAGACCCTTGCACAATGGCAAGACAAGTCTGGAGCGGCCCGGAACGAAAAAGACCACGGCGGCGCAAGGCCACACCGTTCCTGAAAGAGTTCACCAAGACGCCCCTTTCGGAGCTACAGGGGGCCGCCCGAGACAACCACCATGGCGCCAGGAACCAGGCGCATCTGCACAGGCAGAGGTGGACACGTAGGCATTAGAGGCCGAAAACCCCGTTGCCGGTCCATAAAGGCGCACAGAAGGCCAGGACCCGCACCGCAAGTCGACCAGGCTAGGCGAACCACGCCCCGGCGCTGCGACCGGAAACGGACAAACGTGGAAAAAGCGTCACAGGCGTCGGCCCCCGCAAGGGAGTGCCGAGAAGAGCATATAAGAAGTTCAAAAGGCCGCTTCGGGAAACCGGGGCGGCCTTCTTCTTTCTCGCGCGCCGGCAGACCGGACTTGTTGCGGGGCAACCGGTCCACGTTGACAATCCCCGCTAATGGCGTAGTGGGATTATAGCCCCCCTGCCTACAACCATTGCGGAGGAACGCCCCATGAAGAAATCACTCTCAACGCTCCTTTCCGCTGCCGGGCTGTGCGCCCTGCTGCTGCCTGTTGCCCTCATGGCCGCCGACATGACCAAAATGCAGACGGGCATGGGCCATGCTGCCGGAACCGGAATGTCCATGATGCAGGGAGCCGACGGCATGTCCCTGATGATGCACATCACCAAAACCGACCCGTACATGAAATGGGACCTGATGCCCGGCACCACAAGGATGCGCCAGGGCATGGAGCCCCACGGCGCCCTGCAGAACGTCTACGTGAACAAGCTGGCCCTGAAGGCCATCAAGGACAAGGCTGGCATGCTGCCCGACGGGGCCATCATCGTGAAGGAGAATTACGCGCCCGACGGCAAGCTCGGCGCCATCACGGTCATGAGCAAGAAGAAGGGCTACAACCCCGAGGCTGGCGACTACATGTGGCTCAAGTACGGGCCGGACATGAAGATTCAGGCCGAGGGCAAGGCCGCCCCCTGCATCAAGTGCCACACCAAGGCCAAGGACAACGATTACGTTATGCTCGCCCCCCTCAAGAAGTAACCGCTAGAGGACAGAATCAAAGGCCGCCTCGGACAAACCGGGGCGGCCTTATTCGTTGCATCAGACCACGCGCCTACTGGAAGCGAAAGAGCACGAATTCGGAAGCCTTCAGGCTGCCGTCCTTGTCCGCATCGGCCCTGACATAGTCAGCCCTGTGCTTGCGGGCGAAGTACTCGTCCAGGTCCTCGCGGCTCACATAGCCGTCGCCGCTCAGATCCAACTCCCTCGCCTTGATCGCTCCCTGGCCTTCAAAGCCCTTGACGCCTGCCTTTTTCAACTCCTCCGGGGTGAGGATGCCATCGCGGTTCAAGTCCACGTCTCCGACGCGGAAGGGCGTTGCATCCGCCCGCTGTTTCTTCGCATAGGCCAGAACCTCGTCCAGGGTCACGCGGCCATCGCTGTCGGTATCCACATGATGAAAGGCCGTTCCGCCTGTCTGCGCAGGGGGAATAATCTGGGCCTGGACCGGGACGGCGAAAAGGGCGCACAGAAGCGCGGCCAGGGTTGCCTTGAAAACGGATGGGGCATTGAGGCGCATGGGGGGTGGTCTCCGGTATTTGATGGTTAGAGGAAGCGCACGGGCGGGCGTTTGCGCTCCGGCAGGCGCTTGAAGCCGTACTTGGGGCGGCCAAGCATCAGCGCCCCGTAAATCTTATGGCTTTCCGGAATGCACAGGGCCGAGGCTATGGACTTGCGCCGCCCGGCTGCGTGGGTGAACAGTCCGGCCCAGCAGGTGCCAAGGCCTAATGCGTGGGCCGCCATTTCGAAATGGCAGAGGGCGATGACGCAGTTGCTGGTGTTGTCCATGCCGCCTTTGGGCGCGTGGGCCACCACAAGCTGCGGCGCGCCGCGCAGAATCAGGTCCGTGCCCTGGTCCCAGGCCGTGAGGTAGGGCATGAAATACGGCAAGCGGCGAAGGGATTTGGCCGTCAGGTCCACCAGAAGCACCATGAGGTCCGGATCTTCCACCACGATCCAGTTCACAGGCTGGGTGTTCACGCCCGAGGGCGCATAGCGCGCGGTGTCGATGCAGCGGCGCACCAGCTCGCGTTCCACGGGCTTGTCGCGGAAGCGCCGCACGCTGCGCCGGGAGCGCAGGAACTGTTCCGCAGCTTCGGGTGAAATGTTCAGCGTTTCATCGAGGGGAATCAGGTCCTGGGCATGCTTGCCCGCCAGGGAAAGCGCCCCGGTAGGGCACACTGCGACGCAGTGGCCGCAGAGGATGCAGCGCTCGGCGGCGTCCGCCGCCACCACGGGGAACTTGTCGGCCCCGCGTGTGAGCAGAAAGGCCGGGCACTCGCTGATGCACAGGCCGTCCTTGTTGCAGAGGGAAAGATCGATGTCGATATGGGCCATGGCGTCCTCCTTGCTCCCTCCCTTCTACATGCCTGCGATGATCCCCACAACTGTTCCGGTCATGAGCGAGGCCAGCACCCCGGCGATGAGGGCGCGCATGCTCATGGCCGTGATCTCGCCGCGGCGCTCCGGGCACAGGGTGCCAAGCCCGGCGATGAGTATCCCCATGCTGCCGAAATTGGCGAAGCTGCACATGGCGTAGGTGAGGATGAGCCGCGTGTGGGCGGAGAGCGCATCGGGCGGCAGGGCGGCCATGTCCATGAACGCCAGAAATTCATTCAGGATGATCTTGGTTCCGATGAGCGCGCCAGCCGTGTGGGCCTCGGCCCAGGGGACGCCGATGAGCCAGGCCACGGGCGAAAGCAGAACTCCCAGGCCTCGCTCCAGGGTCACGGGAGCGCCGGCGATGTCTGGGAACAAGCCCAGGCCCAGGTTCGCCAGTTTCACCACGGCCACGAACACGATGAGCATTGCCACGATGCTCCAGAAAAGCTGGAGGCCCTCCCAGGTGCCCTGGCACAGGGCGTCCACGCTGCCGGAAGCTCCCGACTTGGGCATCTCGCGTCCCAGGGTGGGGGCGTTGTCCTCGGGCAGCATCAGGGCGGCCACCAGAAGCGCCGCCGGGGCGTGGATGATGCTGGCCGTGAGGATGTGGCCGAGGGCGTCGGGCACCACAGGGGCAAGAACCGAGGCGTAGAGCATGAGCATGGTGCCCGCGATGCAGCTCAGACCTGTGGCCATGAGGGCGAACAGTTCGCTACGGGTCATGGTGGCGAGGTACGGGCGGATCAAAAGCGGCGACTCGATCATGCCGAGGAAAATGCAGCCCGCCGCGCCCACGCCAAGGGCTCCGCCAATGCCCATGGTCTTTTCGAGCAGAAGAGAAAACAGGCGCACCACCCGCTGCAGGATGCCCCAGTAGAAGAAAAGCGAGGAGAGCGCCGCGATGACTATGACCAGCGGCAGGGCCTGGAAGGCCAGACTGAAGCTGAGGGCCGGGTTGGCCGGGCTGAAGGGCGCAGGCCCGCCGCCCACAAAGCCGAAAACGAAGGCCGTGCCCGCGCGGGTTGCCGTCTCCGCAGCCTGCACAATGGAGTTCAGGCCCATGAACAGGGCCTTGAAGGCTGGCACCTTGAGCACCAGCCCCGCGATGACGAACTGCAGGCCCAGCCCGGCGGCGATCATGCGCCAGGGAACGTTGCGGCGATTCTCGCTCAAAAGCCAGGCGGCAAAGATAAGACAGAAAAGGCCCAAGGCGCTGTGGATCATGAACACTCCCGTACGCTGCGTAATGCGGCATACATGCGTGATTTTCCGCCGTTTGTGAAGAGGCGGACCCGCTCGCCGTTGACCCTTGGCCCTGGCGCAGGTATTCGTCGCCAAGGCGACACGCATGCGGCGAACGCCAAAGGAGCCCAAGTGACCAATACCGAACCCGGCCTGCTGCGCACGAGCCTGCGCTTCACTTGGCAATGCCTGGGCCAGATCAGCCTGTTGCGCGCCAGCGTGCTCTGGCCTGTCCTTGGCATCACCCTGTTGTGCGTCGGCTTGGCGGCCTTCGGCGTCACCCAGCACCTGGAAAACCCGAAACAGGCGGGGGTCTACTCGCCGCGCCTGTTCGCCTTCCTGTTTCTCCCGGCGGAGTTCCTCATCTACGACCTCATCCTGGGCAACCCGGAGCCGCGCCTCACCCTCAAAAGGCTCTGGCTGGACTGGCGCTTCGCCCGCTCCGCCTGGGCCTGGCTCAAGGCCGGGCTCGCCGTCGCCCTGCCGGGGGCCGCGCTGATGCTCGTGCTCATAGGCATCACGGTCGGGTTCTCCAAGGGCGCCAAGCCTTCCCTGCCGCAGGCGGGCGTGCTCGTGGCGGGCATTCTGGTCATCCTCAGCGCGACGGCGTACCTGCTTTTCCGGTTCTTCTACCTGAGCCTGGCCGTTGCCCGGCGCGAGCAAGAGCCCATGCGCACGGCCTTCCGCGAGACCAAAGGCCACTTGTGGCGAATCAGCTGGATGCTCTTCTGGCCTTACACGGCCATTCTGGGCGCAAGCATCGCCATGGAGCTTGTGGGGCCGCTCCTGGAACGCGAGATGGGGTTTGTGGGCCTCGCGCCCTGGTTCCTGCTGGACGCCTGCCTCACCGGATTTCTGTGCTGCCTGTCCGCTGCGGTGATGGCCTTCTCGTACCAGCGGCTGGGGCTTGAGGATTCGCCATCGTCCGGCCAGGATGCGGCGATGCCACAGCCCCCCCAGCACCCGTAAGGGGACGCTGGAGGCTGTAGCCGCTTTGTTTGGCGCGCGCCTGCGGAAATCTTTCGGCTGTCGGCACGTTCGTCTTGGCCGAAAAATATGCCAAGCCCAAAAAAGAGCGGGCCGCCCGGCGAGGGGTTCACCGGACGGCCCTTGGGGCATATATGGGGAAAGACGTTACTGCTTAGGCAACAAGAGTCTGTCCGTGTGAAATCTCCCTGCGCACGTCCTCAAGATCAATGACCACCGGGTCGATCATGCTGTGGCCGCCGCGTTCGCCCCAGGAATAGTCAGTGGCGAACTGGCCGTCGTACCGCACGTCATCCACGATGTAGAAGCCGTCCTCCTTGAGCAGGCGGTCCCAGCGGTGGACGAAGAACTCGAACTTGCTGGGGTCGAAGTCCGACACATTGGCCCAATGCCAGGTCAGGGAGCAGACCTCGTCATCATAGCCCATGAGGGCCAGGTAGCGCGCCTTGCTGTCCAGGTACATGCGGCGGCGCAGCAACACCGCAGCCTCCTTGATGGGCGCCGGGTCGAAGGAAATCTGTCGTCCGTCCGCCATTACCTCCACCATGGACTCGTCGCCGAGCTTCATGCCGCAGGTGCAGGTGTTGCCCTTGCGCCACCACTCCAGATACTTGCTCTTGTATATGCTGCGGCCCTCTTCGCGGATCTTCTGAGCGGTGGCCGAGGAGACGGGGTGAAGGGCCAGATCGCAGCAACGGCCGGAGATGGTCAGGTTGAGATCCATGTGCGTCCTCCAGAGTGTTGAGTGCCGACTTGAGGGGGCGTTCAGTTGCGCCCGGTATTTGCCTGGATAAAAGCAAGTCCTGGGCCAATCGCGTATCTGTTCGAATTTAAAGTGATTGTTTGCGCAGACGCGAAAAGCCATTTCCCGACGGACGAATTTTGCGTCCGCCCCTCTTGACCTGCGCCCCTGGCGGAGGCAGATTCGAAACCAAGAGGCAGGCTCCAGGCCTCCGGAGGAACCACAGTGCATCACCCCCTGGGCAAACCCTTCCCATGCACCTCGCTCTGTTCGTTCATCATGGATTCCGTGGCCGACGGAATCTTCACCGTGGACCGCGAGTGGAATATAATTTTCTTCAGCCAAAGCGCCTCGGACATCGTCGGAATGAGCGCGGAGGCCGCCGTGGGCCGCAAGTGCTGGGAGGTCTTCCGCACCGAGGGCTGCAACGAGCAGTGCGTGCTCAAGCAGTGCATCGCAGAGGACCGCAAGATCGTGGGCCGCGTCATGATTGTTGAGCGCGAGGACGGCACGCAAGTGGCGGTGAGCGTGAGCGCCGCGCCCCTCAAGGACCAGGCGGGCAACGTCATCGGCGGGGTGGAAAGCTTCCGCGACCTCTCCACGGCCCCAGGCAAGCGCAGCGTCGGCAAGCTGCCCAAGGGCTTCTATTCCCGCGATCCGGGCATGGCGGAGATCCTGCGCATTCTGCCTCAGGTGGCGGAAAGCGAGGCCACAGTGCTGCTCCTGGGAGAATCCGGCACGGGCAAGGAATTCTTCGCCCGCGCCATCCACGACCTTTCCCCGCGCCACAAGGGGCCCTTTGTGGCCGTGAACTGCGGCGCCCTGCCCGAGCATCTCATGGAGTCGGAGCTCTTCGGCTACAAGGCCGGAGCCTTCACCGACGCCCGGCGCGACAAGCCGGGCCGCTTCCAACTGGCCGATGGCGGCACCATCCTCCTCGACGAGATAGGCGATCTGCCCCTGCCCCTGCAGGCCAAGATCCTGCGTGTGCTGCAGGAGCGCGTGTTCGAGCCCCTGGGCGGAGTCACGGGCGTAGCGGCGGACGTGCGGGTCATTGCCGCCACCAACCGCGACCTGGAGCGCATGGTGACAGAAGGCGGCTTCCGCCAAGACCTATATTTCCGCCTCAACGTGGTGCGCATGACCCTGCCCCCGCTGCGCGAACGTCGGGGCGACATTCCCCCCCTGGTGGACGCCTCCCTCAAGCGCCGCAGCCTCACCGGCGGCAAAGACATTGAGGGGCTCTCGCAGGAGGCCATGCGCCTGCTCATGGCGCACCCCTTTCCGGGCAACATCCGCGAATTGGAAAACATCCTGGAATACGCCTGCATCCTCTGCCCCGGCGGACTCATTCAGGTGGAGCATCTGCCTGCGGACGTGCGCACCTGCGAGCATCCCGGCCCGCGACCGGCAGGATCCACCGCTCCCATGACCATGGAGGAGATCCGCCACCAGGCCGCAGTGGAGGCCGTGGAGCGCAACGGCGGCAACAGGAACGCCGCCTGCCGCGAACTGGGCATATCCAAGGACACACTGCGGCGCATCCTCAACCGGGCCGAGGACAATCCGCTGGACGTATCTAATCAGGTCTGGACCTAGGGAAAGCGGGAAGGGGAAACGGACGCAGATTTCGTCCGCCCGGGGGCAAAAAACGCATAATTCGTCCGTGGGTGAAAACCGTCAGCCGGGCGACAGCGCTCTTTCGAAACAATTCCAAAAAAATCTGTCAGGGCAAGGGCGCGGCGGCAAGCGGCATCCGCCAGCCGGAGCCGAAACTGCGCCAGGCCACCTTGATGCCGGGCGCGGCCTGCCTGCGCTTGAACTCGGCCCCCTTCACCAGGGCGCACACGCGGGCCACGGTGGCCGCGTCGAATCCGGCGGCCATGATCTCGGCTGCGGTCTTGTCCTTCTCCACGTGCAGGGCCAGGATGGCGTCCAGCACCTCGTAGGGCGGCAGGGAGTCCTGGTCCTTCTGGCCGGGCTTCAGCTCCGCCGACGGGGCCTTGTCCATGATGGCCTGGGGAATGGCACGACCTTTAAGCGCGTTGATGTGCCGGGCCAAGGCGTAGACCTGGGTCTTGGGCAGGTCGCTGATGACCGCGAACCCGCCGCTCATGTCGCCATAGATGGTGCAGTAGCCCACGGCCAGCTCGCTCTTGTTGCCTGTGGTCAAAAGCAGCGCGCCCGTCTTGTTGGAAAGGGCCATGAGCAGGTTGCCCCGGATGCGCGACTGGATGTTCTCTTCCGTGGTGTCCTGCGGCAGGCCAGCAAAACTCTCGGCCAGGGCTGTGTTAAAGGCTTGCATCAACGGTGCGATGGGGATGGTGCGGGTTTCCATGCCCAGGTTCCGCGCCAGCTCCAGGGAGTCGTCCACGCTGCCCCGGCTTGACCAGGGCGAGGGCATGAGCACGCCCAGAACATTTTGCGGCCCGATGGCTTCCGCAGCCACAGCAGCAACCACTGCGGAATCGATGCCGCCGGAAAGGCCCAAAAGCGCCTTCTTGAACCCGCACTTGGAAAGATAGTCCCGCGTTCCCAGCACCAGCGCCCGCCAGGTCTCAGCCGGGGCCGAAAGGTCGTCTGTTGGCAAAACCTGGGGCCTGGCGCCGGAAAGATCCGCCACCAGCACGTCTTCCTCAAACCCGGCGGCTCGCGCCAGCAGAGTCCCATCAGGACCGAAGAGGGCGCTGCGGCCGTCGAACACCAGCTCGTCGTTGCCGCCCGCCTGGTTGCAATAGGCCAGGGGAAGGCCGTGTTTTTTGGCGATGGACGAGAGCATGTCCTGGCGCACGGACTGTTTGCGCAGGCTGAAGGGTGAGGCGGAAAGATTGATGAGCGCCGAGGCGCCGGCGGCCACGGCTGCCTCCACGGGATCCACAGGGTACAGGCGGTGGGGCCAGTAGTCCTTGTCGTTCCAGAGGTCCTCGCAAATGGTCACCGCCAGCCTCATGCCCCGGTATTCCACCACGCCCGCCCCGTTCGAGGCGTCCCCGGACTCGAAATAGCGCGCCTCGTCGAACACGTCGTAGGTAGGCAGCAAGGACTTGCGCACGCTCAAGCGCACGGTTCCGTCCTCGCACCACAGGGCCGCGTTGTAGAGCCCCTTGCCCAGGCCCGAGGCGTTGACCTCCGGGCAGCCCAGCACCAGGGCCGGGCCAGCGGGATGCCTGGCGTGCAGGCGCGCTGCCAGGGCCTCGGCCTCGGCGCGGGCGGCGCACGCAAAGCCAGCATACAGCAGCATGTCGCGGGGGGGGTAGCCGGTAAGGGCCAGTTCCGGGGTGATGCACAACTCGGCTCCGAGAGCCACGGCGCGGTCAAAGGCCGCCTCCACGCGCGCGGCGTTGCCGCGCAGGTCGCCCACCTTGGGGTTCAGCTGGAGCAGGCCGATGCGCACGAAATCTCCTTGCGGACTACTGGCAGGAGCCCGGCGCGGCGGAGTCCGGGCTGCGGCTGGTGACGATCTCGCGCACCTTGTAAGGCGTGGCCCCGGAAACAGCGTCGTGGGTGTTCACCAGCACCTCCAGGATCAGGCCGGTGCTCATGAAGCCCAGGGACGAAAGGTAGAGCAGCACGGATCCGAGGAACGGCGGACGCGTGCCCATATGCTCGCCGAAAACGAATTTGTCGAAGAACATCCAGCACATGAGCAGGCTGGCCGTCATGAACAGCCACAGGCTGATGCGGCCAAAGAGATACACGGGCCGCTGCTTGTAGGAGTTCTGAAACCACAGAAGCACGATGTCGAACAAGACGTCCACGCTGCGGCCAATGCCGTAGTGGCTCTTGCCGGCAAAGCGCGGGGGCGCGCTGGTGGGCACCTCGCATACGGCGCCGCCCTGGCCGTAGACCAGGGCCGGAATGAGCCGGTGCTGGCCCTCACGCAGCTTGAGCCCGCGGGCTACCTCGCCTTTGATTGCCGACAGGCCGCCCATGTCGTGGATGTCGCATTTGCTGGTGGCGCGCATGAGATAGTTGGCGACGAGGCTGGGAATGCGGCGCAGCATAAGGGATTCCTGGCGGCGCTGGCGCATGCCCTTCACCAGGTCGTATCCCTCGCGGATCTTTTCGATGAGGCTCGGAACTTCCTCGGGCGGGTGCTGCAGATCGCCGTCCATGATGACCACGTAGCGGCCGCAGGAGTGCTGGATGCCGGCATAGATGGCCGTGCACTGGCCCCGGTTGCGCGCCAGAAACACGCCCACCAGGTTCGGGTCCGTGGCGGAGAGCTCGCGGATGATCTCCGGCGTCTTGTCCGTGCTGCCGTCGTTCACCAGAATGATCTCGTGGCTGACGCCCATGCCGACAAGGACGGCGCTCATGCGGCGATGAAACTCGCGCACGCAGAGTTCCTCGTTGTGCATGGGGGTGACGATGCTCACCTCCACGGGAAATTCGCCCGGGGCGTTGGTAGCGGCAGATGCGTGCATTGGTGTTCCTTGGTTCTCTGGAAATTTCCGGCCCGGTTCAGGGCCGCGGGGTCCGGGTGGATGGATCGAGCTGGCCGTAGTGGACCAGCAGGGCGCCGGCTTCCTTGAGCACGCCCCCCCAGCCCTTGGCGGCCAGGGCGTCGCGCTCGGCCACCCACTGCCCGGCGATGCGCATGGGGCCGTATTCCGGCGGCAGAGGACCGTCCGTGTCAACCGGAGCGCCAGGGTGGCACACCACCTCCAGCACATCGGGGCGCACCCGCTTCATATACTCGGCGAGGCGGCTCGGCAACAACTCCGCGCCCTGGTCGGCCACGCCGAACACGCTGTGGGGATGGGCCACGCCCGCCGCGCCAGGCAGTTGATGCAGCAGGGCGAAGGTGGTCAAAATGCGCGCGCGCAGAGCGCCCTTGTCAAAGCGCGCAAGCTCCACACGCTCCACGGGTCTGCGCACCCAGCCGATGCCGAAGCGCGCGGCCACGCGGCTGGCGGCCTCGAAAAGCCCTGGCCAGACATGGATGTGCTTTTCCGAGTCCAGGTGCGTTGGCGCGACGCCTAGCTCAAAGGCCCGCTCCACCTGGCGGGTCCACTCGCGCTCCACGTCCGTGATGCTGAAGGCGCGGGAAAGATAGCGTTTGAAGAGTGCGGTGTAGTCGCCCAGAAACAGGCCGTCTGCGCGAACAAGGCCGGGGATTTCTCGCGCCGGGCTTTCGGGCCTGCCGCGCAGAATGTTCAGGTGCACTCCCACGCCGATGGGGCCGGAAAGCCGGGCCGCGGCCTTGGCGTCCGGGCCGTTCACCAAAAGCGTGGACGAGGTGACGCGGGAGAGCCCGGCAAGGTCCTCCACAGCTCGCCGCACCGCAGGGTGCAGCCCAAGATCATCCACATTCACCACGACAAACATAGGGGTATGGTACCCCCTGGCGGCCCGAAGGTAAAGCAGCCCCCGCCAGGATCCGTGCCGAATTTCCTTCGGAGCCTGACGGACAGAGGCTTTACGGCATTTTTCTCTGGCAAACTCTTGCGCCCTGGGATAGAAGCAAACAAATTAGAGATCACACCGCAGGGACAGCCTTGCCCCAGCGGAGAACAGGAGGAATCGCATGCTCATCGAGAACTGGATGACCAAAGAGGTCATCACCGGCACGCCGGAAATGTCCATGATGAAGGCGTCCAAGATCATGAAGGAGAAGGGCGTCGGCCGGCTGCCCATCGTCGACGAAGCCGGGGTGCTCATGGGCTTGGTGTCCGACCGCGACATCAAGGAAGCCTCGCCTTCCAAGGCCACCACCCTCGACATGCATGAGCTTTACTACCTGCTCTCCGAGGTGAAGCTCAAGGACATCATGACCAAGAAGGTCGTGACCATCAAAAAGGGCGAAACCGTCGAGCGCGCCGCCCAGCTCATGCTTGAAAGCAACATCGGCGGCATGCCGGTGGTGGACGACCAGAACAAGGTCGTGGGCATGGTGACGGACTCCGACATCTTCAAGGTGCTGGTGCGCATCACCGGCGTCATGGAAGGCGGAGTGCAGATTGGCGTTCGGCTGCCCAACGAGCCGGGCGGCCTTGTGCCAGTGCTTGATTTTCTGAAGGACAACGGGGCGCGGCTCATGAGCCTGCTCACGTCCTGCGAGCCCGCCGATGTGGGCATGCGCGACGTGTTCCTGCGCATCCGCGACATGGACAAGACGGCCATGAACGCGCTCAAGGCCGAGATGCACAAGAAGTTCGAAGTGGTTTACTGGGTCTAACCCCGGTAAGGATTTCGGGACAGGGGGTTTACCCTTGGGGCCGGGGGGTGCAGCTCCCGGCCTTTTTTTGTTTTTGGGGCGGTGTCTGTTACTCCGCCATCAGCCCATAGCCCTTCAGCTTGCGGTACAGCGAGCTGCGGTCCAGGCCCACGGCCTCGGCCAACTTGCTCACGTTGCCGCTGAACTCGCGCAGCTTGGCCTCCAGGAACTTGGCCTCAAAGGCCGCGCGGGCCTCCTTCAGGTCCAGCGGCCCGGCTGGAAAGCTGTCGGGCATGAGCCCATCGGCCAGATCGTCGTCGTCGTCCGACACGGAAACCGAGGGCGCGGAAGCGCTGGAGGTCAAGGTGGGCGCTAGCGCGGACGCCTGTGCTGCACAGTGCGGGAGCGCTCCGCCATCCGAGGCGGAAATCCGGCACTGGGTCAGGATCTCCGGCGGCAGCTTGTCGGCGGTGACGGGTCGGCCATTCATGATGATGAGCATGCGCTCCACGAAATTTTTCAATTCGCGCACGTTGCCCGGCCAGGGGTAGCTGGCCAGCAGCTCCAGGGTCTGCGGACCGAAGAGCGCGCGTTTGCACCCGCCCCGGCGCACCAGTTGGTCCACAAAGTCCTCGATGAGCAGCGGAATGTCGCTGGCGCGCTCTCGCAGGGGCGGCACGGTGAGCGGAAACACCTTGAGCCGATAGTACAAGTCCTCGCGGAAATTGCCCGCGCGGATCTCCGCTGCCAGATCCTTGTTGGTGGCGGCGATGACCCGAACATCCACGGTGATGGTCTTGCGCCCCCCAACGTGCTCGAAGCGCTGCTCCTGCAGGATGCGCAGAATCTTCGCCTGGGTCTTGAGGCTCATGTCGCCGATCTCGTCGAGAAACAGCGTGCCCTTGTGGGCAAGCTCGAACTTGCCGATCTGGGCCTTGTCCGCGCCGGTGAAGGCGCCTTTCTCGTGACCGAACAATTCGCTCTCGATGAGTTCTTCCGGGATGGCGGCGCAGTTGACGGCCACCAAGGGCTGGCTGGCGCGGCGGCTTTGGGCGTGCAGCAGCCGCGCGGCGATCTCCTTGCCCGTGCCGTTCTCGCCGGTGATGAGCACCCAGGCGTCGGTGGGGGCCACCTGGCCGATCATTCCCTTCAGCTCGCGGATCGCCGGGCTTTCGCCCGTGAGGGTGACCTTCTGGTCGCCCAGGGACTGCCGCAAGGCCAGATTCTCCTGCTTCAAGAGCGAGAACTCCAAGGCCTTGCTGGCGGTCAGCAGCACCTTTTCCAGCGAAAGCGGCTTTTCGATGAAGTCAAAGGCCCCGTTCTTGAGGGCCGTCACCGCAGTCTCAATGGTTCCATGTCCAGAAATCATGATCACGGGCAAATCGGGCCGCTCTTCCTTGATGCGAGCCAGCACGGACAAACCGTCCTGTCCGGGCAGCCAGATGTCCAGGAACACCAGGTCAACGGCCTCGCCGGACTCAAGGTGCTCAAGCCCGGCCTCGCCGCTTTCGGCCTCGGCCACGGCAAAACCCTCGTCCTCCAAAATGCCCTTGAGGGAAAAGCGGATGCCGGACTCATCGTCCACCACCAGCACGCGTCCAGGCGCGGTCATGCGATCTCCTCTGCTGTCGTATCTGCGGTCGCCGCCACGCCCTGGCCGACCTCCTCAAAAAGATAGCCATCATCAACCAGGGCCAAGCAGGCGTCGACGGCCTCGGCGTCATACAGGGTCCCCCGCCCGGCGCGGATCTCATCCAGCGCCGATGGCAACCCAAGAGCCGCGCGGTAAGGCCGGTGCGAACTCATGGCCTCCACGACGTCTGCCACAGCCAGGATGCGCGCCTCCAGGCAGATGTCCTGGCCCTTGAGGCCGCCGGGATAGCCGGAGCCGTCCAGGCGTTCGTGGTGCTCAAGCACGACGCGGGCCACGGGCCAGGGAAACTTCACCTCGTGCAGGATCTCGAAGCCCACCTCAGGATGGGAGCGCATAAGAGCCATCTCCAGGTGCGACAGTTTCGCCGGCTTGGAGAGAATCTCTGCAGGCACATAGACCTTGCCCACGTCGTGCAGGGTGCCTGCCATCTCCAGCCCTTCCAGGGCGTCCTCGGAAAAGCCCATGCTGCGGCCAATGGCGCAGGCCAGCCGGGCCACGCGCTGCTGGTGCCCCGCAGTGTATGGGTCGCGCTTTTCGGCCATGCTTGCCAGGGCCCGCACGGTTTGGCGAAAGGTGGCCCGCAGTTCGGCAATGCTGGTGCGCAGATCAGCCTCGGCCCGTTTGCGCAGGGCCATGTTGCGAATCACCAGCACGCGGCCCTGCAGCCCTGCGCGGCCATTGCCGCGGCCCGGCGCATAGAGCGGCGACACGGACAGGGCCACCGGCACGTCCTCTCCGTCCAGAGTCACCAGGACCATATCTTCGCACAGGGGGGGGCCGCCTTGCGGCACGCACAGCTCCTCAAGATTCTCAACCGGCTCACCGGTGATCCCGTCCTGAATGCTGAACAGCCTGCGCCAGTCCTGGCCCACGGCCTCGGCCACATGCAGGCCAAGCAACTGCCCGCCAGAGGCGTTCATATAGGTGACGTGGCCGTTTCTGTCCGTGGAAAGCACGGTCTCGGACAGGCTCCCAAGGGTGGTGGACAGCAGGTGTTCGCTCTGCTTGAGCCGCGCTTCGGCCTCGAACTTCACCAAGGCCATCTCAATGCCCACAGAGAGCTCATGGTCCTCGAACGGTTTTGTCAGAAAGCCTGCGGGCGCGGTTTCCTTGGCGCGCTCAAGAGTGGACTCATCGCTTGCGGCAGTGAGGTATATAACCGGAAGGCAGTGGCGCTGCATCAGTTCGCGAGCTGTGTCGATGCCGTCCAGGGGGCCGGACAGCAACACGTCCATGAGCACCAGGTCCGGGTTGCAGGACTCGGTCAGCCGCAGGGCCTCGGCTCCGCTGGACGCGCGCCCGACAACCTCGAAGCCCAGGCGCGAGAGCCGGGCCTGGATGTCCAGGGCGACGATGGCCTCATCCTCGACCACAAGTATTCTGCCTTTGCTCATGTTCGCCTCCGCCACAAGCCTACGCTGCCGCAACCGAGGCTTCAAGGGCCTGGAGCAGGGAGGGATACCGAAAACGGTAGCCTGCGGCCAGCAACCGCGCGGGAATTGCGTTCACGCCTGAAAGCAGCACTTCCTCGGCCATCTGGCCCAGCAGCAGCTTAAGGGCGAAGGCGGGAGCGGGCAGGAACGCCGGCCGGTGAAGGGCGCGCCCCAGGGCGCGGGCAAAGCCCCGCGAATCCACGGACTCTGGCGCGGAAAGATTGAAGGGCCCGGAAAGCCCAGGAGTCTGGATCAGGAAAGCAATGGCCCCCACCTCGTCGTCCAGATGGATGAAGGGAAGCATCTGCTTGCCGCCCCCCAGCGGCCCGCCCAAGCCCAGGCGGAAGATCGGCAGCATCTTTTCAAGGGCTCCGCCGGGGCCAAGCACCATGCTGGTGCGGATAACGACTCGACGCACGCCAAGGGCTTCGGCTCCCAGTGTGGAGGCCTCCCAACCCATGGCCACCCGTGACAAGAAGTTGTCTCCCGGCCCGGCGGATTCGTCAACGGCCTCCACGCCGCGCGCGCCATAATAGCCCACGGCAGAGGCCTGCACCAGCATGGCCGGAGGCGCTTTAGCCTGGGCGATGGCGTCCATCACCGCGGCCCCTGCGGAAAGGCGGCTGGCTTCGATGCGTTGCTTGACCTCCGGGGTCCAGCGTCCGGCGGCGATGTTCTCACCCGCGAGATTCACAATGGACGTGTCCGGGGTGATGAATTCCGCCCAGCCCGTGCCGGTGCTGCCATCAAAGGGCGCGCCGATGATACGCCCCGCAGGCCCGCCAGAGCCCAGCTGGGCCGCCACCTTTGCCGGGCGACGCGAGGGCACGACGACCTCATGCCCCTGGGCCGCCAGGAGCCGGGTCAGCGCCGAACCGATGAAGCCAGTGCCGCCAAGGATGATTATACGCATACAAGTTTTTATACGCACAATCCGCAGCAAGGGCAAGAGAGTGGGGGGAGTTTCAATTCTGCGGCACGAACGCAAGGTCCACGAGCAGGCCTGACGGATAAAAACAGAAGGCCCGAAGCCCCTTCTGCATATTAGACAGGCGCGCGCAAATACCGTACAAGGCTATCGCCCTCCCGGGCATATATCGCCAACGCCGGGGCAACCCGAACCACCCCGACACGCGGACGAGGAACATGACAGAGACTCAATACATCAGGAATTTCAGCATCATCGCGCATATCGACCACGGCAAGTCAACCCTTGCCGACCGCATCCTGGAAATCACCGGGGTGGTCTCCGCGCGTGACCAAAAGGCCCAGTACCTGGACAAGATGGATCTTGAGCGCGAACGCGGCATCACCATCAAGGCCCAGGCAGTGCGCATCCCGTACACCGCCAGGGACGGGAAGAAATACATCCTGAACCTCATCGACACGCCGGGCCACGTGGACTTCTCCTACGAAGTCTCGCGTTCGCTGGCCGCCTGCGAAGGCGCGCTCTTGGTGGTCGACGCCTCGCAGGGCGTGGAGGCCCAGACCCTGGCCAACGTCTATCTTGCGCTGGACAACAACCTTGAAGTCGTGCCGGTGCTGAACAAGATCGACCTGCCCAGCGCCGAGCCCGAGCGTGTTTCCCGCGAGATCGAGGAAGTCATCGGGCTGGACTGCACCGATCCCGCCATGGTGAGCGCCAAGAGCGGCCTGGGCGTGGCCGACTTGATCGAACGCGTCATCACCCACCTGCCGCCGCCTCAGGGCGATGCCGACGCTCCCCTCAAGGCGCTTATTTTCGACTCCTGGTACGACACCTACCTGGGCGTCATCGTGCTGTTCCGCGTGCTGGACGGCACCCTCAAGAAGGGCGAGAAAATCCGCATCTTCTCCTCGGGCAAGGAATTCGAGGTTATGAAGCTCGGCGTGTTCAGCCCGGAGAGCGTCGAGATGCCGGACTTCGGCCCCGGCGAGGTGGGCTTTCTGTGCGCCAACATGAAGGAGCTTTCCGACGCTCCGGTGGGCGATACCATCACCAAGGCAGCCAATCCGACCAAGACGCCTTTTCCCGGTTTCAAAAAGGTCAAGCCCATGGTTTTCTCGGGCCTGTACCCTGTGGAGCCCAACGAATACGAGATGCTCAAGGTTGCGCTGGAAAAGCTCCAGCTCAACGACGCTGCCTTCAGCTTCGAGCCCGAGACATCCAAGGCCCTGGGCTTCGGCTTCCGCTGCGGCTTCCTGGGGCTTCTGCACATCGAGATCGTTCAGGAGCGCCTGGAGCGCGAATTCCAGGCCCGGCTCATCACCACCGCGCCCTCGGTCATCTACACAGTGGAGACCACGGACGGCCGCAAGCTGACCATCGACAACCCGAGCCTGCTGCCCGACCCGAGCAACATCGCGGCCCTGTACGAGCCCTTCGCCAAGGTGGAGATTCACGTTCCCAACGACTTCGTGGGCAACGTGCTCGGCCTGTGCGAGGAAAAGCGCGGCATCCAGAAAGACATGAAGTACCTGACCGCCAGCCGCGTGGTCATCACCTACGAAATGCCCTTTGCCGAAATCATGTACGACTTCTTCGACAAGCTGAAGTCCTCCACCAAAGGCTACGCCTCCCTCGACTACGAGATCATCGACTACCGCCAGTCCGACCTGGTGCGCCTCGACATCCTCATCAACTCCGAAGCGGTGGACGCCTTCTCGGTCATCGTGCACCGGCAGAGCGCTTACCCCTTTGGCCGCAGTCTGGCGGAAAAGCTCAAGAAGAGCATCCCCAAGCAGATGTTCGAGGTCATCATCCAGGCCGCCATCGGCAACAAGATCATAGCCAAGGAGCGTGTGGCTCCCTTCCGCAAGGACGTCATCGCCAAGTGCTACGGCGGCGACATCACCAGAAAGCGCAAGCTTCTGGAAAAGCAGAAGGAAGGCAAGCGCCGCATGCGCCGCATGGGCAACGTGGAGATCCCCCAGGAAGCCTTCCTGGCCGTGCTTAAGGCCGGCAGCGACGACTAGCCCCGCCGCACCATCCGCGACGAGAACAACCGCGCGACCCCCAGCCGCGCCAAAGGAACACGCATGAATCCCAGATGGCTCAAGACCCTCAAGGAATATATCGAAGCCCTGCTGGTGGCCGTTGTTCTGGCCCTCATCATCCGGGCCTTCGTGGTCCAGGCTTTCAAGATCCCCACGGGCTCCATGCTTGAGACCCTGCAGATCGGCGACCAGCTGCTGGTGAGCAAGTTCCACTACGGCCTGAAGCTGCCCTTCTCCGACAAGATTCTGGTGCCCGTGTACGAGCCCGCGCGCGGCGACGTCATCGTGTTTGAATACCCCTTCAACGAGAAGCTGGACGCCAACCGCCCGCAGCTCAAGGACGTGGACTTCGTCAAGCGCATTGTGGCCCTCCCGGGCGACACCATCGAAATCCGCGGCAAAGAGGTCTTCGTCAACGACAAGCTCGTCACCGGACCCTACGTCCAGCATGTGCGCGAGGACATCGAGCCGAGCCCGCTGCCCGAAGGCCACCCCCCCATCACCATCGACCCCAAGTCCTACTTCGACCACTGTGAAGACACCACGAGCACCTGCCGCGCCAAGCGCGACTGGATGCCCAAGATCACCGTGCCCGAGGGCCAGTACTTCACCATGGGCGACAACCGCGACGAATCCTTCGACTCCCGCTTCTGGGGTTTTGTGACCCGCGAGAGCATCAAGGGCAAGGCCATGGTCATCTACTGGTCCTGGACCGGCCCCTCGAACATCCGCTGGGAGCGCCTGGGCAAGATGATCCACTAGCGCACGGGCGCCGCCAAGGCCTGAGGCCAGCATAATGAGCGAACGCGCGCGCGCCTCCCTGCTGTTGGCCGCGACGGCCCTCATCTGGAGTTCCGGGGGGCTGGCCATCAAGCTGGTCAGCCTGCACCCCATGGCGCTCACCGGGGTGCGCAGCGCGCTTTCGGCCCTGACCCTGGCGCTCATCTTCCGCAAGAATCTCAGCTTCGCCTTCACCCCGGCGCGGGCCTGCGCGGCCATAAGCTACGCCGGGCTGCTCATCTCCAATGTGGCCGCCACCAAGATGACCACATCGGCCAACGCCATCCTCCTGGCCTACACCGCGCCGGTGTACGTGGCCTTGCTCGCACCGCGCCTGCTGGGCGAAAAGACGCGCCCTTCCGACTGGCTGTTCATCGCCGCCGTGCTCGCGGGCATGGTGCTGTTTTTCCTCGACCAGCTCTCGGCTCAGGGGCTGCTAGGCAATTTTGTGGCCGTGGGCTCCGGCCTGTGCTACGCGGCCTTCACCCTGTCCATGCGCGCGCAGAAGGACGCCTCTCCTGTTGAGTCCGTGCTCCTGGGCCACGGCCTTACGGCCCTCGTGGGCCTGCCCTTCCTGATCCACGGACTGCCCAGCGCGGAAGGCTGGCTGGGCCTGCTCTACCTGGGCGTGCTGCAGCAGGGCGTGTCGCTGGCGCTCTATGTCTGGTGCATCAAGCGCCTGGGCGCGCTGGAGGCCATCCTCATCATGACCCTCGAGCCCATCCTGAATCCCGTCTGGGTGGCGCTGGGGGTGGGCGAGTTGCCCGGCCCGTGGGCGACGATCGGCGGGCTGGTGGTGCTTGGTGCCGTGACCCTGCGCAGCGGGCTTCAGGCCCGGTCCGCCACGCAATAGGCCGGAAGCACGACGGAAAGCACTGGGCAAAGGGCTTCAAATCGCATACGCTCTATGCAAAGCCACACGCCAAGGAGCCCCCCGTGATCGCCAAAGTCCGCACCGCCGCATTGCTCGGCATTGAGGCCGTGCCCGTCGCACTGGAAGTTGACCTGGCGCGTTCGGGAATGCCTGCCTTCACCTTGGTTGGCCTGGCGGAGGGAGCTGTGCGCGAGGCCAAGGAGCGCGTGCTCTCGGCGCTGAAAAACGCCGGCCACCGCCTGCCGCCCTCGCGCATAACAGTGAACCTGGCTCCTGCCGACCTGCGCAAGGAAGGCAGCGGCTACGACCTGCCCCTGGCCCTGTGCCTGCTGGGCGCGGCGGAAGTCATCGACGCGGAGCGGCTGGAAGGCTGGTTCCTGGCCGGAGAGCTGTCCCTGGACGGAAACCTCGGCCCGGTGCCGGGCATCCTGCCACTGGCCATAATGGCCCGGGACCAGGGCGCGCGCGGACTCATCGTGCCTGCGGAAAACGCCGCCGAGGCCGCTGTGGTGCAGGGCCTCTGCGTGTACGGGGCGCGCAGCCTGGCCGAGGCCGTGGGCATCGTCACCGGCGAGCTGACGCCGGAGCCCGCGACTGTGGACGTGGACGCCCTGTGGGCCGGGCAGGCCGCCTTCGATGGCGACTTCTCCGAGGTCAAGGGCCAGGACCACGCCAAGCGCGCCATAGAAATCGCCGCCGCAGGCGGTCATAATCTGCTTTTCGTCGGCCCTCCGGGCAGCGGCAAGACCATGCTGGCCCAGCGCATCCCTACCGTGCTGCCCCCGCTGACCTTCGACGAGGCCCTGGAAGTAACCAAGATATATTCCGTGGCAGGCATGCTGGAGCGCGACGCAGCGCTCATCGTGCGCCGTCCCTTCCGACCACCGCACCACACCATTTCCGACGCCGGGCTCATCGGCGGGGGGGCCAACCCCAGGCCGGGCGAAGTCTCCCTGGCGCACCGGGGCGTGCTCTTTCTCGACGAGCTGCCTGAGTTCAAGAAGCATGTGCTGGAGGTGCTGCGCCAGCCGCTGGAAGACGGGCGGGTGACCATTTCCCGCGCCGCGCTCTCCCTCACCTACCCCTC
Organism: Humidesulfovibrio sp.; assembly: GCF_030689645.1. GTDB lineage: Bacteria > Desulfobacterota > Desulfovibrionia > Desulfovibrionales > Desulfovibrionaceae > Humidesulfovibrio. Next base: position 100,238 of record NZ_JAUYFU010000020.1, read on the forward strand.
GGACTTCATGCTCATCGCGTCCATGAATCCCTGCCCCTGCGGTTACCTCACCGACGAACGACACGAGTGCTCCTGCCAGCCGCTCGCCATTGGGCGGTACCGCTCGCGCATCTCCGGCCCGCTCATGGACCGCATCGATTTGCAGGTGGAGGTGCCCGCCGTGCCCTACGAGGATCTGAAAGCCCCGCGCGGCAACCGCGATTCCGCCACCATGCGCGCAGGCATCCTCAAGGTGCGCGCCATGCAGGCGGAGCGCTACCAGGGCCAGCGCATCCGTCTCAACGCCGACCTCACCGGAGCGGCGCTGGAGCGCTGGTGCGCCGTGGGCGCTGCTGAGCAACAGTTTTTGGAACAGGCCGTGCGCAAACTCGGCCTCTCGGCGCGGGCGTATACGCGGGTGCTGCGCATCGCCCGCACCATCGCGGACATGGAGGAGGCGGAGACCCTCGGCATCGGGCACCTGGCCGAAGCCATCAACTTCCGCACCATGGACCGCGTGAACCAGCCGCAAGGGTGATGGGGGGGGCATGTCACGCCCACGAGTTCGCATTTTCTGCGATTATTCGGCAACTGGCATTTGGGACTATCCCCTCTATCCCAGCGATGATGACGACCAGGATTGGTACCCCTACTTCAGAACAGACGTGGACACGGCTCATGAGCCTGACCGGTTCATTCTAAGGGACCTCGCCCTGTGGAACGAACGATGGGAGGCCGTATTCCAGGCTTGGGTTGACACCGCGCTATACAATGAAGGTACTTTTGACTGCTCCCTCTTTGACCCCGACGCCTTCACCGCTGAGGGGTTTCGATTGGCGTACGAGTTAAAGTGCAATCACCCTGACTGGGAGGTAGTTTATATTGACGAAGTTGCATACGAAAGGAATATCGCATCCAAGCAAAAGGAGCGGCGCTCGTTCACCTATGAAATTAGCCTTGGTGACAACGGCGAAATGGTGCTGCGGGAACTGTGACAGACGCTGATGCCCGCCTATGGCACTTGGCCGAAGCCATCAACTTCCGCACCATGGACCGCGTGAACCAGCCGCAAGGGTGAAGGCCCAGCAATTCCCCTTCGCATGGGGAGATTGCAGTGTGCTGGCGATGCGCAACGCGCAAGCCAACCAAGGCTCTCTCATTACTACGCTAGGTTACAAAACATTTTCGAACTGTACAAATCCTCCTGCGCGTAGGGGATTGTTTTACGAATCGAGCCGTGCTACCCTCCGGGCGTATCCAAAACAGCTTCAGCCAGGCCACCCTTGAGCGCCGGGAGGAATCGTGTTCGCCCTGTACGATCTGGCCGCCGGGCCGCTTTTCGCCTTTTCTCTTTCGGTTTTCGTGCTTGGCATGGGCTGGCGCGTGCTGCGCTTCCTGCTGCTGGCGAAACGCGCGGACCCCGCAGCCCTCAAGGGCTTCCGCCTGGTTTGGGCGATAAAATCCATTTTCCGCTGGCTCGTGCCCGCCAATATCACCGCGCGCGAAAACCCCCTGCCCACCGTTGCTGGCTTCGTGTTCCACCTGGGGCTCCTGGCCACGGCGCTGTTCCTCCAGGCCCACGTCATCCTGTGGGACCAGGCCTGGGACATCTCCTGGTGGACCCTGCCGGACGAAGTCGCCGATTATTTGGCCTTCGCCTGCCTGGGGGCCGGAGCATACCTCATCCTCCGCAGGCTGGCCGCGCCCCAGGTGCGCGCCCTCACGGGGCCCAGCGACTGGCTCGTGCTCTTTCTTTCCCTTGCGCCTGTGCTTAGCGGCGTGCTGGCCTATCACCAGTGGGGCGACTACGACACCATCATCGCCCTGCACGTGCTGGCGGCAGACCTGCTGCTGCTGATCGCGCCCTTCACCAAGCTTTCCCACGTGGTATTGTTCTTCGTGTCCCGCGCCGTAACCGGCAGCGACTTCGGCAAGCGCAACGTCGGCGCCTGGTAGCCAAGGAAGCAATCATGACCCTCGACATCCCCAAGCTGAAACAAGCCCTGAATTCCCGCAACGGCGCGCGCCTGCGCATGTGGCTGGACATCTGCGCCCATTGTGGCCTGTGCGCCCAGGGCTGCCATTTCTACCAGTCCGACCCACGGCCCGAGCACGTGCCCGCCCACCGCATGAAGCCCATGGCCGAGATGCTGCGCAAGAAGGGCGAGGTGAACGAAGAGTTCATGCAGTGGCTGGTGGACACCGTGTACGGCACCTGCACCATGTGCCAACGCTGCACCATGTTTTGCCCTTATGGCATCGGCATCGCGTTCATCGTGCGCGCCACCCGCGCCCTTGCCGTCAGCCAAGGGCTTACGCCGCCGGGCCTGGCCTCGGGCCTGCAGAACGCGCTGGACGTGGGCAACAACCTTGGCATCACGGACGAGGAATACCGCGAGACCATCGAGTGGCAGCTTGAGGAATTGCAGGAGGAGATGCCGAACGCGGTTGCGCCCATCGACAAGAAGGGCGCGGAGGTGCTCGTCACCTTCCACCCGCGCGACATCAAATTCTACCCGCAGAACCTGTACGGCTACCTGAAGCTCTACAACGCGGCAGGGCTCGACTTCACCTTGGCGGGCAGCAAGGGCTGGGATTCGACGAACATCGGGCTTTTCGCCGGGGACGACCCGGCTGCGGCAGAACTGTGCGGACGCGTGGTTGCCGCAGGCGAGAACCTGGGGGTGCGAACCATCCTCACCGCCGAGTGAGGGCACTCCATCCGCGCCCTCAAGTTTGAGGGACCGAACTGGCTGAAACGAGACTTCCCCTTCGAGGTCATGGCTCCCATGAAGATGTGGGCCGACCTGCTGCGCCAGGGGCGGCTCAAGCTTAAACAAGGCTTCCACAAAGAGTCCGTGACCTTTCAGGACTCGTGCAACTTTATCCGCAACGCCGGGCATTTCGAGGACTCGCGCCTGCTCATGCGCCATGTGGCAGCAGACTTCCGCGAGATGCACCCAAACGGCGTGCATACCTATTGCTGCGGCTCCGGCGGCGGGCACGGGCTCATGAGCGAGTACAAGCAGAAGCGCCTGGCCACGGCCAAGGCCAAGGCCGAGGCCATCCGCGCCACCGGGGCTGATGTCACTGTTGTGGCCTGCCACAACTGCGAGGACGGCATCCGCGACGGTCTCAAGGCCCACGAGGTGCCCTCGCAGGTGCATCTGTTCAGCAACTATCTTGCCGAGGCCGTGGACCTGGATTAGGGCGGCGGTCCCTGTCCCTAACGGGGCGGCCGTCCACTCCGTTTTGGGATTTTCACTCAGGAAATTCCCCTTTACCCCTTTACATTTCAGGCGCAAAAACATACTGAGCCCTGTTGGCGCGCCTATGCTAACCCCAGTATTAATACAACAAATGGCGACGTCGCATCCAGCTATTCACACTGGCTGTTCGTTCTTTCGGCGAACACCAGTGATGTTCTGCACACATCACCCGAGTAATACGTATCCTGGGGGGGCTTATGCCGCGCATTAAAAGTCTTGGAACAGTACTCATTCTGTCTGTTACACTTATAGTGGCTTTGACAATTTTGGGAATCGTCTTCTACGTCTCAAAATCCTCGTACAATGTCAGCCTGCACTTGCAACAGCAGTCCATGGAGCAACTCTCCACAGCTACGCGATTGTCCCTGGACAAGTTTACCTCCAGCACAGAAACTCTTGTAGACTCCCTGGCGGCGCAGAAGGCCCTACGAGAAGCCTTCGAAGGCGACCCCAAGCGCGCGAAAGAACGCCTGCGTGAATACATCACGATCAACAAGGAGTACTGGGCCCTGTTCCTCTTTGACGCCCAGGGCGTCATCATTGCGGGGTACAACGCCAAAGGTGAGGATCTGGCCGGACAGAGCCGGGCCGACCACGACTACGTCAAGTCAATTCTGGGTGGGCAAGACAACTACTTCTCCAAGGAAATCATAAAGGCCAAGAGCGGCGACGGCGACATTTTCATCTTCTCCGTGGCGCGGAGCATCAAGAGCGCAGAGGGCAAGGTGCTGGGCGGCGTGGGCGCATTCCCCAAGTGGGAGACCTTCACCACAGCTTTCATCGACCCGCCCCGCTTCGGCAAACGCGGCTACGGCTTCATGCTCGACGCCCAAGGCCGCTTAATCGCCCACGCCATGGACAAGGCGCTTATACTCAAGGACATGCGTGAGCATGAGTTCATTCGCAAAGCTCTGGAGCTGAAAAACGGCTCACTCTTCTATGACTGGAAGGGCGAGCAGAAAATCCTTACAGTATCCACCGATCCGAAAACCGGATGGGTGCTGTGCATGAGCGCCTACGTGGACGAAATGACCCAGGCGGCACGCACTCAGCGGAACATCCTTCTGGGCATCGGCGCCTTGGCCGTGCTGCTCTTGTGCGGCGGCATCGCCTTCGTGGTGCGCAAGCTTGTGGTCACCCCCGTGAAGGACATCCAAAGCTTCACCGAGGCTATAACTGCTGGCGACTTTAAGGCCGAGCTGGACTCGGACTTCCACTACGAGATGGCGGGCATGGCCCACAACATCAAGGGCATGGTGGCCGAGATAAAGACCAAGCTCGGTTTCTCCCAGGGAGTGCTGGACGGCATACCCACCCCGTGCGGCATCGTGGGCCCGGACTTCAAGATGCTCTGGTGCAACCAGCAGGTCTGCGACTTCCTGGAAAGACCCAAGAAACCCTCGGCGTACGTGGGCATGAAATCCGGTGAATTTTACTGGAGCGATCCCAACCGCGAGACCATGTCCGACAAAGCGATCCGCAGCAACTCTCCCATGAAGGGTAAGGTGGTCTGGAGCGGTGCGAGCGGAAAGCAGAAGCACGTTGATGTGTCCACCACCCCGTTCTACGATCTTGACGGGCACCTGCTCGGATCCATCTCGTTCTGGTCCGACATAACCGTAATCATGGATAACCAGGCGAAGATCGAGAAACAGAACGAAAGCATCGCCCAGGCGGCCATTGCGGCCAACGCCGTGAGCGATCAGGTGGCCTCGGCGTCAGAAGAGCTGGCCGCACAGATCGAGCAGTCCAGCAAGGGGTCCGACGAACAGCGCGCGCGTACCACCGAGGCCGCAACGGCCATGGAGGAGATGAACTCCACCGTCATGGAGGTGGCCAGAAGCGCCGGCAACGCCGCGGACCTGGCGGAAAAGGCAAAGCACAAGGCGCAGCAGGGCTCGGACCTGGTGGACAAGGTGGTGTCGACCATCAGCGGCGTGGAGCGCCAGGCCACAATTCTGAAGGATGACATGACCGAACTGGGCAAGCAGGCCGAGGGCATCGGCCATGTCATGAATGTCATTTCCGATATTGCCGACCAGACCAATCTGCTGGCTCTGAACGCCGCCATTGAGGCAGCCAGAGCTGGTGACGCCGGACGCGGCTTCGCCGTGGTGGCCGACGAGGTGCGCAAGTTGGCCGAGAAGACCATGAACGCCACCCGCGAAGTGGGCGAGGCCATCCGGGGCATCCAGGAAAGCGCCCGCAAGAACATCCACAACACCGAGAGCACGGGCCTGGCTGTCCAGGCCAGCACGGAACTGGCCCACGAGTCTGGCGAGGCCTTGCGCGAAATTGTGGGCATGGTGGACCAGACTGCGGACCATGTGCGCGGCATCGCCACGGCCAGCGAACAGCAGTCCGCCGCCAGCGAGGAGATCAGCCGCTCCACCGAGGAGATCAACCGCATCGCCTCGGAAACCGCCGAGGCCATGCTCCAGTCCGGCCAGGCCGTAGGCGATCTGGCGCGCCTGGCCTCTGAACTCAAGGGAATCATAAACACCATGAACCACGGCTAGACGCGCCGCACACCCAGCCACGGCTGCGTTCATACACGGAGCAAGGCAACAAAAAAGGGAGGGGCCTGACGGCGCGCCTCCCTTTTTCGCGTTGCGACTGGTGTGGAGTGTTCTAGCGCAGGCCCTTGGACTGCAGGAACCCGCTGTACTTCTTGTCCGTGCCCATGATGTGCTTCACCAGCCAGTCTTTAAGGAAGCGCATGATGTCCATGGTCACCTTGGCCTGGCCGCTCTTGAGTCCGGCTTCGAAGTCCAGCACCTGCTGCACCAGCTTGGCGTGGAGCTCCTTGTGGGCCGCCGTTTCCGGGTAGCCGTAACGCTCGAAGTACTCCTCCTCCTGGCCGAAGTGCTTCACCGTGTATTCCTTGAGCCGCTCCACAACGCCCGCCAGCACGGCGTCTGACTTGCGCGCGCGCATGCCCGCGTGCAGCTCGTTGATGAGTCCGAGCAGCACCTTGTGCTGTTCGTCGATGAGCCGGATGCCCACGGAGAGATCATCGGTCCAGGTCATAAGCTGCTCGCTGGAGGTGACGCCGGTGAGCTTGCCGCTGGCCATGGCCTGGATGATGGAATCCAGTTCCTCGGCCAAGCCGGAGATCTCGACCACGACGCGGGTGGAGCTTTCCACGCTTTGCGCGGTTTGCCGCGCCACTTGGTTCACCTCGGCCACGCTGCGGTTGATTTCCTCGCTCGTGGCGGACTGCTCCTCGCTGGCGGTGGCGATGGAGGCCACCTCAAGGGCCGTCTGCTGCACGATGCTCACGATCTCCTCCATGGCCTGGCCGGAAGCTTCCGCCAGGCGGGAGCTTTCCACGATGTCGCCAGCAGCCTCGTCCACGGCAAGCACGTTCTCGCGGGCGCGGTCCTGAATGTTGCGCACGGAGTCGCCCACCTGCTTGGTTGCGGTCATGGTCTTCTCGGCCAGCTTGCGCACTTCGTCGGCAACCACGGCGAAGCCGCGTCCGGCGTCGCCCGCGCGGGCCGCCTCGATGGCGGCGTTCAGAGCCAGCAGATTGGTCTGGTCGGCAATGTCTGAAATGACGCCCAGCACCTGCCCGATGCCCTCGGCCTGGTTGCCCAGGGTGGTCATGGTGTCCTTCAGGGTCAGAATGCGCTCCTTCACGCGGCCGATGCTGCCCACGGCCTCTCGCACGCCGCGCGCCCCGGCCTGGGCGTTGCCCTTGGAGCGCTCCGCGCTCTCCGCCGCGCTGCCGGTATTGCGGGCGATTTCGAGGATGGCCTCGTTCATCTGCTCCATGGCCGTAGTGGTGCTCTCCACTCGTTCGCGCTGCACCATCACGTCCTTGCCGACGTGGTCCATATTTTCGTTCAGCTCGCGCACGGCGCCGAAAATTCGCGTGGCGGCCTCGCCGGCCTTCCGGGAAGCAGCATTCATGTTCTCCAGCAGCTCGCGCACGTTGGCCTCCGCGCTCCGGCTTTCGCCCAGGGCGCGCTCCACCTCGGCGGAGTGGCGCTCGGCCTCGGCCTCCTTGTCGCGGGCGGCCTTCACAGCCCCGGCCAAGTGCTCGACCATCCGGCACAGGCTGTCGCGCAGCTCTGCGTACTCCACCGGCATTTCGCCGCCCGGACAGGCTGCGTCCTTGCCTGCTGCGACCTCTCGGGAATAGTCGCGCAGGAGCATGAGGGGCCGCATCATCTGGGAATGCACGGTCCATAGCAAAAACGCCCCGCCAAGCGCGGCCACGCTGAAGAACAGGGTATGCAGCAAATGCGAGGAGTCCGTCAGCATGCTGTATGCAAAGGACGCCGCGCCGCCGCAAACCAGCACCAGCGACGAGGCGACGAGGCGGGTTTGTACTCTTGAGGTCTGATTAGTGGACATGCGCTACTCCTTGCGAGGGGATATAAAGCTGAGGGGGGAAAGCTTCGCCTGACCGCGAGGGTGCTAGGAAACCAATGCCGACGCACGCTGCCAGGAGTTATTACCATTTCGGCTTTTCATGCACAACCCATTAGACACCATAGATCTTTGCGGGATAAAATCCGGCGAAGCCAGGAGGACTTCCCTCTTTGCGATCCGGCCAGAGCTGTGACCGTCTCCAGCGGCACACCGCAGGCAGACGGGCTGCTCCGTTCCTGCTCTGAAGCCGCGCCCCGCCGCCAAGGACCTCCCTCGGTTATCCGAGGGCGCGTTGACGGGGGCTTTGCCCCTGCGTAGTATTGCCCTATGCACGACACCATCGCCTGTCCAGACGCCCAGGCTCAGCACGAAAAACGCAAAGCCGCCCTGTCGTCGGTGTTTGCGGCCTTGGCCCTTACGGCCATGAAGCTGGCGGTGGGCATCTCCTCCGGCAGCCTGGGCATCCTGTCAGAGGCCGCCCACAGCGGACTGGACCTGGTGGCGGCGGGCGTCACCCTTTTCGCCGTGCGGCTTTCGGCCATGCCTGCGGACCGCAAGCATCCCTTCGGCCACGGCAAGGTGGAAAACCTCTCCGCCCTGGCGGAAACCCTGCTCTTGCTCGGAACCTGCGTGTGGATCGTGGTGGAGGCCGTGGACCGCCTGCTGCACCCCAAGCCCGTGGAGGCGACCCTTTGGGCCGTGGGTGTCATGGTGGTGTCCATCGCCGTGGACTACTCGCGCTCGCGCATGCTCTTGGCTGTGGCGAAAAAGCACAACAGCCAGGCCCTGGAGGCCGATGCCCTGCATTTCTCCACCGACATCTGGTCCTCGCTGGTGGTGTTGGCTGGCCTGGGCGCCCTGGCCCTGGCCGATCAGTTCGACCAAGCCTCACCCCTGGTTCCCTGGCTGCATCGGGCCGACTCCCTGGCTGCCCTCGCCGTCAGCGGCATCGTGCTCTGGGTGTCCATCCGCCTGGGCCGCCAGGCCATCGACGTGCTGCTGGACTCCGGCGTGCAGGAAGCCCAGGACGGCATCGAGCGGGCTGTGGCCGCCGTGCCCGGCGTGCTCTCCATCCGCCGCGTGCGCGTGCGCCAAAGCGGCCCGGCCAGCTTTGTGGACATGCTGCTCGGCGTGCGCGCAGGCATGGGAATGGAGGACGCCCACGAGGTGGTGCGCCACGCCAGGGCTGCAGTCCAGTCCGTGCTGCCGGAAGCCGACGTGCTCACCGAGCTGCGTCCGCAGGAGGACGGCCCGGCAGGCTTTCTGGACCGCGCGCGCGACCTGGCCAACACCTTTGACGTGGGCGTGCATGACATGGACCTGCGCAAGATAGACGGCGTGCTGCACCTGAACCTGCACGCCGAGGTGCCGGAAGGGCTCTCCCTGGCCGAGGCCCACCGGCGCATCAGCGAGATGGAAACCGCCCTCAGGGCCGAGCTTGGCCCCAGGGGCCGGGTGGTGACGCACATTGAGCCCTACGGGGCGCACCCCGAACCTACTGAAGATGATCCCGAAAGCACCGAAACCCTGCGCCAGGCCATTGCCGAGGTGGTGGAGGAGACCCCCGGAGTGTGCGACATGCATGGGCTCACGCTCCTGCGCTCCGGCGCGCGGCTGTCCGCCTCGTTCCACTGCCGCATGCACCCTGGAACGCCAATCACCCTGGCCCACGAGCGCACCAACGCCCTGGAGGCGGCCCTGCGCACGCGCCTGCCCCAACTGGTGCGCGTCACCATCCATGTGGAGCCGGACAATACAGGCATGGCGATCCTCGACCCCGGTCTCCCGGCCTGAGACCTCAAGGCCTGCAGCACCCTCCAGGTGCCAATGTTGACAGCCACGCGCCTCCAGGCTAGCATTCTATAGTTATAAATTCGCCAGAAGGACATCGAGTAACGGAAGACGGTGCAAATCCGTCGCAGACGCGCTGCTGTAACCGGGAAACGTGCCCGCCGCGCCCACTGAACCGTCCAGGTTCGGGAAGAGCGTGGCCCTATGGCCGGGGAGTGGTCTCCGCCCGGAAGCCAGAAGACGACTCGACACAGAACCATGACGCAGGCCTCGCGACCAGGGCCGGAGAATCATGGGCGCGCCTCCCCTGGCGCGTCTTCCGCTGGGTGCCGCCAGCATTTCCCCGCCCCCTCGCGTCTAGCGCCCGCGCCATTTTCTGTGGTCCTGGCCAAACGACCGGAGGTTCTCACATGCTGACACACACTCTGGGCTTTCCCCGCATGGGCAAGGCCCGCGAACTCAAGAGCGCGCTGGAAGCGTTCTGGGCAGACGACCCGACACGCGAACCGGGCCGCGAACCGAGCAGGACGGTCCTGCTGGAAACCGCCCGCGCTCTGCGCCTGCGCCACTGGGCCGCACAAGTCCAGGCGGGCATCGACATCGTGCCCGTGGGCGACTTCTCCCTCTACGACCACATGCTGGACATGGCCGTGCGCCTTGGCCTGACTCCGAAACGCTTCGCTGATTCCAGCGGAGCTAAGCCCTCGGACCCGCTTGATTTGTATTTCCAGATGGCCCGCGGCGGCTCGGATACGGACCGCGCAGCCATGGAGATGACCAAGTGGTTCGACACAAACTACCATTACCTGGTGCCGGAGCTCTCCCGCGCCCAGGCCTTCGCTCCAGACGCCAGCGACCTCCTGGGGCAGTTGTCCGACGCCCAGGCCGCAGGCTTCCGCACCAAGGTGGTGCTGCCAGGCCCCTGCACCTTCCTGCACTTGAGCAAATCCGTCGATCCCGGCTTTGACAGGTTCGAACTTTTGCCAGCCCTGACTGAGGCTTATGCGCAGATTGTCGGCCAGCTTGCCGCCCACCACACGGGCGGAGCCGACTGGCTCCAGCTGGACGAGCCGGTGCTGGCCCTGGACCTGCCGGCGCACCTGCCCCGCAAGTTCCGCGCGGCCATCTCCCGGCTCATCCAGGCCGCAAAACCGGCCAAGGTCATGCTGGGCACCTACTTCGGCGCCGTGGCTCACAATGCAGACGTGTACTCCGGCCTGGAGCTGGGCGCCCTGCACCTGGACCTTGTACGTGCGCCGGAGCAGCTGGGTGGGATATTCGCTCACCTTGCGCCGGGCACGGCCCTGTCCGTAGGCGTCGTGGACGGCCGCAACGTCTGGAGGGTGGACGCAGGCCGCGCCCTGGCCCTGGTTGACCATGCCGTCGGCGTGCTGGGTGAGCAACGCGTCATGGTTGCCCCGTCCTGCTCGCTCCTGCACTGTCCGGTGGATCTGGACGGCGAGACCGCCCTCAATTCCGAGGTGCGCCAGTGGATGGCCTTTGCCCTGCAAAAATGCGACGAGGTGCGCAAGCTGGCCGACTGTGCGGGCGGCCTGGACCGCAGCCGCGGCCTATCCTGTGCGGACTGGCTGGCGGACAACCTGGCCATTCTGACGGCGCGGCGCAAAAGCCCGCTGCTCAACAACCCGGACGTGCACAGCCGCATGGCCGCGATAACGCAGGACCAGCTCTCCCGCGTCCTTCCCTACCCGGAGCGCGCCGTTCTGCAACACGAGGCCCTGGGCCTGCCGCTCTTGCCAACCACCACCATCGGCTCCTTCCCGCAAACCAAGGAAGTGCGCCAAGCCCGCGCCAAGCTCAAAAAGGGCGGGATTCCGCCGGAGGCCTACAAGACCTTCATGGAGGACACCATCCGCGAGGTCGTGGCCGTGCAGGAGCGCCTTGGCCTGGACATGCTGGTGCATGGCGAGCCCGAGCGCAACGACATGGTGGAGTATTTCGGTGAGCAGCTGGCCGGGTTCTGCTTTACCCAAAACGGCTGGGTGCAAAGCTACGGCTCCCGATGCGTCAAGCCCCCGGTCATTTTCGGCGACGTGAGCCGCCCAGGGCCAATGACCGTTGAGTGGTCGCGCTTCGCCCAGGCCCTGACGCAAAAACCGATGAAGGGCATGCTCACCGGACCGGTGACGATCCTTTGCTGGAGCTTCGTGCGCGATGACCAACCCCGCGAGGACACCTGCAGACAAATAGCCCTGGCCCTGCGCGACGAGGTGACCGACCTTGAAGCCGCAGGCATTCGGGCCATTCAGATAGACGAACCCGCCCTGCGGGAGGGCCTGCCCCTGCGGCGCGCCGCCTGGGACGCCTATCTCCGCTGGGCCACGGATGCCTTCCGTCTGGCCGTGGGCGCGGCGCGTCCGGAAACGCAGATCCACACCCACATGTGCTACTGCGAGTTCAATGAGATCGTGGACTGGATCGCGCGGCTCGACGCCGACGTCATCAGCATTGAGGCCAGCCGCAGCCGCATGGAGTTACTTGAAGCATTTCGCCGCTTCAAGTATCCTAACGAAATAGGCCCCGGCGTTTACGACATCCACAGCCCGCGAGTGCCCGGCGTTACGGAGATGCTGGGCCTTTTGCGCCGCGCCGCCGAGGTCATCCCAGCGCAGCGTCTTTGGGTGAACCCGGACTGCGGGCTCAAGACCCGCGCCTGGCCCGAGACCCTGACCAGTCTGGCGAACATGGTCGAGGCCGCAGCCATCGCCCGCAAGGAGCTGGCCCAGGCATAATCGAAAACCACACCCGGCGCGGGCATCCCCGCAAGTCGCCCGCGCCGGGACTACGAGCGGAGGCCCCATGCCCGACACCTTGTCCATCCTCGCCCTGCTGCCCCATTTCGGACTGGCCCCTGGCCGTGTGGCCCCGGAACATGCGTTGCCCGGCAGCCCGGAACGCTCCATCGAACGCTTTGCCGTGGATGACGACCAGGGCCGCACCTGGATGCTGGAGCGCATCCCGCCGGAACAGGCCCTCCGGCGCGAAGCGCTGGGAAACCTGCTGGCGGACCTGTCGCGGAATCCGGCCTTAGCGCCGCTCATCCCGGCTTACAGGCCCGTGGCCCTCGCTGCGGATGGCCAGACAGAAGGGGAAACCGCCGCGATGCGCTTCGTGTTGCGCTCGGACGAGGCACCCCACGCGGGGTGCTGGATGCTTTCGCCCTTTGTGGCCGGGCCGGAACTGCCCCGGCCCAGCTATCTGGACGACGACTGGCGCGGCGAGGCCATGGGGCGCGCAATTCTGGCCCTGCAGCGCGCAGGCCAGGCCCTGCCGACCCTGCTGGCGGCTCCGCAGGCCGCCCTGGCCTCCTTCCGCGACGAACTCTTCGCCGCCGTGGCTCGCCACAAGCCGCAACTGCTGGCAAGGCTGAACCCTGTGCGCGAAGCCCTCAGTGAACTTGCCGCAGTGCTCAAGGCCGTACCCAGCGCCCTGGCCCACGGCGACCTGCACCCCCTCAACGTCATCTGGGGCGCGGACGCCGCGCGGCCCCTCCGGGCGCTCATCGACTGGGAATTCGCAGGCGCGCGGCCCCGGCTGTACGACGCGGCCAACTGCATCGGCTGCGCAGGTTTCGAGCACCCCTCCGGGCTGGTGCGGGGCTTTGTCACCGGGCTGGTGCGCGAACTGCGCGCAGGCGGCATGCCAGGGCCGGAGCTGGGGCTCCTGCCCCTGTTCGTGCTGGTCACGCGCCTGGGCTGGCTTTCGGAATGGCTGCGCACAAAGGACGCCGAGCTCCTGAACATGGAACTGGACTATCTGGACATCCTGCTGGACGAGCAGGAGAATCTGGCAGAACTCTGGTGCGAGGGGTAGGGCCTAGCGGCCCACCCGGCGCTGCAGCAGAACAAAATCCGCCAGGGTCAGCAGGGTCATGGCCTTGAGCACCGGCACGATGCGCGGAATGGCGCAGATGTCGTGCCGCCCGGCTATGGTGATGCTCGCCGCCTCGCCCTTGCTGTTCACTGTCTGCTGCACGCGCGATATGGACGGGATGGGCTTCACCCCCACGCGCAGAATGATCTCCTGGCCGCTGGCCATGCCGCCCAGAATTCCCCCGGCGTTGTTGGACAAAAATCCGCCCGGCGTCATGGGGTCGTTGTTCTCGCTGCCCGTGAGCCGCGCGGCGGCGAAGCCCGCGCCAACCTCAACGCCCTTCACCGCGCCCACGCCCATGAGGGCATAGGCCAGGCGCGCGTCCAGCTTGTCGAACACCGGCTCGCCAAGGCCCGCAGGAACGCCGCTCACGCGAATCTCCACCACGCCGCCCAGGGTGTCGCCAGCGCCTTTCACGGCGCGCACGCGCTCTTCCCAAATGGGTACGATGTCCCCATCGGCGCTGAAATATGGCCGCCCCAAAGCACCCGAGAAATCGCGCTCCCTGGCCTCGATGCCGCCCAGCTCCACAGTGGCGGCGCACGCCTCGATGCCTTGGGTGCGCAGAAACTCCTGGGCGATGGCCCCGCCCGCCACGCGGGACACTGTCTCCCGGCCTGAAGAGCGCCCCCCGCCACGGTAGTCGCGCAGGCCGAATTTGGCGTCATAGCCCAGATCCGCGTGGCCGGGCCGGTACACGTCCATGATGGCCGAGTAGTCGCGGGAGCGCTGGTCCTCGTTCATTATGATGAAGCCGATGGGCGTGCCCGTTGTCCTGCCCTCGAACACGCCGGAGAGCAGGCGCACGGCGTCGGACTCCTTGCGCGCCGTGGCGGCGAGGCCTCCCTGGCCGGGCTTGCGGCGGTCCAGCTCCTGCTGGATGATCTCCTCGCTCATGGGCAGGCCCGGCGGGCAGCCGTCCAGCACGCCGCCAAGGCCCGCGCCGTGGGACTCGCCAAATGTGGTAAGGCGAAACAGGGTGCCGAAGGTGTTGCCGCTCATGTTCCCGTCCTTGTGCTTACTATTCTTCCAAAAGTTTCAGGCAGGCCGTTGTCCCAGCCTCGAAGTCCGAACCGCCGAAAAGCTCCAGCACCGGTACGCCGGAAAGGGCTTCCAGGCACTCACTAGCCGTAAGCCGCGCGGTCTCAAGGGCCTGCGGCAGATAAAACGCGCCGGGCGGCTTGCGGAAAGCCTCCAGCAGATCCGGGCGGCTCGCCAGGTCCACGCGCCGGGCCTGCATGGGGCCGCCGCCGTGCCGCCAGTTGAGCACCGCCAAACCGGACAGGGGCGCGGCCAGCCGGAACCGCGAACCCTTCGCGTTTTTCATGGACGTTGCGGCGTCCGCCAACTCGTCCGCAGCGCCAAAGCACTCGCCGATGACCGCGTCGAATTTGTCTTCTACCGCATACAGGGCCGCAGGGGGCAGGGCCGCATAGGCGCGGCGCAGGCCGGGCGGCAGGGCGCAAGCCAGCAGCGGGGCCAGGTCCGGGTTGCCGAGGGCCGTGCCGGGGTTCAGCCGCGGGTGTTTGGGAATGCCGTGCAGCACGGGACGGGCCTGTGTTTTCGGCTCCACAAGCACCCGGTCGTTGCTCAAGAAATCGCAGCCCTGCGCCACCAGATGCAAGGCCAGGGTGCTTTTCCCCATGCCCGCGAACCCGCACAGGGCGAGCCCCAGCGCGCCTTTCACCACGCCGCTTGCGTGGCCGAGGATCCAGCCCTGCGCCACGCGGCGCTCCATGTACCGGGCGCAAAGAAAATTCACCAGCTGGTTGCGGTTCTGCGCGCACGGCCCAACGGCGATGTTGACGCTTCCGCTGGCGCTCTGGCCGTCTGCGTGCCCGAAGACAAAGAGCATGCCTGTGGCCTGCTTGCGCACCACGCGCCCCCCGCCGGCCGCTAAACCTAAGCCTGCCAGATCGGCGCAACGTTCCTTGTCCGGCTTCTTGCCCGGCAGATGAGGCCGCACGGCCAGCTCCACCGGAGGCGTCTCCGCAGGCCCGTCCAGAAACAGGAAGTCCAGGTTAGCCCCACCGGAGTCCTCGACGATAAAAGGCGCGAAGTAGCGGCGCAGGTCGTCGATGATGGCGGCGGAATTGGAGCGCACAGAGAGGGTCAGCTCCTCCAGGCGCAGGCGCAGGCCAAAAGGCGCTGCTGCGCGCCCGGACAACTGCCGGGCCAGATCTTCAAAAGGAGGCGCGCTCACCGGCCCAGCTCCGCCAGGGCGTGGGCCGTGAAGGCCTGGGCCACACCAATGCCGCGCGCGGCCATGAGCCCCCGGAAGCCGCCAAAGGCTGATACCTCAAAAATAAACGGCCCGTCTGCGGTCAGGGCCACATCCACGCAGGTGAAGTCCAGGCCGAACAGCGCTCCGGCGCGCTGCGCCAGGTCGATGATCTCCTGCGGGGGGTCGAAGGGGGCGTAGCGACCGCCCGTGGCTGTGCTGGTGCTCCACCCAGCCTCGCCGGTGATGGAGCCCGGCTGCTGGCGCCGGGCATAAGTGCCCAGGTACTCGCCCCCCAGAAAACATATCCCAAGATCCTGCCCGCGCAGGTCGAGGGCCTTCTGAATGTACATCACCGTGTTCTGTGCGCGGAAGCCCTCCAGCGCGCGCGCGAGTTCGCTGGGGTCCAGGGCCTCGGCGTCGATGAGCGCCATGCCGCGGGCCTTGGAGGTGAACAGGGGCTTGAGCACGGCCCGGCCATAGGCGCGCAGGGCGTCCAGGGCCTGGGCCGGGTCTTCGGTTATGGTGGTGGGCGGCAGGGGCATGCCAGCGCCTGCCAGGGTCACAGTGCAGGCGAGCCGGTCCACCAGCCGCAGGATCAGCGAAGGGTCGGAAAAGCAGCGCACACCGCGCGCGGCGGGAATGCGCAGCATCTCCAGCCGGTCGATCATCTGCGGAGAGTAGCCCTTTGCGACCTTCTTGATGCACAGGGCGTCCAGGCCGCAAAGGTCCACGGCGTTGCCGTGCTGGTCCGGGCAGACGAGCGCGCCCGCGTCAAGATCCAGCCGCGCCCGGTCCAGGTCCACCAGAAGGCGCTCCCCGGTGGCCCGGCCCACTGCGTCGGCCAGGGCCTCGGATGACCAGGCCCCGTGGATTCCCACCACTGCTATGCGCATTACCTGCCTTCCTCCCCGGCCTAGTAGAACAGGATGGGCCTGGGCAGACGGTAGTCCTCCCAGGGCTTGCCCTGGTGGGCCGCCAGGCCTTCCATGAGATAATGGGCGCGCAGGAACATTTCCCGTGCAAAGTCGTAGTTGAGTTCGAAGCGCGTGCTGGTGGTGAGGGAGCGCGCAAGCCCCAAGGCCAGCCGGGCCTGCCAGGCGCCGTCGCCAATGTCGTCGGCGAAATCGCGCGAGTAGTCGTAGAATGAGGCGATCATGTGGTTGATGCGCCGCCGCAGGCCCGGCTCGAAGATGGGCATGCGGAAGAAGGAGACGAGAAACACCGAGGTGTCCTGGATGAAGTCGCCTCGGCGGGTGCGGTGCAGGTCCACGTAGTGCATGCGCGGCGCGGCCTGATCGAACACGATGTTGTTGGCGTTGAAGTCGCCATGCAGCAGCACGGTCATGGGCGCGCGCAGGCAGGCCTCAATGTCGCAGCACTGGGCGATGAGCTCGTCGGTGCTGGGAATGGCCACCGGGCCAAGGGTGCGCGCCGGGCGGAAGAAGTCCGGGTGCACGTGGCGCACGGCCGCCATGCGGTCCTTGAGCTGGCCCATGGCGCCCAGCGGAGCCTCGCCCATTTCCAGGGTGGAGCGCCAGATGTCGCCAACGGTCTGCTCGAACACGAAGATGGCGTCCTCAAGGATGTCCTCGCTGGCGGTGAGCACCACCTCGGTCCAGGTGCAGCCGGGCAAGAACTCCACCAGCATGGAGGCGCTGTCGCCCTCCTCGTGGTAGCTGAAGATGCGCGGCCCGGTGCCCGGCGAGACCCGTGCCCAAAGCTCCAGATTCTCGCGCTCGCGGCGGATCTTCTTGATGTTGCCTTCCTTGAAGATGCCGCCCTGGGTCGGGTCGAGGGGCGCGCCGGCCTGCGCCTCCCTGGTGCTCACCCGTCCGATGCGGCAGCCGGAGCGGGTGCCCCAGATGGAGCGGAAGTCGATGTCGTCCAGATCGCCCTCGAAGCCGGTCTTGGAGAGGGTTTGCTGCAGGGCTTGGAACTGCTCGATCTTGATCTTCTCGCCGATGACGGAGAAGAGCAGGGCCTCGCCGATGTTCAGAAGCGAGTCGCCGATGCGCTCCAGATAGCGGAAGAGGAAGATGGCCGTGACGCCGTTCTGCACGTCGCGCCCCTGGCGCAGCTCCTCCATCAGCGCGTCGAATGCCTCCTTGTACAGGCGGTCCAGATCGAACTCCGCCCGGCAGATGCCCAAGGCCCCGTTGACGTCGGCCCGCGAGCGTACTTCAAGAATGCGCGAAAGCCCTTCCTGGATGATGTCGAACAACGGGCCGGGATTCTGGCGCACCAGCACCGAGAGGTCCTTCAGGTAGCGCATCTGCCCTGCGATGTTTACGCAATAGTCGGCAATGCGCTCCAGGTTGGCGGAAATGATCTGCAAACCGCGGATGCGGTCGATGTCGCGCTTGGACAGGCCGCGCCCGCTGTGAATGCGGGAGTAGCACTTGTCCTCCACGATGTCCTTCAGGTTGTCGATGTAGCCGTCGCGGGAGACCACCTTGTCGTAGCCCGCGTGGGTGGGCGCGGACACGAAGGCGCGGGTCTCGCTCATCTGGCTGGTGACTTCGAGCACCAGGAAGCGGAAATTCTCCTCCAAACCCTCAAGGCCGTTCATGTCAGGCCTCGATCTTCAGGGTTTCTCCGGCCTTGGGCGCGTCGTCTTCCGGGCAGCGCCAGGCGATGGTCAGCGCCAGCCGGCCAGAGCCGCCGCGCTTCCTTGCCTTCACGGTGAAGGTCAAAAGCTCCGCAGGCTGGAGCACGAACTCCTCCTGCCCGGCGGCCACCACCAGACGGCCCTTGCGCAAGCCCTCCATGACGGCTTCCAGATACTTGCGGATGCTCTCTGCATCCTGCATGGATTCAAACACGAACTTCTGGTCGTAGCCCATGTGGCCCCCTTCTCCCCTGCCTAGCCGTCAAGCCGGGCGCTGTATTCCTCAATGACCCGCGCGCGGTCCATGTCCGCCACGATGAGCTTCTTGCCGATGGACAGATCGTCCCAGGCTGGCTGCAGCCCGATTTCACGCCGGGCTTTGTTTGGATCGGTCCCGCTGCGCACTGGCAGGGTTTTTTCGCCCATGTGGGTGTCGTCGCCCATGAACACCAGCATGCGGCGCTCGCCGTTGCCGCGCCGCCGGTTCTTCT
The DNA here is from genome assembly GCF_030689645.1 of Humidesulfovibrio sp. Classification (GTDB taxonomy): domain Bacteria; phylum Desulfobacterota; class Desulfovibrionia; order Desulfovibrionales; family Desulfovibrionaceae; genus Humidesulfovibrio. The sequence goes on from NZ_JAUYFU010000020.1 coordinate 118,874, forward strand.
CGTACAGCACCGAGATGAGAAACTCCGTGTAGCGCTGTGACTGCGGGTTCCACACCTCGTAGCCGTCCACGTCGTAGCTGGCCAGCAGTATGGGCCAGAACTGCTCCGGGTGGGGGATGACCACCCCGCCGCCGATGCCGCGCACCTCTTCAATAAATTCCGTGGTGCGGTAAAAATACGTGAGCGGGAACTGCGTCTTGACCACAGCCTTGACCTCTTTCAGGAACACCTGCACGCGGTTTGCCGCCGCATCGCCCAGCAGCGGGCGCAGGCCGTCCACAAAGTTGCGCACCAACTTGTTCTTGATGGCGTCCACCGACATGTCGCCCGCATGTCGTTCCAGCAGGGCCTCAAGCTTCAGGCAGCAGATGCGCGCCAAGGCCACCACTGTCTCGTCCGAGCCTGACTCCTTGGCCGCATGGGCCAGGCGCTCCTCGTCGGGTTTCGTCACCGTGGTCAGATAGTCGATGAGCTGGCTGGAGCGGTAGGCGTGGGTGTGGGCCAGCATGCTCTTCAGCACATGGGCGTCCCGCAGTTTCTCCGTGCGGAAGTGCAGCAAAAGCTGCACCTTTTGGTTGAACCCGCGCGAGTAGCAGTCCACCTCCACCCCGGTGTATGGCCCGTACTCCATAAGTACGTTGTGCTGGGTGGGAATGATGAGGCTTTTGCGCATGGCCGGGTAGCTGGCCTCGATGCGTTGCTTGATGAGCGGCAGGGGCACATGCTCCGGGTGCCAGTGCACGGCCAGCACAGAGTCCTGGGCGGGCTGCACCGCGCCGGGGGTAAGGATGCGCCTCTCAGCCTCGGCGTCCAGGCTGGTGTCGACAAGGGCGGCGAAGAGCCGTTCGTCGAACTCCGTCACGTCCGCAGTGAGGGTTTCCGGGGCCGGGGCCTCCGCAGGCTGGCGATGCTGTTCGCGTTTCATCCGTGCTCCTTGCCCGCCGGATGCGGCAGGGCGAAAATATCACCGAAACTGGGCGTGACAGGCGGACTTGCGGCGCTCCAGGCGCGCAAGCACCTCGGAAAACGCCGCCGCGTCGCGGGCGCTCACGGCCCGGCGCAGGGCGCGTGCATCCTCAAGATAAGCCGAGTTGGCCTGCCTGAGCTCTGCGGCTTCCGGCCCGCCTGCGCCCTTGAGGGGCTGGGCCGTTTCAGCCATGGACTCGCCCAAGGCCAAAAAAGACTCCACAACGTCCTGGGCAGGCATGCGGCCTTCCTCCGCAGCCTTGCGCAAGGCCTTGTAGTCCGCCTGCAGGGCCTTCTTGAGCTGACGGTACTTCTCTCGCCCGCGGGCTGCGGCGTCCGCCGCCTTGGGATCGCCCTGGGCCTTGGCGGGTGCCTGGGCGTGAACTGTTGCCGCCGGACTGGAAATCGTGCCCGCCACATGCTTCTTCGTGGGCACGCGCAGCTCGGGGCCGCCCTTGGCCTTGAGCTTGAGCGTGAAGCCTTGGCCCGCGCCATCGGCGGCGGCCACCAGCACCAGCTTGCGCAGCTCCCCGTCCCGTCCGCTTGCCGGCAGTCCCGCCAGTTCGCCGGACTGTGGTGCGCCGGACTCCAGCGCGTCGGCCAGGGCGCGCAGAAAACGCGGCAGATCGGCGGCATCAAGATCCGTCTCAAGCTTCCAGGAGCTCATGCGCCCTCCCTTCTTCTCCAGCTCTTTCGCTTGGCTTTTGCCGCATTTGCCATGCTACGAGATTCGGCCCCGCCCGGCAACCGTCCGGCGGATGCCGCCCAGGCGCTCGATCTCGACCAGGGCCAGCTCCACCAGCTCCGGCAGGGGCGCTTCAGCCGGGAGCACCACATGGGCGCAGGAAAGGTACAGCGCGCCGCGCTCGGCCAGCACCTGGCTCACCTCGTCCACCACGCCGCCCCCGGTGAGGGTGGGCCGCTGGGCCTCCAAAGGGTTGCGCAGCAGCCGCCCGGCCAGAACCTCGGGCGAGGCCTTGAGATAGAGCACGATGCCTTTTTCCAGCAAGTCGCGGTTCTCCTGCCGCAGCACGATGCCGCCGCCGCAGGAAACCACCTGCCCGGAGAACACCGCAACCTCTGCCAGGGCGATGCTTTCTGCCTCGCGGAAGGATTCCCAGCCGCCCGCGTCCACCAGCTCGGCCACGCTGCGGCCTGTGCGCAGGCGCACGCGGCGGTCCGTGTCCACAAAGGGCCGTTTGAGCCGGGCCGCCAGCTTGCGGCCCAGGGTGGTCTTGCCGCTTGCGCGCGCGCCGATGAGGTAAATATTCCGCTCGCCCGACATGATCCTTGGCCCCCTCTTTCGCCTGTGATGTGCCATGGACCATAGGACAAATTCACGCCGGAGACAAACGCCATCGGCATCGCAGGCTGGCTGCTGCTGCCGGAATCCTGCGGGGTCTGCTCCGACCTTGCATATAGGGCCGCTTGCGACTAGACTGCGCCCCTCCTGGGCGCTCGAAGCCCCATCCCACACTCAAGGAACATCAATGAAAACCGCCATCTTTGGATTCTCCGGCTCCGGCAAGACCGACATGTTCGCCGCCCTTGCGGGCGAAAAGGCCGCCGTGGCCGGAAACCGCGCCATGGTCAAAGTGCCCGAGCCGCGCCTGGACCCGCTCATCAAGCTCTTCAACCCCAAGAAGATCACCCTGAGCGAAATCGAGTACCTGGACGTGCCTGGCGGCGGCGGCAAGGGCCACGGCCTGGGCGAGCGCGTGCTGAACGACATCCGCCCCTATGACTGCCTGCTGTGCACCCTCGACGCCTTTACCGGCCTTTCCGACCCGAAGCAGCAGTACGGCGCGGTGGAGGCCGACCTCCTGGTCAGCGATCTGGCCGTCATTGAGAAGCGCCAGGAGCGCATGGCCAGCGACAAGAAGAAGAACAAGGACCTTGTCGACAACAAGGAAGAGGAATGCTTGGCCAAGGCTCGCGCCCTGCTGGAGGACGAAAAGCCCCTGCGCGTGGACCCCGCCCTGTGCGACGAGCCCTCCATGCGCGGCTACCGCTTCCTCACCGCCAAGCCCATCCTCTACGTTTGGAACGTGGCTGAAACCGCCATGGACTCCTTTGAAGTGCCCGCCGACGGCCTGGGCCAGATGCACATGAGCGTTTCCGCCCGCCTGGAGCGCGAACTGGCAGCCATCGGCGACCCCGAGGAGCGCGCCATGTTCCTCACCGACCTGGGCCTCACGGAAAGCGCCCTCGACAAGGTCATCTCGCGCACCTACAAGCTCCTGGGCCTCATGAGCTTCCTCACCGCAGGCGACAAGGAAGTGCGCTCCTGGCCCGTGCGCGTGGGCTCAACCGCCCCGGAATCCGCCGGCGTCATCCACACCGACTTCCAGAAGGGCTTCATCCGCGCAGAGGTCATCGGCTATCAGGACTTCCTCAAGGCCGGCGACTTCAAAAAAGCCAAGGAGCTGGGCCTTGCCCGCCTGGAAGGCAAGGATTATATCGTACAGGATGGCGACATCATCGAATTCCGCTTCAACGTGTAGCGCGCCATCCCACAAGGGAGGTCCACCATGCCTGACCAGAACCTGCACGAGGTGCTCATAGACCTCTCGCGCTGCAACGCCTGCTCCGGCTGCTCCGAAATCTGCCCGGAAATCTTCGGGTGGGATGCGGACCTGGAACGGCCCTACCTGACCCGGTCCATGGCCACGCACGACGAGGTGCGGGAAGCCATCGCGCTGTGTCCCAAGCGCTGCATCACCGCTGAGGGCTGGGAAGAAGAAGACTATTAGAACCGCGCATGAAGAGAATCATTTCTGAGGGGGGAATCATTCCCCCCCGAAACAAATAGCTTTTGTCCCCTTTCTCTGGCCTAGCCTTCAAGCAGGGTGGTGCGGCCGTCTTCCACGAAGAACAACAGGGTGTAACGACTTTTCATTGTGGCGATGAGGCTGTCCATGCTGTGCTCCCCCAGGTCTGCTATACGCACGTAAGCGTTGCGGAAGCCTGGGTCCGCATGGTCGTGGGAGGTGAACACGCTGGCGAAGCGCACGCCCTCGCCGCGCAGGAACTCAAGCATCGCGGCGAGCGGGCCGGCCTTGGCCTCAAGGCGCAGGGCGATCTGCGGGCCGCCGCGCTGCACGCCTGAAGCGGTGCAGAGGAAACGGAACACGTCGGCCACGGTGATGATGCCCACCAGCCGCCCGGCTTCATCCACCACCGGCAGGCCGCCGAACTTGTGGCGCATGAGGATGCTGGCCACCAGGTCCACTGGAGTGGTGGGCGAAACGGTCATGGGTTCGGGGGTCATGATGTCGGCGGCGCGCAGGCTGTCCAGGCTGCCTCCGGTGGCGGCGTCGCCGGGGAGATATTTGGAGGGCATGGCATCGCGTATGTCGCGGTCGGAAACGATTCCTGTGAGGCGGCCCTGTTCATCGATGACCGGAAATTGACGCACTTTCTTGGTGCGCATGATTTCTGCGGCATCGACGACGGTTGTCTTAAGCCCAAGCGTAATGACGTTCTTGGTCATCCAGTCGCGTACGAGCATAGGCGTGGCCTCCTGGGGGGTGCTGTATGCGTTTACAATACCTGTACAGTCGGAAATGTCAAAGGGCTGCAGCGGGGTGAATCCCGGCTGCTCCATGGTTGGCTCCCCTAGCGCTGCGGCGTGATCCGCGTTTCCTGCTGGTGCCAGGCCCAGGCCGTGGCGATGATTTCGCGGATATCGGAAAACTGCGGCCTCCAGCCGAGCACTTCACGGGCTTTTGATGCATCCCCCACCAGGCGCGGCGAGTCCCCAGGGCGGCGCGGAGCTTGGCGCACGCGGATGTCGCGCCCGGTGACTTCTCGGGCGGCTTCTACAATTTCGCGCACGGAATGCCCCTGGCCGTTGCCCAGGTTGATGGGCCCGGAGGCACCGCCGTTTTGAAGATGCCGCAGTGCCGCGATGTGCGCATCGGCAAGATCCTGAACGTGGATGTAGTCGCGGATGGCGGTGCCGTCTGGCGTTGGGTAGTCGTCACCGAAAATGTCCAGATGTTCGCGTTGGCCCAGGGCCACTTGCAGCACAAGGGGGATGAGGTGCGTCTCTGGATTGTGGCGTTCGCCCACCTCGGCCTCAGGGTCGGCTCCGGCGGCGTTGAAGTAGCGCAGGGCCACGTAGTTCAGGTCTCCGGCCTGCGCCAGGTCTTGCATGATGCCCTCAATCATGAGCTTGCTTTTGGCGTAAGGGGAAATAGGGCCGCAGGGATGCGCCTCCGACAGCGGCACGTCGAAGGGCGGGCCATACACCGCGCAGGAGGAGGAGAAAACCAGGTTCTTGACATCATGGCGGCGCATGGCTGCCAGGAGCGCGATGGTTCCAGCCACGTTGTTCTGATAGTAGAGCAGGGGCTTGCGCACGCTTTCGCTCACCTGGCTGGCGGCGGCGAAGTGGACCACGGTGTCGATGTTGCGGCTGCTGAACAGCCGGTCCAGGGTCACGGGGTCGCACACGTCGCCTTGGATGAAGGCGCCCCAGCGTGCGAAGTCGCGGTGCCCGGTGGCGAGATTGTCGAGTACAGTTGTTTCAAGGCCTGCGGAGTTGAGCCGCTTGGCCGTATGCGCGCCTATGTATCCGGCTCCGCCGGTAACGAGTATTTGTCCCATGATGAGAGGTTAGCAGGAAGAGGCGGCGCATGGCAAGGGCTGCGACATATGCCCCTGCCCATCAAGAATTTCGCAACCCCAGGGTCTCGATGCGTTCCGCCGCCTCCTTGACGCCGCTGCCGGAGCGGCACAGCGCAGCGCAATGGGCGCAACGCGTGGCCGTCTCGGCTGAGTTCAGGAGCCTGTCGATGGCAGCAGCTGCGCGCACGGCCTGGAAGCGACTGGGGGGCAGCACTTCGGCTACTCCAAGGCGCTTAAGAATGTCGGCATTGTCCGGTTGGTCGAGGCTGAAGGGGGTGACCAGCTGGGGCACACCGGCTCGCAGGCACCGGGCGGCAGTGCCCACCCCGCCATGGTGGATCACCAGAGCCGCATGCTTCAACAGCCAGCTGAAGGGCGCATACGTTGTGTGAATCACTCCGCTTGGCAGCCGGGTCGGGATCTGATCCCGGGCGGGGGTTACCAGCAAGGCCCGACGGCCCAGCAGCCGGGCAGCCTCCGCCGCCTGTGCGAAGAGCTCCTTGGCGTGCTGCATGGCTGTTCCCGCCGTTACCACCAACGGCGGTGTTCCGTTTTCAACAAAGGCGCGCAGCTCGGCATCGGGCTCGCCGCCGCCCTCCTGCCACACGAAATCAGTTGTCACCGACGCTGGCGGCCAGTCTTCCTGTCGCTTGGCGAACCAGCCAGGAAACAGGCAGAGCGTGAGGTGTGGCGAGTGCAGCCAATTGCGCATGATGTCGCGCACTGGGGTGAGGCCCAATTCCGCGCGCAGGGTGTTAAGGGGCTCCGCCACCACGGGGTCCACCACGCGCCGGAACAGCAGGTCCAGAATCCAGCGCCGGAGCGGTCGCGGCAGGATGCGCAAATCCGGCAGGCCGGGCAGCACCGGGGGGGAATCCAGGCTGTGGATGGCTGCTGGCTGCAGGTGCACCGTTGCCAGGGGAATGCCCAGGCGTTCCGATGCCAGGCGCGCGCCGAAGGCCAGGTAGCTGGAGGCCAGCACAAGGCCCTGCCTGGGCTGCGCTGCAATGAGATCATAGAGCGGCCGCATGGCCGGAAGTGTGACGGACTGCATGAGGAAGCGGTAGCTGTGGCGGTGGTCCCACAGACGCGGGTCCGCAGTCAGCTTGGCGTACCGTTCGGCATTGCCGAAGGGGATGAACCCGACCCCCGCCGCCTCCACTGTTGGCTGGAAAAGCGCGTTGGCGATTATCGTTGGGCGGTGTCCCCTGTCCTGCAGGGCTCGTGCGAGGCCGATGAAGGGGTGCACATCGCCGGCGCTGCCGAAGGTCGGCATAAGAATGGTCAGTGGGGGGCCGTTAATCATGCGTGTCTCCAAAAAATTGGCTCCTGCCGACTACTCCCCTGGCCGAAGTTGCAGGCAGGCCAGCGCGCGAAAAAAAAGGGGGACGCCCCGAAGGACGTCCCCCCAAGTGGACTTGAAGATGGTCAGGTCAATTACATGGCAGAGCCGGAAGCGGCTTTCTGCATCTTGACTTCAACCTTCTCGGTCAGACCAGCGTAGTACTTGCGCAGGATGACCAGGCACTCCTCGCGGCCGAAGTGATCGGGAACCTCGCCACCCTCGGACAGCAGCTTGCGCAGCTTGGTGCCGGACAGGATGACGCGGTCTTCCTTGGAGTGGGGGCAGGTGCGCAGGGAGGCCATGCCGTCGCACTTCACGCAGTAGAAGGTCCAGTCGATCTTCATGGCCTGGGTCAGCAGGTCCTTGGAGGCATCGCCGGTGACCGGGATCTTGTCGAAGATCTCCTGGGCCTCAAACATGCCGTAGAAGTCGCCAACGCCAGCGTGGTCACGGCCGACCAACAGGTCGCTCATGCCGTAGTTCTGGCGGAACAGGGCGTGCAGCAGGGCCTCGCGGGGACCGGCGTAGCGCATGTCCAGGGGGTAGCCGGCCTGGATGACGTTCTTCTTCACGAAGTAGTGCTCGACCAGGGTGTTGATGGCGTCAACGCGGACTTCGGCCGGGATGTCGCCGGGCTTCAGAGCGCCAACCAGGGAGTGGATGACGACGCCGTCGCACACTTCAACGCCGATCTTGCACAGGTACTCGTGGGAGCGGTGCATGGGGTTGCGGAGCTGCAGGGCGGCGACTTTCTTCCAGCCGCGCTCGTCCATCTCAGCGCGGAGCTGAGCGGGGGTCTTGTACACGCCGGGGAACTTCTCGGGGAAGCCGCCCTCGGACAGGACCTTCACAGGGCCGGCCAAGCAGAACTTCTTGCGGGCGAGAACCATCTGGACACCGGGGTGATCCTTGATGGCGGTGCCCATGAAGTCGGCCTGGCTGTCAGCGCCTTCGCCCTTGTAGTTCTTCTCGCACTCAAAGACTTTCTCGGCTTCGGTGAGCTCGAACACTTCGGTGACCTTCATGGTGGCCATGACGGTGCCGTTGCGCTCCAGGGTGATCTCTTCGCCGGCCTTAACGGAGGCGTCGTCGGTGGCGAGCATGACGGGGATGGGCCAGAAGGTGCCGTCGGTCAGGGTGAACTTCTCGCACACGCTATGCCAGTCGGCCTTGCCCATGAAGCCGGTCAGCGGGCTGAAGCCGCCGATGCCCATCATGATCAAGTCGCCCTTCTCCTGGGAGGAGATTTCGATCTTCTTCAGGCCAGCGGCCTTCGTGATTTCAGCGGCGAGCGCGGCGCCTTCGAGCAAGCAGCAGACGAGGCCTTTACCGCCATGAGGGGGAACGAGTTTCGATGCCATCTCCGTTTCTCCTTAAGAAAAAATACCGGTTTGAAGTGTGCAACTACCTCTGCCAAAACCATGGCCCCACGGGGAGGTGCGCCACACGCACAAGCCCTGGGGCTCTAGGGGTCGGTGTCCGAGGCCGGCGCTTGTGCGCCAACCCACCGGGCCTGATGCGGAAATCCGCAGCCCTTGGACGAATTAAGCATGCTTACTATGCGCCGATTGTGAAAGTTGTGTCAAGAGCATTTTCTGGGCAAGAATTGAAAGCCCAGCTCAAGGATTCGGAATCTGGCGCTTTCCATATCAATACGTCCACAAGGCACTCGGTTCATTTCAAAAAAGGGCTTGCGCAAACTAGACAGGGTGGGCTATGGGCACGCAAGCTACGGCAAAAATGACGGCTTGAGAGAGCGTCGCGAAGTACCAGAGCCTGCTCAGAAATTGGAAGTATCGGCCCCAGCAGGGCTTCCAACGGCGTGAACAGGCCGAGCTTGTCCCGGGATGCGGGCAAGGTGAAGGGGCAAACCGAAGGCTTGTCCAAAAATTCACTTTCGCCTTGACACCCCAGGACAGGCCGGGTAATCGTGATTTTTCACAAGTCCGTGCCTTTAATTAGCACGTAGTTGGCTGTGGTTCGTGTCGGTGACTGCTTTAATTTAAACCTGTTAGGAGGAAGTGTTATGCCGACCTTTGTCAATCCGGAAAAATGCGACGGCTGCAAGGGTGGCGAGAAGACCGCCTGCATGTACATTTGCCCGAACGACCTCATGATTCTGGACCCCGAGGCCATGAAGGCCTACAACCAGGAGCCTGATGCCTGCTGGGAATGTTACTCTTGCGTGAAAATCTGCCCCCAGGGCGCCATCGAAGCCCGTCCTTACGCCGACTTTGCACCCATGGGTGGTACCTGCATCCCCATGCGCTCGGCTGAAGACATCATGTGGACCGTTAAGTTCCGCAGCGGCGCCGTGAAGCGCTTCAAGTTCCCCATTCGCACCACCCCTGAAGGCTCCATCAACAACTATGGTGGAAAGCCCGAAGGTGGCGACCTGAACGACGAGCTGCTGTTCACTGAGACCGCGGCTTGCCTGACCACCCCCGAAGGCGCCATCATGAAGAAGTTCGACATGGCCGAGAGTGACAAGAGCCAGTGCTGGCTCGACGCTGTCTGCGACTAGTTCCAGCAGCGGGTCACCGCTTGATTTGAGTTGCGAAGGCATTGAATTCTTTCAATCAACTCTAGAGAGCATACGGAGGTAGCTATGCCTCAGATTCCTTCTAAAGAAATCGTCAAAGGCGTTCCCCTGTCTGAGCCGACGATCGTTGAGCAGCATGCTGATATCCTGATGGTCGGCGGCGGCATGGGCAACTGCGGCGCCGCTTTTGAAGCGTGCCGTTGGGCCGACAAGATCGGTGGCATCTCCATCCTGCTGGTCGACAAAGCCTCCCTCGAGCGCTCCGGCGCCGTGGCCCAGGGCCTGTCCGCCATCAACACCTACATTGGCAAAGAGCAGAAGGCCGACGACTACGTCCGCATGGTCCGCACCGACCTCATGGGTCTGGTTCGCGAAGACCTGATCTACGACCTGGGCCGTCACGTCGACGACTCCGTTCACCTGTTCGAAGAGTGGGGCCTGCCCGTCTGGATCAAGAAAGACGGCCACAACCTCGACGGCGCCCAGGCCAAGGCCGCTGGCCTGTCCCTGCGCAACGGCGATGCCCCCGTGCGTTCCGGCCGTTGGCAGATCATGATCAACGGTGAGTCCTACAAGGTCATCGTTGCTGAGTCCGCCAAAAAGGCTCTGGGCGACGACCGTTACATCGAGCGCATCTTCATCGTGAAGCTGCTCCTCGACGCTAACACCCCGAACCGCATCGCCGGCGCCGTTGGTTTCAGCACCCGCGAGAACAAGGTTTACGTCTTCACCTGCAATGCTTGCCTCGTGGCTTGCGGCGGCGCGGTCAACGTGTTCCGTCCCCGCTCCACTGGTGAAGGCATGGGTCGCGCTTGGTACCCCGTGTGGAACGCCGGTTCCACCTACACCATGTGCGCTCAGGTTGGCGCTGAAATGACCATGATGGAGAACCGCTTCGTGCCCGCCCGCTTCAAGGACGGTTACGGCCCGGTCGGCGCTTGGTTCCTTCTGTTCAAGGCCAAGGCCACGAACTACAAGGGCGAAGACTACTGCGCCACCAACCGCGCCATGCTGAAGCCCTACGAGGATCGCGGCTACGCCAAGGGTCACATCATCCCGACCTGCCTGCGTAACCACATGATGCTGCGTGAAATGCGTGAAGGCCGTGGTCCCATCTTCATGGACACCAAGACCGCGCTGACCACCACCATCAATGGCGACTTCAAGAGCCCCCTCTGGAAGCACCTTGAGTCCGAGGCCTGGGAAGACTTCCTCGACATGTGCGTTGGCATGGCCAACCTGTGGGCCTGCACCAACTGCGCTCCTGAAGAGCGTGGCTCCGAGATCATGCCCACCGAGCCGTACCTGCTCGGTTCGCACTCCGGTTGCTGCGGCATCTGGGTTTCCGGTCCGGACGAGGCCTGGGTTCCCGAGGAGTACAAAGTCCGCGCCGAGAACGGCAAGGCCTACAACCGCATGACCACCGTCATGGGTCTGTGGACCTGCGCTGACGGCGTTGGCGCCTCCGGCCACAAGTTCTCCTCCGGCTCCCACGCTGAAGGCCGCATCTGCGGCAAGGCGATGGTCCGTTGGGTCCAGGATCACAAGGACTTCAAGCCCACCTTGGCTGTGAAGGCCGCTGATCTTGCCAAGGAGATCTACCAGCCCTGGTACACCTACGAGCAGTTCAAGGGTGCTTCCACCGCTCCGGACGTCAACCCCAATTACATCACTCCGAAGAACTTCATGATGCGCCTCATCAAGTGCTCCGACGAGTACGGCGGAGGCTGCGCCACCCTGTACATGACCTCCGGCGCTCTTCTGAAGACCGCCTTCTGGCTCATGGGCATGCTTGAGGAGGACAGCAAGAAGCTGGCCGCCCGCGACCTGCACGAGCTTATGCGCGCGTGGGAGCAGTTCCACCGCCTGTGGACCGTGCGCCTGCACCTGCAGCACATCGAGTTCCGCGAAGAGACCCGTTACCCCGGCTTCTACTATCGTGGCGACGCGATGGGCCTGGACGACTCCAAGTGGAAGTGCTTCGTGAACTCGAAGTACGACCCGGCCAAGAAAGAAGTGAAGATCTTCAAGAAGCCTTACATCCAGATTATCCCCGACGCTCAGTAAAGGGATAGCGAGTTGACATCGGCGGCTGCGGGTTCAAAAGGCCCGCAGCCGCCACACTTCCCAGACGGGGAAGTGGTCTGAACCCGTGCTGGAACACCATTGTTGCAGTCCGGGTTCGGGCCATTTTCACGGCTGGGGCAATTTCCGCCAGTCTGGGGGCATAAGCCGCAAAAGCCCAAGCGTGGCTTTCGCTTAAGCCCTGCCCCCTGCGGGCAAGGGGAAATCCCAAGCCGAGGCAACAGAGCCCATCGGCCCGGACCGGAGAAATAAGCTGGTCTGGCACACTACAGAGGGAGGACAGCGAATGTCGAACAACAGTATTCTCGTCGTCGGCGGCGGATTCGCCGGGATCACCGCCGCCCTCGAGGCCGCGGAAGTCGGTCACGAGGTCTACATCGTCGAGACGAATCCATATCTCGGCGGTCGGGTGGCGCAGCTCAATCAGTATTTCCCGAAACTCTGCCCGCCTTCCTGCGGCCTGGAAATCCAGTTCCAGCGCATCAAGAACAACCCCAAGGTGAAGTTTTTCACCATGGCCGAGGTGGCGAGCGTCACCGGCGGCCCGGGCGCTTTTGACGTCAAGATCAAAATCCGCCCGCGTTACGTCAATGCCAACTGCACCATGTGCGGCGACTGCGAAAAAGCGGCCACCACCAGTGTGAAGAGCGAATTCGATTTCGGCATCGCTGATCGCAAGGTCGCCTACAGCACGCACCTCTTCGCCTTCCCGCAGCGCTACGTGGTCGACGCGGCCGCCTGCGCCCCCGGCGAGATGGACGCCATCAAAGCGGCCTGCCCCTACGACGCCATCGATGCTGGCGACACCGAGAAGACCCTGGACCTCCAGGTGGGCGCCATCGTGTGGGCCACCGGTTGGAAGCCCTACGACATGGAGAAGCTGACCAACCTGGGTGGCGGCAAGCTCAAGAACGTGGTGTCCAACATGCAGTTCGAGCGCCTGGCGGCCCCCAACGGCCCCACGGCAGGCCAGATCCTGCGTCCCTCCGATGGCAAGGCGCCCAAGCGCATCGCCTTCGTGCAGTGCGCCGGTTCTCGCGACGAGAACCACCTGAGCCATTGCTCGTACATCTGCTGCATGGCTTCCCTCAAGCACGTGACCTACATCCGCGAGAAGAATCCGGATGCCCAGGTCACCATCTACTACATCGACCTGCGCACCCCAGGCCGCTACGACAACTTCATGCAGAAGGTGTCCGCCGACGACAAGCTCACGCTCGTCAAGGGCAAGGTCGCCAATATCGTTGAATGCGAGTGCCAGAGCCCCATCGTCACCGTTGAGGACGCTGTCACCGGCATCAAGAGTGAAGAAAAGTTCGACCTCGTGGTGCTGGCCACCGGCATGCAGCCCAGCTGCGCCGGCGCCAAGCTCCCCGTTCAGGTTCCCGTTGACGAAGACGGCTTCATCATCGGCGGCGACGACAAGGGCGTCATCGCCGCTGGTTGCGCCAAGCTGCCCCTGGACGTCATGAAGACGGCCCAGACCGGCACCGGCGCCGCCATGAAAGCCATTCAAACTGTGGTGGGGAGGTAGCTCATGGCTGAAAAGCTTGGAGTTTATATCTGTGCTGGATGCGACATCGGCAAGTCCCTCAATGTGGACGAGCTGGTGGACTACGCAAAAAAGGGCAAGCTGGCCAATATCTGTCCCGTGGTGAAGAAAAGCGCTGTGCTGTGCAGCCCTGAGGGCAAGGCCGAAGTCGAAGCCGACATCGCTGCCGAGGGCTTGGACGGCGTCGTCATCTGCGCCTGTTCCCCGCGCGTCAAGTGGGACATCTTCCAGTTCGGCCAGGCTGTCCAGGTCGAGCGGGTGAACCTGCGCGAGCAGTGCGTGTGGAGCTTCAAGGAGGACGCCAACGTCCTCGGACAGCTGCCGCTCATCGCCAAGGACTACATCCGCATGGGCATGATGAAGCTCTCCAAGAGCCGCATCCCGGCCCCGGAAACGCCTGAAACATTCAAGACCATCATGGTGCTCGGCGGCGGCTTCACCGGCCTGAACGCAGCCCTTGAGGCGGCCAAGCTCGGCAAGGACGTGGTCCTGGTCGAGAAGGCGGCCACCCTGGGCGGCAAAGCCGCAACCATGTACAAGTCCTTCCCCCTGAGCCACCCGTACACCACCGCCGAGGACACCGGCGTGAACGCCCTCATCGAGGCCGTTTCCGCCAACCCCAAGATCAAGGTGCTCACCAGCGCTCAGCTGGTGTCCATCGAGGGCGCGCCCGGCCTGTACACCGCCACTGTGAACGCCGGCGGCGAGCAGAAGCTGGAGATCGGCGCGGTTGTGCTGGCCACTGGCTGGGTTCCCGGCGAGAAAAGCTTCCTGGCCCCCATGGGCTACGGCAGCATCAAGAACGTCGTCACCGCCGCTGAGTTCGAGGCTATGGTCAAGGCGGGCGAGATCAAGCGCCCCTCTGATGGCAAGGCCCCGGCCTCTGTCGCCATCCTGACGGACGTGGCCCTGTGCACCAAGGCCGCTGTTGCTGAAGAGCCTTGCGCCGAGGGCGAAGCCGCTCCTGCCGAGGCTCCTGCCGCCGAGGGCGAGGCCGAGGTCAATCCGTATCCGTCCAAGGAAAGCGCCAAGCACCTGGCCTACAGCTCCGAGATCACCAGCCTGGTGGCCCTGAAGCACGCCGGGTACGTGGTCGAGAAGCTGCCGGGCGCAGTGGCGTACGTGCTCTATGACCACATGATGGTCCCGGGCATCAACGAGCGCTACTACAAGGCCGCGCAGGACGAGGCGGGCATCATGCTCTCCAAGGCCACCATCACGGCCGTCACCGAGGACTCCGACGGCGGCGTGCTCGTGAAGGCCAAGGACACCCTCCTTGGCGCGGACATCGAACTGAAGGCCGACCTCGTGGTGCTGCCCACGGCCATTGTGCCCGTCACCGCCCACGAGCCCACCCTGAACCTGGTCTACCGCCAGGGTCCCGGCTTCCCGGACCTGGAGCTCTTCGACGGGTTCACGGATTCCAACTACATCTGCTTCCCCTACGAGACCCGCCGCACCGGCGTTTACGCGGCTGGCTGCGTACGTCAGCCCATGACCATGGCCACCGCCCGCGAAGACGCGTCCGGCGCCGTGCTTAAGGCCGTGCAGTGCATCGGCTCCGCCAACCGCGGCGTGGCCGTTCATCCGCGCTCCGGCGACATCAGCTTCCCGGTGTTCAACTTCCAGCGCTGCACCCAGTGCAAGCGCTGCACCGAGGAGTGCCCCTTCGGCGCGCTGGACGACGATGAAAAGGGAACGCCGAAGCCGAATCCCACGCGTTGCCGCCGCTGCGGCACCTGCATGGGCGCCTGCCCCGAGCGCGTCATCAGCTTCGACAACTACAACGTCGACCAGATCGGCTCCATGATCAAGGAAGTCTACGTTCCTGACGACATGGTGACCGGCGGACCGCGCGTCATCGTGCTGGTCTGCGAGAACGACGCCTACCCGGCGCTGGACATGGCTGCCTTCCGCGGCAAGAGCTGGAGCCCCTTCGTGCGCTTCGTGCCCGTGCGCTGCCTGGGCTCGGTCAACGCCATCTGGGTGGCCGATGCGGTTTCCAAGGGCGTGGACGGCGTGATCATGCTGGGCTGCAAGTACGGCCCGGACTACCAGTGCCACTTCGTCAAGGGCTCCGAGCTGTGCAGCCGCCGCAAGATCAACATCGCCGAGTCCCTGGGACGCCTGGGTGTTGAGGCCGAGCGTGTGGAACAGTACGAAGTGTCCATCGACGAGTACGATAAGGTGCCGGGGATCATTGAACGCTTCATGACCGAAGTCATCACCAAGTTCGGGCCCAACCCGTTCAAGGGCTACTAGGAGGTTTGGAACCATGTCGAACACCGTCAGGGTTCAACCGGACCTGAAATTCGTTCAGGAACTGCAGCAGGTGGGCGGAGAGTCGCTCAAGAAGTGCTACCAGTGCGCCACGTGCAGCGTTGCGTGCCCGCTCTCCCCGGCCGACGCCCCCTATCCCCGCAAGGAGATGGTCTGGGCTCAGTGGGGCCTCAAGGACCGTCTGCTGAACGACATCGACATCTGGCTGTGCCACAATTGCGGCACCTGCTCTGATCTGTGCCCGCGGGGCGCCAAGCCGGGCGACTTGCTTGCCGCCCTGCGCAACATGGCGTACCGCAGCTTGGCCAAACCGGCCATCATCGGAACCTGGATGAGCTCAAGCAAGTTCTTCCCCATCCTGTTCCTGATTCCGGCCGTCATCTACATGTTCATCTGGTCCTTGATGGCTGGCAAGTTGGGAACCGCGTTCCCGCTGTTCGTCACCGACGGCCACGAGCTCAAGGTCGCGGCCGAGGGCGCCATCATTTACGGCGGCCTCTTCCCCGGCGACTACACCATCGACCCCATCTTCGGCGCGGTGTTTGCCTTCATGGCCTTCGCCTTTGCCGGCGGCGTCGCCAGCATGCTGAAAAGCTTCGAGTCCATGCCTCGCACCTTCATCGTGGGCCGTGGACCTGAGCCCAGCTTCCTCAGCTGCCTCATCGACACCCTGAAGAATGAAGTTGCGCAGCATAGCCGCTTCACCAACTGCGGCAAGGACGAGAAGGACACTGAACGCGTAAAGGGTCACCTGCTCGTGTTCTACGCCTTCGTGGCGCTGATGATCGTCACCGGCATTGTGGCCTTCGGTCACTGGTTCGGCGCGTGGTTCCTGCAGAAAGTCATGGGTCTTGAGGGCGGCATCGCCGCGTTTATCGCGTGGTCTGGCCACACCCCCATGCCCCTGTGGAGCCCGGTGAAGATTCTGGCCAACGCGGCTGCCCTGGCCCTGGTCATCGGTCTCACCAAGCTCACCAGCCGCCGCAGCGCGCTGGACGCCGCCAAGAGCACGTCCAACTGGTACGACTGGTACCTCATCACCGTGATCTGGGGCATTACCCTTACCGGCATCGGCAGCGAAATCTTCCGCCTCATGGGGCAGAAGATGCTGGCCTATCCCACCTACTACCTGCACCTGATCTTCGTGTTCATGCTCCTGGCCTACCTGCCCTGGTCCAAACTCGGGCACGTGGTCTACCGTACTGTGGCTCTGGCCTACGCACGCAAGATCGGCCGCCTGCCCATGGGCGCGCAGAACTAGTGGCGCAGGGAACCGATAGCAACGAAACATCAGGTTTTCTTGACCATAAGGAGGAATCCCATGGCTGAAGCAAAAATATTCCCGATGAATACCTTCGTGTCCTGCCTCAAGGGCGCGAATGCCGCCGACGCGAGCACCATTGAGCTCCTGTCCTTTCTGACCCAGAGCGACGTTGACGCGGAGTTCGCGCCCATCGCCGCCGGATTGTCCAAGGCCTGGATCTACGAGCAGGAGCCCCAGTTCGCCAAGGCCGCTGCTGGCGAGATCGCCGGGCTCGGCGAGAAAGTCGCTGTGAAGCCCCTGCCTGCCGCCGCCCTGGCCCAGGCTCAGGCCATTCTCGCCCAGATGGGCGAGCTGCGCGCCGCCAACGCAACTCTCTCCGCCCAGGTGGAGAAGCTGACTGCCGAAGTCGCCGCCAAGGGCGACGAAGTGAAGGCCCTCAAGGCCAAGCTGAAGCCCCTTGAGGATCAGGCCGCCCAGGGCGACGTGAAACTCCAGGTGTCCAACAGCAAGATGGATGAGCACATCAAGAAGCTTGAGCAGCTCATGGAAGAAGTGGCCAAGGTCAAGGCCCAGGGCGTTGTCGTTGCCGGTGTTGCCGGTGGCGCTGCTGCTGGCGCCGATGCCGGCGCTTCTGCCGGTGGCGATGCCTCCGGCGCCCCCGCTGTGGGCGGCGAGCCCGAAGCCGACTTCGGCCTGGGCTCCAACCCCTTCGCCGACGCCAACTGGTAAGTCAGCGAATCGCAGATCCATTCAAAAGCCCCTGGCTGCATACGCAGTCAGGGGCTTTTTTGTGGCGGCGGCAAGGCTTCTTTGAAGGAGCAATGCGCAAGGATCGTCAGTAGTGGAGCACCACCTTGATTTTCCGGGCAATGGTCTCAAGGGCGCGCATCGGCTTCTGGTACCACTCTTCGGTTTTGTGTTCGCGCCGCCAGTCTGAGGGGCGTGTTGGGTTGCTGTCGCCCCAAAGCCCCAGCTTATCCATGCGCGCACTGGTTTCAAGGTCCTTCAGGCCCAGGCAAAGCTCCTTGTGGCAATATTCTTCGTAGACCCATGCCAGGCCGTCAGCAACCATGACCTCGTTGACCAGGGTGCCGTTCTTGAGGCGTACAAGGGCTACGGTGCGCCCATAGCGGTCGGTCTCCACTGGTTCGATTTCGACGTCCCTGCGCGAAACGAGTGACGCGAGCCGCTTTCGCGCATTCAGGCCAAAGGCCTGTTTTGCTTCTGGCGCGTCGACGCCATAGAGCCTGATGGTGACCAGTTCGTTGTTAACGAGGCGGACTTTCAATGTGTCGCCGTCATGCACCGATACCGTGCGTGCCGGGTATGTCCACCCGACACCGGAAAGAAGAAAAGTTGAAACTAGAAATAAAGCAGAAAATTTCATCATCAAATTTTTTACATGTGAGCATTGATAAGTCAATTCGGACTGATACACGACCAGATCAGTCGTGTTCTGCGTACGAGGACTTGTTGACTGCGTACGGGATTGTGCGTAATGAGTTGGCCTTGTGTTGGATGAAGTGGGCGGCATACGAATCATTTGGAAGGTAAAGACAACATGAATGAATTGACTGACACCAAGCGCTACAATGTGCTTCTGGCGGAAGATCATGCTTTGCTCCGTCAGAGCCTCAAGGCGTATCTTGAAACACATGGGCTTTGCAAGGTAGTGGGCGAAGCGCAGGATGGCCGCGAGGCCATGCGCATGTACAAGGAGCTGAGGCCGGACATCGTGCTCATGGATTTGTCCATGCCAGGGGTGGACGGCATGGTGGCCGTGAAAGCCATCAAGCGCGACTTCCCTGAGGCCCGCATCATCGCCCTTACTGCGCACCGTAGCGAGGACTACCTCCACGCGGCCCTAGACTGCGGGGTGGATGGGTACGTAGTCAAGGCCGCCAGCGCAGAGGATCTGCTGACCGCCATACGCGCGGTGTGTCGCGGAGAGGCCTATGTGAGTCCTGAGGTTTCGGCTACGCTCATAACGGGATACCTGCGCAGCAGCCGTCCTGAGCGTAATTCTCCCCTTGAAGGGCTCACCGCTCGCGAGCGCCATATACTGCAGTTGGTGCTCCAGGGCATGAAAAACAAGGAAATCGCCGAGAGGCTCTTCCTCTCTACCCGCACGGTTGAAAAACACCGCGCCAATTTCATGAAAAAGCTGGATCTTCATAATCTGCACCAGGTGCGAGAGTTCGTGAAGGCAAACGGCGTGGATTTCGAAAAAGGGCAGTAGCCCCTTGCATGCTCAATGGATAAGAGCCGCAGGCGCATGACGTCTGCGGCTCTTTATGCGTTGCATGTGCCGACGAACCGGCTCCCTAGCGCGTCACCTCCTCGGCCAGGGTCAGCACCCCTGCGGCAGTGCCGATGAGTGCGGAAACGTTTCCTGTGGCCGCAGCAACGGATATGCTCGCAACAAGGGTGATGGCTGTTGTCGCGAGTTCAATAGCCTTCTTGACGTTTGCGATGTTCTCAGCTGCTTGCTTGAGCCCAGCTGCGCACTCGTTCAGCACCGCCACGGATGGCCCGATGGCGATGAGGCTTTGGATAACCGCATCCGTCACAAGGCTTCTTGATGTGTCGATGAGCATGTGGTGGAGACGTTTGAGGTCACCGCGCTCTTGGTCAGTTAGTTCGTCCCAGTGGTCATCGCGGTAAATCCGGAGGGCTTTTGCAAATTCGTAGCACCCCTCGGCAAGGCGGTGCATTTCGGCTGCTGTGAGTTCCTGCGTCATGATCCACCTCCTTGCTTGAAGGCTTCGTCAACTTCCTTGATCACCGGGATCGCCGCGTCAACGTATGCCTTGATGACAGCGCTTAACTCCTTGGAGTCCAGCCTGCCCGCGTTCATACGCAGTTCGGAGTGCGCAGTGCCGATGGCGAGTACGTTGCCCGCCAGAGATTCGGCTGCAGCGATCTTGGCTTCAAGCTCAAGCCGCTCCTGCCACTTCTTTTCAGAGTAGATTTGCCACTCTAGGGGCTTCAATTGTTTCTGGACGCGTTCAAGTTCGCGGTATTCAAAGTCCCAAGTTTCAAGTTCAGCCTTGATGTACTGAACGTAGAACTTGCCAACGACATCGGCCAAGGCCCTGGAGGCGATGGTCACGTCCGGGTCGGCCCTGTCAACGTACAGGCGGATCTGCTTTTGCTTATACCCATCAAGCAACGCCCTGGACAGCAGCTTCGCCAGCCCGCCAAAGGCGTCGGCCTGATTGCTCGGCATGATCCCGGAGGTCTTGACGGAAGACGCAAGGTCATCGATCTGAGAATTGTAGGCCACGTTGTCATCTGCCGCCAGGGCGCCGAGGCCAGACACATAGGCGTTAAGCGCAAGGGCTGCGTTGGAGATACCCTTTCCCGCAGTCTTTTCCTTGGCGCAGACGTTCTTGTCGTTCGTCCGGGGTTTGTATTGATCCATCCGCAGGCATGAGGCTGAATAGTCCCGGCCAATGGTCTGCACACCCTCAAGCGTTTTGCGGGATGCGGCAGAGTAGTCGTTCACGGCCTGCATGCTCACGCATGCAGTGAGCAGGAGTCCAAGGCTCAGCGCGAGGGCAAGCCGTAGGGCCCCCCTTGTTCTGTCACGCATATTTCCTCCCCCCCCGATATGTGCAATTCTGCGGGCACAATGCCCACGCTCAAGGCACGTCGGAGTTTGCTGGTTGCGTACCATGTGAGTATTTTTGTGGCAAGCTGTCTCGCCAAATGCGTGGGGCGTTCAGGCAGAGGGTAAGAAAAACCTCGTGCGCGGCGTTGACAACGTGCGGCGCCTGCTTATCTTCCCACTCGCTTGATCTGGTCCGCCCGCCATGCTGCACGGCATATCCGCCGTCCGGGCCAGAGGGGCAACCCAACATATATACCCTTGAGGAGGAGTCCCACATGAAGCTTTCCCCGTTGCACGACCGCGTGATCATCCAGCGTCTGCCCGAAGAAGAGAAGACCGCTGGCGGCATCATCATCCCGGACAGCGCCAAAGAGCGCCCCATGCGCGGCACCGTCGTGGCTGCCGGCCCCGGCACCGACAAGGTCAAGATGCAGGTGAAGAAGGGCGATATGGTGCTTTTCGCCAAGTACGCCGGAACCGAGTTCAAGATGGATGGCGAGGAATGCGTCATCATGCGCCAGGAAGAAATTCTGGCCGTTATCGAGAAATAACCGGGCTATTGCCCGCCTAATCTTCAGACACAGGAGCGTAAGAGATCATGGCCAAGACCATTCGTTTTGACGAGACCGCCCGCGCTGGACTTAAAATCGGCGTGGACACCCTTGCCAATGCCGTGAAAGTCACCCTGGGCCCCAAGGGCCGCAACGTCGCCATCCAGAAGTCCTGGGGCGCGCCCACCATCACCAAGGACGGCGTGACCGTGGCCAAGGAGATCGAGCTTGAGGACAAGTTCGAGAACATGGGCGCGCAGATGGTCAAGGAAGTCGCTTCCAAGACCAACGACGTCGCCGGCGACGGCACCACCACCGCCACCGTGCTGGCCCAGATCATCTTTGGCGAGGGCCTGAAGCTCATCGCCGCTGGCCGCAACCCCATGAGCGTGAAGCGCGGCATCGACAAGGCCGTCGAGGCCGTGGTGGCTGAGCTGGAGAAAATCGCCAAGTTCACCAAGGACCGCAAGGAAATCGCCCAGATCGGCACCATTTCCGCCAACAGCGACCAGGCCATCGGAGACATCCTGGCCGAGGCCATGAGCAAGGTCGGCAAAGAGGGCGTCATTACGGTGGAGGAAGCCAAGAGCATGGAGACCGTGCTCGACGTGGTCGAGGGCATGCAGTTCGACCGCGGCTACCTTTCCCCCTACTTCACCACCAATTCCGAGAAGATGACCTGCGAGTTCGACGACGCCATGATCCTGATCTCCGAGAAGAAGATCAGCAACATGAAGGAGCTTCTGCCCGTTCTCGAGCAGGTGGTCAAAATGAGCCGTCCGCTCATGATCATCGCCGAGGACGTTGACGGCGAGGCCCTGGCCACGCTCGTGGTCAACAAGCTGCGCGGCACCCTCAAGGTTTGCGCCGTGAAGGCTCCTGGCTTCGGCGACCGCCGCAAGGCCATGCTGCAGGATATCGCGGTGCTCACCGGCGGCCAGGTCGTGTCCGAGGACATGGGCCTCACCCTGGACAAGGTCCGCGTGGACTCCCTGGGCAGCGCCAAGCACCTGACCGTGGACAAGGAAAAGACCACCATCGTCGACGGCGCTGGCAAGAAGGAAGACATCAAGGCCCGCATTAAGCAGATCGAGGGCGAGATCTCCATCACCACCTCCAGCTACGACAAGGAAAAGCTTCAGGAGCGCCTGGCCAAGATCGTGGGCGGCGTTGCCGTCATCAAGGTCGGCGCGGCCACTGAAGTGGAGATGAAGGAAAAGAAGGCCCGTGTGGAAGACGCCCTGAACGCCACCCGCGCGGCCGTTGAGGAAGGCATCATCCCCGGCGGCGGCACCGCCTTTGTGCGCGTGTCCAGCGTGCTCGGCTCCGTGAAGACCATCGACGACGACGAGGCCGCCGGCGTGCTGGTCATCCGCCGCGCCCTGGAAGAGCCCCTGCGCATGATCTCCGCCAACGCGGGCTTTGAAGGCTCCGTGGTTGTGGAGAAGGTCCGCGAGGGCAAGGGCGCCTTCGGCTTCAACGCCGCTACCGGCGTGTTCGAAGACCTCTACGCCGCTGGCGTCATCGACCCCAAGAAGGTTGCCCGCGTGGCCCTGCAGAACGCCGCCTCCGTTGCGAGCCTGCTGCTCACCACCGAGTGCGCTGTGGCCGACAAGGTCGAAGAGAAAGACGAGAAGAAGTAGCCTCCGGCTGCCTCAGCAATTGCAATAAAGGCCGGGCGGCAACGCCCGGCCTTTTCTTTTGAGCTCTGGCCTAATCTCCAGATTGAAACGGTCCGATAAAATGGTCAACTGCCGCCAACGCACCGCGGCTAGGCTCCGGAACTCACTAGGGAGGGGACCGGAGCCTTTTTTGCGCTTGCTCTTGATTGGGTATGCAGATGTGCTACGTATAGACTGCGCAGAGATGCCAACGGTCACTCAAGGAGCAGTGGTATGCGAGACGCGGATTTGGGCGAAGGACTCGCTCTTGGCATAAAATCCTTAGACGAGAAGCGGAAGCGCTTCTTAGAATCTCTGAACGCCTTTTTCGATGCGCAGGAGCGCACGGGCCAGGCCTGCCTGGCAGAGAGTGTGGTGGGCTGGCTCAAGGCTTTCGCCGCCGAGCACTTTCATGTGGAGGAAGGCTACATGCAGGTCTTCGGCTACCCGGAGTACGAGTCGCATCTTAAAGAACACGAAGGTTTTATGGAAACCGTGTGCCGGTTTGAAGACGCTTGCGCCCAAAGCGGTGGCGACTCAAGGGAGATTCTGGACTACATGCAGGGCTGGGTGAAACAGCACCTTTTGGGCGTGGACCGCCAGATGGGGCGCTATCTGGCGGAGCATCTACGCTGACGGGGGCCTGTGTGCCGGGCGTAGCTGGCGTCTATTTCTCGATGGTGACGCGGATGCGCTTGAACACGTCCGGTCTGTAACCCGGTTCGTTTTTGCGGATCTTGATAACGATGTCGCATTCGCCCTCGGCCAGGGCAGTGAAGGTGTAGCGCACGCGCTTGCCGCCGTCGAAGGGTTCTATGCCCGCCAGTCGCAGAAGGTTTGAGTCGAAAACCGTTCCCGCGAAAACATAGCCGCTCAGGCCGGGGTCACGCATGTCGAGGGTCAGAATGTGGCCTAGGGGCAGGTTGACGGCATGCGCCTGTTCGCCGTCCAGACGCATTTCCACATCACCGGAGCCGCCGAGCATGCGCGGAACATGAGCGCAGCCGAAAGAAAACACCGAAAGCAAAACTAGGCAGGCCAGGAAAAGGCCGAGCCGTTGGGATGATAAGACGCAAGTGCGCATGGCTTGGCTCCGATGCTTCTGGGGTTGCTCGCTGTGCCGCATGTGCGATGTAGCGCGTGCGCACGGCGGAGGCAAGCCGCTTGAATGGCGAAGAAAGATCGGAGCCCCACCAAAAATGAAGGGGGCCGGTTGTCCGGCCCCGTCTGGCGAGTGGGAAGAGGAGTGGTTGGAGCGGATTCTTGCTGTTGAACGGAGAGGGAGGAGTTCGTCAGTTTACTGTTGCGGTCGCATTTGCTCTTCAAGCCAAGTGCGGACTTCCTTGTCGGGCGGGTACACGCCCTTTAAGTGGCCCACGGAGTCGAGAAACTTGCGTCCCAGATCCTCTGGCAATTCCAGTTCGGCCAGTTCGCGGGCTTCTTCTGAATTTCTGCGCACCAGGATCGCCCTAGGTGTCTTGTCCCAGGTGTATACCACAAAATAGTTGCTGAAATCAGCCTTGGATCTTACGGGCTGGTGATTCGCATGCCAGGAGTTATTTCCCCACTCCAGGTACAGAGTCACGGCGTCCCACGGAGTCATGCTCCAGTCGATCTCAAGGTCACGGTAGTTCTGCAGGCTGCCCATAATATCCTCCTTTCGTCTGATGAAAATAGTAATCTCTCCTGTTTAAATGTCAACTAGTTTTATCATCATTATTTCGATGAGGAACAAATTTTGGAACGTGCACCTTTCCGCACAGGCTTAAGGCGAGGCGCTTCAATGATTCCTGCGGGTTTGACGCATGGATTGTCTTATGCCAGAACAGGCGCTGCCCATTGCTCCGAATTCTCTTAAGTGAGGTGTGAACATGGAGATGACCGATATCCTTCCCGTTGCCGCCTGGGCCGAGCTTGAACGCGACATCACCGAGCGCTTCGGGGTCAATGCCCACGTATACAACGACAAAGGCCAGCCCTTTACCGGCCACGCCACCTGGGAAAACAAACTTTGCCTAGCCATTCGTGAGAGCAAGAGCGCGGCCACGGGCATCTGCGCAGTCATCAACCAGGTGCTTGGGCACGAGGTGCGCGAGACCAAGGCGCCGGCCATCACCGACTGTGACGCGGGCATGCTGGTGGTCTGCGTCCCGCTGTTCATCAAGGGCGAGTTGGTGGGCATGGTGGGAGGATGCGGCGGCTTTGCGGACGACAACGAGCCTGAAGCTTACCTCCTTGAAAAAATGGCCGGGCTTTCCGAGGACAAGGTTGAGGAGATCTGCTCGGGCATGCCCCGCAAGACTGCAGAAGAAGTGCAGGCCCTAAGCGACTACATCGAGGGACGCGTGGCCGAAATAGTCCAGCAGCATGAGGCGCGCCAGGCCTAGCCGGTCCGCACGTCCCAAGGAGAAGCACATGCGCGAGAACATCGTCGTCATCGGGGCCGTGGCCCTTGGACCCAAGGCCGCCTGCCGCTGCAAACGTCTGAACCCGGAAGCCCGCGTGATCCTGCTGGATCGCGGCGCGCGCATCTCCTACGGGGGGTGCGGCATTCCGTATTACGTGTCCGGTGATGTGAGCGACGCCGACGAGCTGCAATCCACCTCCTTTCATATGCTGCGCGACGCGGCCTTTTTCCGCGACACCAAGGACGTCGAAGCTCGGCCCCGCACCGAGGCGCTGTCCATTGACCGGGCTGCCAAGACCGTGCGCGTCAAAAACCTCGACACGGATTCCGAAGAGCTTTTGCCTTACGACAAGCTGGTGCTGGCCACCGGCAGCACCCCGCGCTCCCTGCCCATTCCCGGCGCGGAGTTGCCCGGCGTGTTTGCCGTGGCCGATCTGGACGCTGCGGTGAACATCCGCGCAGGGCTCACCGCAGGACAGGTGGGCAGCGCCGTGGTTGTGGGCGCGGGGTTCATCGGCCTCGAAATGGCCGTCGCCCTGGCCGACATGTGGGGCATCGAGACCACTGTTGTAGAATACGCGCCCCTTGCGCTGCCAACTGTGCTCAGTCCCACCCTTGCGTCCATGGTGCAGCGGCACATGGAGGAGAAGGGCGTGCAGTTCCGCCTGGCCGCGCAGGTCACAGCCATTGAAGGGGACGGCAAGGCCGAGCGCGTGCGCGTGAAAACAGCACAGGGCGAAGAGATCCTCGATGCGGATCTGGTGATCATGGCCGTGGGCGTCACGCCCAACACCGGGCTGGCCAAGGCCGCGGGGCTTTCTGTTTCGCCGCGCGGCGGCATCGTCATCGATGAGGAGATGCGCACCAGCGACCCGGACATCTTCGCCGGGGGCGACTGCGCCGAGATCAAGAACCTCGTCACCGGCCAAGACTTCTTTCTGCCCCTGGGCTCGCTGGCCAACCGCCAGGGCCGGGTCATCGGCGACAACCTCTGCGGCCTGCATTCGCGCTTCCCCGGCGCTGCCGGGGCCTGGTGCGTCAAGCTGTTTGACCAGAACGCCGCCGGCGTAGGCCTGACCCTGGAAGCCGCGCGCCGCGCAGGCCTCGACGCCGTGAGCGTGCACGTGAGCCAGTTCGACCGCGCCCACTTCTACCCGGACAAGGACTTCATGTTTCTGGAGCTGGTGGCCGAGCGCGGGACCCGGAGGGTGCTGGGCGTGCAGGGCGTTTCCGCCATGGGCGACGCCCTGGTTGGGCGCATCGGGGCTGTTTCCGCTCTCATGCCGCACAAGCCCACCACCACGGACCTGGCGCTCATGGAGCTGCCGTACTCGCCGCCCTTCAATTCGGCCATGGACATCCTGAACATGCTGGGCAACGTGGGCGAAAACATCCTCACAGGGCGCAACAGCAGCGTGGATCCCCTGGAGTTTGCCGCGTTGTTTGATGACCGCGCCAACCCAGAGCTGTTCTTCCTGGACTGCCGCGAACTTGGCAACGCCGCGCCGTTTCTGGCCAAGTACCCCGGCGTTTGGAACCACATCCCGCAGGGCCAGCTGGCCGGGCGGCTTGGCGAGGTGCCGCGGGACCGCAAGGTGGTGCTCCTTTGCAACTCCGGGGCGCGTTCCTATGAGGCCTTCCTCACTCTGGCCTACGCCGGCTTCACGAACGTGGTCAACGTGGCGGGCGGCATGGCCAGCCTGCACACGGCAGGGGTGGACCCCAAGGTCTAGGCCCGGCCTGCATATCGCCACAGCAGCAGCGCATGGGCGGGCAAGGCCCCCTTGCGCCAAGGAGCAGCTTACGTGCCCAGAATCTTTACGCGCGAAATCACCATAGTGGAGTCGGACATCGATGTGCAGGGCCATGTGAACAACCTGCGCTACCTGGCCTGGATGCAGGACGTGGCCGTGGCGCATAGCGCGGCCCAGGGCTGGGGTATGGATCGCTATGTGGCCGAGGGCGCAGGCTGGGTGGTGCGCCAGCACACCATCACCTACAAGCGTCCGTGCTTTTTTGGCGAAACAATCACCGCCTGCACTTGGATCGCGGGCATCGGCCCGCGCCAGTGCCCGCGCAAGTATCTTTTCTGGCGCGCGTCTGACAAAGTCGTGCTGGCCGAGGCCGAAACCCAGTGGGTGTTCATCGACCTCAAGACCGGACGGCCCACCAAGGTGCCCCAGGAGCTGCGCGACGCCTTCGAGGTGGTGGAGGACGAGGGCGAGGTGAAGCGGATGCTGGAAGGGTGAGGGGAAGCCGAGTTGACTCCCATTCCTCCACGGTGCACAACTCCGCTCGCGGCCACAGCCGCCAAGGGAGCCTGAATTCGATATGAGTTCCAATTCCTCTAATTCGTCCGCCTCCTTGCCCATCGGAGTCTTCGACTCCGGCGTGGGCGGGTTGACCGTTCTGCGCGCCCTGAAAAAGGCGCTGCCCCACGAGGATTTTCTCTACCTGGGCGACACCGCCCGCCTGCCCTACGGCACAAAAAGCGGCGCCACCGTTGCCCGCTACGCCTTGCAGACCACCCGGGTACTGGTGGACCAGGGCGTGAAGCTGCTTGTTGTGGCCTGCAACACCGCCTCTGCCGTGGCCCTGCCAGGCCTTGCCGAAGCCTACCCAGACCTGCCTGTTGTAGGTGTCATAGAGCCCGGCGCGCGCGCCTGCGCCCTCAAGGCCCCCCATGGCCGCATCGCGGTCATCGCCACGGGCAGCACCGTGCGCGGCGCGGCCTACCAGACCGCCATCCTGCGCCTGCGGCCCGAGGCCACCATCGCCACCCGCCCGGCGCAGGTTTTTGTCGCCCTTGCGGAAGAAGGCTGGACCGAAGGGCCTGAGGTGGAGGCCGTGGCCGCGCGCTATCTGACGCCGCTCATGGCCGAGTTTCCCGAAGGCCGACCGGACTGCCTGGTGCTTGGCTGCACCCACTTTCCCGTTTTGGCCGAAGCCATCCGCAAGGCCTTGCCTGAGGGCGTGTGCCTGGTGGACTCCGCCGAGACCACGGCTGAGAGCGTGGCCCAGGAGCTGGACCGGCGCGGATTGCTGAAGCCCGGCTCTGGAGCCGGTCGCCCAGTCGGGACCGTGCGCTTCTTCGCCACAGACGATCCCGAACGCTTCGCCAAGGTGGGCGAGATTTTTCTGGGCCAGCCCCTGGACCTGGCGGACATCACCCTGGTTGATTTGTAGGGGCCTGGACAACACCAGGTTCTCTGGGCATTCTCCCTGGCGGCGGCCAAACCCCACATTGCGGAGGCTTCATGCTTCGTCTGCACGGACTCAGGCACGAGAGCTTTGAAAATGAGGCGGAGATAGCCGCTTGGGCGCAAATGCGCGGGCACGGCCTGACCCACACCGACCTTTGGAACGGGGAGACCCCGCCGGACCCGTCGGCCTTCGACTTTCTGGTGGTCATGGGCGGGCCCATGAACATCTACGAAGAGGACACATTCCCCTGGCTGGCCCTGGAGAAGCGCTTTCTCAAGGCCAGTATCGACGCTGGCAAGCTGGTTATCGGCGTGTGCCTGGGGGCGCAGCTTTTGGCAGATGTTTTGGGCGGCAAGGTGACGAAGAACACCCACCGCGAGATCGGCTGGCACCTTGTGCAGGCCGGGCCGGACGCCGCCAGAAGCCGCGTGTTCGCCAGCCTGCCAGCAGAGTACGAAGCATTTCACTGGCACGGGGACACCTTTGCCATTCCGCCCGGCGCGCTGTGGACAGCCAAAAGCGAAGCCTGCGCGCATCAGGCCTTCACGGCTTGCGATGACCGCGTGGTTGGTCTGCAATTTCATCTGGAGACCAACGCGGCCAGCATGGCCGAGTTGTCCACACACTGCGCGGACGAGATCATCGTGGACCCGGTGAAACTGCCCTATGTGCAGTCGGCCCGCAGCATGTGCCAGCGCCCGGAGCGCCTGGCGGGCATCCGCGGCCTGCTGGACCAGGTTCTGGACAACATGGCTGCGCTGGGATAGAAGCGCGACCCCTGCGGCATTCAGCCCGGGGCACACATATTATAAGGAAGGGGGAGGCATGGCCGAAACCGTAGAAGAATTGACCATCAGCTATGAAGAGGACGGCGTCGTCGTCACCGAGGAACTGGACAAGGTGGTCCTCTCCAAGGGCGCCTGGGCGACGCTGCTGTACAAGTACCGTTCCTGGGACAAGGCCAAGAACGACTACGGCCCGGTGGCCTTCACCATTCGCCGTTACCGCAAGCAGAACGGCGAGTACAAGCAGCAGAGCAAGTTCACCATCTCCAGCGAAGACCAGGCGCGCAAGATCATCGACGCGCTGAATGGCTGGATCGGGGCGAAATAGCCCGCACGCATCCGCCGCAACGCAAACGGCCCGCCTTCCTGTCTCGGGAGGGCGGGCCGTTTTCGTCTGCGTAAAGGGGGTCTCTGGGGACCTCGGCTTCTCGTGCCTTCGTGCTTACGCGTCTTGAACATGCCGGGCGGCCGCTGCAGATGCTAATCTTGAGAAGAGAAAAGACCGGGAAAGGGTCTTCTTCTGCTAAGCCACCACGCGGCGGGCGAGTTCGTCGCGCACCTCGCGGGCGGCCTCGCGCAGGGCATGATAGAACGAGTAGAAGTGCATGACCTCGTCCAGGTCGTACACGGCGATGATGCGCTGCTGGCGGAGGTCCAGAAGTTTTTGGCCCGTGCCTTCCAGTGCGGCGTCCAGCCTTGCCGTGGCGGTGGCGGCGGGGCGATCGCCCGCGTGAACGGCGCTTGCAAGATCTGCAAGTGCAGCCTTGAGCGCCGAGCCCAGTTCGCACAGCTCTGGGGAGAGATGTTGGTGGAAGCCCTCGGGCGGCGCGTTCTCTATGGCGTGGTCCATGGCCAGCAAGTGCTCGGCCAGGCGGTCCTCCGCGCGCAGCAGATCCGAGAGCTCTTCGCCCTGGCCTGCGGGGCCAGGCTCGCGCCGGGCCGAAGCCAGCAGTTCGCGGTTGCGCAGCGCCAGGCGCAGCACAGCATCCTTGCAATGGAACACCCGCTGGCGGTCGTAACGGCCCTGCATGCGGCTGTCCATGAGGGCATCGAGCAGCTCGCCCAGTTGCTCCAGCCCTTTGCACAAGCCGAAGCGCAGCACCACCCGTGCATGGGAGGGCCATGCCAGCGACACCGCCAGAGCTACCAGGATTCCAAGCCCCACCTCAAGGAAGCGGTTCAGGCCGATGGAATAGGCGCTGCCGCCTCCGGCTTCATGCAGGCAAATGACAACGGCTGCCGTGAGCCCGGCCAGGCGCAGGTTCTCATTTTTCGCGGCCAGCAGCGCGCAGAAGAAGACGGTTGCAAACATTGCCGCAGTGAGGGGACCGGTTCCGGGGCCGAGCAGGGCGTCGGTCGCGGTGACGGCGAGAGCGCCAAGAAGAGCGCCGGATGCGGTGCCTAAGAGGCGCGACCAGCTTGCCGCCATGGACCCGCCAACGTGGGCCTGCATCACCAGAATGGACGAGAACACGGCCCAGTAGCCCTGCTCCAGGTCGAGGACGCGGGTGAGCGCGGCGGTGACCGAGGCGGCAATGGCCGTGCGCAGGGCGTGGCGCAGCTGCGAGGCGCTGACAAGCGAGGCGAGACGTTCGGCGATGGTCACTCTGTCCTCATGAAGTGAAACTGGGGGCGCCGCCCCCAGACCCCGGTCAATGGATTGATTAAATATTATTTATTTTAGGCATGTTAGACTTGAAAAACCGTCTCGAACTGCCAGGGCTCCCAAATCTATTCACTACCGAACAGGCTGTTCGTCCTGCAGCAAGCGCAGCACGAATGGCAGCAGCCGGTCCGCGATGATTCGTGCGCCCTCGGCATTGGGATGCGCGCCGTCGGCCTGGACGTAGCGCGGGTCGCCGCGCACGCCGTCGCCGATGCGCGGATAGTACGCCACGCCATGCTTTTCCGCCAGGCGCCGGTAGATGCCCTCGAAGGCCGTCCGGTAGGCGTCCGTGCGTTTGATCCCGGCCCCGATTCCCGTCAGCAGGATGCGCGAGCCCCGCTTGCGCGCAAAAACCAAAACGGAGTCCAGGTTGGCTTCCACCCTTTCCAGTGCAAGCCGCTGGATCGCGTCGTTGGCTCCTAGTTCGACGATGAGCAGGTCCGGGGCGCGTGAAGCTTGCGGTGGGTAGAGGTCGGGCAGGCGAGCCAAGCCGCCTGCGGTGGTGTCGCCGCTGAGCCCCGCATTGACGACCTCGGACGGATGCCCGGCCCCGGCCAGCAGTCCTTGCAGCACAGCCGGGAAGGCCCGCTCGGCAGGCAGGCCGTAGCCTGCGGTGACGCTGTCACCCAGCACCAAGACCAGGGGCCGAGGGGGCTGCGCCGATGCGGGCACTGCGGCCCAGACCGCAAGCAGCGCCAGGGCGATTCCGAACAGGCGCGCCCTAGGCCGCATGGTCGCTCCTGCGCTGGTCCAGGTAGTACATCACCGGCACCACCATGCGCGAGAACAGCGTGGCCGCCACTTCTCCGGCCAGAAGCGAGAGGGCCAGTCCCTGGAAGATGGGGTCGAACAGGATGACGAAGGCCCCGGCCACCACGCTGATGGCGGTGAGCAGCATGGGCCGGAAGCGCACCGCCCCGGCCTCGATGACCGAGTCCTCCAGGCTGTGGCCCTCCGAGCGCCGAAGGTTAATGAAGTCCACGAGGATGATGGAGTTGCGCACCACGATGCCCGCCCCGGCGATGAAGCCGATCATGCTGGTGGCAGTGAAGAACGAGCCGGTGAGGGCGTGGGCCGGGATGATGCCGATGAGCGAGAGCGGGATGGGCGACATGATGGCTATGGGCGTGGTGTACGAGCCGAACCAGCCCACCACCAGGATGTAGATGAGGATCATGACCACGCCGAAGGC
>NZ_JAUYFU010000031.1 GCF_030689645.1 Humidesulfovibrio sp.
CAACCCAAGCAAGACCCAGAAGAGGCGCTACCACCTGTCGTGGTTTCAGAGATTTGCGTTGGCCGTACTGCTGAGATACCAGCGATAAGGATTAAACATGTCGAGGCCGATGCGTACCACGAAGCGAACAGCACTCCAATACCATCCGGCTCCTCCCTGTTTGGACAGATAAACAGTATTTTCCAGGTGTTACCACAAGCGGCTTCATCCGCCCTTGTCGCTTCAGGCAACTACATGAATGTCAGCATTAGCGGTAATCTTGTGTCTGCAAGTGATGGAGTTGGATTTAGAGCCTTTGCCATGCAGGATGGGAAAATCGTTGAGCATGCTAGGCTCTTTGATGGTGGAAATCTATCTACAGTGCTGAACTCAGCCCTTGCGTGGCAAATAGCCTCAACCCTTGTTGCCCAGAAGCACCTAGCTGACATTAGCAAGAAGCTTAACACCATAAAATCTGGGATTAACGAAATAAAAGAGTTTTTAGACTCTCAGAGAAAATCCAAGATACTTGGTTCGTTAACATATATGGAGCAGGCGTACTACGCCATACAAAACGGTGAGCGCGAGCCACACATGCGCCTTCGATTGGAACAGATTGAGGCACAGTTATGTGGCATACATGAGCACTTGCTCCTCGAAATTGAAAGTAACCGTAATTCTATGATGTTACTCGATGAAGATGCAATTGGCACAAAAGAGTACGCCGACAGAATCAATCAGAAGTTTACATCTGCGAACGGCTCATTCTCTCAAATCATACTGAATGCAAAGGCAAGAGCAGCGTGCTGGCAGTTGTTGCTGGCCTATCCAGGAGAGCAAAATCTTAAAGCTGTCAGGCACGAGGCTATTTCTGGTAGCGTGTCTCAGATAGTTGAATCATTGTCTAAATACAACAGATGTGCTGACACAAAGATTAAGACGATAGAGTCCTGCTTCAATTTCCAGAGCACGATAGACGCTAGACGAAACGCACTCCAGGCGCAGTGTGATTCAATTTCAACAGATGTAAACAGTGGAAAACGACATATTTTTGAGCAGATAGAGCAGGCCACTAGGTTTGCCAATGAACTCGGTGAGACGACTACCATCTCCATTAAGGTGGAGAATGGTACCGTTCTTGAGGCGCACAAGATTGAAGCCTAGAGCTTCCCAACTGTTAGTGCATTGAGGTTTCCCCCATGCTCACTGGCGAAATTCGGAATCAAATTGATTCCATTTGGAATGCTTTTGCGTCTGGCGGGATATCTAACCCTCTGGAAGTTATTGAGCAGATTACCTACCTGCTCTTCATGCGCCGTCTGGATGAGGCACACACCCTAGAAGAGAACAAATCCCTGCGGCTCAAGAAGCCCATGGAGCGGCGCGTTTTCCCTGAGGGGATAGACCCCAAGGGCCGCTCCTACGATGACCTTAGGTGGTCTCGTTTCAAGAATTTTGCTGCTGAGGAGATGTTCACCGTAGTTGGTGAGCATGTCTTCCCCTTCCTCAGGACCTTAGGAGGGAACGGCTCCACTTACTCCAAGCACATGGAGGGAGCCCGCTTCACCATCCCGACTCCTGGCCTTCTGTCTAAGGTCGTGGACATGCTCGACCAGGTGCCCATGTCGGACCGCGACACCAAGGGCGACCTCTATGAGTACATGCTCAGCAAGATTGCCAGCGCTGGACGAAATGGTCAGTTCCGCACCCCAAGGCACATCATCAGGCTCATGGTGGAAATGAGCGCACCAACGGCCAAGGATATCATCTGCGACCCAGCGTGCGGCACCTGCGGCTTCCTGGTGGCGGCAGGAGAGTATTTGCGCGAGAAGCACCCAGAGATTCTCCGTGATGACAACGCTAGCAAGCACTTCCACCAGAAGATGTTCAACGGCTACGACTTTGATAACACCATGCTCCGCATTGGAAGCATGAACATGGCCCTGCACGGAGTTGAGAACCCTGACATTCGCTACAAGGACTCCCTGGCTCAGGACCATGCTGGTGACGAAGAGAAATACTCACTCATTCTGGCCAATCCGCCCTTTGCCGGTTCTCTGGACTACGAGAACACGGCCAAGGACCTCCAGGCCATCGTCAAAACCAAGAAGACGGAACTGCTGTTCCTAGCCCTCTTCCTGAGGCTCTTAAAGCCCGGTGGCCGTGCTGCGGTCATTGTTCCTGACGGGGTGCTCTTTGGCTCTTCTAAGGCCCACAAGGAACTGCGCAGGCTGCTCATAGAGGACCAGAAGCTGGACGCGGTCATCTCTCTGCCCTCTGGAGCGTTCAGACCCTACGCAGGCGTTTCTACGGCCATCCTGGTGTTCACAAAGACCAACTCGGGCGGCACGGACCATGTTTGGTTCTATGACATGCAGGCCGATGGTTGGAGCCTTGATGACAAGCGCCAGGCGCTTCTGCCTGACGAAAAGCTTGGTGTTGACCCTGCCCAGGCTCTGACCGCAGAAGAGCATCTTAAGAACAACCTTCCTGATGTCCTGGGCCGCTGGGCAGAAAGGGCGGGCACAGAACGTCAAAGGACACGCACAGACCAGAGCTTCTGTGTTCCCAAGGCTGACATTGCCGCCAATGGATATGACCTTTCCATCAATCGCTACAAAGAAGTGGTTCATGAGACGGTGCAGCACCTGCCGCCCAAGGAAATCCTGTCCAAGCTGAACAAACTTGAAGTTGAGATTCAGGCTGGATTGAAAGAGCTTGAGGGGATGCTGTAGTGCAAGCTATTCGGTACGCCAGAATTTCAGACATAATCAAAGAGGCGAAGTCTGGATTTGCCTCTGGTGAAAACTTAGACTCTGGCACATTTCAGATAAGAATGAATAACATAACACCAGATGGACAACTTGACCTCTCAAAAAGGAGGCGAGTGTCCATTGGCTCAAAGAAATCAGAGTCTATTATGTTGAATTATGGTGATGTTCTTTTCAACGCAACCAATAGCCCAGCACTTGTTGGGAAAAGTGCTTTCTTTGGTGGATGTGATGAACCAGTTACATTCAGTAATCATTTTATAAGAATTAGAACGAATCAAGACAAGGTAGACGGTAAGTATTTAGCCCGTTGGCTATCATATCAGTTTCAGAACAGGATATTTGAGGGCATGTGCCGCCAGTGGGTAAATCAAGCAACCGTAGGGAAGGAAGCACTACTCTCACTTAGAATCCCAGTATTACCTATCACCGAACAACGCCGTATCGCCGCCATTCTGGACAAAACTGATGCTCTCAGGGCCAAGCGTCGGGAAGCTCTGGCGCAGTTGGACAGCCTCACGCAGTCCATCTTCATTGAGATGTTTGGGGACCCTGTTACCAATCCCCTGGGTTGGAAGTCAGGGACTGTTCAAGATGCTTTGGACGCAGGTTTGATTCTGAACATCCAAGACGGAAACCATGGCGAACTCCACCCCAAAGTATCCGATTTTTCAGAAACAGGGGTGCCTTTTGTCATGGCGAACTGCCTTTCTGGCGGGCAACTAAACGTAGATGTAGCCTATAGACTTGACCCAACGTGGTTGAAAAAACTCCGGGTAGGATTTGGGAAACCAAATGATGTGTTACTGTCCCACAAAGGCACGGTTGGAGAAGTGGCAATCGTCCCTAGTCGTCAAGAATCAGTAATACTATCTCCGCAGGTTACATACTATAGAACTGGGCGCTTGCTAGACAGCCAGTTCTTAGCTGGATACTTCAAAACAGCATGGTTTCAGGCTGTGCTGAAAAAGGATGCGATTCAATCAACAAGGGCGTATATTGGGATTACACGCCAACGGTCACTACCACTTGTATTTCCACCCCTTGAGCTTCAGCAGGAGTATGCCCGCAGGAGTGATTTTGCCGAACACCTGACAACTTGCTGCAAAACTTCGCTTGGCCAACTTGACTCCCTTTTCTCTTCCCTCCAACACCGCGCCTTCAGGGGAGAACTATAGAACCATGAGCAATTTCACCTTCCTTCAGTCCGAATGGCCTTCACTCTATGAAGCCGCCACCAAGGCGGAAGGATTGGTGAGTGCCGACCCTCGCACTTCTTGTTTCTACTCCAGAAGGGCCTTGGAATTAGCTGTTTCCTGGCTCTACAAGCACGACAAGACGTTCAAGCTGCCCTACAAGGACAACCTGAACGCACTGATTAACGAGCCAAGTTTCCGGCAGAATGTAGGGGGAGCGCTATTCACTAAGGCCAAGTTCATTAAAGACCTTGGCAACATGGCCGCCCATAGCACCAGAAAACTGACTCCCAGCGATTCGCTCAACGCCGCCAAGGAGCTTTTCCACCTCTGCTACTGGGTAGCCCGAACCTATTCCCAGAAAACGCCTCCAGACCCCGCACAGCGCTTTTCCGTGGAGCTTGTCCAGCAGGCTGCTCCTGCCCCTCCGCTAACTCCTGAACAGCTTCAGCAGATTGAAACAAAACTGCAGGAGAAGGACGAGAAGCTTTCTGCTGTCCTTGCCGACAAGGTGGCGGTGGACGAAGAGCTTCAGAAACTCCGTGAACTCGTAGCGGCCACCAAGAAAGCCAACGCTGGCAAACCAGACCCGCACGACTACTCAGAAGCGGAGACCAGAGACCTTTTCATCGACCTTCTGCTCAAAGAAGCTGGTTGGGAGATTGGTGAGAAGAATCTTGAGATTGAAGTCCTGGGCATGCCCAACAACCAGGGCAAGGGCTATGTGGACTACGTTCTCTGGGGCGATGACGGAAAGCCCCTGGCCTTGATTGAAGCCAAGCGCACCAAGAAGGACCCTAAGATTGGGCAGCAGCAAGCTAAGCTTTATGCGGATTGCCTTGAGAAGCAGTTTGGGCAGCGCCCGGTCATCTTTCTCTCCAACGGCTATGACCATTGGATTTGGGATGATGCCAGCTACCCTCCGAGGGCCATCCAGGGGTTCTACAAGAAAGACGAGCTAGAATTAATTATCCAGCGCAGGACCAGCAAGAAGCGCCTCTCGGAAGCGGTCATCAAAGCTGAGATTGTTGAGCGCTACTACCAGACGAGAGCCATCCGCAGGATTGGCGAGTCCTTTGAAAAAGACCACATGCGGAAGGCTCTGGTGGTCATGGCTACAGGGGCTGGGAAGACCAGAACCGTCATCGCCTTGGCTGACATGCTCATGCGCTGCAACTGGGTGAAGCGAGTACTCTTCCTTGCGGACCGAGTGGCGCTCGTCAGACAGGCTGTGAACGCCTTTAAAAAGCACCTGCCAGACTCGGCTCCTGTGAATCTGGTTACGGAAAAGAACACTGACGGGCGCGTCTACGTTTCCACCTACCCCACCATGATGGGGCTCATCGATTCCTTCGACGCAGAGCGCAAGTTTGGTGTTGGGCACTTCGACCTTATCGTCATCGATGAGGCCCACCGGTCTGTTTACCAGAAGTACAGAGCCATCTTTGAATACTTTGACTCCTTCCTGGTGGGCCTGACAGCCACCCCCAAGGATGAGATTGACCATAACACTTACAGCCTCTTTGACCTTGAGACAGGTGTTCCAACGGATGCCTATGCCTTGGATGTAGCGGTTGCAGACGGCCACTTGGTTCCGCCTCAGGCAGTGTCAGTCCCTTTGAAATTCCAAAGGGAAGGCATAAAATATGATGAGCTTTCTGAAGAGGAGAAGGAGCAGTGGGACGCCCTGGAATGGGGTGAGGAAGGGACGATTCCAGAAGTGGTAGACCCTGCGGCCTTGAACAAATGGCTGTTCAACGAAGACACCGTGGATAAAGTCCTGAAGCACCTAATGGAGCGGGGACAGAAGGTTGCTGGTGGGGACAGATTAGGGAAAACCATCATTTTTGCTAAGAATAATCACCATGCAGACTTCATCGCTGAGCGGTTCAACGCGAGCTACCCTCATTACAAAGGCCATTTTGCTAGGGTCGTTACCTACAAGACCGAGTACGCACAGAACCTGATTGATGACTTCTCCAACAAGGATAAAGCGCCACACATCGCAATCTCAGTGGACATGCTGGACACGGGCATAGACGTTCCTGAGGTCGTAAATCTTGCGTTCTTCAAGGCCGTGCGCTCCAAGACCAAGTTCTGGCAGATGATTGGCCGTGGGACCAGGCTCTGCCCTGACCTCTTTGGACCTGGCGAGAACAAGAAGTTCTTCTACCTGTTTGATTACTGCCAGAACCTTGAGTTCTTTAGCCAGAACCCGGACGTCACAGAGGGTGCCTCAACAGAGCCCTTGGGCACGAGGCTCTTCAAGACCAGGCTGGAACTCATAGAGGAACTGACCAAGCGCCAGAAAGAAGGCGACGACACAACCGCCCCACTCAAGGAAGAGACCATAGGATTCCTGCAGGGGCAGGTTGCGGCCATGAACCTGGACAACTTCGTGGTGCGCCCCCAGAGGAAGGCTGTCGAGAAATTTGCCCAGGCAGGTGCATGGAAGCAGCTTTCAAAAGAAGATTACGATGACCTGGCAACAAAGGTTTCAAGGCTGCCAACAGAAGCTGAAGATACCGATGAAGATGCCAAGCGCTTCGACCTTATGATTCTTAGGGTGCAGTTGGCGGTTCTAAAAGCTGACAAAAGCTATGAGGGCTACCGCGACCAAATTCGAGCCATCGCCAGCGCCTTGGAAAGCCAGGAAGCAATCCCTGCAATCAAAGCCCAAATATCTCTCATACAGGAAATGGCTGGTGAAGAATGGTGGACGGACGTAACCGTTCCCATGCTTGAGACCGCCAGGAAGAAGCTCCGCGCCCTGGTTAAGCTGATTGAAAAGGGCAAGAAAAAGATAGTTTACACGGACTTTGAGGATGAGTTTGGTGAGGAGACTACCGTTGAACTCACAGAAGTGAAGAACGGCCTGGACATGGTCAAGTTCAAGGAAAAGGCCAGGCAATTCCTCAGAGACCATGAAGACAATTTGGCCCTGCAACGCCTCCGCAGGAACCTACAGCTTACTCCGACTGACCTTGAAGAGCTTGAAAAAATGTTGGAGCAGGCTGGCGGGTCAAAGACTCTCATCACAAAAGCCAAGGAGCAGAGTCAGGGGCTTGGAATCTTTATACGGACTTTGGTCGGCCTGGACCGTGAAGCGGCTGTAGAGGCCCTTAACGAGTTGATAGCAGGCACGACAGCAACTCCCAACCAAATAGAATTCATAGACTTGGTTGTCCAGCACCTCATGGAGAACGGCATCATGGAGACTGAGCGGCTCTACAAGCCTCCATTCATAGATATTAACCCCGTAGGCCCTGAGGGGATTTTCCCAATGGCCAAGGTGGACCTGTTGGTCAGCAAGTTAGAAGAGATTAGGAAAAGGGCAGCGGCTTAGGTGCCTTAGAATAATTAATCTAAGGCGAAGAGGACTATATGCAAATTTTCAAAACTAAAGAGTGACCTGCCCCGAATCCAGCAAGAGCCTTGACCGCCTGTGCCGTTTCGTGCTCTTGTCCTTGTGCCGGTTGAGGACCGCCGGTGTTAGTTTTTCCCAGGCGGTTCAGTGACATACAGGTGTTAGCGGTTCGAGTCTCCCCTTCGGCACCAAAAAGAACAGGGGCTCCGAGTGAAAGATCGGGGCCCTTCTTCTTTTGCGTCCACGAGATGATTTGCACCAGGCTCAGCGACTCAACAGCCACGGTCAGCGGCGCACGTTGAAGCCGTCGAAGACTTCCGGAAGGTCGGCTGTTTCTGCCTCCACGCGGGCCACACGGGCCGAGGGCGGCCCGACATGCAGCAGTTCCGTAAAACGCTCCAGCGCGGCCCTGCCCTGCCTGGAGTCGTCCGCAGCCTGGGCCTGGCCCGCCACTGATCCATCTGGCAGGTTGCGCACCCAGCCACGAAGGCCCAGCCCCTGGGCGGTCATCTGTACCCAGCCCCGGAACCACACGCCCTGAACCAGGCCGGTGACGCGAAAAGTGAGGGTGTGCATGAGGTGCTCCTGGTCACGCTATACAATGAGCGCCGGGCCGGGGCAATGCCGGTTGCGCCAAGGGCGACGCCTTTCCAGCGCATCACGCAAAACCGCCGCGCTGGCTTGTGAGGCTGGCGCGGCGGCGGGAAATTCGACGAGGATAAATCAAGTCAAAAGAGAAACATCCATCCCTTCAAATCCCCCGCGCCCAGGCCAGGCCGGCGGCGATGACCAGCCCGCCCGCCAGGTAGCGCCAGTCCTGCATGTAGAGCATGACGCCCGCGCTGATGATGAGCAGAAGCGCATAGCCCCAAATCTCCGCCGCCGAGCGCACCAGCTTCGCCGCATGCTCATCCAGCGTGTGCTGGACCGGGGCGATGGTCTCCCACGCTCCGCCATCCATGCCCGAAGACTGCGCAGTATCCCCCGTGGAGGATTTGCCCAGGGCGTCCAGGTCCAGCGGGCCGGAGGCCCCTGCCCCGCCATTGACCCCGCCATTGACCGCGCCATTGGTTGACCCGTTGGTCCCGGCGGGCATGGCCCAGCGCGACTGCAGCTTGCGACCACAGGTGGCGCAGATGTGCGCGTCGTCCTGATTCTTTGTGCCGCAGCCGTTGCAGAGGATCATGAGGCCCGCCGCCGCGCCTTAGCGCAGCTCCGCCTGCTGGTAGTACTTGGCCCGCACGGCTCCCATCTTGGCCTGAATGGCCGCGATGCGGTCCGTGGTGGTTGGGTGGGTGGACAAAAAGCCCGGCACGTTCTGGCCCTTGCTCTTGGCGTAGGCGTCCATCTTGCGCCACAGGGAAAGCGCGCCCGAGGGCTCATACCCGGCCTTGGCCGCCAGGATCATGCCCACCTCGTCGGCCTCGGACTCCTGTGAACGGCTGTGGGGTAGAAGCACCCCTACCTGCGCGCCCATGCCGTAGGCCTGGTTGAAGGCCTGGCTTGCTGCCGGGCTCACGGTGGAGCCTAGGGCGAGGGAGGCGGCAGAACCGCCCAGCTGGGCCATGAGGGCCACGCTCATGCGCTCGCCGCCGTGGCGCAGCAGCGCGTGGGCCACCTCGTGCCCCATGACTGCGGCCAGTTCGTCGTTGGTGGTGGTGAGGTTCAAAATGCCGGTGTAGAAAAAGACCTTTCCGCCCGGCAGGCAGAAGGCGTTGACCACGTCCTTGTCGATGACGTGGAACTCCCATTTGTATTCCGGCTTATTGGCGGCAAAGGCGATGCGCCTGCCCACGCGCTTCACGCGCTCCACCTGAAGTTCGTCCGTGCTTTCCTTCTCTTTCTTCAGCACGTCCTGGGCGCTTTGCAGGCCCAGGGCCATTTCCTGGCCCTCGCTGATGAGCAGAAGCTGGCTTCTGTTGGTATAGGCCGCGTGGGCGCAGGCCATGAGCAATAAAGCGGCAAGGGCGATGAACACCCAGGCGAGTCGGCGGATCATTCTTGTTCTCCTTGCCGGGGCTGGCTGCGTCCCGGCCAAACATATCTACCCCGGCGGGCCGGAGGACTCAAGGGGCGAGTAGAGGGTGCTGGCCTGGGGCCGATCAGGGCGAGGGCGCCCAGGGCTATTGCGCGCCGCCGCCGCTCATGCGCGACAGCTCGGCCTCGATGGCAGCAGGGTCAAGCCGGGCGCAGCCCGTGAAGGTGAGGCCGTCCAGCACCTCCTTGCGCACCTGGAAATGGCGGTCGGCCAATTTGGCCAGCTGCGGCCAGTGGGTGATGAGGATCATCTGCTGGCGGCCAGCCAGGGCGCGCAGGCGCTCGCCCACGCGGGTCAGGGTGTGGCCGCCGATGCCGGCGTCCACCTCGTCGAAAATGAGGCTCGGTTTGGCGCTCTCGGCCTGCAATCCGGCCAGGGCCAGCAAAAACCGCGAAAGCTCGCCGCCGGAGGCGATCTTGTCCAGGGGACGCGGCGGCTGACCTGGGTTGGGCACCCAGAAAAGTCTGCCGCGCAGTTCGGAGAGCACGCCCTCCGGCCCCGAGTACACGGCGGCGGGCTCGAACACGAACTCCACCCGCGCGTGTTCGGAGAAGCCCAGGCCCGCCAGCTCCTGCCCCAAACGGGCGCACAGCCGGTCTGCGGCGTCCTGGCGCGCGGCGTTCAGCCGCTCCAGCACGCCGCCAAGCATCTTCGCTGCCTCGGCCTCGTCGCGCTCCAGGCGCTTGGCGTCCAGGGCGCAGGAGTCGAGGAAGGACAGATTCTCCTCCACCTGGCGGCCCAAATCCACAATCTCGTCCAGGCCCTTGTTCAGCTTGCGCTTGAGCTTGGCCAGCTCGAACAAGCGGGACTCGATGGCCTCGATGTCGTTTTCGCTGTTCGGGCCGTCGTCCAGCCTCAGACGGCGGATGCGCGTCTCCAGGGCGGCCAGCTGGTGCCGAAAGTCCTCAGCCGCGTCCTTGTCTGCGGCAAAGGACTCGTCAAAGGGCGTCAACTGGCTCAGGGCGCGAGCCAGATCGCCCACAAGGGCAGCCAGGGGCGCCTCGCCCAAAAGCGCGGTAAGGGCTCGGCCCCGCGCCTCGTCCAGACGCTCGCGGTCCTTGAGCCCGGCCTTGCGGGCCAAGAGGTCGTCCTCCTCGCCGGGCTGGGGCTTGACCTTGGAGATCTCGGCGCGCTGGAACTCCAGAAATTCACGCTGGCGAGAAAGCCCGGCCACCCGCTCGTCCAGCTCCACGCGGGCGGCCTGCACGGCCTTCACTGCGGCCAGGGCCGCATCACG
This sequence comes from Humidesulfovibrio sp., assembly GCF_030689645.1. Lineage (GTDB taxonomy): Bacteria > Desulfobacterota > Desulfovibrionia > Desulfovibrionales > Desulfovibrionaceae > Humidesulfovibrio. The sequence continues at coordinate 10,589 of NZ_JAUYFU010000031.1, forward strand.
CTCGGGCAAGAGGCCCGGCTCGGCCAGAAAACTGTCCAGAATGCGCCCCTGGTATGCGGGCTGCAACAGCTTCTGCTGCCCGTGCTGGCTGGTGTGCAGCACCAGGCCCGCGCGCAGCTCGCGCAGGGTCTCAAGGGAGCCCAGGCGGTCGTTGACGAAGACACGGCTGCGGCCCGTGTCGGCGGAGAGTTCGCGCCGGATGATGAGATCCTCCGCGCCATGGCCGTTCTCTCCGGGCACGACGAACACGGCCTCCACCACGGCTTTCTCCTTGCCGGGGCGCACAAGGTCGGCACTCATGGGCTCGCCGGTGAGAAAATCGATGGCGCGCACGATGAAGCTTTTGCCCGCGCCGGTTTCGCCGGTAAGGGCGTTCATGCCAGGGGCGAATTCCAGCTCGGCGTCCTCGATGAGGGCCAAGTCACGTATGCGCAAAAGTTCAAGCATTGCGAGCCTTGCGACGATGCGCGGAGGTCTTCATGTGCATGACGATGTTGTCCAGGGGCAAAGTGTGGAGATGCTTGCCCTTTCGGGAAATATAGCCGCTCTCGAAGAGCCAATCAACGTTTTCCTCAGCCACCCCGTACAGCGGAATGAGCTGCCAGGCCAGTTCGCGCCCGCTGTCCAGCCCGGCCCGGTAGGCGTCCTTGAGCCGGGTGTCGTAGACGTTCTCGCCCGGCTCGCAGGGCTTGCGGAACACGTAATACTGGCGGCACACAAAGGGCCGCACCGGGTAGACGCTGCAACGGCCATCAACCAGGAAGGCGCACTCGCCCACCTGCCCGTGCCCCAACAGGCGCTGCTTCAGCTCGTCCTGAATCGGGCCCTCCAGAATCTCGGATGCGTACCACCACAGGCCCAGCACCTCGAACTCCGAAACCGGGATAACCTGATCGACGCAGCAGTTGAGGCAGCCCGGCCCGCAGGCCACGCCGTGCCCTCGCCGGGCCGTCTGCTCGGCGAGGTCCGCCCGCACCGATTCGTCTGAAATATGATAGGCGTTCAGGAGCCGCACAAGCCAGGGGTGCCGGGCCTCAAATTCAGGATAGGCGACACGCTCACTCATGCTCACCTCCGCAGGCGCGGGTCCAGCAGGTCGCGCAGGCTTTCGCCCAACAGGTTGTAGCCCAGCACAGTGAACAGGATGGCCAGGCCGGGGAACACCGAAAGCCATGGGGCGACCTCCAGCACTTCCTTGCCGTCAAGCAGCATGTTGCCCCAGCTTGCGTCCGGCGGCTGCACGCCCAGGCCAAGGAACGAGAGCGAGGACTCCACCAGAATGGCTCCAGCCACGCCGAGGGTGGCGGAAACCAGCACCGGGGCCAGGGCGTTTGGCAAAATATGCCGCAGGATGATGCGCATGGGGCCAGCGCCGGCCACCCGCGCGGCGAGCACAAAGTCGCGCCCGCGCAAGCTCATGGCCTCGGCCCGCACCAGACGCGCCACGCCCATCCACGAGGTGAGCCCGATGACGGCCATGATGTTGGTCAGGCTGGGCTCAAGGAAAGCAATGACCGCCAGAATCAGAAAGAAGGACGGGAAGCAGAGCATCACGTCCACCCCGCGCATTATGATCTCGTCGGCCAATTTGCCGAAATAGCCAGCGGCCAGCCCCAGGGCCAGCCCGATGGCCGAGGAGATGCCCACGGCCACAAAGCCCACCCACAGCGATACGCGACCGCCGTAGAGGATGCGCGAAAGCACATCGCGGCCCAGTGCGTCCGTGCCCAGGGGATGCGCCAAAGACGGCGTCAGCAACAGGGCGTCCACGTTGATGGCGTTGGGATCATGCGGCGCGAGCCACGGGGCCAGAAGCGCGGCCAGGCTCATGCCGCCCACCAGCAGCAGGCCCAGGGCCAGCATGCCGTAGCGCTCCAGCCAAGTGGGCGGGGCCAGCGGCTTTTTCTTGCGCGCAGGGGCAAAACGCTGCGCGCTCATGACTCATCCCCCCCGCGCCCGGCGGCGCGGATGCGCGGATCAGCCAGGCCATAGCCCAGGTCGGCCAGCAGGTTGCCGATGAGGGTGAGCACAGCGCCCAGCACCAGGCTGCCCATGATCAGCGGGTAGTCGCGGCTCATGACCGCCTGGTAGAAGAGCTGCCCCAGGCCCGGCAGGGCGAAGATGGATTCGATGATGACGCTGCCGCCGATGAGTCCGGGCACCGAAAGGCCCAGGATGGTGATGACGGGCAAAAGCGCGTTCCTGAGCGCGTGGCGGAAGATCACAGTGCGCGCTGGCAGCCCCTTGGCGCGGGCGGTGAGGATATAGTCCTGGCGCAGCACCTCGAGCATGCTGGCGCGCATGAAGCGCGACATGCCCGCCAAGCTGCCGAAGGTGTACAAAAACACCGGCAGAGCCAGGTGGCGGAGGAGATCCCAGGCCTTGCCCCAGAAGGACAGCTTTTCAAAACCCAAGCTAGTGAGGCCGGATATGGGCAGAATCGGCCAGATGATGCCCAGGAGCAGCATGAGCAGAAGCGCCAGCCAGAAGCCGGGCATGGCGAAACCCGCGAAGACTATCACCGTGGAGATCCGGTCAAAGGCCCCGCCCTGCCTCCAGGCCGCCGCCACGCCGATGGGTATGGCGATGGCCAGGGTCAAGAAAAGCGAGACGATGTTCATGCCAAAGGTCAGCGGCAGGCGCTCCTTGATCTTGTCCCACACGGGCCTGCTGTCGCCGCTCATGGACCGGCCGAAGTCCAGCTTGACCATGCGGCCCACCCATTGGCCGTACTGCACGTGGATGGGCTGGTCCAGGCCGTAGAGCTTTTCCAGGCGCTCGCGAGCGACGGCGCTGGCGCCAGGATTCAGCGTGGTCTGCAAATCCGTGGGCTTTCCCGGGGCCAGATGGATGACCCAGAAGCTGATGACGGTGATGCCAAAGAAGACCACGGCCACCCAGGCGAGCTTGGCGAGGATTCGTAGCAGGGTCCTGGTCATGCGCGGTCCGTTGTTGCAGGTGTTCCGGGGGCTCCCGGACAGGTCCACAAATACGCCAATCCTGCCCTGGAAGCAACGCCGGGCGCACCTGCTTTCAAATTTTCAGGTTTCTTCATTTTCCCGTTGACAAAACACCGCCCTCTTGGCTAGACAAGCTTTCCCAACGATGTGGGGCTGTAGCTCAGTTGGGAGAGCGCTTGAATGGCATTCAAGAGGCCGTGAGTTCAATTCTCTCCAGCTCCACCACCGATAGATCAAGGGCTTGCGAATCGCTTCGCAAGCCCTTTTTCTTTGCTGCACTACATTTTTGCTCTACATTTTCACGCGACCTTGACCGGCTTGACCAGCCGAAGAGGTGCTCCCATCGCCGTCCCGAGCCTCGGCAGCAGTTCGGCCGCCTTCTCCGTCTCCGAAGCGTGCGCCTCGTAGTAGTTCTTGATGATCACGCGTGGACTGGTGCCGGCCAGATGCGCGATGCCGGGAATCTCAACCTTCTTGTCGAGCATCGTTGTGATCCACAGGTGTCGGATGTCGTACAGGCAGACATCGTACTCGAGCCCGGCGCGCACACGAAAAAGCGTCGCGGTGCGCTCCCCTTCGCCGCCTGCACAGTAGGTCGCACGGCACCGGCGCCAAGCACGCGCCGACGCGCTTTCGCTTGGCCCCAGCACTTGGCGAGCCGTGCAAATCATTCATGTGACAGCGAGGGGGGAGTGACGTTTTGCTCAGGCTCAGGGGGAGTTCTACCTCCGAGCTCTACCCCCGGTGGCCTCCCATTTCCTATGCCTCAGCACCACTTCTCAGCGCTCCCGGAACGCCTGATTGAGGGAAATGTATATGGGCTTGAGCAGGTAGCCGATGAGCGTCTTCGTTCCGGTCTTTATGTCCGCCTGCACGGTCATGCCCGGCAACACCTTGTTGCGCTCCGGATCGCCCCCCACGTAGGCCTTGTCCAGCGCGATGATGCCCTTGTAATATACCCCACCGCCAGCCTGTTCGTCGTCCATGAAGGTGGTGGGCGAGATCTCCTTGAGTTCGCCGCGGATGCCTCCATAGCGAGCGTAGTCAAAGGCGGTGAACTTCACGGTGACAGGCTGGCCAGGCTGGAGGTGTCCGATGTCGCGGGCTGAGATGCGCGTCTCCACGATCAGATCCTTGCCCAAAGGAACGATTTCCAGCACCGTTCCGCCGCGCTGCACGACCTCGCCAATGGTGTGCACCTTCAGATTATGCACCACACCGGTGTCTGGCGACTTGATGGTGAGTTGGTTGACATCCTGCTCCTGGCGCTTGATCGTCTCTTGGGTCTTGGAGAGCTCTTCGTCAATTTTTGCCAGTTCCTGCATCCAGCTTTCGCGGGCCTCCTCATCCAGCTTGAGGAGCTTGTTCTCCGCCTCACTGAGCCGCTCATTGAGCTGTAGACGTGTAATGGGCATCTGGAGCAGGTTCTCGTCGGCCTGGATCAGCTGGCGCTTGACGCCAAAGAACTCCATCTTACCCACCATTCCTTTCTTGAACAGGCTGTCGTAGGCATCAAATTCATCCTTGATCAGGCCGTGGTGCTCCCGCAGAGCCTTTTCCTTGGTGTCCATCGAGCGCAATTCCGCCTTGTACCTGCTGATCTCATTGCGAAAAATGGCGCGCCGAACCTTCATGGATTCAACTGTCTGCTTATACAGCTGGCGTTGCTCACGCGCCATCTCGGCATACTTGGACTTGTCTTTAGGAAATTCTGGCTCCTCGCCGCTGATGAGGGCCAGCAGGCGGATCTTGCGCAACTCCAGGGCCTCGCGGGACACCTGCGACTGCTCCAAGGTCGAGGCCAAGGAGGTTGGGTCCATGAGCACGAGAGGCTGGCCGGCGGTGACGGACTGACCCTCCTTGACGATGATCTGGGCGACGATGCCGCCGTCCGGGCTCTGCACGCGCTTGATATGCCCCGTGGGGATGAGCTTGCCCTGGGTCACCGCCACCTCGTCGATGCTGGTCAGGGAAGCCCAGAGGATGAAAACCACCACCACCCCGGTCAGGGTCAGAACCACGTAGCGGATGAGCACGGGAACGCCGGTCTCCTCCAGTAGCAGGGCCTGGGAAAGGTGCAGCGACTCCCGGTCCAGGAGCTTGACCTTCACGTTCGCCAGCCTGGCCTTCACCTTGCCAAGCAGCGTTGTCGGCTTGTCATCTGTCATGGGTATATCCTTTCCTCAGCATGGGGGAGCGGCTTCCAGGTGCGGAGTCACCTCTTCGGGAGTCCCAAACATCCTCACACGGCCCTTTTCCAGCCAAAGCACCTTGTCCGCTATCTGGAAATACTGCCTGTGGTTGGTCACCAGGACCAGGGTCGAGGAGCGCTTGATCTCCCGGAGGTTCTGCAGAAAGGACTCGGCCTTGGCCGGGTCGAGCGGTTCCACCGCCTCATCCAGCAAGAGTATGGGCACATTGCGCATAAGCACCCGGGCCAGGTTCAACCTGCGCCAGAAGGTCTCGGAATACTGCCGGATCCTGAAGTCGCCCACGCGGGTTTCCAGCCCCTCGGGCAGGGCTTCAATCTCGTCGAGCACGCGGGCCCTGGCGCATGCGGATTTCATGTCTTCCGTGCTGGCCAGGGGATTGGTCAGCCGCAAGTTCTGGGCGATGGTGCCATAGAAGAACTGCGGCGTCTGCGGGGCGTAGCCGATGGTCCGCCGCAGGGCGATGGGGTCCATCTGCCGCAGGGCGGAACTGTCGAGGGTGATGCGCCCGGCCTGGGGCTGGTACAGGCCCATGAGCAGCTTGAGCAGCGTCGACTTGCCCGCTCCGTCATGCCCGGTCACGACCAGAATCTCCCCGGGCTCTACGCTGAAGCTCACGCTGAGCAGGGCCGGGTGGGCGTCGGGCATGTAGCGGATGGAGACCTGGGAGAACTCCACTCGGCCCTGGATGTTGCGGTTCAGGGTCAGGATGGCCTCGGACCGGTTCTCGATCTCCATGTTCATGAGCCGGTTGACCTGCTGGATGCTCTTGCCGATGCGCTCCACCTGCATGATCACCACGAAGGCCGAGCGCAGCGGCGCCAGGATGCGCCAGACCAGGAACATGGAGGCCACCAGCGCGCCCATGCTCATGCTGCCCGCCAGCACGCCGGTGGTGCCCACAGCCAGGGTGGCCACTCCGGCAGTGGTGATGAGGGCGTTGGTCAGGGTGTTGATGGACGCGGCCAGTTGGGCCGACCGGTAGTTGGCGGCGGTGCATTCGGCCGAGGACTTGCGGAACCGCTCCAGCCAGATGTTTGCGGCGCCGGTGTACTTGATGGCCCGCATCTTCGTCAGCACCTCCATGATCAGGTCCTGGCGCGTGGTGCCGGCCTGGGCTCCGTCCATGCCCGCCTGCTTGATCAGGGGCAGATAGATGAGCGCCATAAGGCCGAAAAGGGCGATGGCGCCCAGGGGCACGAAGACGATGCGCCCGCCGAGCCAAACCATGGCCAGGGTGAGCAGCAGGGCGAAGGGAATCTCAAAGAGGGCCACCAGCCCCTGCCCGGAAAAGAACTCCCGCACAGAATCGAAGTCCTTGATCCGGGCCGTCTGCGAGCCAATGGAGGCGGACTCGGTGAAGGGCGGGGGCAGATACAGGATGCGGCGGAACACCTCGTTGCCCACGATGTTGCCCAACCGCGCGCCCACGAATCCGAGCAGCCCGGAGCGGATGAGCCGCAGGCCGAAGTCGCTGGCGACAAAGACCATGACCCCGATGATGATGTACACCAGCGTCGCCTTTTCACGCAGAAAGGGCAGCTGGTCGTAGACGGTCATGACAAACAGCGGCATCACCAGGGCCAGCAGGCTGAGCAGGAACGAGATGAACAGCCCCTGCCGGAAGGGCTTGCCGAACCGGGCAAGCACCTTCTGGAACCACTCCGCCTGCTGGCGTTGCAGGGTGACGCCGCCGGTCTCGGTCATGGAGAAGAAAAACGCAGTGCCCCGAGTGGGGGTCGGAGCCATCTCGCAATAGCTCCCCTGACGGCTGTCGAAGGCCAGGATTTTGTCCCTGTCTCCTTTGATGAGCACCACCGGCTCGCCCCCCTCGGCCAGGAACAGGCACGGCAAGGTGCGCAGGTCGATGCGGTCCAGCGACACAGGCAAGGCCTTGCTGCCAAACTTCAGGTTGGACAACACGTTCAGCAGGTCCGACAGCGCCAGGGTGTCCAGGCCATGGGGCAGGGACTCGGCCAGGTGGAAGTGGTTGCCGTGCCAGCCCAGGGCGTCGAGCAAGGGAACCAGGCAGGCCGCAAAGGATCCCTGGCCGGCAATGCTGGCTTGGATGGTGCGCTTACTCATCCGCGCCCCGCTTCCCCAGTGGCCTGGGCTCAAGAATCAGCGACTTGTAGTCCACTGTGTTGATGTGCCGCACCCACCAGTCAAGGATGGAGAGCTTGAGAGCGGAGGTGATGTTGAGCTGCCCTTCGCTGAACTCCCGGCGGTGCTTTTCCACAATGCCGTTGAAAATGGCGTGCTGTGCCTGGTGCTCCTCCAGGGACGGACACCCTGCCTCCAGCATGATCCCTTCCTCGCGCCCGAAGTGCACCACAGCGTATTCCTGAATCTTCTTAAATATTTCAGATCCGTTGGACAAATCATCCAGGCTGGTGTCGGGGTTGCTGAAGGCCTCGATGACCTGGTTCAGCTCCAGCACGTATTCGGTGAAGATGCGGTGGTCCTCGTCAACCTGGACGATGTCCATGCGCTTGATGACTCCGGTGATGTCCTCCCAGGTGCGGGCCGTCTGCATGACCCAGCGCATCCAGGCCATCTCTCCGGGCAGCCCCTTGGCCTCCGCCTGCTCATGCCCTTCCACGCAGCTCGCTACCGACGCTGGCGCAAGGCTGGCGTTTTGGAATTCCAGGACCCGGTCAGCCAGGGCCAGGACGGTCGGGTCGGTGCTGGCCATGACAATGGTGCAATGGCCCTTGAGCTGTCGCAGAAGCCAATGAAAGATGCGCCGACTGTCCTGGTCCATGGCCTCGTCGACCTTGTCCATGAGGAGTACGCGCGGGCGCACCGCCAGCGCCCTGGCGATGCAAATGCGTTGCACCACGCCAGAGGGCAGGAATTCGTACAGGCGGTTGCCCACCTGGGTCTCAAAGCCTTGCGGCAGCTCTGAGATTGCGGAATCAAGGGCCAGCAAAGCCGCGGCGTCCTGGGCGCTGTCGCGATGGGCGTTGTTGAACAGGGTGATGTTGTCGAGGATGCTGCCGTTGAACAGCACGCCATTCTGGGGCAAAAATTCGATGCGCCCGCGCAGGGATTCCCGGTTATGCTCCGCAAGGTCATGACCGTCGAGGAGGACCGCCCCGGCTTCCGGCTTGACCATGCCCAGCAGCAGATGCAGCACGGCGCTTGCCCCGCCTGCGCCGCCCCCTGCCAGGCACACCATCTCGCGGGGGGCGACCTCCAGGGTCACATCCTTCAGGATTGGCGCCCGCTCATCGCCATCGCCCAGGGTTACGCCATGCAACTCCAGCCGACCGAGGACTTCCAAAGGCAACGGGGGCAGATCTTCCGGAGCTTCCGTCTCCATGCCCGCCACGTAGCCGACCTGCTCCCGCGCGATTTCCATGTCCGCCTGGCGCAGCAGGAAGGAGGCCAGGCTTTGCACGGGCTGGAAGGCCCGGCCTGCAAGCAGTGTGCAGGCGGCCATGGTGCCCAGGGTCAGGGTGCCGTCGATGACCCGCAGACCGCTGATGAGCAGGATGCCAAAGAGCAAAAGCTGGGAGAACATGGCCCCGATGTTCAAGGGCAGTTCCCCAAGCAGGGTGACCTCGAAATTGTCCTGCGCCGACTGGTCCTGCAAGCGCTCATGACGCCGCAGCATCTGCTCCTCGATGGTCAGCGACTTCACCGTGTGGATGCCGTTTAAGGCCTCCACTACGAAATTAAAGCGCCGGTCCGTTATCTCGCGCTGGTTGTGGCGGCGCTTGAGATACGAAGCCTGGAGCCGCCGGGTCAGGGCCAGATAGCCGAAGATGACGACCAGAAGATAGGCGGCCACGATCTGGCCTCCCAGGTAGCCGGTGACGATGACGTAGAGAACCGCGAAGGGGAGGTCGAGCAGCATCTGAAAGGCTTGGCCAGAAAACGCGCCGCGCAGGGTGCCCACGGCGTTGAGTCGGTCGAGATGCACGCCCACGCCGTCGCGCTCGAAGATATCCAGCCGCGAGCGAAGCCAGCGGGTCATGCAGTCGAGCCCGAGCAGGTGGTCGAAGCGAGCCGCTATCCAGTTGGTGATGGTGGAGCGGCACAGCCGCAAAACGGATTCCAGCCCGAGGGCCACGACAAAGCCTACAACCAGCCAGGCAAGGGTGCTCAAGGCCTTTGTCGGAACGATCCGGTCATAGACCTGCATCAAGACGATGGGCAGGGCCAAAGAAAGGACATTGACGCCCAGGGATGCCACAAGCAGTTCCTGGGCGCTTTTGGAGAACAGGGGCAAGGCCCGCAGTTCCTCAATCCATGCCTTGCGTACCCTGAATTGTTCAAGCAGCATGCTGGTCGCTCTCTCCTCTGGCGCCCCTGGCTTCGACAAAGCCCACGGCCACCTGCCACACCCGGGGAACGGCACACTGCCCTGCCCTGAGGTATCATCCCTTTTGCTTACATGTCGTGGCCCTTGTGGTGATCCTGAGCACTTTGCTCAAAGGCCTCGACGGCGTGGGACGGAGCCGGAGCCGAATCAAGCCCTGCACCCGACTTGCCTTGGCCTTGAGACGTCTTGGGCGGCTCGTGCTCCACCGAGGCCGTCCAATCTCCATGCGCTGCCGGGCTGGTGGCTGGCGCATGGGTGTCCGCCTGAGTGAGATCGGTCCAGCTCCCAGCTCCCCCGCCCTTGCCCTGTCCTGGGGACGCGCTGAGGAAGAGGTCAGCGTGAGCCGAATCCTGTGCGCCGCCGAACGCGGGAGCGGGAGCGTGGCCGCCCCCGACGTCCTGCGCGCCGGGAGCCTCATGCCCTGCGCCGCCCTTGGCAAAATCGCCCTGGGCGTCGAAGGCGGTGTCCGCGTTGGGATTGGGCGGCGGGCTGCCAGGGGGCGGGGCGTCCAGGCCGTTGCCCAGACCGTTGTCGCCAAAGCCGCCGTGGCGGCCCGCATCCTCATGCTGGGCGGCGCCGACCTCAGGACCGGCGTCGTGGCCTGCGCCCTGGCCCGTATCATGGTCCGACTTGTCGTGGCCCAGAGCCTGGCCCTGGGGCTCATCCGCATGGCCGGGATGCTCCTCACGGCCACTTGACTCATCCTCCCGGTCAACCTTGTCCTGCGCGCCTGAGCCCTCATGCCCTGCGCCGCCCTTGGCAAAATCGCCCTGGGCGTCGAAGGCGGTGTCCGCGTTGGGATTGGGCGGCGGGCTGCCAGGGGGCGGGGCGTCCAGGCCGTTGCCCAGGCCGTTGTCGCCAAAGCCGCCGTGGCGGCCCGCATCCTCATGCTGGGCGGCGCCGACCTCAGAACCGGCCCCTTGACCGGCATCATGGTCCGCCTTGTCGTGGCCCAGTGCCTTGCCCTGTGGGGCATGCCCATGCTGATCTGCAGTTCCGGTGCCAGCGCCGCGGTCCGTGCGCTCAGACTCCTCGCTCTTTTCACCGCCCTTGGCGGATGCTGCTGGCCTGCTGTCCGGGGCCTCATGACCATGTTCGGCCCGCCCGCGTTCCTCGCTCTTTCCAGCGCCCTTGGCGGATGCTTCTGGCTGGGCCTCGACCACCGGAGCGGCAGGCGCGGCCTCAGGCTGAGCCTTGGCAACAGGCTGCGCCTCTGCGGGAGGCGAAGTCTCGGCCACTGGCTGAGTAGGCGCTTCGGGCTGAGCCTCGACCACCGGAGCGGCAGGCGCGGCCTCAGGCTGGGGCGCTGCAGGCTGAGCCTCGGCAACAGGCTGCGCCTCTGCGGGAGGCGAAGTCTCGGCTATTGGCTGGGCAGGCGTTTCGGCCTGGGCCTCGACCACCGGAGCGGCAGGCGCAGCCTCAGGCTGGGGCGCTGCAGGCTGAGCCTCGGCAACAGGCTGCGTCTCTGCGGGAGGCAAAGTCTCGGCTATTGGCTGGGCAGGCGCTTCGGGCTGGGCCGCCACAACTGGCGCAGGCTCACTCACCGCTGCGGCAGGAGCGGCCGCAGGCTGGGGCGCTGCAAGCTGAGCCTCGGCAACAGGCTGCGCCTCTGCGGGAGGCGGAGTCTCGGCTATTGGCTGGGCAGGCGCTTCAGCCTGGGCCTCGACCACCGGAGCGGCAGGCGCGGCCTCAGGTTCGGACACTGTGGGCTGGGCAAATGCTTCAGTCCGGTCTGTTGGGGGATGCACGGGCGCAGCTGTCTGGACCGGCACTTCAACGTGGAGCGGGCCAGGGAGAGGTGTCTCCGCTGCGGCTGGAGCGGCCTCGAGCGTCTCATGAGACACCTCGGGAACGGCTGCGGCTGTCGAAGTAGCGGGATGATCCTCAGCAGGATGAGCTTCAGGAACTGGCTGTTGTTCTGGCCCCTGCTTTTCCACAGCCTGATCGATAGGGATCCCCCGCACGATTGTCCTAGTCAGTTGCGACTCGTCGATCGTCGGGGATACAACGGTCTGAACACCCTGAAACTGCTTGGCGTTCAGATCCGCCTGTCGAGTATCCTGCAATACGGTCAACTCGTCCAACTCGCGGCTGACATCCTGATTATTTGCCGGCTTCTCGGACATACATGCCCCACTATTGATTCCAGAAATGATCTTATTCACTCCGAAAGAGGACACCTTCCACTCTTGGCCTAAAACTGCTCTTACTTAAACTAATTGTGTATCATTCTCTCAAAATGTCAACATAGACTCCAGCGTCGTCTAGCCATGGCGTATGGGAAAGTGGCAGCAATAGTCGCACTATCGGAAGAGTAATGGAATACCCATGTGCAAGAGGACAGAACCGCAGCCTGCCGTAGCGTTGCGGATTGGAGTCCGTGCCACAATCACCAATGGCTCGGGAAAAATGGAGAACATCAGAAAACTGCAAATCCAGACGTTGGGCCTGGTCGTCACACCCCTGGCCGCAGGTACAGCCGGTTATTTTTTCATCGAGTCCGGCTGGTCTGTTTTTGACGCTTTTTACATGACCGCCATAACCATCACCACCGTCGGCTTTGATGAGGTTCAGCCCCTTTCCACAGGCGGAAGGGCTTTCTCACTTTCCTTGATCTTCTTCGGCTTGGGATCAGTGGCCATTTCCGCCACGCACCTGGCCCAGTTCATCATCCAAGGGGAACTCACCGGCATATTCGGGAGAATAAGAATGCAGAAACAGATCGACTCCCTGGTCGGGCACTACATCGTCTGCGGCTGCGGCAACATCGGCAGCACCATCTGCCTGAAGCTCTTCGACATGGATCTCCCCTTCGTGGTGGTGGAATCTGTCCCGAAAGCCCTGGAAGGGGCCCGAGGACGGGGTATTCGGTGGTGTCGGCAACCCGGCAGAAGACGCAGTGCTGCTTTCTGCGGGCATCGCGCGCGCCCATGGCCTTATTCTGTGCATCCCGGACGATTCCACAAACAACTTCATCAGCCTCGCAGCGCGTGAGCTGAATCCCGGAATCCACATCATTGCCAGAGGCAGCAATCCGGCGGTCGAGTCACGCATGCTCCGCGCCGGGGCAGACACGGTGGTCTATCCCTTGAGACTTGGTGGTGAGCAAATCGCCCAATTGATCGCCCGCCAGGCAGGGCTTCCCGGCCGTAGCGATGAGTCATTCGGCGAGCCTGGAGTTATGGGGTATTATCTGCGGGTCTTCCGCATCTTTGGAGACCAGCCCATGACCGTGGCCCAGGTGCTGGAAAAATCCGGGGCCATCAAGGCATTGGCGCTGAGGCCAGAACGCGGCGAACCCGTTGACAACCCTGGCCCAGACCAGACGCTCGGAATCAATGATTCCTTGCTCATTTTGGTTCGTGAACAGGGGCAACCGGCTCCCGAAAAGACGGAATTCCCGTTCAAGTGGTCAGATGAGTATATGCTCGGGGTAGATCTCATCGACGATGAGCACCGGGGCCTGTTCCAGTATGCGCAAGATTTCCATGACGCCTTGTCGGCCGGGCGCAACCGTGAAGCAGTGCTCAAACTCTTTGAGCGGCTCTTGGACTACACGAACCTGCACTTCAGGAACGAGGAAGAGGTCATGCGCCGCGCCGGTTATCCGGACCTGCAGGCTCATCAGGATGAACACCGCAAGATGACGCGCGAGGTCATGGAACTCTATAAGGACAAGCGGAACCGATGCACGCTGGCAGGCCAGATATTTTGCTTCAAGGTCCGAAAATTCTCTTCCAGCGAACAAAATGCACTACAAATCCGCGCTGCAAACGTCTCAAAAACACCTAACGTTGCCGTGCATCAATAAAATACTCAATAATTTCCGCACCCATACAGCATAGGCTTGAATGGCATTCAAGAGGCCGTGAGTTCAAGCCTCTCCAGCTCCACCACCGACAGATCAAGGGCCGTCCGCAAGGGTGCCCTTTTCCTTTTTGAGACGCTGCAAAGGACTTTCTCTACGCTGGGCAGGCCTCGGCGCAGCCAATGATGGCCATAAGTGCAGGCCAAACAAGAACAGATAATATTCTGTTCCAAAATCCTTGACAGGGACAGCGCCTCCGGCTAGACAGTGTCTCCCAACGATGTGGGGCTGTAGCTCAGTTGGGAGAGCGCTTGAATGGCATTCAAGAGGCCGTGGGTTCAATTCCCTCCAGCTCCACCAGAAAGATCAAGGCTTTACGAGAATCCTCGTAAAGCCTTTTTCTTTTGCTCTCAGCTTTTGTGCCGGATCTGTGCCGTATTTTGGTTTGAAGCACTCCGTCTGCGACGGATGCTGGGGCGAAGAGTTTTCCAGGCAACTCCTGGGTGACGGTAGGGACGGCTGGAGTATAACTTCAACCTCTCATCTATCTGGCTTGGGCCTTATACACCTGCCACCACTCCTCCATATACCATCCCTTTCTTTCTATACAAATCATGAGGAAGTACCGTCACTATCGTCACTGACTGACTACAGAAAGCCAGCTTTTGTATAGCAAATAGTTTCGCATAATTTTTATGTATTGCCAAGTACATGAAATACTGCTGATGTTTCAAGCCCAAGCATATGCTTTCAGCGTCCATTCTGGGCGTACGGAATTATGCTGGACAGCAATTTGTAAACATTTGCGCAATAGCAATGAGCGTAAAAAAGTCATGCATGGGTTCCCGACATAGGGGGGGGGACCGCTGTTTGCCCTAGATCGCATCGGACGACCAATCTCAGGGATCACGCTTCTGACGCCCCGTACTCTCCACGCTGCGAGTGAGAGGCATGCTCGGACAGATGTACCCGAGCTCTCGCAGCCCCGCCAAAATTGAAATACGTTTTTTAAAAGAAAAAGAATGTAGGGTTCGCAAAGACCCCATTTGTCTTTGTCTCTGCTCCAGTGAACTTTTCAATTCGCCTGGGTGTTACTTAGGCTTAGAATCATTTTTCACTGAAACGAGATTACGACAACCAATCAGAAGGGACAAGCTTATCACCATTTCGCCATGTCGCGACTAAATGAACATTGGAATAATCGTGCCAAACCTCTTCTGGAGCATGGTCAAAAATTAGAATCTGAAGTTTTCCAGATGCAGCGAGTGATACCGAATTCATCAAAGAAAAGATCTTTCTAACACTTTCAATATCGTCATCACCTATTGCCTTCCAATACTCGCCATCGTCTTTTGGTATGTATACCTTTTGGGGGAAGTAAACCTGACTCGGTTGATCAAAAATTACAAATGAAGGAACAGGGTTACTAGGAGCCCTAATAAAAAAGGCATGCAACGCGAGTAGAACGGAAATGTGGTAAGCGAGCCAGTTTGATCCGCTACCGATCTCCCAAAGGTAATTACTTCTGAGCTCCCCTTTAATGACTACCGTTAGCGATTTAATATCTAACTCAATTTTGTTGCCAGGGGATTCCACATCAAGCTGTTGTATGTAGCCACCTGAAATATATGAAATCTGACCGAGGGCATAGTCTTGGCGTCTCGAAATTTGAACGCCTGAAATAAGCTCACCAAATCGTGAAATTTCATTTTTTAGGCTTGATATTACCTCTATCAACGCGCTTCTGTCTTGGGTATTAGAAAATGTTTCCAAAGCCTCCTCAAGCCGTCCAATAAACCTGTTCGCCTCAGAAATAGTGTAAAGGGCATTTTGTTGCTGTTTAGACTCTCCTGCGACAGCATGAATTTGCTTTTGTATAGCGTGCAACTCAGATGCTGTCTGGTTGAGTTCACCCAAGATTGTTGCATATTCCCTATCGAAGGAGCTTGGCACTTCGGAAAATAGTGATATTTCGTCTTCTGTCTTTTTTAACGACTTAATAAGCATCTCAAGCTGTTCGTCGCAAGTTGATCCTTCAGATTCGCAAAATGGACAATTACTTGTTTTGACAACCTCCTGTTCTATCCACTGAGAAATTGACAACCTATCTCTCAAAATTTGAAGAGTCTTATGGTAGTCATTTGAGCTAGACTTCAAGTGCTCCATATCCGAAACTCTGCGTTTAAGCGAAGACAGTCTTAAGGAAAGCTCGTCTTCTTTCGAGCGTAGCTTCTGAAGGTCAGCACTAAGGGCCTCAGCAAGGTGAGAATCAATTTTAGGTTCCAATAGCCCAGGCGTAGCCAAGTCTCTCAATATCCCCAGTAGATACTCAGGGTTTCCGTCAATCGACACCTCGTCATTTATCAGGCCGAGTTCTTTTGCTTTTATGATTTTGGTTCGGATGTCAGCTACCCACTTTTGGAACAGCGATTGGATACCTTCAAGCTCTTTTTCTTTAATCCTGAGTTGTTTGTTTAACTCGTTGAACAGGTGCTTGTTGTAAAACCATTCTGCGTCTACAGCGTTGAGGACGAACGGGAAGATATTTCTTAACCTCTCTTGGTACTTATGCTCGTTTGCTTTGTAAAAAAGGATATCTTGGTTGGCGATAATGTTTTGAGATTGAAATAAAAACGATATGACATCTCGAAAACTCGGTCGTGTTGTGAATGCTCTATCTTCCTGACCATAATCAAGCATGGGCAATCCAGAAAGTTCACTCAAGCGTCTCTTTACATCTTCTGAGTCGTCATTCTTTTCGGGTATGACACTAGGAATAACAATTTGATTTCCTTCAAGGACAAACATGTCTCCTGTCTGTTTTTGATCTTCAGGGTTTCTCCTAGCCAGAAGAATATCTCCTTGGATTGTACTAAGAACAATACCAAACCAAGAGCATGTATCACGGATGATTCCAACTGGAATTGAACATTTTGAAGAGCAGAGGCAATAGTCAATTATCGGGATGATGGCGGATTTCCCTGTCCGAGAGGCCCCAGTTATTACATTCACCTTGCCCAACTCGAATTTCACTGTTCGAGGCTCACGATTCAAGTCTTTAGGCCAAAGTATTAGTTCTTTAATTTGGAGTTGCATTAAAACCTCACCCTCAAATTTGAAGCAATGTCGTAGAGAGAGTTTTTAGCAAACCATGCCCCGAGTTTGTCGGCACCAATGAGCAGTGGATTAATGGATGCGCACTCGTATTTCTTAGGTATCTTTAAGTCGCGGGAAACGACAAGGGCACCTTCCGCAAGAACAGCAAGCATATTTGCCTTAGACGCAAGTATAAATGAGGCCCATGAAATTTCTTTATACCTTTCAGCTAAATCATGAATACGCAGCAACACATCAGTGCTTTTCATTTGCGTAGAAGAAAATTTATTCGAGAACTTCCTTATTCCTGAATTGACCTGCGTAGATCTTAAAACAGTTCTTATGTCTTTCTGATAGAGGATCAGGAATGACCAAAAACAGCAAAAGCAATGGGCATCCAGAGTTGCTTTTTGATTTTTTTTCGTACGATTGGACTGTCCTAAACATTAAAAATGCACCAAGTGCTTTGTTCTGTACCAAATCAACCTCAAGACCATGCTTACTATTCATCTGTATCACCACTTAACAGTCTGAGATATTCGTCATGCCAACCGATTTTAAGTTTGTCTGAGCAGTCATGGAAGCAGCCCTTTGTGAAGTCAGTCGGAACCTGTAGCCCAGAAAGCTGCTCTTTAAAATTGTTGCACTCGTAAAGTACGACTTTACCTCTTTCTTCAGGCGTAATGTTTCTGTGCAAGATTGCTGCCTTACGCCGTTCATTATCCCATTTGTTCTGGATAGATGAGTAAAACTCACCAAAGCTGTCACCATGGACTAACCCATCATCAGCCCAGCGTATTTTATTCGTCTTAGATCTTATATATGATGTAATCGCGCCAATCCTATCTTCGGCATCACATTGTATTAGATCAAGTTGTTTTACGTATATTCTGGTAAGGTGATTTTCTGTTTCTTCTGGGTTCGGCTCTAGCGAGAAGTCATGTAGGGAATGAATACCGGCAAGCTCTCTTCTTGCCGCAAACAA
>NZ_JAUYFU010000045.1 GCF_030689645.1 Humidesulfovibrio sp.
TTGCACAAATCGTCAACCCATCGCGACCTTCCATCATGATATCCAATATGATCAAATCGCAAGGCACAGCCAAAAAGCGCTCATATAAAGCATCACCGCTCTCAAACTCCTCCACCTGATAACCTTCATTTTTAAGAAAACTGCCAATGATAAAACGAATATTGGCATCATCATCCGCAATATAAATCCTCTTGCTCATATACAACCCTCCAAACAACTATAGTGAACCACAATTTCCTTAAAAAATAAATAACTGCCACAGATTTGCCTATATTTGTCCGATGAAAAATCCCAACACAACGACTATAATGAACTCAGAAAGAAGGAAACTTATGCAAAAAACGATGATACTGATCCTGATAGCGTTACTGCTAGTCGGGTGCGGGCGATGGCGCAAGGATGATTCGACCAATGTTGAAGCCGATGAACTGATCGAACAAATCGACCGATTGGAATCAACGGTTGATTCTTTGGATGACATCGACGAAGATCTGGTCGTGGATGAAGAAAGCGGCGTTCAAGTCGACTCATTACTCAATGTCATCGACCAGCTCGTTACGGTCTTCAACTCACTCGACGAAATCCGTGACGAAGAAATTTCGCAACCTTAGGAGGAAAACCATGAAAAAACTATGGACAACAATGTTGGCAGTAATGTTACTGTTACTCGCCGTACTGCCGGTATCGGCTCTAGAAACCCAACGGCCATGGCGTTCGGCCGTTATGGAAATGCGCAAGAATCGCCTGGATAACCAAGAATTAGGAACTGAAAACAAACGTCTGAGACTTTCCATCCGCGAACAACTGATCGAACTTAAGGAAAGCGGACAAACATTGGAAGACTCTGTAAAGTTGGAACTCAAAGCCCTGACTGAACAGCTCAAAGAAAAAGCCGCCTTGTTAAAAGCAACGCAAGGCGATATTCGTGAACTGACCATCGGACTTAAAGAGTTAATCGAAAAGAAGGAAACCGAAGAAATCGTAGCAATTTACAATCAAGTAATTGAAATCCAAGAATATCGAAACGGAGTTCTAAAAGAAATCAACGTGTTACTTAATAAAATAAAGGAATTACTCCCATAATAATGAACCGCCAGCGCAAGCTGACGGTTTTTTATTAGAAATAATTTACTAAATTTGCATGGGGATCGAGTTTGGGCTTCAAAATTGAAGAACGACTTGTCATCAACACCGTAACCCCCGGACCATGCCCCGCAATATAACTATCCCCATGAATAATAACACCCACCGTACCGGAACCCTTCAAATAGTCCGGACCGTGATTGTTGGTATGATCCTCGATAAATACGATATCCCCAAAGCGCAGTTGATCAAGATTAAACTCCTTTAACGTCTGTGGATCGCGGGTCATGATATCATAATCTCCCGACATCATCGTCGAAGA
>NZ_JAUYFU010000055.1 GCF_030689645.1 Humidesulfovibrio sp.
GGGGTCTCGCCGCAGCCCGCGCAGGCGCCGGAGAACTCAAGCAGCGGCTGCTGGAACTGGCTGCCCTTGAGGCTCTCGCGCTTCACCAGTTCGCCCTTGAGGCTTACGGTTTCGCTGAAAACCTGGTTGGGCACCTGGAGTTCGGTCTGGCTCTCCAGGGGCTTCATGACCAGGGCCGGGGTCTTGGCGGGGCAGATGTCGGCGCAGTTGCCGCAGCCCATGCAGTCCAGGGTGTTGATCTGGATGCGGAAGGCCAGGTCCTTCAATTCCTTGCCCTGGGCGGGCAGGGTCTCGAAGCTCTTGGGGGCTTTCTTCATCTCGGCTGCGGTGGCCACAATCGGGCGGATGGTGGCGTGAGGGCAGACAAAGGCGCACTGGTTGCACTGGATGCAGTTGTCCTTGATCCACTCGGGCACCAGGATGGCCACGCCGCGCTTTTCGTACTGGCTGGTGGCCGTGGGGAAGGAGCCGTCCGGGTTGAACGCGCTGACGGGCAACTCGTCGCCCTTCTGGGCCAGAATGGGCCGCATGACGTTCTCGACGAAGGCCGGAACCTTGGAGGCGCTGGAGTCCTTGTCGATGGCCTTGGCCCAGCTGGCGGGCACCTGGATTTCGATGAGGTTGGCCAGCGTCTGGTCAACGGCGTCCACGTTCATCTTGACGATCTTGTCGCCCTTCTTGCCGTATTCCTTCTTGATGGATTCCTTCAGCAGGGCAATGGCCTTGTCGATGGGCAGCACCTTGGCCAGCTTGAAGAAGGCCGTCTGCATGATCATGTTGATGCGGTTGCCCAGGCCCACGGAAGCGGCGATCTTCACCGCGTCGATGGTGTAGAGCTTGACTTTCTTGTCCACAAGGGTGCGCTTCAGGGCGGCGGGGAGGTTGGCCTCCATGTCGGCTGCGGTGCTCCAGGTGGAGTTGAGCAGGAAGGTGCCGCCGGGCTTCATGCCCTCAAGCACGTCGTAGATGTGCACGTAGCTGGATTTGTGGCAGGCGATGAAGTCCGCCGAATCCACCAGGTAGGTGGACTGGATGGGCTTCTTGCCGAAGCGCAGGTGCGAGACGGTGATGCCGCCGGATTTCTTGGAGTCGTAGGCGAAGTAGCCCTGGGCGTAGAGCGGGGTGTTGTCGCCGATGATCTTGATGGCGCTCTTGTTGGCTCCCACCGTGCCGTCGGATCCCAGGCCCCAGAACTTGCACTGCACTGTGCCCTCTGGCGTGGTCGCCAGGGTCGGGCCCATGGGCAGGCTGCTCATGGTCACGTCGTCCTCGATGCCCACCACGAAGTGGTTCTTGGCCTTGGATTTTTCCATGTTCTTGTACACGGCCATGACCGCGTTGGGGCGGAATTCCTTGGAGCCCAGGCCGTAGCGTCCGGCGATGAGCTGCGGAATGGTCGTGGCGCGTTCGATGAAGGCCGCGCAGACGTCCTGGTACAGGGGGTCTCCGAGCGCGCCCGGTTCCTTGGTGCGGTCAAGCACGGTGATCTTCTTCACGCTCTTGGGCAGCACGGCGAAGAAGCTGGCCGCGTCGAAGGGGCGGTACAGCCGCACCTTGATGAGGCCGACCTTTTTGCCCTTCTTGACCATGGCGTTGATGACTTCCTGGATGGTCTCGCAGCCGGAGCCCATGGCCACGACCACGTTTTCGGCATCAGGAGCGCCAACGTAGTCGAAGGGCTTGTACTTGCGGCCAGTGATCTTGGCCACTTTCTTCATGTTCTCGATCACGATCTTGCAAACGGCGTTGTGATAGGGGTTGGCGCGTTCGCGGCCCTGGAAGTAGATGTCCGGGTTCTGGGCGGTGCCGCGCAGGTTCGGGTGCTCGGGGTTCATTGCCTTTTTGCGGAACTCGGCGATCTTGTCGTGGTTGACCAGTTTCGCCATGTCTTCGTAGTCGATGACCTCGATTTTCTGGACCTCGTGACTGGTGCGGAAGCCGTCAAAGAAGTGCACGAAGGGCAGGCTGGAGTCGATGGCGGACAGGTGGGCCACCAGGGCCAGGTCCATGCACTCCTGCACAGAGGAGGAGGACAGCATGGCGAAGCCTGTCTGGCGGCAGGCCATGACGTCCTGGTGGTCGCCGAAGATGGACAGCGCGTGGGCCGCGATTGCGCGTGCCGAAACGTGGAACACGCCCGGCAGCAGTTCGCCGGAAATTTTGTACATGTTTGGGATCATGAGCAGCAGGCCCTGGGAGGCCGTGAAGGTGGTGGTGAGCGCGCCGGCGGCCAGCGAGCCGTGCACCGCGCCCGCCGCGCCCGCCTCGGACTGCATCTGGCGGATGTTCACCACTTGGCCGAAGATGTTTTTGAGGCCTTTGGCCGCCCATTCGTCGGCAATCTCACCCATGGTGGACGAGGGGGTGATGGGGTAGATGGCCGCAGCCTCACTCATGGCATAGGCCACGTGAGTAGTGGCGGTGTTGCCATCCATGGTCTTCATTTTCTTCGCCATGTTTGTATCCCTCTTTTCAGATGGAAGGTTTGAACTTGTTGGTAGCGTATTACTGAGACTAGATGAATTCGTCGGACTTCGCAACTTGTGTGCCAAAAGGAACATGCAGGTAGTTGTACTTTGTTTTCAGGTGGTTATCCTTGTGTTCGGGCAGTGGCGGCAAGTCCTCTTGAAAATTGTCCGAAAAATCAGGCAAAGCGCGAATGTGAGGAAAGCCATGTGCCCGGATCTTCATGCGTCGCGTTGTCTGTTTTTGCGGACATCACGCTCGGTTTTTAACGTAGCAGGATGGCTTAAGGAAAATTGAACTGGCGAACCATGATTGTTTGCGCTAGTTCTTTCACGAATAGGAAAAGCAATCGTTGTTCAGCGGGGAACCATGGAACAGTGTGAACTGCCGCAGCCAAAAACCGCTTGGCGAAAGGCCAGTGAAGCCGCGCCGCGTTATCTGCCGTTTCTTTCCTGGTGGCCCAAAGTCACCAGGCGCACGCTGAAGGCCGACCTCTGGGCCGGGCTCACCGGCGCGGTCATCGTGCTGCCTCAGGGCGTGGCCTTTGCGGCCATTGCCGGGCTGCCGCCGCAGTACGGCCTGTATGCTGCCATGGTCCCGGTGGTCATCGCCGCGCTCTTTGGTTCGTCCCTCCACCTCGTCTCCGGCCCCACTACTGCAATTTCGCTGGTCATTCTGGCCAACGTCAGCCACTTCGCCGATCCCGGCAGCGCGGAGTACATCCGTCTGGTGCTCACTCTGACCTTTTTGGCCGGGTTGTTCCAGCTGGGCCTGGGCCTCGCTCGCATGGGCGCAGTGGTGAACTTCGTGTCGCACTCTGTGGTGACGGGATTCACTGCTGGCGCGGCCATTCTCATCGCCACCAGCCAGTTGGGCGGCTTTTTCGGCCTGACGCTGCCGCGAGGAGGCTCTGTCGTGGCCGCCTGGGGACGCCTGATCGCCCAGTTGCCCGATTTCAACCCTTACGTCACGGCCATTGGCGCGGGCACCATGCTCACGGCTCTGGCCATCCGCCGCCTGAACCCCAGGCTTCCCGCGCTGCTCATGGCGATGCTGACCGCCAGCGTCGGCAATCATCTTGTGAACGGCGCTGCCCACGGGGTCACCCTCATGGGCGCGCTGCCCGATGTTTTGCCGCCGCTTTCCCTGCCCGTGCCGGGCTTTGACGAGGTGCGCCTGCTGGTGCCAGGAGCGTTGGCCATCGCCATGCTGGGTCTGGCCGAGGCCGTCAGCATCGCGCGGGCCGTGGCCGCGCGCTCGCAGCAGATGATCGATAATTCTCAGGAGTTTGTGGGCCAGGGCCTGGCAAATGTCATCGGCAGCTTCTTTTCCGCCTATGCTTCGTCCGGGTCGTTCACGCGCACGGGCCTCAATTTCGAGTCCGGGGCCAAGACGCCCCTGGCTGCGGTGTTTTCAGCGCTTTTGCTGGCCGCCATCGTGCTGCTTGTGGCCCCGCTTACCGCTTATCTGCCTCTGGCTGCCATGAGCGGCGTCATTCTGCTTGTGGCGGTGAACCTTGTGGACCAGCACGGCATCCGGCACATCCTGCGCACGGACAAAAGCGAGGCCGGGGTGCTGGTCGTGACCTTCCTGGCCACGCTGTTCGTGCAGATGGAGTTCGCCATCTTCTGCGGCGTCATCCTGTCGCTGCTCATGTACTTGAAGCGCACCTCGCACCCGAGCTTCGTGGTGCTGGCGCCGGACCCGGACAACCTGCGCAGGCCGCTGGTGAACGTGGAGCGCAAGCCGGTGAAGGAGTGCCCGCAGCTCAAGATTCTGCGCCTGGACGGCAGCATCTTCTTCGGCGCGGTGACGCACATCTCCGAGGAGCTGCACCGCATCATGAACACCTTCCCGGAGCAGTGCCACATCCTCATCGTGGGCAGCGGCATCAATTTCATCGACGCCAGCGGCTGCCACATGCTCTTCAACGAGGCCCTGAGCCTCAAGCTCTCTGGCCGGGACATGTTCTTCTGCTCGCTCAAGACGGATGTGCGGGAGGTGCTCAAGCGCGGCATGTGCCTGAAGCGTTTGGGCGGGGAGCACATTTTTGAGTCCGAGGGCCAGGCCATCGCCCTGATGGTGCAGCGCCTGGACCCGGAGCGCTGCGCCTGCTG
The DNA here is from genome assembly GCF_030689645.1 of Humidesulfovibrio sp. Classification (GTDB taxonomy): domain Bacteria; phylum Desulfobacterota; class Desulfovibrionia; order Desulfovibrionales; family Desulfovibrionaceae; genus Humidesulfovibrio. Next base: position 4,584 of record NZ_JAUYFU010000055.1, read on the forward strand.
CCATTTGCGCGTGTTCCGCGAATGCGAGCGCATGCCCGGCGGCGAGCACTATCTGCCGCTTAAGTCGAGTGTGTAAAGAGCCGCCAGGCCGAGAACGCGAACCACCCGGCATAGCCCAGCAGCATGAGGCCGAGTGCGCGCATGACCAGCGCGTAGGCCGGGCTGCCCATGAGCGGCCCGAAGCGCCCGGTAAGCCAGGCCACCAGCACCTTGGCGCCGATGAGGCAGCCGAAGAATCCCGCCAGAAACGCCGCAGCCGCGGCGGCGCCAGCGTCCCAGGCCTGGGCCAGCAGCGGCGCGCCTACGCTTCCCCAGAACAGATACGGGCTCGGGCTCAGCAGGTTGGCCAGCACGCCTTTTCGCAAAGATTTTGGCCGGATTTGCGCCGGTGCTGCGGCCTGCGGGCGGAAGCGCAGGCTGGCGCATGCGCATTTGCACAGGTAGCCCGCGCCGCACAGGGTGAGCAGAGCCAGTAGCTGCGGGTGGCTGGAAAGCCCGGCGGTGAGGGCCAGAGCCGTGAGCACGATGGGCAGATCTGTGAGCAGGGGTGAGGCGGCGACCTTCGCGCCCTCGCGCACGGAGTAAGTGAGTGTCTGTACGATGACCAGGGCCAGCAGCGGGCCAGGGGACAGCCCGGCGGAAAGGCCCAGGGCCGCGCCCGTGAGGGCTGCTGTGGCGGGTCCGTCGATCATGGAGGGGCGTTGCCGGGCCGGAGCCTAGGGCATGTTCTCGGGGTTTGAGTTCGGCAGGGCGCTGGGCACGGGGCCAAGAGCCATGTCGAAGCGGCGCAGGAATTCCTCGGCCTTTCCCTCACCCAGGGGCCGCGCGAAGAGATAGCCCTGGAAGTACTCGCAGCCCAGGTCGCGCAGAATGCCCTGCTGGCTCAGGGTCTCGACGCCCTCAGCCACCACGTCCATGCGCAGGCTCGTGGCCAGTTGGATGATGGCCCGCACGATCTCCAGGTTCTCCTTTCCGCACTCCAGCATGCGCACGAAGGACAGGTCTATCTTCAGGTGGTCCAGCGGCAGGCGGGTCAAGTAGGCCAGGCTGGAATACCCGGTGCCGAAATCGTCCACGGAGAAACTGACGCCCATGTCGCGCAGTTCCTCAAGCTTGTTCAGAACCATGGTGCCGCCCTGCATCAGCGCCGTCTCCGTCACCTCGAACTTGAGGTTTCGGGCGGGCAGGCCGGTTTCTGTCAATATTTCGCGCACGCGCGGCAGGAAGTCCGGCTTAGGCACCTGCTGAGGCGAAAGATTCACTGAAAGCATGGCGTCTTTCAGGTGTGGATAGCGCTCGCGCCACCGGTTCAGGATGCGCGAGCCCTCGCGCAGGGCCCAGTAACCCAGCTCCACCACTTTGCCGGACTCCTCGGCGATGGGGATGAACTCGCCGGGCATGATGAGCCCGCGTTCCGGGTGTTTCCAGCGCGCCAGGGCTTCGAACCCGAAGAGCTGCTGACCCACGCCGATCTGGATGATGGGCTGGAACTCGAGATAGAATTCCCCGCGCGACAGGGCGCGATCCATCTCGTTTTCCAGGCGCACCACTTTGAGGGTCTGGGCCAGCAGGGAGGGCGTGAAGCTCTTGACCCGGTTGCGGCCCATGGATTTTGCGCGATGCATGGCCAGGTTGGCGTTGCGCAGCACCTCCTCGGCGCTGGCCGCTGCGGTTTGCCCCAGCGCGAGCCCTATGCTGGCGGTGATGGTGATGTCTTGCCCCTGCACAGGGATGGGGACGGCCATGGCCTCGTGGATGCGCCGGATGGCCTGGATGGGCCGCTTGTAGGAGTCGAACTCCTCCATGACCACCACAAACTCGTCGCCGCCCATGCGGGCCACTGTGTCCAGTTCGCGCACGCTTGCGCGCAGACGGCTGGCTATCTCCACCAGCACTGCGTCGCCCGCTGCGTGGCCCATGGTGTCGTTGATGAGCTTGAAGCGGTCCAGGTCGAGGTAGATGACTGCGTAGCGGTAGTCGGGTCTGCGGCGCACGCGCTGCAGCGCGGTGTCGATGCGCTCCACGCAGAGGGAACGGTTGGCGATGCCGGTGAGCGGGTCGTGCAGGGCCTGGTGGCGCAGGCGCGTTTCCAGACGTTTTTGTTCCGTGTGGTCAATGAACATGCAGGCGCACACGCCGGGCTCGGTCTGGAAGCAATGCAGCTCAAAGGCTCCGGCGATCTGGTCGTCGCGGTAGTCGGTGTGGCCGGTTTTCCATGCCTCACCGTGGGTGCAGGTGTGCGCCATGCGCTCCCGCAACTCCGGCGAGGACAGCTCAGGAAAGGCGGCTTCCAGAGGCTGGCCCACAAGCTGGGCGTGGTCGCGGTGCAGGATCTTGTCCGCAGCCGGATTGGCGGCCTTGAGCACAAGGCGCCCGCCGGGGGCGAGCCGGTAGAAGTGAATGCCCAGTGGCGAGGCCTGGAACAGGGTGTCGGCGCGGCGCTCGGATTCTTGCAGGGCGCTCTCTGCGGCCTTGCGCATGGTGATGTCTACGCCGGACTCCCAGCAGGACCAGCCGACCACGGGCTGCGCCTGCCGCACCTGGTTCCAGGCGATGACGCGCTTGCTGCCGTCCTTGGCGCGCATGAGGGTTTCGCGCTCCTGAAAGCAATCGGGTTCGTTGTGCCAAGCGCGCACAGCTTCGCGGTAGTGTGGGTCGGGGTAGAAACGCTCAAATATGTCCACCCTTCCCAGCACCTCGGAGGCCGGGTAGCCCAGCACGCGCTCGCACTCCCGGTTCCAGAACACGATGCGGCCATTGTCGTCGTGGGCGTGGAGCAGCAGCGGCAGGTTGTCCACCAGGGCTTCCAGGCGTTTCTGGTGCAGGGCGCAGGCGAGTTCCGTGTCGCGCAGGGCGGTGATGTCCAGGACGTGCCCGGCGATGAGCTTGGCCGGCCGGGCTGTGTCTGGCAGGGTTTCGCGCATGACGTAGACCACATGCTCGCGGCCATTCACCACCAGCACGCACTCAAGGTCGTCATCGCGTCGTTGACCCTGCGGCGGGAAGAACAGGGCTTCCTCCGCGCCCAGCAGCGCCTCGGCCGGTTTGTCCAGCACGCGGCAGGCGGCCTGATTCACGTAAACCAGGAGGCCCCGTTGATTTGATGCGAAGACGGGCAGCGTGAGGGTGTCGAGAATGCGGGCAAGGCTCCGCGCTGTCATATTCGTCTCCGGCCTTACGCCGGAGAGCGTCGGAAACTGCTGCTTGCTGCTCACCGCTTGGGGGGACGGTTTGGTGCGCATGCTCACCTGCATGTTGGAAGATGGTGTTGCTTCCGCATAACACCATCGTGCATAAAAGCAAAGGGGTGAGCAGAAGCTCTTGTGATGATGGCCTGCGCTGGTCTGGACTCCAGGCAGCAGAGCGTGCTAGTTTAATGTCGGTGCGATGCGCCGCGAGACGGATGCTTTGTGTGGAGGATGTTATGCTTAAGGATTTTAGAGAGTTCATAATGCGCGGCAATGTGGTGGACATGGCCGTGGGTATTGTCATCGGCGCGTCCTTCGGTGGCATCGTCAAGTCCCTGGTGGACGATGTGCTCATGCCGCCCATCGGGCTTTTGCTGGGCCGGGTGGATTTTTCCAACCTGTACCTGATATTGCGTGAAGGAGCGGTGCCCGGCCCTTATGCAGCGCTGGCCGAGGCCAAGAAGGCCGGGGCCGTAACGCTGAACCTGGGGCTCTTCGCCAACACTGTCATCAACTTCCTCATCGTTGCTCTGGCAATCTTTCTAGTGGTCCGCGCCGTGAATCGTCTGCGCGACATGCAGAAGAAGGAGGAGCCGCAGGCCGCGCCCAGCAACCGCGATTGCCCATTCTGCGCCATGAACATCAGCCTCAAGGCCGTGCGCTGCCCGCACTGCACGTCTGAACTTCCAGACTGAGCACTGCTGCCAAGCGCTTGTTCTTTTGCGGCCTGCCGTCAGGGGGGCTCTCTGGCTGTGCGGCTTGTTTAACAGTGGCTTTGCGTGAATGAGATGGCGCTATGTGCGTCATAGCGTTAATTGCTTGCAGTTTTTACTCATTTAGCTTTATGCTTAATAAAGGCCCGGTGCTGTGGTTGTATTGCGTTCTTTGTTTTTTTGAAGTGGCGCTTGATATAGTTGATCTGTTTTGACTGTTGCGGTGGTTTTGCCAACTTCTCTGCTTTTGGGCGAAATTCCGCATGGCGCTGATCGCGCAGGGGGCATTTCGTTGAAGATGTCGCCTGCTTTTGCCCAAGCCAATTGCCAAGGTCTATTGTTGTAGGCGGAGGTTCCCCCCATGCATCTCTGCATGTTCAAGGGTCTCAAGGCCCGACTGCTCGTCATCGTTCTGCTGGCCATGCTGCCGGTGCTCTTCATCGCCTTGTACATGGCTGCGGAAGACTATCAACTGGCCAAGACCGCTGCCGTTGAGAACAGCAGGCGCCTGACCAGGGCTTATGCGGCATCGGGCAACGCCCTCATCGAGCAGACGAGCCAGCTTATGCGGCAGGCGGTCCAGCTAGCCCAGGGACAGGAGCCAGACCCAGCCGCCTGCGCCCGCATCATCGATTCCCTGCAGCAATCCCGGCACCATCGCATCGGCATCGCCCGCGCGGATGGACAATCCCTTTGCTCATCATCTCCCGGCGTCGGGCCTGGACCGCTTCTGACCGAAGGCTGGTTTCGCAAGGCGCTGACGGCGAAGTCCCTTGTCATCGGCCATTTTCAGGTGGACCCTTCCGACGGCTCGGCAGAGTTGCCTCTGGCCTTCCCCGCGACGGGCCCCGGCGGCGAGGTTCGCTTTGTGCTTACTCTGGGGCTGCGTCTGGAGAGCCTGCAGGACATTCTGGATGATCAGCCCCTGCCGGAAGGCGCTACGGCATCCATCATCGACCGCACCGGAACCATCCTGGCGCGTTTTCCAGATGACCCGGCGGCCGTTGGCCGCAGCGCCCCAGGGGCCGACTCCTTGCTGCCCGAGCTGCTCCGCCTGGGCCAGGACACCTGGGAGACAAAGGGCGTGGATGGGGTAGCGCGAATTTATTTCCTATCCCCGCTGACAGCCGGGCAGGATCGCGGCCTGTTTCTTCGGGTGGGCATGCCTGCCCACGTTGCCTTTGCCGCAGCCGACCGCGCCCTGGCGCGCAATCTGGGATTCATTGGCCTCATGTGCGGGGTTGTGCTGCTCGTCACCTGGATTTTCAGCAACACGCTGGTTCTGCGTCACGTAAAGACCCTGTGGGCTGCCACCCGGAAGCTTGCGGAGGGGAATTACAGCCACCGCATCGGGTCCACCGGTGGCGGGGAACTAGGCGAGCTGGCCTTGGCTTTTGACCATATGGCCGGAGTGCTGGAGGACCGCACGGCACAGCTTACGGATGCTGAGATCAAGTATCGGGAGATATTCGAGAACTCAGTGGCCGGCATCTTTCAGGCCACGCCCGAAGGGCGCATCCGCGACGCCAACAAAGCCATGGCCCAGCTCCTCGGCTACAAGGAGCCGAGGGAACTGATGCAACGCGTGGGCGACATCGGCAGGGACGTATTCGCCGTGCCTGAGCACCGGCGTGAGGTGCTGGAGCGGCTGAACCGTGAAGGCTCGGTGTCCTGCCTGGAGTTCCCGGCCAAGCACGCCAGCGGCGCTGAAGTGTGGCTGTCCATGGACGCTCGGGCCATCCGCACAGTCGAAGGCGTGGTTGCATACTACGAGGCCATGGTCTCCGACATCACCCCGCGCAAGAAGATGGAGCAGGAGCTGCGATCCAAGCAGGAGAAGCTGCAAGCCCTGCTTGAGCACTCCCCGGCACTCATCAGCGTCAAGGACGCACAGGGCCGTTATCTGCTTTCCAGCCGCATGCACCAGGAGGTCCACTCCTTGTCGCTGCCTGTGGTCGGCAGGCGCGTGGATGAGATTTTTTCGGTGGAAGTGGCCCGGAGCATCCTGGCGGAGGACGCCCAGGTGTTGGCCCAGGACAAGCCCATGACCTACCAGCGCCCGCTGACTGTGGGCGGCGAGGCGCGGCACTTCGTGGCCATCAAGTTCCCCCTGCGCGACGCCAGCGGCAAGCCGGACCGCGTGGGCACCATATCCTGCGACGTGACGGATCTGGAGCGCGTGCGCGAGGCTCTGCGCCAGAGCGAGGAGAAGTTCCGCATCATGATCCAGACCTCGCCGGACCTCATCTGGCTCATCGACCCGCAGGGGCGCTTGATGGAGGTCAACTGCGCCAGTCAAGCGCTCATCGGCTATACGCCGGAGGAGCTGCGCGGCCAGCATTTCAGCCGGTTCTTCCATCCGGAGGATCTGCGCGCCCACGACCGGGACCAGGTCTTGCCCCACTTTGTGGGCGGTGCGCGCGGCAAGGAAGATCCGCCGAAACTCATCAATGAGCGCCGCCAGTTGCCGCGCTCCACCCGCAACCTGAATCTTCGGCTCATCCCCAAGGCGGCAGAGCGGGGGGGAGAGGCTTGCCGCAGCTTCGAACTCTCCTCCTGCGGGCTGTGGCAGGACATGGCGTTCATGGGCACCATCGTGGTCATCCGAGACATTACCGAGCGCAGGCGCGCCGAAACCGAGCTGACCCAGAGCCGCGAGCTGCTCCGGCAAACGCAGGCCATGGCGCGTATCGGCGGGTTCACCGTGAACCTGGACACGCGTGAGGGCAGTTGGACTGATGAGGCCGGGCGGCTGCTGGGCTACCCCGGTGGCGAGATGCCTGACCTCTGGACCTGCCAGGACTTTCTGGACCCGGAAGAGCGTGAAGGGTTCCGCGCCGCCCTGTTGCGGGCGGAGGAGCATGGCGAGGGCTTCGATCTGGAGCTCAAGCTGAGCCGCGGCGTTGGGCCGCAGGCTTGGGTGCGCTTCATGGGCCGCCGGGCCGATGGCGGGGACGTGCGCCTGCTCTCGGGCTTCATCCAGGACATCACGCAGCGCATGGAGCTGGAGCAGCTCAAGTCCGACATCGACAACATCATCCGCCACGACCTCAAGGCTCCGCTCAATGGCATCATCAACCTGCCGCAACTTTTGAAGGACGACGGCAACCTCAATGCGGAGCAGGTGGAGATCCTGCAGTTCATCGAGGACAGCGGACGCACCATGCTCCGGCAGGTGGACATGTCCCTGGACCTCATGAAAATCGAGCGGGGGCAGTACGAGAGTGCCCCTGCGGCGTGCGACCTGGCGCCCCTGCTGCGCGAGATTGTGGGCATCCTGCGGGATTCCGCGCGGGTCAAGCGGGTGGATATCCGGGTGAGCCTGTGCGGAGGCCCTTTGACGCAGGATAGCATGTTCCTGGTCTGGGGCGAGGAGCGCCTGTGCCGCCCCATGCTCATCAATCTGGTGCAGAATGCTTTAGACGCCTCGCCTGCGGGAGAGGCTGTGCTGGTAGAACTGGAGCAGGGCAAGTGTTCGCGCATCGTCATCCGCAACTGCGGAGAGGTGCCGGAGCCTGTGCGCGAGCGGTTCTTCGACAAGTACGCAACCAGCGGGAAGTCCGGCGGCACCGGCCTTGGCACCTACTCGGCCCAGCTCTTTGCCGAGGCGCAGAACGGCTGTGTGGACCTCGACACCTCCGTGCCAGGCTGCACCAGCCTCATCGTGCGTCTGCCCCGTCCGTAAAGCTCTAGGCCGCTATGGCACCAGCACCGTCGCTTCCTGGGTTTCCGGCTCCTGGAAGGGGTTGCGGTGGGCGGCGGTCATGAACAGGTAAGGGTAGTTGGTTTTCAGGTGGCGCATGTAGGCCAACCATTGGCTGGCGAGCAGGCGGTAGGCGCGCTCCAGGTCGCCATGCACGTGGGTGTGGTCCGCCGCAGAAAGCTCCGTCAGGTCGAAGCGGAACTCCAACTCCTCCTTGATGTGCAGCACGGCCCAGAGCAGGTCCGTGAAGGTCTCGTGCTCCAGCAGGTTGGGATTTTCCAGCAGTCGCACCAGAAGCGGACTCTTCTCGGCCAGGAAGGCCTTGATGCGAGCCAGGGCCTCCGCGTCCGCCCGCACCTGGAAGCGGTGGGCCGCCAGGGCCTTGGAGTAGAGGGCGAAGCTCTTGTCGGTCCAGGAGTCGTGCTGCGGGGGCAGGGTTGCGCGCAGTTCCGCAAGTCCCTGGTCGAGGGCGGTGAACTTGCGCATGAGGGTGGTGCCCGCCTCGCTGAAAAACACGCCGATGACCATGTTCAGCTTTTCCATGCGCTCGCGCTGCTCGCGCCGGGAGAGCAGGTGGTCCGCAGTGGCGGCCATGGCGGACATGAACGAGCCCACGCCGGTGAGGATCATGAAGGCGGCCACGAACCTGCCAGCGCCGGTGAAGGGCACAACGTCGCCGTAGCCCACGGTGGACATGGTGACCACGCTGAAATAGAGCGCGTCGCCCAGGGGCAGCCCCTCCACGTGCATCAGCGCCAGGGTGCCGCAGATCAGCACCGTGAGCATCACCCCTATGGACACCAGCACGCGCTGCTGGCCGGAATCGAGCTTCATTCGACTTTTCCTTTGACCAGGGCAGCGTAGCTGCGGATTGTCTCGCGGCCTGCCAAAGCCAGTTGCGCGCCCCGCGACAGGGCAAGCAGTTCGTCCACTTGCGGCAGGGCCAGCACCGGCGCAAGAAAGCGCACCCGGCGGGCTATCTCGCCTGCGAGATACTCGCTGCGGGCCATGCCTCCGGTGAGCACCACCGCTGCCAGGCCATCCGCCGTTTCCTCAAAGAGCGCAGCCGCCATGCCGCCAATGGACTTGGCGACGCCATAGGCCAGAGCCTGGATGGCCTCTCCGCAATGGGCCTCGCCCGCGCGGAAACGCTCTTCCACTTCGCGCAGATCGTTTGTGCCCGTGTGCGCGTAAAGGCCGCCCGCAGTCAGGATCTCGCGGCGCAGCAGGGCCGGGTCCGCGCCCTTCTGGACCATCTCCACCAGCACCAGGGCGGGCAGCGATCCTGCACGCTCGGCGCTCATGGGGCCTTCGCCGTCCAGGCCGTTTGTCACGTCCACCACCTGTCCGCGGTCGTGCGCGCCCACGCTCACTCCGCCTCCCAGGTGCGCCACCACAAATTTGGCGTCCTCGTAGCGGACACCCACCTGTTCCGCCGCCAGTCTGGCGGCCATGCGCTGGGAAAGGGCGTGGAACACCGTGCGCCGCCGGATGCGCGGCAGGCCGGTGATGCGCGCGATGTCGCGCAGTTCGTCCGTCACCGGGGGATCGACCACATAGGCCGGGCAGCCGGAGGCCTGGGCGAAGAGCAAAGCCAGGGGCGCGCCCAGGTTGCAGGGGTGCTCGCCGTGGGCATTTCTGGACAGTTCGTCCAGCATAATGTCATCCACGGCGTAGACGCCGCCGGGCAGGGGCTGTAAAAGCCCGCCGCGTCCGGCCACGGCGTCGAAGGCCGTGCAGCAGCCGTGGCGAAAGAGCGCCTGCTCCACGGCCATGCGGCGCATGGGCAGCTGGGCCTGAATGCCGCAGCAGGCGTTGAGGTCATCCTTAGGATGGCGCGCTTCCTCGCTGAACAGGAGCTTGTCGCCCTCGAACACCGCCAGCTTGGTGGAGGTGGAGCCGGGATTGATGCACAAGACCCGAGGGCTTATGCGCGGTTTGGTTGCGCTGCTCATGCCGGGCTCCCGTTTTGCTGGGCGAGGTATACGGCCAGGGCGATGGACACGAACTTGGAGCGCTCGGAATCCCCGCGCGAAGGCACCACCACAGGCGCCTTGCTGCCCACCACCACGCTGGCCAGCGGGATGTTCAGCAGGGTGCTCAGCGCCTTGTGCAGGATGTTGCCGGACTCGATGTCCGGGGTGAGCAGGATGTCCGCATGCCCGGCCACGGGGTTGTCGATGCCCTTGAGCTTGGCCGAGGCTGGCGAGACCGCCAGATCAAGGGCAAGCGGCCCGGCCACCAGCGCGTCGCCAAAGGTTCCATCCGCCGCCATCTTGGACAGGAGATCCGCGTCCAGGGTTGCGGGCATGGCCGGGAAGTTGACCTTCTCCGTCGCGGCCAGCACTGCCACGCGCGGCTGCCGGATGCCGAGGGCGCGCGCCACGCCAAGGGCGTTTTTGATGATGTCCATCTTGCGCTGGAGGTTGGGGCGGATGTTCACCCCGGCGTCGGTGAGCAGCATGAGCCGGGGGGAATCATGCTGGTTCGGGGCGTCGAAGACGGAGACAAGGCTCACGATGCCGCCCGGCGACACAAGCCCGGCGCCCTTGGCCAGCGCGGCCTTGAGCAGCGTCGCCGTGGACACCAGCCCCTTCATGATGAACTGCACCTTGCCTTGGCGGTAGTAGTCAACGGCCAGGGCCACTGCTTCATTGTCGTCCGGGCAGTCTACAAATTCGAAGTCCGCGAAGTTGGGGCACAGGGTTTCCGCCGCGGCGCAGGCGCGCCCACGGTCGCCGATGAACACCGGACTCGCCAGGCCCGCCTCTGCCGCAGCCAGGGCGGCGCGGAGCACAAAGCGTTCCGCGCAGGGCGCGATGGCCACGCGCATGGTGCTGCCATGCGCCTGCACCGCCCGGATGATGTCGTCCAGGCATTTCACGGGCTACTCATCGCCGCGCTTGAGCGCTATCTTGCCCGTGCGGGCCATGGACAGGATGCCGAAGGGCGAGAGCATGCGGATGAGCCCTTCCACGCGTTCGGAATCGCCGGAGAGCTCCACCGTGATGCACTTTTCGCCCAGGCCCACCACCCCGGCGCGGAAGACCTCCAGGATCTGCATGAGCTGCGACAGGCTTTCCCCGTCGCGCTGCACCTTCATGAGCACCAGCTCGCGGTCCACGAACTCGCGGCGCGAAAGATCATCCACCTGGATGACGAAGGGCATGCGGCCAACGGCTTCCATAAGGCCGTTGGCATCGTCGCCGGTGAGTTCGTCCGGGGCCTCGAAGCAGATGACCATGCGCGAGACTTCGGGTTTTTCCGTCTCGCCGCTGGAGATGCTGCGGATGTTCAGGCCGCGGCGCTTGAATTCCTCGGCCATGTCCGCAAGAACGCCGCTGCGGTTGGCCACCAGGGCGGAGATTGTGTGTTTCACTGTGTTTGGCTCCTTGGCTTGTGGCGCGGGAATACCTTCATTGATTGCTGGTTTAATGTTACCGAAAACCGGCATGGAAGCAAGGGCGCAGCTTCCCCATGTCCTTGCCTTTGCTCTCCGTCCAAGGTAAGTACGAGAATGGAATTTTTGAATCAATTCCCTGCCGCGCATGGAGGCGAGAGACCCTCATGAAGATCCGTTGCTGGGGTGCGCGCGGTTCCATTCCCGTGTCCGGGCCGGAGTATCTGCGCTACGGTGGCGACACCGCATGTGTCGAAATCCGTTCGAAAAACGATGAAATCCTCATCCTCGACGCGGGGACGGGCGTTCGTGCCCTTGGCTGCGAGCTGGCGCGCCAGAACCGGCACAGCCTGACCCTGCTTTTTAGCCATTACCACTGGGACCACATTCAGGGGTTGCCGTTTTTTAAGCCGCTGTACAATCCAAAGACCGAGCTGCGCCTGGGCGGCAGCCGTGGCGCGCAGCGCGATCTCAAGCGTGTGCTGGCCCGGGCGCTGCGCCCGCCATTTTTTCCCGTGCCGCTGGTCAAGGTGCCTGCCACAGTTTCTGTCCTCGCGTTCAAGGATGAGACCTTGCAGGTGGACAGCCTTCGCGTCCGGCGCATCGCCGCCTCTCACCCGAATGGCTGCGCTGGCTTCCGTATTGAAGAGGACGGCAGAAGCATCGTCTACCTGACGGACAACGAGCTGTCTCTGCGGCACCGCGGCGGGCTGGGCTATGCGGAGTACGTGGCCTTCTGCCAGGGCGCGGACCTGCTCATCCACGACACGGAGTACACGCCCGAGGAATACTCGCAGCGGCGCGGCTGGGGGCACTCGCATTATGCCGAGGCCGCGCTCTTGGCCCGCGAGGCCGGGGTCAAGACTCTGGGGCTTTTTCATCACAACCAGGAGCGCACGGATGAGGCCCAGGACAAGCTTCTTGAGTGCTGCCGGGGGCTTCTCTCTTCTCCGGGCGATCCGGCTTGCCTGGCGCTCTTCCAAGGCTTCAGCCTTGACCTCTCCGGTTGAGCTGTCACCCTTGCGCAACCCCTTGGGCCGCCAGGGGGCAAACCGTTGCGGCACTTGATTTCTCCCCTCATACGTGCCACACCTGCACCTGCCGCATGAGGCGGCCATTGAAGCATCCAGACAAGGGGAGAGTGATATGCGCGCACTCATTGTCGATGACGATTTCTACAGCCGGGTGGTGTTGCACGATATGCTCCGGGCCGTGGCTGAATGCCACATCGCCGTCAACGGAGAAGAAGCCGTCGGAGCCTTCAAGAAGGCGCTTGAGGATGGCCGCCCCTACGATCTCGTGTGCCTGGATCTCGTGATGCCTGAGATGGACGGCCAGCAGGCCTTGCAGGAAATGCGCGCCCTTGAGGACGAGCAGGGCGTTGACCATGCGGCCCGGTGCGTGGTTTTTGTGGTGAGCATGGTTGAGGACAACCGGGAAACCAACGAGGCCTTTTTCCTCGGAGGGGCCAACTGTTTCCTGGTCAAGCCCATCGAGGAGGTTCGGCTCATGGTCGAACTCCGCGATCACGGGCTTCTGGGCTGACACCCACGCGCGGCAGTGTTTGAATTTCGCGCAAAAGTCGGCTACAGCAAGCCGCGTCGGGTAGCGCTGCGCTCCCGGCAGGAAGGTGCATGAGTCAAATTCTTGGGATCAAGTTCAGCGATCATGGACCGGTGTGCTATTTCGCCTCCGGCGCTCATGTTTTGCGCATAGGCCAGCACGTGCTTGTGGAGACTGACCAGGGCCAGGCCCTTGGCCGCGTGGCTACCATCAAGACCCCGGACGGCACGCTGCCGCTGGCCCAGCCTGTGGCGCACGCCCAGGCCCGGCTGGTTGGGCAGGATGCCCCCCCCGCAACTGCACAGCCCTCCGGTGCCCCAGCCCCTCCCCAGTCGGCATCGGACCAGCCAGCCCCGTTTGAGGACGGCTTCGCCACGGCGCAGTGGGGTGAGCCCTTGCCCGAAGAGGAGCCCGGTTGCATGCCCGGCGATCCCAGCGACCCCCTGGCCGCTGATCCTGTTGCGGATCCTTTCGGGGGGGCCGCCGAGTCCAGTTGGCCTCCAGCCCCGGCGGACGACCTTTCTGTAGATGCCGCCCTTGTTCCGCCCGCCGCCACCGTTGCGGCCCGGCATGACGACGGCCTTTCCGGCGGCCCGGAGATCCTTTCCGGCGGCCCTGCGGCGGCAGAGCCCGTTCACGGCTCCAACAGCCCTGTGGCCCTGTTCGCCAGCGACCAGGCCACCACGCAGCCCATTCCCCACAGCACCAGCGGTCTGGAGCCCATCTCCCGCTTGGCCACCGAGGGCGATCTGGAGGTCCACGCGGAGAACCGCCGCCTGGCCCGCCGGGCCTTCGCCTTCTGCCGGGGCTGCATCAACGCCCAGAACCTGGACATGAAGCTGGTGGACGTGGAGGTGCTGCACGACCGCAGCAAGATGATCTTCTTCTTCACCGCGCCCAACCGCATCGACTTTCGCGAACTCATCAAGAGCCTTGTGCGCGAGTTTCACACCCGCATTGAGCTGCGCCAGATCGGAGTGCGCCACGAGACGCAGATGATCGGGGCCATCGGCAACTGCGGGCAGGTCTGCTGCTGCCGCCGGTTTCTGCGCAAGTTTGCTCCGGTGACCATCAAGATGGCCAAGGAGCAGAATCTGTTCCTGAACCCGGCCAAGATCTCCGGAATCTGCGGGCGGCTTCTGTGTTGCCTGAGCTACGAGCAGAAGGGGTACGAGGAGTTCCACAAGCAGTGCCCTAAGATCGGCAAGCGTCTCCAGACGCCCATCGGCTCCGTGAAGGTGCTGCGCGCCAATTTCTTCAAGAAGTCCATCTCGGTCTGGGTGGAGGATGTGGGCGAACGCGAGTTCACCCTGGAAGAATGGAAGGACATGTTGAACCGTCAGCCGGGCGATGCCCAGCCTGAAGTCGCGCCCCAGGAACCCCAGGGTAGGCAAGGTTCGGGCAGGTCCACTGGGCGCGTGTCCACTGGGCGTCCCGCTCGACCGGAGCGCGGCGCAAGGCCCGAAAAGGCGGAGCGCCCGGAACGGGGCGAACGGCCTGAGCGCCCGGAACGGGGCGAGCGCCCGGAAAGTCCTGCAGCCGCGCCAGCAGGCGCGCAGCCCCCAAGGAAGGAACCGCGCCCGGAGGGGCAGGCCCAGCCAGAGGGCGTCGAAGGCGAGGCGCGTGAGCGCACCAGACCCCGCCGTAAGCGCCGCAAGAGCAGGGGACCCAAGCCGGCGTAATCGTACAGCGCGAGACATCGACCACACATATTCGCATCATATCTGCGCAATGCGGCCCATTGAGGGCCGCAGAGGGCCGGGCGGTCTTGAGCTGATTGCGGCGCCGCCCGGCAAACGTTTTTCAGGAGTAGCAAAGTGAACCGCTTTTTCGTCACCACCCCCATTTTCTACGTCAACGCCAAGCCCCACCTGGGGCACGCCTTCACCACCATCCTGGCGGATGCGCAGTCCCGGTTTCACACCCTCATGGGTGATGAGTCCTACTTCCTTACCGGCACGGATGAGCACGGCGACAAGATCGCCAAGGCCTCCGAGGCCGCCGGGCAGTCGCCCAAGGAATACGCCGACCAGATCAGCGGACTGTTCCGGGACCTTGCGCCCGTTGTTGGGGCCAAGCCCAATCAGTTCATCCGCACCACGGACCCGGACCACATCAAGACCGTGCAGAAGGTGTTGCAGAAGGTCTACGAGAGCGGCGACATTTATTTTGGCGAATACGGCGGGCATTACTGCTTCGGCTGCGAACGCTTCTACACCGAGAAGGAGCTTGTGGACGGCATGTGCCCGGACCACAAGACCAAGCCGGAGTACATCGCGGAGAAGAACTACTTCTTCCGCATGTCCAAATATCAGGGCTGGCTCATCGATCACATCAACGAGCACCCGGAGTTCATCCGCCCGGCGCGCTACCGAAACGAGGTGCTGAGCCTGCTGGAGTCCGGCGCCCTTGAGGACCTGTGCATCTCCCGCCCCAAAAGCCGCCTCACCTGGGGCATCGAGCTGCCCTTTGACCCGGATTTCGTCTGCTACGTGTGGTTCGACGCGCTCTTGAACTACGTGAGCGCCCTCAACTACCCGCGCGGCGACAAGTTCAAGAAGTTCTGGCCCGCCGCCAACCATATCGTGGCCAAGGACATTCTGAAGCCCCACGCCGTGTTCTGGCCCACCATGCTGAAAGCCGCAGGCCTGCAACCCTACCAGTCCCTCAACGTGCACGGCTACTGGCTGGTGCGCGACACGAAGATGTCCAAGTCCTTGGGCAACGTTGTCGAGCCCAAGCGCATGGTGGACACTTACGGCGCCTCGGCTTTCCGCTATTTCCTGCTGCGCGAGATGGCCTTCGGCTCAGACGCCTCGTTCACGGAAGAGGCCCTTGTTGGGAGGCTCAACGCCGACCTGGCCAACGACCTGGGCAATCTGTTCAACCGCGCCCTGGCCATGACCCACAAGTATTTCGACGGCAAGGTTCCAAGTCCTGCCGAGGAGTTTCAGGAAGACGCCGAGCTTAAGCATCTGGGGCTTGAAGCCATGCAGGGTTTCCAAGAAAACTTTGCGGAGTTCCGCACCGCCCGCGGCCTGGAGTCACTTTGGGAGCTTGTGCGTGCGCTCAACAAATATATCGACCAGACCGCTCCCTGGACTCTTTACAAGAACAAGCAGATGGCTCGTTTGGGCACGGTGATGTACGTGGTGCTGGAGCACATGCGCAAGGTTGCCGTGCACTTGTGGCCCGTCATGCCCGAGGCCAGCGTGAAGATGCTGGAGCAGTTGGGCATGCCCTTTGACCTGGACAAGATCGTGCTGCCTAAGGAACCCGAGGTTTGGGGCGTGCTGGAGTCCGGCGTGGCCGTGGCCGCCACCTCCAACCTGTTCCCGCGCGTGGAGCTGCCCGAGCCTACGCCGCCAGCAGCCAAGGAAGCGCCTGCCCTGGAGGCGAAGAAGTCCAAGGCTGATAAAGCGCCCAAGGAGCCCCAGGCCCCGGCTGGACCCCTCGAAAACATCGAGTTCACGGATTTTCAGAAGCTTGACCTTCGCGTGGGCACCGTGGTCTCTGCGGAGAAACACCCGGACGCAGACAAACTGCTGGTCGTCAAGGTCGCCCTGGGCGAGGCCGAGCCGCGGCAGGTGGTCGCCGGTTTGGCTGACCGCTTCAGCCCTGAGGATCTGGTGGGCAAGCAGGTGGTCGTAGTCGCCAATTTGGCTCCGCGCAAATTGCGCGGCGTGCAGAGCCAGGGCATGATCCTGGTGGCCAAGGACGCCGAGGTGACGAGGCTGCTGACCGCAGCCGGGGCCGTCGATGACGGCGGCAAGGTGGCATAGGGAAACAGAGAAGAGAATCAGGGGCTCCGCCCCTGCACCCCGCCAAAGGACATGCGTCCTTTGGAATCCCATAGCGCGAAGTGGCGTTCTCCAGCGTAAAACCGCAGGAGGACGCCACTTCGCTTTGATTATGACCTGTGGGCTTTGCGGCGTTGCCTACAGTCTTGGATTATTGGGGCACTCCAGCGGCCTTCATGATCTGGTTCAACTTGTCTGTAGCCTTGGTGAACAATTCCTGGGCTTGGGCGCTTTTCTTGCGGTATTCGAGCAAGGCCATGGGGCTTTTTTCCGCGATGAAGGTGTTGATAGATTCAAAGGACTCTGCATGCGCTTTATAGGAGGCGGCCAAGTCGTTTTTGGTTTCACTCAGCAAGCTTTTGGCTTCTGGGGGCAGCATGTCGGGAACGTTCGCCTTGGTCAGCGACTCGACCGTGCGGATGCTTTCATTCTTCGCCTTGTCGATGATGGACGTCAGGGTGATGGAGCCCTCACCCCCCTTGATGACGTTCACAACCTCATCCTCGGCCACCTTGATGGCTTTGCCAGCAAGGTTTTCGATGCTTAAGAGATCTTTGTAATATGCGACCAGCGCATCTTTCTCACTCTGCGAAAGCGTGATGCTCGGAATCTGCTGCGCCTGCTCCGGCGCTTTTTCGCTTGAGCATCCGAATAACGACATTGTGAGTGCTACAAGAACAATTGCTAAACTTTTCTTCATGATGCTTCTCCATAAGTTGTGCTTGTTATCCGCAGACGCCTGCGTATGCAAATTCTCCAGGCATGGGCCGCCAAGGCCGAGTGTGCCGTAGCCGCATGATGCTGTCCGCCGAAGGCGCGGAGGAATGCTTTATCTGGTCGCACAGTTCTGGGCCGCTGTTCACAAAATCAGCAGCGCAGATGAACCAGCGGGAAGAGCGATTCCTTCGGTTTTTGAAATAGGCACTGTCAGTGCGTGGCGGCTAGCCGCCTTCATGCTGACTGTTGTCTCCTGCGCCAGAATTTGAAGGCCTCAAACCATCCGATGCTTGCCACGCCGGCCAAAACGCAGAGGCCAAGGTCCATTGGCCGCAGCGCGTTCAAGTGGAGCAGGCCGCGAAGGGCCGGGACGTTCAGCACCAGGCCCAGCATCACCATGGCTCCGCCGACCACCCAGAAGAGCGCAACGTTGGGCTCTCGAAACATGCTGACCATGCTGCGAACCCAAGAGCGGTTGGTCAGAATCAGCCCCAGGTTGCCAACCACCAGCGTGACGAAGACGAAGGAGCGCAGCGAATCCTCCTGCCCCTGTCCAAGGACCCCTGCCGCCCAGTACATGAGCAGCAACGCCGCCAACACGCCGCAGCCCTGCAACACGCTGACAGTCAGCACCCGCGCATTGAACAGCCGCTCGTCGGGCTTGCGCGGGGGGCGGAGCATGATATTCTTTTCGGCGTCTTCGGCTTCGAAAATGAGCGCGCAGGCCGGGTCGATGATGAGTTCAAGAAACACAATGTGCACTGGCAGCAGCAAGAGCGGCCAGTCGGCGAAGAACACCGGGATCATGGACAGTCCGGCGATGGGCACATGGATGGCCAGGGTGTATCCCACGGCCTTTCTGATGTTGTCGTAAATGCGGCGACCCAGGCGGATGGCCTGCACGATGGAGCTGAAATCGTCATCGAGCAGGATCAGGGCTGACGCCTCGCGCGCTACGTCCGTCCCCCTTCCGCCCATGGCGATGCCGATGTGCGCGGCCTTGAGCGCCGGGGCGTCGTTGACGCCGTCTCCGGTCATGGCCACGATATCACCGTTGGCCTTGAGCGCGTTAACCAGGCGCAGCTTCTGCTCTGGCACCACGCGGGCGAATACGTCGACGCCTGGAATGCGCAGCGTGAGCTCCTCGTCGCTCATGGCGTCCAGCTCCGGTCCGGTTATCACATGCTCCTGGGCTCGCAGCCCGATCTGCCTTGCGATGCTCCGGGCCGTGTCTGGGTGGTCTCCGGTGATCATGATGACCCGGATGCCCGCTGTGTAGCATTCCTGGATCGTTGCCGGGACAGTGGCGCGGATGGGGTCTTCCAGGCCAACAAGGCCAAGGAATTCGAAGATGAAATCGTGCTGCTCCTGTGGCAGCTGGCCTTTGGGCCAATGGGCCCGCGCCACGCCGAGCACCCGCAGGCCCTTTTGGGCCATGCGCCCCACCTGATCGATCATGACTTCAGTCTGTTCCTCCTCAAGGTGGCACAGCTCTGCAATGGCCTCAGGCGCGCCCTTTGCGGCCACAACGAAATACTCCCCGTCCGCTGCGCGCCAAACGTGGGACAGGGCCAGAAGCTCAGGCGAAAGAGGGTAGTCCCGAACCATTTCCCATTGCTCGTGCCAATGATCCGTCTTGCCCAGGTGGGCGTCGCCCAGTTGCCGCAAAGCGCGCTCCATGGGATCGAAGACTTCCTTTTTGCTGGCCAGCACGCCGTATTCCAAGAGCGTGTGGAATGCTTCCGGTAGAGTCGCGTCATCGTCCGCGACAAAGGTCTGGCCGTTTGCGTGCAGTTGCCGCACGGTCATCTGGTTGAGCGTGAGGGTGCCGGTTTTATCCGTGCACAGCACCGTCGCCGCGCCAAGGGTTTCGATGGCGGGCATGCGCCGGGTGAGCACGCGGCTGCGGGAGATGCGCCATGCGCCAAGGGCCAGAAAGATTGTCAGGATGACCGGGAATTCTTCAGGAAGCACGGCCATGGCCATGGTGATGCCTGCCAGCATCGCCTGAACCCAGCTCTCCGGCGTGTTGCCGCGCGTCAGGCCATAGGCGACAATGACCACAGTGCAGAGCCCCAGGCCGATGGCCGCGAGTTGTTTGACCATGCGGCCTGTCTCGTTCTGAAGGGGCGTCTTCTCCTGCTCGATGGTTTGAAGCGCCTTGCCGATCTTGCCAAGCTCCGTGCGCGCGCCGGTGGCCACCACCTCGGCCAGGCCCTGTCCTCTGGTGATGAGCGAGCCGGAGAAAACATCGGGCAGGTCGTCGCCGCCGGGTTTTCCTGTCTGACTGGCTATTTCGGAGCTTCCCTTGCGCACCGGCGCCGATTCGCCCGTCAGCAGGGACTCGTCGGCATAGAGATTGAGCGCCTGGCGCAGAACCGCATCCGCAGGAACTCTGTCGCCTTCCGAAATGAGGAGCAGATCCCCCCGGACCACCTCGCGTCCGGCGATGCGCCGCTGCTGGCCGTCGCGCAGCACCAGTGCGCGTGGGCTGGAGAGGTCGCGCAGGGCGTCCAGGGCGCGCTCCGTGCGGCGTTCCTGCACAATGGTGATGCCCATGACCACGAAGACGAAG
>NZ_JAUYFU010000058.1 GCF_030689645.1 Humidesulfovibrio sp.
CTCGCGTGGGCTGCGCGGAGGAGTTGCAAAAACGCTTCGAACGGGCGTAGATGTCAATCAGGCACGGCCCGCGTTTCGTCACTGTTTGCGGGGGCCGGGAGGGGCGGCATGGGCTGCCCCTTTTTTATTGTTTCACGGAGCCTCGGAAACCGCCCCTGTATGTCAACCGCGTATGTCAAATGAAAAAGGCACCTGCGGGTTTACCCTGCAAGTGCCTGTTTTCTTTGGTGGAGATGAGGAGGATTGAACTCCTGGCCTATGCGTTGCGAACGCATCGCTCTCCCAGCTGAGCTACATCCCCATGGGCGTCCAGGCGGGCTGAACGGAAGGTTTGTTTAGCGGTTTTCTCAGTGGTGGGCAAGTCCTTTTTGCGCTGCGGGCGCATGGGGTTGCCCTGCGGGCTCGGCGTCTTTTGCCTCCACAGCAGGCAGGCGTATCTTCAGGTATGGCGCCTGGGTGGCTCCTGGCCCAACGCTCCAGCGGTACGAGCCCAAATGCGAACTCGGGGCCTTCTGGGCGTTGTGCTCCAAAACCTCGACGCCTTCGGCAAGGGTGACTGTCAGGCTGCCATCGGTTTGCAGGCCCAAGGCCCTCGCCTCCGCGCCCACGATAGCGTCTTTCACCCGCAGGCGCATGGTGCCGTCCGCGGCCACGCTATAGTCAATGGGGGTGGCGAGTTCGCTTGAGACCAGCACATTCCGGTTGAGAACCCAGACTCCGTCCAGGCTGAAACGCACCCGGCCATCGCCGATTGAGGTCACGTAATCAATGCGCTTGTCGCCCTTCAGGTCGGCGATGGCCTTCATAAGCGGCTCGAGGGCGGCAACTTGCCGCTTCTTCAGCTCCTCAGGCTTGAAAGGCGTCCGGGCGACTTCCGCCTCCAGCCGCTTCATGGCCCGGTAGGATTCAGGATGCACGGCAGTGCCTTCCAGATGGACCTTGTACGTGCCGTCTCGTTCGATCTTGATGCGCGTAGTGTAGCGCTCGGGCACCCAGCACCCGGCCAGAAGCGCCGCCAGCGCCAGAATGAGGGCAAAATGTGTGAAGTTGCTACGGGTCATGGCGGCGTTCAGCTCCTGTGTTTTGAGCATGCTATCCCCGGCGAGGAGCGGTGGCAAGAAGCCCCTTGCCGCCATGCGGCCCCTGGCGCGCAGGGGCCTCCCTTGACAGTAAGGCGGCGAGCCCCTACTTTCCGGCCAATCAAACACCAAGGAGTCACCCACATGGCTTACGATATCCGCCTGGTCAAGCTCATCAACGGCGAAACCGTCATCGGCAAGTGGAGCGAAGACGGACAGACCATCAGCGATCCCGCCGTGATCCAGACCGTGCCCATGCAACAGGGAGTGCAGATGATGCTTCTGCCCTTCGGCTACCCCTTTGAGCAGGAGATCGCCGGCGAAATCTCCACCAAGCACGTGCTCTACCAGTACAAGAACGCGCCCGAGGAGCTGAAGACCAAGTACCTTGAGGCCTCCAGCAACCTGACCCTTTCCGCCCCTGGCGCGGGAAACCTGTCCCAGCTCATCACCAAATAATTCCACATCCGCCTGAAATGCATCAAGGGGCGGCTGGCCAACCGGCTTGCCGCCCTGTTTTTATGTCCAGCGCACCCCCGCCCGAAGGAGCCCACGCGTGAAGGAACTTTTGCCCCTGCTGCCCCGTCCCAGCCGCTACCTCGGCAACGAATGGGGCGTGGTCCACAAGGATCCCGCCACCGTGCGGGGCCGCATGGCCCTCGGCTTCCCCGACCTCTACGAGGTGGGCATGAGCTACCTGGGGCAGAAAATCCTGGCCCAGGCCATCAACGAGCGGCCCGACTTGCTGGCAGAGCGCGTGTACTCCCCCTGCGCCGAGGCCGCGGCCATCCTGCGCGCCCACAACACCCCGCTGGCCACCCTTGAGACCGACACCCCCCTGCGCGACATGGACGCGGTGGGCTTCAGCCTCACGCACGAGCTGTGCTACACCAACGTGCTGTTCATGCTCGACCTGGCGCAGATCCCCCTGCGCGCAGCGGAGCGCATGGCTGGCGGCCCGCCCGATTCCGGCCTGCCCTGGCCCATCGTCATGGTCGGCGGCGGCGCAAGCTACAACGCCGAACCCCTAGCCGAGTTCGTGGACCTCATGGTCCTGGGCGACGGCGAGGAGGTCATGCCCGAGCTGGTCTCCCGCATCGCCAATGCGCGCAGGGCCGGAACCCCGCGCGAGGAGCTGCTAAGAGAGCTCGCGCAGATTCCCGGCGTCTACGTGCCAGCTTTCTTCGCCTGGGACGGACCCGGCCAGCCCGTGCGCCCCCTGGTGCCCGGCTACGAGCGGGTGGAAAAGGCCATGGTCGCGGACCTCGCCGCCGCGCCCTTCCCCCTTGCGCCCACGGTGCCCTTCGGCCAGGCCGTGCACGACCGCTACACCCTGGAGCTGGCCCGCGGCTGCACGCGCGGCTGCCGCTTCTGCCACGCGGGCATGGTCTACCGCCCGGTGCGTGAGAAGACCCCGGAGCAGCTGGGCGAAATGCTCACCCGCGCCATCGAGGCCACGGGCTTTGAGGAGGTCTCGCTTTTGTCCCTGTCCACGGGCGACTACTCCGCTCTGGAGACGCTTTTCGAGACGGTCTTCGACCGCTGCGCCGCCGAGCAGGTGACCATCTCCCTGCCCTCCCTGCGCGTGGGCTCCCTGTCCGAGCGCATCATGGCCCGCATGGCCAGCATCCGCCGCACGGGCGTAACCCTGGCCCCGGAGGCCGGCAGCCAGCGCCTGCGCGACGTCATCAACAAGGGCGTGGACGAAGAGGCGCTCATCGCCCATGTGCGCACCCTGTTCGAGAACGGCTGGCAGCAGGTGAAGCTCTATTTCATGATCGGCCTGCCCACCGAGACCGACGCCGACCTGGACGCCATCGTGGACCTGTGCGTGAAGGTGCGCGACGCCGCTGGCCGCCACGTAAAGCGCCTGCAAGTCACCGCCGCGGTCTCGCCCTTTGTGCCCAAGACCCACACGCCCTTCCAGTGGGAGGGGCAGATCAACATGAATGAGATCCGCCGCCGCATCTACTACCTCAAGGATGCGCTCAAGCCCTTCAAGCGCATCACCCTCAAGTACCACCAGCCGGAAATGAGCTGCCTGGAGGGCGTGTTCTCCCGCGGGGACAGACGCCTGGGCAAGGTCATCGAGACCGCCTACCGCAAGGGCGCGCTGTTCTCCAGCTGGAAGGACCACCTGCGCCTGGAGCACTACCTGGAAGCCCTGGCCGAGCACGGCCTGGACCCTGAGGAGTTCCAGGGCCCGCGCGACGTGGACGCCCCCCTGCCCTGGGACCACCTGAGCTGCGGCGTGTCCAAGAAGTTCCTGCTCACCGAGCGCGAGCGCGCCCTGGCCGAGAAGATCACCGGCGACTGCCGCTACGGCGCCTGCCGGGGCTGCGGCGTGTGCAACATGGAGGGCCGCGCCTCGGAGCTCTCGGCCCAGGCTGAAAGCAAGGACATCCGCCCCCGCGTGGTGTACGCCCGCCGCGACCAGGACACGCAGGCCGACGCGCAGGCCCTGGACCAGACCGGCCAGGCTCCCGCAGGCGGCCAGACCGCCATGTCTGCGGCCAGCGCCCCGGTTGTCCAGGCTGCCGCTGTTGTCCCGGCCAACCCGCCCATGGGCGGCAAGAAGCCGCTGCCGCCGGATCTGGGCCTCTCGGACCGCCAGGCCCAGTACCGCATCTGGTACGAAAAACGCGCCGAGGCCGCCTACTTAAGCCAACTGGAGTTGCAGAGCATACTTGAGCGAGCGCTGCGGCGCACGCGCTTCCCCCTGTCCTTCAGCGCGGGCTTCCACCCCATGCCGCGCATCTCCTTTGGCCGGGCCTTGCCCGTCGGCGTGGAGAGCGTGAGCGAATGGTTCACCCTCACCCTGCGCGAAGCGCTGGGACCAGAGTATGTGCTCGACACCCTGGCCGCGCAGATGCCCGGCGGCCTGAACCCCATGCACATCGAGGTGCTGCCGGTGCTCAAGCGCCCCGTGCAGGCCGTGCGCGAGAGCTTCCTGGTGCGCTACAAGGGCAGGCCGGAAGAAGTGGCCCGCTGGCGCGACTCGTGGGTGGAGTTCATGAAGCAGGATGTGGTGATGTTCGACCGCAAGAGCAAGAACGGGCCAAAGCCCACGAACCTGCGCGGCCTGGTCGCCAGCGCGGAGCTGAAGCCCGACGGCGCCGTGGCGCTGGTCTTCGACTGGTCCAAGGACTACATGAGCCCGCAGGCGCTGGTGCTGGCGGTGAACGCGCCCATCACCCCGCTCTCGGCCCAGTTGCTCAAGGTGGGGCAGCAGTTCCCGGAAGGGTAAGACTCTTTCTCACTGCGCCTATGGCACCGGCGCCGAGACAAATGGCCGCGCCGGGTCGGGCTTCAGCGTACCCTTGCCCGGAAAGATAGCGTCGTACCGCAGGTTGTCGCCAGGGATGGTGAAATAGCCCTGGCGCACGGCCTGTGGTGCGCCCCGGCGCAGCAATTCCCCCACAGTCACCAGCTCATAGCCCCCCTTGCGCAGGGCGGGCAGCAGCAGCCCCAGAACCTCATAGCTCAACTGCGGCACCGCGTTGGCATGCAGCAGGATGATTGATCCGGGCCGCACCCGCGCCAGCGCATTCTTCGCCACAGCGTCTGCGCAGAGCTTATCCTCGTCCCGCTCCCCCTCCACATCCCACTGGATGACGAGGTACCCCATCTCCGCCAGGGTGTTCAGCGCCAGCTCCGAACTGCGGCCATAGGGCAGACGCATGAGGCGCAGGGCTTCGGGCACGCGGGCGAACTCCCGGCCCAGCCCTTTTGCCGCGGCCCTGCGGCCAAGCTCCGCGCGCAGGTTGGCGTGCTGCACCTCGGTGAGCCGCATCTGGGCATCGACCTCCGCACGGGTCATGAGCGCCAGATTACCGTGGGTCCAGGTGTGGCTCCCAAGCTCGAAGCGCGGGTCGGCCATGAGCTGCATGGCGGCTTCCGGATGCGAACGCATCCACTTGCCGCCTGCAAAGAAGGTGGCCTGTGCGTTCTGGGCGCGCAACAGATTAATGATCTGATTGTTGTAGCCCGCCACGTTGTTGGCGCGCTCACAAAGGTCGAAGGTGACGGCCACGAGCTTGCGGCCCTTGGGCAGGCTCACCCGGCGGATGGCCCCCTGCATGGTCTTTGGCACCGCTGGCGGCCTGGCCGGAAGGTCTGCGTCATGGGCC
The DNA here is from genome assembly GCF_030689645.1 of Humidesulfovibrio sp. Classification (GTDB taxonomy): domain Bacteria; phylum Desulfobacterota; class Desulfovibrionia; order Desulfovibrionales; family Desulfovibrionaceae; genus Humidesulfovibrio. The sequence goes on from NZ_JAUYFU010000058.1 coordinate 5,210, forward strand.
AGCGCAGGCGTGCTGGCATCCGGTACGCCCACAGCGCCTATGGCGCGGTCGGTGTCGCTCCCGGCCAGCTCTGCCGAGGACCACAGCCCCAGAAGCAACGCCTCGGTTCTGTGCCCAGGTTCGGCCGCAGGGCAGGCGCCTGCCAGGCAGCAGACAAAGACGGCAGTGAGAATTATCAGGCGCGGCGCCGTGCGCATCAGACAGTCCCCCTGTTGCTGGCCCGGACCGCTCCGCAGCCGGCCCACGGGTTCAATGTTGGGCGGCAGTTCCTGGCGGAGCAGCTCCTACTATTCCTCCACGTCCGCAGAAATCCGCCCGGAGAACGGCGCAGGCCCGGATGCCGGAGCGCTCGACGGGCCATTGGGCGCCAGATCTTTCGGCGCTTCCTTCTTCTCGTCCTTCTTGTCGTCCTTCTTCGCCAGCCAAGACGGGGAGCTCTTGATTTCCGGCTTCAGGGCAAGGCCGTTCTTGCGTTTGTTCTCGATCTCGGCGGCGGCTGCGTCCAGGGCCACAAAGCGCTCGCTGGTGCAGGGATGGGTGGTGCCCAGGGTGATGCCCTTGGGATCATCCAGGGCCATGCGCCGCCACAGGTTCGGCACGATGCGGATGTCGTACCCGGCCCGCGCGGTGTAGTACTGCCCCACGTAGTCGGCCTCGAATTCATAGCCCTGACTGTAGAGACTCCGGCCAATCTGCCAGCCCACATTCGGGTCCACCCCGGTGAGCACGATCACAGGCAGATCCACCAGCAGCCTTCCCAGCGTGGCGTTGGTGACCTTGTCGCGGACATGCTTCTGGGTGTTGTGGGCCAGCTCATGCCCGATGACGCCAGCCAACTCGTCGTCGGACTGGATGAACTTCAAGAGGCCCAGGTTCACGAAGATCCTGTCGCCATCGGCATAGGCGTTCACTACCGGGTCCTTGTTCAGCAGCACAGGGTACCCGCACAGGGGCACGGCCTTGATGACGAAGGTGAGGCGCTCCCCGCCGCGCTCTACCACGATGGGGATCTCCTCCCCCTTCTCGATGGCCGCGTCGATGGCCGCGTGGGCCTCCTTCTTGTTGGCCACCTGCACGTTGGAAACCAGCAGCACAATGTCGCCGCGGCGCATTCCGGCCAAGGCTCCGGGGCTGCCCGGGGGGATCTGGAACACGGTGGGCCGCCAGGAGACGCCCAGCACCTCCTGCACCAACTCCCGTTGTTCTTTCTTGTAGTCATCCAATTCGAGGAACCGCAGGCCCACCCCATGCACAACCCTTTCGCCGCAGAGCTCCGCGTTGCGCGAGCGGATGTCCCAGCCCACACGGTTCAGGCGGTCCAGCTTGTCGACGGAGTCGCGCAGGACCAGGGTCTGCTGGAACTTGGCCTCAGCGCCCACGCTGTCCATGTCCAAATGCGGCAGGTTGGCCTGCGGAGCGCAAGAGCACAGCAACAGGACAAGAAGCGCACAAAAAGGCTGGCAAAGCCGTACAGTCATGGATGGGACCTCATTCTTTGCGAAGCTGCCCAGGGGGGGCGTCCCCACAGGATGCGCCTCACACATAAAGGAAAACAAAACCGGAGAAAAGCCCTAACCGGCAACCTGCCCGGCAACCTGCGCAATGGCCTTCTCCGGGCGCATTTCCTGACAGCAGAAGCAGGCGATGCACAGAGCCTTGTGCGCCACGGCGCGCAGCACGTTGGGCATCACCAGCACCTTCTTGCCGCGCACCGGCGGTGCGAGAAGGGCAAAAGCCGTCTCCACCGCCGGGCGGCTGGTCTGGCAGTCGGCGGACTCGATGAAGATTCTATGTCGGGCTACCTTACCTCGACTACTTGGAGCCGAAGACCTTCTTGAGCAGCGAGGTGGTCCGCTCCGCCGGGTTGCTGCGAATGTCCTTCTCCTCCTTGGCGATCATGGCGAACAGGCCGTCCTGGGCCTTGGCGTTGACGTAGGCGTCCAGGTCCAGGCCGTAGGATTGGGCCACACTTGCGGCCAGCGGGTTGGCCGTAAGCTTCTTGTAGGCCTTGGCCACGCCGACGGAATCCGTGGCCTTGGAAATGATGGGCTGCATCAGCTCGCCGATCTTCGCGCCGCTGGACCTGCGGAAATACTGGGTGGCCGCATCATCCGCCCCGGTGAGCACGCCCTTGGCATCGCTGACGCTCATGTTCTTCACCGCATCGCCCAGGATGTTCGCCGCCTGGGGCACGGCCTTTTCCGCCGCGCGGTTCATGGCCAGCACCAGATCGTCGATGAGCTGGCCCTGGCCCGCCAGGCGCAGAGGAGCCTCGATCTTCTGCAACTGCTCAGGCAACAGGATCTTGACCGCCTGATTGCCGAAGTAGCCGTCAGCCTTGCCCAGGGAGGCAATGGAAGTGCTGACGCCCTTGGCCAGAGCTTCCTTCAGCCCTTTGGCGATGTCCGCGTCGGCCAGGCCGACCCCCAGTCCAGCGGAGGACGAGGTGTTTGAAGGCGCCTGTTTTGCGGGCGCCTGCTGCTGCACGGCATCAAGCACATCGGCCCAGCCGGCCTGGGCTGTTCCGGCCCAGAGCGGGGCGGCAAAAAGTGTAAGCGCCAGGGCGGCGGCGAGGGAGCGGTTCATGGCGGTCTCCTTGCGTGCTGAAGGGTTCAATCTGACGCCCATGCTACTCTGCGGGGCGGCGGTCGGCAAGAAACTCCTGCCTGGTCCCTGGTCCAGATTATGCACATTGCTGCCAGGAGGAAACAAAGTCATGCGCATAAATCCAAAAATTGCCAATCAGATGTATCTGAACTCCGGCAACGAAAACAGCTCCTGCCTGGCCAGCGGAACCTATACTGGGCTCGCTGCTGCGAAGTATATCAAGGAAAACGACAAAGACGGCGACAAATGCCTGTCCGCCGACGAGGTCTCCCTGTCCGCAGAGGCCTTTGCCAAGCTTGATGCCGACAAGAACGGCAAGGTGAGCAAGGAAGAGATGAAGAAGGCCCTGGCCGGCAAGGACAACCAGATCTACCAGTACTACAAGAACGGCGGCGCCACCGCAGAAACCCCGGACATCACCTCCTCGCTGCTGACAAAGTCCAATGCCAGCAGCACAGCCGCCGGAGCCTATTCCAATCTGGCGGCCAACCGCTACATGAAGGACAAGGACAAGAACGGCGACGGCGTGTTGAGCAGCGACGAAGTATCCCTGGCCTCCAACATTTTCGCCAGCATGGACAAAGACAAGGACGGCAAGGTCACCAAAGCCGAACTGCAGTCCGTGCTGTCCAACCAGGATGACGCCATCAAGAAGTACTACAAGAACGGCGGCACAGGCTCTGTCACCGACTTGACGTCCAAGCTGCTGGGGAAGATTTAGGGGGCATGAGCCGGAAGAATTCCCCGGACACACGCTGCGCCACTTCCGATGCGGATCGGCTGGGCGAAGCGCTCGCCCATGGAGGCGAGGGGGCTCTGATTTACGGCAAGGAGGCCTGCCCGCACACAAGACGGGCCAGGGCCGCTTTGCCGCAGGCGCAATTTGTGGATGTGCTGGCCGACCCGGCGGCCCTCACTGAGATGCTCCGGCTTTCAGGCGGCGTGCGGCGCATCCCGGTCATCGCCAGCGGCAATGCGGCGACCGTCGGTTTCCAGCGGGGCTCCTGAAGCCTCTAGCCCGCCGGGCCGTGCGCCCGGAACTCTCCACCGCCTAGAAAAACAAGAAGAAGCCGTTGGCGAAGAACACCAGCCCCAAAGTCCCAACAGCCATGCCGCCGTACCATACGGCCTTGATCTTCATCAGCGCCGCCACAGAAGAAAGCAGAATGGCTATCTGCAAAAAAATGATGGCCATGCCGAAGGCGCCGGAATGGGCCTGGGCCTGGGCGATGATCGCATCATAGGCCTCGGCCTGCTTCTTTATCTCTTCCTTCTGAACTTCGTACTTGTCGATTTTCGCGGCGTAGCCCCCGGCCTTCTCGGTCACCGCCTTGGCGTACCCGCCTTCGGCCTTGCCTGCATTCAAAAGCGCAAGGTCCAGGGAATCCCGCTGTAGTTCGTGCAGGTATTGCTTGAGATCCTTGGCCTGATAATAAGCCCACTGGTTGGTGGCCTTGGATTGGGAGAGCACGGCCCGCGTGGAGTGCTGCCCGCCCTTGAAGGTGGAGAGGGTGGCGCACACCGCAAACACGATGGTGGTGACGGCCACATAGCCAAGCCAAGTCTCTTTCTTCTCTTCCGCCATGTTCTTATCCTCTGCTCCTCAACTCATTCCTGACAAGCTCCCTGCACGGCAAAAGCTCAGGGCGCCAAAAACGCGCCCCCGCGGCAAGCCTGCGCGCAGCCTGCGCTAGATCAGGCCGCGCACCCGGTCCAGCACCTTCTCCAGCACCTCGGATTCGGTGAGGTTGGTGGTGTCCACCACCATGGCGTCGGGGGCGGGCTTCAAGGGCGCAATGCTGCGATTACGGTCCTGATCGTCGCGCAGACGGATGCTCTCGGCTATGGTGGCAAAGTCCGCTGGCCTGCCCTGGCTCTCCAACTGGCGGCAGCGCCTGCGCGCCCGTTCGTCCGGGTCGGCGTCGAGGAAGAACTTGTGGCCCGCGCCGGGAAATACGACAGTGCCCATGTCGCGGCCCTCGGCCACCAGGGATGTGGTGTGGCCCAAGTAGATCTGCGCCATCTTCATATAGGCGCGCACCGAGGGAACAATGGCCAGTTGCGAGGCCCAGCGGCCGGTCTCCTCGTTGCGTATGGCCTCGGGCAGGGGCTGGCCGTTGAGCAAAAGCTCGGTGTCCTTGCCGCTGCCACGCAAGGTGAACTCAAAATCGCCCAGCTTCTGCTGCAAAATTCCCTGGGTCCAGTCCCAGGCGCCCTCGCCAAGGGTATAGGCCGCGGCGCGAAACATGGCCCCGGTGTCGAGAAAGGCCACGCCGAGCTCCCCGGCCAGACGTTTGGCCAAAGTGCTTTTGCCAACGCCGGCAGGGCCGTCCAAAGTCACGATCATCGGGGGCTTGCTAGCCATGCAGAATCTCCTCCAGGGCCTTCAGGAAGGCCTCTGTTTCCGGGCCCGTGCCCACGTTGACGCGGATGTTGTCCGGCAGGCCGAAGCTCTTCAGGTGGCGCACGATGACGCCGCGCCTCAAGAGCTCCTCGCAAACCTGGTCGGCTGGATATGGGGGCCGAAACATGACGAAATTGGCCTGTGAGGACCAGACCTCGCAGCCCAGCTCTGGCAGGCGCTTCAAGAGCCGCTCGCGGCCCTTGAACACGACTTCCAAAGTGGCGGAATAGAAATTATCGTCCTCAAGCACGGCCAGGCCGGCCTCTTCAGCCATCAGGTTGACGGTGAAGGGCGGCCGCGCGCGGCGCACGTGGTCGGCCAGCCACTGGGGCATCACCCCGTAGCCCAGGCGCAGGCCCGCAAGGCCGTAAGCCTTGGAGAAGGTGCGCAGCACCACCACGTTGTCCAGCTCCTGCACGGCGGAGAGCATGCTGTACTCCTCCGGCGGCCAGGAGAAGTCCATGTAGGCCTCGTCCACCACCAGAATGGCGCCCTTGGGCAGCACGCCGGAGAGCACCATGAGCTCCTCGGCCCGGGCGGCCAGGCCCGTGGGGTTGTCCGGGGTGGTGACGAAAACCATGACGGTATTCTCGTTCGCGGCCTCGGCCAGGAATTCCAGCGGCAGGCGGTAGCCCTCGCCGCGCGGCACCTCGCGGTACTCCACGCCGCACAAGCGGGAGGTGAGCCCGTACATGCTGAAGCAGTGCTCGTAGCAGACGACGTTGTCCTTGCCGGGCCGGGCCAGCACGCGGAACAGCAGGTCGATGATCTCGTCCGAGCCATTGCCCGCCACGATGAGCCCGGCTGGAACGCCCATGGCCTTGCCTATGGCTGCGGTGAGACGCGGGCTGTGATTCTGAGGGTAGCGGAACGCCTGGCCTGCTGCGCGGACCATGGCCTCCTGCGCCAAAGGCGAAACGCCCAGGGGGTTCTCGTTGCTGGCCAGCTTGATGACGTTCGGCAGGCCATACTTGGCCTTGATCTCCTCCACCGAGAGGCCCGGCACATACGGGGTGAAGTCAAGAATCTCTGGCCGGACGCGCTGGCTGGACATGGAGGCTCCCTTCTCTTTGGCGCGCTTCAAAGCGCGAAGTAAAACGGTGGGGCGGACAATGAAGATACACGAAATCAAACTGCGTGAAACAAAAAAAACACGCCAGAAGCGGCGCCCTTTGGGCCGCTTCTGCCTGTGCAGCCAACAACGGCGAAACCGCCCGCGAATCGGGCGGGGAAAAAGCGTCTCCTAGCGCGAAGGCCGAATGGTCATCACCGGGCACTTGGCGCCCTTGACCACCTTCTCGGCCACGGAGCCGAACAGGATGCGGTCAATGCCCTTGCGGCCGTGGGTGCCCATGATGATGAGGTCGGACCCCTCCTTGGCGGACATGCCGAAAATCTCCTCGGCCGCATAGCCGGTGACCACGTGGCCCTCGGCCTCAACACCCTGAAAATTCTCGTTCAGGAAGGCGCTCATGGTGGCCTCTGCGCCGGTGACGATCTCGCCCACGAAGTTCTCGATGGAGCTGGGGGGTACATGGAAACCGACATACTGGGACAAGGACGGAGCGACATACAGGCAAACGATCTTGGCTCCCAGAGCTTGCGCCATTACGCGCGCGTATTCGGCAACGGCGGGGCTATGCTCGGAAAAGTCCACTGCGCAAAGGATCTTCTTGATTTGGGCCATGGCGCCCTCCTTTTTCAGTGTCGCAAACGTTGCCCCCCCTTCCACGAAGAGGGGATGATGGAGACAATGTGAAAATAGTCACCCGTGTTCGTTAACGCAAGCGAAAAACGCACCGACAGGAATTGAGCGAAAGAACTGGCCTCCCCACAGGGGCCGAGGGCAGCAGAAACCGCCGCAGGATGGACAAGCTCTGCGGCATCAGGTATCCGCAAGAAAGGGCGCAAAAGCTTCGCGGCCCTGGGCAGCAGGCAAGTTTTTCCCCCTTGCCGCAAGAATATATGCATTTATTTCAGCAACTACAAGACAATCAGCCTTGGCATGGTCTCTGCACAATTCAAACAAACCACAGGATGAGGAGTAGCCATGAAAATCCATCCTGACCATTTGGAGAGCGTTCGCCTGGACCCGACCACCCAGACGAGCCGAGGCACACAGTCCAGCACCGCCTTTGGCGACATTCTGAGCCAAGAGGTCACGAAGACGGGCGCGCAGCCCACGTCCAGCATTGCTTCCCTGCCCCCGCCGGGCGGGCTTGGCACCCTAAGCGCCCTCATCGGCGTACAGGAGGTCGAGGCCACTACCCCGGTAACCCAGGCGGAGAATGCAATCATGGACAAGGTGGACAGCGTGCTCGACAAGTGGGACCAGTACGCCCAGAGCCTGCAAAGCACCGCCAGCTCCGCCAGCCTCAAGCAGGCCTACGGAGTCCTCGATGACATCGACGGCGCCATGCAGCAGATCCGGGGCGCCAATCCCGACCTCGCCGAGAAGTTCCCCGCCCTGCAGGGAGTGGTCTCGGAGCTTGAGGCCATGACGGTGACGGAACGCATCAAGTTCAACCGGGGGGACTACACCGCCTAGGCGGACCTTCCATCCGGGCGCCCGCCGTGGTCGCGGGCCGGAAAACGCTCCAGGGCGGCGTACTTGGGTCCCTGCGGCCCAAGTACGCTGCGCCAGAGCACCATCTCCCCCACCAGCGCCGGGCCGAACCCCGCGCCAGAAAATTCCTGGGCCAGCTCTCGGCCCGCAGCCTTCCAGTCGTCGCCGCCAACCACAGTTTTCACGCGTCCCAAGGTCACATGGGGCCGGAATTCTCTCGCCTCCGGCGCGAAACCGCACGGCCCGAGTTGCACCCTCACCGCCTCAGCCAGCCGTGTGCAGGCCTCGCCGCCCTGGGCCAGCCCCACCCACAGCGTGCGCGGCGCATGGGCAGCCGCCCCCTGCGGGAGAAAAAAGCCCGTGCCCCCCAGATGCAGCGTGATGGGCGCGAACGCGACGGCCCGCAACGCCGCGGCAATCTCCGCCACACGCGCCTGCTCCACCTCGCCCAGAAACTGCAAGGTCACATGCCAATTGCCCGGCCTTGTCCAGGAAATGCGCGATGCAAGCCGTCCAGCCAGCCGTTGGGTCAACACGTCCAGGCCGCGCTGCCAGGCCTCCGGCAGGGGCAGGCCGACAAAGCAGCGGATGCTGCTGCGGATGGAGTCAAGGGATGCGTCCGCCATGCCGCACCGCCTGGGCTATTTCACGAAAGTAAGCATGCCGAACAGGGCTCCTGCAACGCTCTGGGCCTTCACCGCCGCGCGCGCGCCGCGGAACAGGAAGCTCTCGGCGCGGCTGCCGCCGGGCCAGGCCCAGGCGACCCACACCGTGCCCACGGGCTTTTCCCGCGTGCCGCCCGTCGGCCCGGCCACGCCGGAAATCGCCACAGCGCAGCCGCTGCCCTGGGGCATGCCCGGAAGCGCCAGCGCCCCTTGGACCATGGCCAGCACAACGGCCTCGCTCACTGCCCCATGGGTCTCCACGAGTTCCTTGGGCACGCCCAGCAGGCCGCATTTCAATGCATTGGAATACGCCACCACGCCGCCGTGGAACCAGGCCGAACTGCCTGAAAGATTGGTGATGGTGCTGGACAGCAAGCCGCCGGTGCACGACTCGGCCACAGCCAGGGTCCAGCCATGCCCGGAAACAAGCCGCCCGGCTTCGGAAGCCAGGCGCTCCAGGCGCAGCGCGCCTTCCTGCTCCAGCAGATCCAGCTGCGAAATTTTCTTCATGCTCCCCCCGGCCATGTTTGCAGACCATGCTTGCAGTGCTTGTTTGCAGCCCTTGTTTACAGAACAGGGCCCGGCGTGGCAATTGGAAGCCATGGACAGCAACGCCCTGCGCGAAACAATCCGCCAGCGGGCGGGAAACATCTGGCAACGCCTGCGCCTGCGCCGCCGCGAGCCCTGGAACTGGCTGGTGCAGACGGCAAGCGCCGCGCTCCTGCCGCCCGGCCTGCTCTTCCACAGCCCAGCCCTCATCGTGCTTGCGATCCTCGGAATAATGGCGGGCTCCTTCGTACTGCCCCTGCCGCCCATGCAGCACACAGGGCTCAGGCGGCTGGTGCCCGGCATCGAGAAGCTCATCGGCTGGGAATGCGCCTGGCTGGCCGCTCCCATGACGCCGCGCAAGAAGCGCCAGCTCATCATCCTGGGCCTGAGCGCGCCCTTCAGCGTCTTCTTTCTTTGGCGGCAGGACCTGGGGCCCATCGGCCTGGCCATTGCGGTCATGGCCCTGCTCCATGTGCGGCGCAAGAACATAGAGGACGGCATCGATCCGTAACCCACCCTGCAATTTCCCCCTTTATTCCCGGCCCGGCTTTGGGTACACGGCGGGATGCGCGCCTGTGCTCTTCGCAAGTGGCGCGCCCCAAGCTCAAGGAGACGACCATGCTTGACCTGAAATTCGTGCAGAAAAACCTGGACGCAGTAAGCCAGGGCCTCAAAAAGCGCTGCAAAACCGAACCCGACGTGGCCGAGTTCGCCCGGCTGGACGAGGCGCGCATCGCCCTCATCCGCGAAGCCGAGGGCCTCAAGGCCGAACGCAACCAGGGCTCGGCGGAAGTCGCCAAGCTCAAGCGTGCGGGCCAGGACGCAAGCGAGCTCATGGCCGCCATGTCCAAAATGGGCGAGCGCATCAAGGAGCTGGACGCCGAGCTGGCCGTCATCGAGGCCAGCGAATCCGACTGGCTGCTCAAGATGCCCAACATCCCGCATGAATCCACGCCCGAAGGCGCGGGCGAGGAAGACAACCCGGTGCTGCGCCACTGGGGCGTTAAGCCTGAACTCTCCTTCCCCCCCAAGGAACACTGGGAGCTTGGCCAGGCGCTCGGCGGGCTGGATTTCGAGCGCGCCGGCAAGATCACCGGCTCGCGCTTCTGCGTCAGCTTCGGCTGGGCCGCAAAGCTGGAGCGCGCCCTGGGCGCCTTCATGCTCGATTGCGCCGCCGAGAACGGCTACACCGAGGTGCTGACGCCCTTCATGGTCAACAAGCAGGCCATGACCGGCACCGGCCAGTTGCCGAAGTTCGAGGAAGACCTCTTCAAGATCGAGGGCCAGGAGTACTACCTCATCCCCACCGCCGAGGTGCCGGTGACCAACCTGCACGCAGGCGAGGTGATGGAGGAGGACCAGCTGCCCACGGCCTACGTCGCCCTCACCCCCTGCTTCCGCTCCGAGGCGGGCAGCTACGGCAAGGACACCAGGGGCCTCATCCGCCAGCACCAGTTCCACAAGGTGGAGCTTGTGCGCTTTTCCCACCCGGAGAAGTCCATGGCTGACCTGGAACTCTTGACCAGCCATGCGGAGATGGTGTTGCAGCGCCTGGGCCTGCACTACCGCGTCATCGCCCTGTGCGGCGGCGACCTGGGCTTCTCGTCCTGCAAGACCTACGACATCGAAGTATGGCTGCCCGGCCAGAACAAGTACCGCGAGATATCGAGCTGCTCCAACTTCCAGGACTTCCAGGCCCGGCGCGCGAACATCCGCTTCAAGGCCAAGGGCGCGAAGAAGAGCGAGTTCCTGCACACCCTGAACGGCTCCGGCCTGGCCGTGGGCCGCGCCCTGGTGGCCGTGCTTGAAAACGGCCAGCAGGCCGATGGCAGCGTCATACTGCCCGAAGCCCTGCGCCCTTACATGGGCGGGCTGGACAGAATAACGATGAAGTAGAAGGAAGCGCCGGGGAGATCCGGCTTCCACCAAGCTGAATGAAAAGGCTGGACCGCTCTGCTCGGTCCGGCCTTTTTTGCGTTTGAACGTGGCATCACAATGGGAATCGTCCTCCCAACCTAGGCTGGCCATGAGAGAGAGCCGCACTGCCGCCATCGCCAACGGAATACCCCATAACCATATGCGCTTCATCAAGACCCAAGGCGCCATGCGGGCTCCAGGGAAGCCCTCTCTCTTTTCAATCTCATCCAAATATTTTTTAGAATAAGTCTAGAACATCTTTCCGGGTGCTGAAAATTCTGCACCGGCAAGGCGTTCCAAACCTTCCTGCATCTGGCTGATGCATCCGCAGGGAGTTTCTTCTGTTCCGCCTCCCACCTCCAGCGCCGCTGCCTTTTTCACAAGGCACAACGCCAACTCAGGTTGGCGCACAGCTTGGCCATTCGAATATTTTATCTAACAAAAACAGAACAATAGAAATCAGAACAAGTGGCCCTCGTCTTGCTTTACCCCAAGCGGTGGGAGGAGAGGGGCAACCCTCTTCAAGGCGGACAGCAGCTTTGCCGCAGGACAGGAAACCAGGCCCGATCCCATGGGCCACAAAGCAAGGCACGGCGCGCCAGGGGTGGCCGCCGCAGAGTCTACATCAAACAGGAGTGGTAAGGAGGTTCACATGGCGGAACAAAAGAGATGGCTGACAGAGGACAAGCTCGCGCTCATCATGGGGCTCTTCCTCTTTCTGCTCGGGGCGCTCAACTTCGCCGGGGTGGATGCCCTGGGCTGGAGCGTCAGGACAAACGTCTGGGTCACTGCGGACAAGATTTTCAAGGCGGCCACGGGAACGTACAAGGACATGCCCGGCCTTGCCGCCCTCGGGCTCACCTATGTGTTCATCACCGCGTTCTTGAGTGTGGGCGTGAAGTTCCTGGGCGGCGACGTGCCGAAGTTCATCAAGTCCTTCACGCTTGTCTTCTTCATCAGCATAACCTGCTACGCCTTAGGGCACTTCGCGCAAATCGCCGCCACCCCGGACAAGGTCGCGAAGCTCGGCATCCCTTGGTCCCTCGGCCTCACGGGCGAGGCGGGCTTCATCATCGCCCTGCTGGCCGGCATCTTCTTCGGCAACGTCACCCCGGGTTTCGCCGACAAGATGAAGGAAGCACTGCGCCCTGAAATGTACATCAAGATCGCCATCGTCATCCTTGGCGCGGAGCTCGGCGTGAAGGCCGTGGACGCCATGGGCCTGGCATCCTCCATCATCTTCCGGGGCCTGTGCGCCATCATCGAAGCCTACCTAATATACTGGGCCCTTGTGTACTACGTCGCGCGCAAGCACTTCAAGTTCAGCCGCGAGTGGGCCGCGCCCCTGGCCTCCGGCATCTCCATCTGCGGCGTTTCCGCATCCATCGCCACAGGCGGCGCCATCCGCGCCCGGCCAGTTGTGCCCATCATGGTCTCTTCGCTGGTGGTCGTGTTCACCTGCATCGAAATGCTCATCCTGCCCTTCCTCGCACAGTGGGGCCTCTCGGGCCATCCCCTGGTGGCCGGCGCCTGGATGGGCCTGGCGGTGAAGAGCGACGGCGGCGCCATCGCCTCCGGCGCCATCACCGACGCGCTGATCCGGGCCAAGGTCTTCGCCGAAACCGGCGTGCAGTACCAGGAAGGCTGGGTCACCATGACCGCCACCACCATCAAGATCTTCATCGACGTGTTCATCGGCATCTGGTCCTTCGTCCTGGCCATCGTGTGGTGCAAGTACATCGACTGCAAGCCCGGCGAGCGCATGAAGTTCAGCGCCGTGCTGGACCGCTTCCCCCGATTCGTCATGGGCTACGTCATCACCTTCCTTGTCATGCTGGCCCTGTGCGCCAGCGGTCCGGAACTGCTGAAGCTCGGCAAGGCCTCCATCGCCGGCACAAACACCTTCCGCGGCCTGTTCTTTCTGCTCACCTTCTTCACCATCGGCCTGGTGTCCAACTTCAAGAAGCTGTGGGCCGAGGGCATAGGCAGACTGGCCGCAGTGTACATGGTCTGCCTGTTCGGCTTCATCATCTGGATCGGCCTGTTCATATCCTGGCTGTTCTTCTACGGCATGAAGCCGCCGGTCATCTAACCAGCCAAAGGCACCAACACAAAGAATAAGCACAAAGGAGCGCGACCATGCAGCTTGATGAAACCAAGATCGCCGAAGAAATGAGCAAGATGGAGTATGAGCCCCTGCTGCCCGTGGAAAAGAAGCTCATCGGCTGGAGCCTGGGCATCGGGGTGTTCTCCCTGGTGTTCCTGTACTGGGTAAGTTCGGTCTTCTTCCCAGCAGCCCACAGTTAGTAAACCGTCGCCCCGCCCGGACTGGACACATATCCCGGTCCGAGCTATTGCCCGCCGCATTGTGGCCCCAGTGCGGCGGGCTCCTCCCGGCTCCCCGAGGCGCATTGGAACGACTGGACAAACGCTTCCGCAAAGGATCTCCATGTCCAAGCATCTCCACGGCAAGATTCAGCACAAGTTCCTTCTGGGGCTTGCAGGCATTTTTCTTCTGCTCGGGGTTGTTTTTCTCTTCTCCCTCAACAGGCACCTGCGCGAAATGCTGCACATAGAAGCCGAGGCCAAGGCTGAGCTGGTGTTCTCGCACCTGTCCTCGGTGCAGGCGTACGTGCGCTCCATCCTGCGGCCAGCCACGCGGCAGTCCCTCCCATCGGAAGAGTTTCTGCTCGAGGCCATGAGCACCTCCTTCGTCACGCGAAAGGTGCTGGTGGACCTGAACACACAGCGCGACCAGTACATTTACCGCCGCGTGTCGCTCTACCCGCGCAACCCGGCCTCCGCCGCCAACGACCTGGAGCGCGAACTCATCCGCTACTTCCAAGAGCGCCCGCAAAGCGGCAGCTACCGAGGATACAAGGTCATCGAGGGCGTGGAGCACTTCGTCATGGCCCGGCCCGTGCTTTTCGAGCAGGAGTGCATGGCCTGCCACGGCAACCCCAAGGACGCGCCTCGAGTGCTCATCGAGCGCTACGGCGCCAAGCGCGGCTTTGGCCGCAAGAACGGCGAACTGGCCGGCCTGGATTTTGTCGGCATGCCTGTGGACAAGAGCGTGAAGCATATTCAGGAATCCATCACGCTGTTCGGAAGCTCATTCTTCGCAGTGGCTGCAGGCGTGTTCATCCTGATCCTCATTTTTTTCAACCGACTGGTGGTGACGAACCTGCGCAGGCTTTCGGCCATCTTCCGTGAGCATTTCACCAGCCCCAAGGACCAGACCATCCTCAACCGGCTGGACGAAGGCGATGAGATCCACTCGCTTCTTGAGGCCTTTGAAGCCTTCGCCACCCACCTGCGCGAGGCGCGCATCCAGTTGGAGGACTACGCCGCCAACCTGGAGGACAAGGTCCGCAGCCGCACGGCGGACCTGAGCATGGAGGCGGCGGAGCACAGGACCGACGTGCAGCTCTTTGTGGAGCTGCTGGGCGACCTGAACCGCAGCCAAGGCCACGCGGATCTCATCGCCAGCGCACTGCCGCGCATCGCCCGCCGCTTCGGCGCCAGCCGTGCCATGTACCTCTGCGCGCCCTCTGGCCGGCAGCACTACGCCTGGCCCGGCCCGGAATGCGAATCCCAGATGCCCGCAGACTGGCAGGACATGGTCAGCTCGGGCGCAATGCGCATGGAGGATGACCGCGTATTCGTGCCGGTCACCACCTCGGATCTCAACCGGGGCCTCATGGGGCTGTTCTGGGAGCAATCCCGGAAGCCCGAACTGACACCGGAGGTGCTCCTCGCCCTGGGGCACCAGCTGGGCATCGCCATCGAGAACCTGGAAGCCATTGACGCGTTGTTGCGCCAAAACAGGCTCCTTGAGCTCATCTTCGAAGGAATATCCGACCCGCTGCTCCTGGTGGACGAAAGCGGGGCCGTGGTGCTGGCCAACTCCTCGGCCCGCGCCTTGGCAGAGGGCATCCGACCAGGCTCGCGCATCCAGACCTGGTTCGCCAGCATCTCCGCACCGGCGGTGCAGGACGGAACCCTGGCCGCGGCAATCTCCGGGCAGACTCCGTCCAGCCTGGAGTTCGAGCTGCCCGGCCCGCGTTCTCTGGCCGTGAGCGTCTATCCCCTGCGCGATGTCGGCGAACTGGGCCGGGCCGTGGTCTACATCCGCGAAACCACCGCAGAGAAGCGGCTTCTGGCGCAGATGCAGCAGAGCGAGAAGCTGGCGGCGCTGGGCAAGCTGGCCGCCGGGCTGGCGCACGAGATCAACAACCCCCTCGGGGTCATTAGCTGCTACGCCCAGCTGCTGCAAAAGAGCCAACAGGGCGTCCAGGCCCAGGACGATCTGGAAGTCATCGTGCGGCACACGAAGAAAGCGCAAATTGTGCTCCAGGATCTCCTGGGCCTGGCGCGGGTCAACAAGCCCGCAACCGGCCCCTGCGACCTGGGGGCCGTGGTGCAGGACCTGGCGCAGATCTTCCGCGTGCAGGTGGACGAGATCGGCGTTGCGCTCACCCTGGATCTGGCCGAGGGCCTGCCCCGCGTCCAGGCCGACTGCTCCGCCCTGGAGCAGATTTTGACAAACCTGCTGGTCAACGCCTTTGATGCGGCTCCATCCGGAACCGGCGTCATCCAGGTGCGCACCGAGGCCGGGCCGGACTCGCCCACTGGCCGCACCGTGCGCCTCGTGGTGGCGGACAACGGGCCGGGCATACCAGCGGAAAACCTGAACCAGATCTTCGACCCTTTCTTCACCACAAAGGAAATAGGAAAGGGCACGGGCCTGGGCCTCACCGTGGTGCACGAGCTCATGCGCGAGCTGGATGGACGGGTGGAGGTGACCGGGCTGCCCGGCGCAACATTCCTCTTGACCTTCCCGGCCCATGCCGGGGAAAATCCGGCGTAAGCCCCAACCCCTTGGAGGATCCACACATGACTGGAGCGCACATATGACGGGACTCGCCGCGACCGGCAGCGGAGCGGCGCTGATTGTGGACGACCAGCGCGATTTCGCCGTCGGCCTTTCGCGCCTGCTTGCGGGCCTGTTCCCGGACTGGACCTTCGAGGTTCGCGAATCCGGCGGCGAGGCCCTGCAGGAGCTGGACCGCGGCGAATACTCCCTGCTCGTCACCGACCTGCGCATGCCGGGCCTTTCGGGCCAGAACCTGCTCACCGCCGCCCTGGCCCGCAACCCCTCGCTCACGGTCATCATGCTCACGGCCTTCGGCTCGGTTGAAACGGCCGTGGCCGCCCTGAAGGAAGGCGCCTACGATTTCCTCACCAAGCCCATCGACCAGGACCACCTGTTCCGCATCGTTGGCAAGGCCATGGAGCGCAGCCAGCTGCTGGCCGAAAACATGCGCCTGCGCGAAAAGGCGGCGGACAGCGAGCTCGGGCCCATGCTCATCGGCGAAAGCCCGGCCATGCGCCGCCTGCACAAGTCCATCGTGGCCGTGGCCGCCTCGGACTACACGGTGCTCATCCGGGGCGAATCCGGCACAGGCAAGGAGCTCGTGTCCCGGTCCATCCAGGCTTTGGGCCACCGGGCCAACGCGCCCTTCGTCACCGTGAACTGCCCGGCCATCCCGGACGCCCTCCTGGAAAGCGAACTTTTCGGGCACGCCAAAGGCGCCTTCACCGGCGCGGACAAGAGCCGCAAGGGCCTGTTTATGGCCGTCAACCGCGGCACAATCCTGCTGGATGAGATCGGGGACATTCCGGCCAACGTGCAGACCAAGCTCCTGCGCGTCATCCAGGAGGGCGAGGTGCGGCCCGTGGGCACAAACGACGCCGCCAAGGTCAACGTGCGCATCCTGGCCTCCACCAACCAGAACCTGGAAGCCAAGATCGCCGACCAGACCTTCCGCGAGGACCTGTACTTCCGGCTCAACGTGCTCGCCATCCACGTGCCCCCCTTAAGCGAGCGCACGGAGGACATTCCGCGCATCGCCAGCCACTTCCTGCTCACGGTCTGCCGCGAGCTGGGCGTGCCCCAGAAGGAGCTGTCCAACGAGGCCCTCAGCTATCTTTCCTGCCGCAGCTGGCCGGGCAACGTGCGCGAACTCCTGAACCTGGTGCGCAGGCTGGCCGTGTTCTGCCCTGGGGAGCGCATAGAGGCCGCCCACGTGCGCCAGGCCGAGTCCGGCGCCAGCCTCCCGCAGTACTGTGAGAGCTTCTCGCCCTACAAGGAAACCAAGCAGCTTGTGGTGGACGAATTCACCCGCGGCTACGTGCACCGCCTGCTAGAGCACACCCAGGGGAACATCTCCGAGGCCGCGCGCATCAGCGGCGTGGAGCGGTTTTCACTTCAGAAGATTTTGAAGCGCATCAGCATCAACACCGGTGACTACCGCAAGGGCTAGAAGCAGGGAGACAGTAATGGAAGCAACATTTGCAACCACGGACGAGGCGGCCATGGAGCGTGAAACGCTGTTGAGCAGGATCGTGGACTCCCTGCGCGAGGACGAGCGCCCGGCCTTGCGGGAGCGCATCAGTGCGGCGCTGGCCGAGCAGGACAACGACGCGGGAGAACTGCGCTTCCTGAAGGACCTGGACATCTTCATGAGCCTGCCCGGGCCGGCCTTCATGTACTCGCGCGGCATTGCCGAAACCCTGCGCGTGGGCGAGGACATCTTCGAACTGGCCTACGTGCTGCGGCGCGCCCAGGCGTAAACCCTGCCAGGACGAATAAGGAACGGGGAGGCGCAGCGTGTTGCGCCTCCCCGTTTGCATTGGCGCCCCGTGGCTGGGCGCGGCTGCAAAAATATAAGGAGGTCAGGGCAGTGCGGCTCGCGGCCCTCACCTTTTCTTCAACCCAGGGGCTCACGGGGCGGAGAAGGCCGTTTCCAGCCAGGCATAACGCCGCACGCCTCTTCGACATGCCGGGACTCCAGCCGGGAAGCGCCGAGAAATGCGGCGCCAAACGCCAAGATCGGGCCCCCAGAGCACGAATCATGCTTCACGAACATCATCCGCCTTGCGCTGCGGGCATGCCAGGCAGGGTGCGGGCCAGCGCCGGTCGCCCAACAGAGTCTTGGGCGAAAAGAGCGTCCTGAAGCGTATATATTCCGGAGCGTTCCATATTCTTGTCAGCGAGGTTTGGCGGATATCTCCGAACGCCAGCGAAGCGGTGGCCCGGGCCTCCCCTGTGCCCGCCAGAACATCGGCGCAGAAAACACAGGGCGCCACATGCCCCTCAACCCCGACCACGCAGGCGGCGCCGGGATTTTCCGTGCACCCGCACCCAGCCGACTCCCGAAGGCACGAGGCCCAAAAGACATCCACCCCCAAGCCCTGGCTGCGAGCCTGGATTCGGCTGTAGGCTGCCTCCCGCAAGGCGAGGGCCTTGCGTTCACGGTCATGGGTTCTGCCCGGCACTTCAGGGGTCAAGGCAGGGGACGGCTCGCTGATCATGACCTTGCTGATCCCCATTGCCGCGGCGAGCTCCGGCAGTATGGCAAGATCCTCCAACGAATCGGAAACATTCAGATAGGCCAGATGCACCTCGGGCCGCTGGCGTCCCATTTGCGTCTTCATCTCGGCCAACTGCCCCATCTTGGCAACCAACTGCGCCATGCTGGTCCCGGAACGCATGGCATCGTTGGTTTCAGGCCGCACGCCCGCAAGGCTGACGCCGATGACGTCCACCTCCAGCTCCACGAGGCGCTTCATGCTGTCCGCATCCAACATGTTGCCGTTTGTGGTGGTGCTCACCATCAGCCCCTTCTCCTTGCACCAGCTCACCATGTCGAAAAAATGAGGATGCAACAACGGCTCTCCCCAACCCTGCAGATGTATCTGCTTGGTGCGGCCAAGAAAGCGGAGCAGTGAGCGGAAAAGCGCCACTGGCATGTCCTGGCTGGACCAGCGCTCTCCGAGCGCGGTTCTGGGGCAATAGCAGCAAAGGGCGTTGCAGCGCGTGGTGATTTCTACCTGGACCCAGTCCAGTTCCGGCGCCCCCAGTCGAGACAGCACCAGTTCCTGCCAACCCCAGTTCATTCAGTCTCCTTTCGCCAGACAGGCGTTTCCGGCGGTGAAGCTTTTGAAACCTGTGGATACTCTCGAAGCAATCCTGCCCTCAAATCTCGCAAAGGCGGACAGGGTGCCCGCGCATGGCGAGTGCGCGCAGAATGTTGGTGACGCCCGCACAGTCGTCGGCATGTCACCTGGCCCAGGAAATGGTGGGGAGGGACGTGCGGCCCCTCCCCTTTCTTCATCCCAGGAGCATGGGTGTCTGAAGAAAATTCCAATACCCTCGCCTACGCGTCATTCTTCGGATGCGGATGCGGGGAGGGCAATCTGGAACGCCCTCCCCTTTTCTTCACCCCAAGGAGCAAGGGTCCCATGAAGAAATTCGCGCGAGGCCCCCATGTCCGCCCCCCCCCTGCATGAGGGGCGGACATTAGGGGCGGGGAGGGCGGGCATCGTTCGCCCTCCCCGTCTTCATGCTCCATGGAGGCGCGAGGCGCATGAAGAAAATTCTGGTCAACACGCGCCCTCCGCCCATCGTCGGCCTGGCGGGGTGCGGGGAGGGCGCCCCTCGGCACCCTCCCTCCTGAGGTTGGCAGAGGCTCGTGTCAGCACAAAAAATACTCCGCTACGGATGGTTGCGAAATTTATCCTGATTGTGAACGCTGCCGCCGTGGCAGGGCGCGCAGTCCATACGGCCCTTGAGCACGGGCGAGGCCTTGCCCTTGGCGTGGCAGGGCAGGCAGCCCTCCTCGCTCATGGACTTGAGGCGCGGCGCGAATCCGTTGTCCACCTTGGCGTTCAGGATCTCAATGGCCTTAATGGCCACGTCGGCGGTGATGCGCGAGCAGCGCTCCTGGCGCTGAGCGCTGGCCGCGTCGGTACCTGTGGCGTAGCACCAGGCGGAGACGGAAATATGGCAGAGCACCGAGCCGCAGGCGTGGGCAGGCAGCGTTCCGGCCACGCCCAGCGCGTTCTGGCCAGGATCAAATATGGGGAACGCCGTCTGCTCATACCAACGGAACAGCTCAGTCACCATGGGATCGCGCTCCTTGCGGCCCCAAAACAGGGCGAAGGCGCTGGCAGCGCCCAAGAGCGCGCCGCAAATGGTGCCCCACTCGGAAATTCCGCTCTTGCCCACCTCCATCATGGTGAAGGGAAACTGGTTGTATGGCGCGCCGTGCTTGCGGCCCATGCTGCCGATGATGGATTCGAAAACGCCGTAGCAGCAGCCCAAACCATCGCGCCAGTAGCCCGCATAGGCCAGGGGTGCGCATTCGACCGCATCCAGTCTGCGCGGAATCCAGGCCGCAGGTATCGCCTTCTCCATCAGAGGCCTTTTCGCCGCCAGCCCCTCACCCGGCTTCGCCGCCACGCCGCCAATACCGACCAGAAGTCCTCCCAGCGCAGCTCCGCCCAGCCAGCCCAATACATCTCGCCTGCTCGCTTGCGTCATGTTCCCCCACCTCTTTGGTCTGTCTCGTACTCGCGGACCACGCCGCGTGACTGCCATAAAGCAAGGTCCGTGCCGCGTGCCGCAAAGACTCAAGGCTTTGATTTGTTGGTATTTAATTTTCCGGTGAGGCAGCATGATCGCCACCAGAAAGAGGCAGACCGCATGCATTGGGAGGCAGGGTCAGATAATTGCGGGGTTCCAAAAAGAAAACGGCCGGGCCGGATGCTATCCGGTCCGGCCGCAGTGTTACGTCATATGGAATGAGTTTGATGAGACGGAGAGCGAGGCCTTCTGGCAATGCCCATACGGCTCAGGCATGCGCCTGCCCGAGGGCGTCCCAGTCAGGAGCAAATCCTAGGCCAGGGCGACCAGGTCATAGCTTTGCGCCTGTTCGATGTCGGCCATGACCATCTTGCCCGGCTTGACCTTGGGGCCGCTGACGTAGGTCACGCCGTCCACCTCCGGGGCCTGGAACCACACGCGGCCCGTGTGAAGTCCTGGCCACTCGGGGCTCGGCTCCTCCACCAGCACTTCCTGCCGGGTGCCGATGAGCCCCTCCAGGCGCTCGCGGCTGATTTGCTCCTGCACCTTCATGAGGGCGTTGCGCCGACGGGTCTTGACGCCTTGCGCCACCTGCCCGGGCAGGTCCGCAGCCTTGGTGCCCTCCTCCTGGTGAAAGGGGAACACGCCCATGTTGGTGAAGCGGGTGTGCTCGATGAACTGCTTGAGCGCCTTGTAGTGCTTGTCCGTCTCGCCGGGGTAGCCCACGATGAAGCTGGTGCGCAGGGCCGCTTCCGGGAAGTGCTTGCGCACGCGGTCGATGACCAGCGAGGGGTCCTGGGCGAAGGGCCGTCCCATGGCCGAGAGGATCTCCGGGTGGGCGTGCTGCAGGGGGATGTCGAAATAGGGCAGAAGGGGCCGCCCCAGCCCGGCCAGATGCTTCAGGAGGCCATCTGTGAGTCCGGCGGGGTACAGGTACATGAGGCGCAGCCACTTGAGCCCCTTGATGGGCATGAGCCTGTCCAGCAGGTGCTTGAGCCCGTCCTTCATGTCCAGGTCGCGGCCATAGGAGGTCACGTCCTGGCCCACCAGCACCAGTTCCGGCACGCCACCCTGCTCCACCAGGAGACGAGCCTCGCGCTCCAGTTCGTCCAGCGTGCGGCTCACGTGCTTCCCGCGGATGCTGGGGATGGTGCAAAAGGCGCACTTGTGCGAGCAGCCCTCGCTAATCTTGAGATAGGCGTAGCCCGGCGCTGTGCTCAAGCGGCGCGGGCCCATGGCGTCGAGATTCTTCTTGCCCAGGGCCGCGCCCACAAGCTGCGGCCAGTTGCCCAGTTCGCGGGTGGAGAGCCAGAGGTCCACCTCGGGCAAATCTGCGGAAAGGTCTTCCGCCCCGTAGCGGCTGACCATGCATCCGGTGACGGCGATGACCGGCCTGGGGCTTGCGGCTTCGGCCTCGCGGATGACGCCGAGGATTGTGTCCACGCTCTCCTCCACCGCCGGGCGGATGAAGCCGCAGGTGTTCACCAGCACGAGGTCGGCCTCGGACGCGCTGTCCGCCGGGACCAGCCCGTTGCCCAGCACGCCGAGCATGCGTTCGGTATCCACGCGGTTTTTGGGGCAGCCCAGGCTGATGGTATGGACGCGGATCGGGGACATGTGGCTCTCCTCGTTGGCAGTAGGGGATTTACGGGAGGAATGTTGCGCTTTGGCCGGACTCGTGTAGGATGTCAAGCCAGAGCATCCTTTCGAGTTATAAGGATCGCGCGTCGCCCCCGGACGCGAAAGGAGGCCCGCGCATGGTTGATTCCTTGCGGGCGGACAAGCAATACCGCATCGGACTCGTCGGCGACAAGTCGTCGCTGGTGCCTTTCTGGGAACTTTTCGCATCCCTGGGGAACGAACGCGTCCTTGCCCAGTTGGGCATCAAGGCCATGGCCCTGCACGACGAAGCCCCGCCAGGCAGCGACTTCGCCAACACCCTGGGGCTGCCGGTCCATCCCGGCTGGCGCCAGATGCTTGAAAGCCACCCGGACCTGAACCTCGTCATAGAAACCACGGGCAGAGAAGCCGTCATAAGCCAGCTGCGCAAGGGCCTGCCCCTGTCCATAACCCTGGTGGAGCGCGGCGCGGCCAGTTTTTTCCTGCGGCTTTTGTCCTCGGACCAGATGTGGGTGGCCTGCAAGATCGACCTGCTGCACACCCAGACCCTGCTTAAAGGCATCATCGACCAGCTCAAGGAAGAAATCGTCCTGGCGGACGGAGACGGCCTGGTGCTTGACTGCAACAAGGCGGCGCTGGAATCCCAGGGCCTGCCCAAAAGCGACATCGTGGGCAAGCCGCTGCGAAATTTTTTCCGCGTGCCAGAGGGGTTGAACGGAAACTTCGTGGGCCTGCCCCCCCTTGAGCACGCCCTGGCCACCGGCGAAGCCATGGAGGCCACACTGGCCCACGTGGACGCCGAAGGGCTGTTGCACTACACCCGCGAATACGTCAATCCCATCCAGGGCGAGGCGGGCCAGCGCACAAGCTATTTGTGCATCCGCCGCGACATAACCAGCCGCACCCAGATGGAGCAGCGCCTTCAGCAGTCCGAACGACTGGCCTCCATAGGCGAGATGAGCACCTACATCGCCCACGAGATACGAAATCCGCTTTTCGCCATCGGCGGCTTCGCCAACCAGCTCCTGCGCACGGTGGGCGAGCCCGCCGCCCGCGAGAAGATCGAAATCATCATCGAGGAATCCAAGCGCCTGGACAGCATTCTCAAAAGCATCCTCACCTTCGCCAAGCCAGTGGAGTCCAACGGCCTGTCCGACCTGAACCAGATCGTGCGCGACACCATGGAGCTCATGGGCATGGCCTGCGAGAACCTGAGCATCACCCCGGTGCTGGTCCTCACCGACGAGCTGCCCCTGGTCAAGGCCGACGCCGAGCTCATCAAGCAGTGCCTCATCAACCTCGTGAAAAACTCTCTGGAGGCCATGCCCACAGGCGGCACCCTGTCCGTGCGCACAAGCCTCCACGCCGCCCGCGTGATCCTGGAAGTGGATGATACGGGCCAGGGCATCGCCCCGGACATCCGCGACAAGGTCTTCAGCCCATTCTTCAGCACCAAGGGCCGCGGCACGGGTCTGGGCCTCGCCATGATAAAGAAGATTCTGGATGACCTGGGCGGCACGGTGGAACTGTCCAGCGTTCCCGGAGAAGGCACCCGCGTAGCCCTGCACCTGCCCCCGCAACTGGCGGTTGCGAAACAGGAGGCGGACAGGTAGAGTCCATCCATGAGCCAAGCCAAAGAACCCCTGAAAAAAGTACTCGTCCTGGCCACCCGCAACGCGGGCAAGATCAAGGAACTGGAAGCCCTGCTGGCCGGACTCGGCTTCAGCGTGCTGGGCTTGGGCGATTTCCCGCACATCGGGGAGATTGAGGAAACCGGAACCACCTTTGCCGAGAACGCGGCCCTCAAGGCGCGCACCGTGGCCCAGGCCACCGGCCTTGTGGCCCTGGCCGACGACTCCGGCCTTGAGGTGGACGCCCTCTCCGGCGCTCCCGGCGTCTACTCCGCCCGCTACTCCGACCCCGACGCCACAGACGAGAAGAACAACCTGAAGCTTCTGGACGCCCTGAAGGACGTGGCGGAAGCCAAACGCGGCTGCCGCTTCATAAGCCTCGTGGCTGCCATCGCCCCCAACGGCGCGGAACTGCTGGCCGAAGGCCGCTGGGAAGGCCGGGTGCTGCCGTCCCCGCGCGGCGCTGGCGGATTCGGCTACGATCCCCTTTTCCTGGACCAGAACCTGGGCCAAAGCGCGGCGGAGCTCTCCCCTGCGGAGAAGAACGCCCGTTCCCACCGGGGGCGCGCACTGCGCGCGCTGCTTGAGAACTGGCCCGATTTCTGGGCACGCGCCTCGCGCTGATACGAATCCCCTTCTGCCAACGGAGTATCCCCATGTGCGGAATCATCGGCTACTGCGGACATCGGCCCGCCGTCCCCCTCGTTGTGGAAGGCCTGCGCCGTCTTGAATATCGCGGCTACGACTCGGCCGGCGTAAGCTACGTCCAGGGCGGGCGGCTTTCGGTCATCCGGGCCGACGGCAAGCTGGCGAACCTGGAAAAAAAGCTGGAAAGCCAGCATGTTTTTTCGGCCACCACGGGCATGGGCCACACCCGCTGGGCCACCCACGGCCCCCCGGTGGAAAAGAACGCCCACCCGCACCTGGACCACTCGGGCAAGCTCGCCATCATCCACAACGGCATCATCGAGAACTACCAGGAGATCAAGGCCGAGCTTGCGGTCAAAGGCGTCATCTTCCGCTCCGACACGGACTCGGAAGTGCTGGTGAACCTCATCGCCGACTGCCTTGAGGCCGCCGGCGGCGACGTGACCCGCGCCATCTCCAAAGCCCTTGCCCGCGTGGAGGGCGCCTACGCCATCGTGGTCATGAGCGCCGACCACCCCGGCACCCTGTGGGCCACCCGCGTGGCCAGCCCGCTGGTCATGGGCATCGGCACCGGCGAAAACTTCTTCGGCTCAGACATCCCGGCCTTTTTGCCCTACACCCGCGACGTGGTGTTTCTGGAGGACGGCGAACTGGTCAAGATCACGGCCAGCACCTGGGAGGTCATGGAGACCGCCACGCTGAAGCCCGTGGACAAGAAGGTCAGCCACATCAACTGGGACGTGCAGGCCGCCGAGAAAGGCGGGTACAAGCACTTCATGCTCAAGGAAATCTTCGAGCAGCCCAAGGTCATCCGCGACTGCATGCTGGGCCGCATCGACCAGCTGACCGGCCAGGTGCGCCTGCCGGAGCTGGACGCGCTCCCCGTGCCCGAGCGCCTGCACATCGTTGCCTGCGGCACCAGCTACCACGCCGGGCTGTGGGGCATGTACCTGCTGGAGAAATACGCGGGCATCCCGGTGCAGGTGGAGATAGCCTCCGAGTTCCGCTACCGCGAGCCCATCCTGCCGAAAAACGGCGTGGTGCTGGCCATCAGCCAAAGCGGCGAGACCATGGACACCATGGCCGGCATCAAGCTGGCCAAAGGCCGCGGCCTGCCGGTCATCGGCCTGTGCAACGTGGTGGGCTCCAGCATCTCCCGCGAGGCCGACTACGTGGTCTACAGCCAGGCAGGACCGGAAATCAGCGTGGCCTCCACCAAGGCCATGTGCAGCCAGCTGGCCGCCCTGCTGCTTCTGACCCTCTACTGGGGGCGGCGGGCCGGGAACATGACCGAAGACGCCTGCGCACAGATGGTGCGCGAGATGCAGGCCATGCCGCAGGTTCTGGAAACCGCCCTGCCCGGCCTTCGCACCACTGCCCAGCGCCTGTCGCGCCATTACTCCGAGGCCACGAGCTTCCTGTACCTGGGCCGCGGCCCAAGCTTCCCCCTGGCCCTGGAAGGCGCGCTAAAACTCAAGGAAATAAGCTACATTCATGCCGAGGGCTACGCCGCAGGCGAGATGAAGCACGGTCCCATCGCCCTCATCGACCCGCACTTCCCCACCTTCGCCATGGCGCTGGACGACGAGTTCTTCCCCAAGGTGAAGTCCAATCTGGTGGAGGTGCAGGCGCGCGCTGGCGAGATCATCGCCCTCACCAACGAGGGGCTGGACCTGGCCGTGGAGCACCCCTGGACCCTGCCCAGGGCAGCCGGACCGCTGGCGGCCTTTGTCATTCTGCCCGC
>NZ_JAUYFU010000059.1 GCF_030689645.1 Humidesulfovibrio sp.
CATGCAGGGCATCGATGAAGCCAGGAAGGAACTCTACTGCCTGGATGTGGACCTGAGCGAACTGCATGCGGCCAAAGGCGAGCTCACCCGCGCCCGCGACGCCGCCGAGGCTGCAAACCAGGCCAAAAGTGAATTTCTGGCCAATATGAGCCACGAGATCCGCACCCCCATGAACGGAATCCTGGGCATGCTTCAGCTGCTCATGACCAGCGACCTTGTGGGCGAACAGCGTGAGTTTGTAGAGCTGGCTTACAAGTCCTCGCGCCGGTTGCTGGATCTTTTGAACGATATCCTCGACTTTTCGCGCATCGAGTCCGGCAAGCTCACCCTGTTGCATGCGCCCATGACGCTCAAGGATATCGCAGAGTCCGTGCTGCGCGTTTTCAGCCTCAACGCTGAGCGGCGCGGCCTGGAGCTGGTCTTGAGCATCGACGATTCCGCCGCGCTGCCTCTGCTGGGCGACGAAGCCCGCCTGCGCCAGATTCTGTTCAATCTGGTGGGCAATGCGATGAAGTTCACGCGTGCGGGCCGCGTGGACCTGGAGATCTGGGCGAGCCCCGAGCCGTCCGCGCCTGGTTATCTACGCGTCTACCTGTCTGTCAGCGACACCGGTCCGGGCATCCCGGAGGACAAGATCCCCCTCGTGTTCGAGCGCTTCACCCAGACCGACAGCTCCTACACGCGCAAGAACGAGGGCGCTGGGCTCGGCCTGGCCATCGTCAAGCGAATGGTGGATCTCATGAACGGGCATATCGTGATGGACAGCGAGCTTGGCCAGGGGACAACCGTCTGCGTCTTTCTGCCGTTGCGGCTGGCACGCTGGACCCAAAGCCATCCCGTGCTCGCGGCGGACGCCTTGTGTGTCCAGACATGCATCCCCCTGGTCATCCTGGTGGCCGAGGACGACCGCATCAGCCAGATGTACATGCGCCAGCAGTTGAGCCGCCTGGGGCACCAGGCCATTGTGGTCTCCAACGGGGCCGAGGCCGTGGAGGCGCTAAAGAACCGCACTTTCGACTGCGTGCTCATGGACGTGCAGATGCCGGTGATGGACGGGCTGGAGGCCACCCAGGCCATACGCCAGCTTGACGACGCCGCAGGTCGCATTGCTACGCACATCATCGCCATGACCGCCTACGCCCTCAGCGGTGACCGCGAAAAATTCCTCGCCGCAGGCATGAACGACTACATCAGCAAGCCCGTGCAGCACCTTGAGCTGGAACGCGCCCTTGAGCGAGTCCAGGCCCGCAAACTGCTGGCGTAGCGAAGCTCTGGACCCGGTCTCCCATCAGCCAGAAAGCTGAAGGAACGAACCCCGCTCTGTCTTTTGCTTTTTCAAACGAAACGCCCTGGCTTGAGCATTCGCATCAGCCAGGGCGTTTCGTTTGCGCGAAGGCCCAGAAGGGGCGAGATCTCCTGGCGTCCCGCTACTGCTCCGCCCGCTCCGGGGCCAGAAGCGCGGCCAGCCCGTAAAGCGCCAAAGACGCCCCGAAAACGAGGGAGTAGCCGAAGCTGACGGCCAGAATGTTGGCCAAGGGCGTGGCGACCACGGACAGGGCGCCGTTGACGCTCCAGGCCCAGGGAATGAAGGAGCTGGTGTTGCCGCGATAGGTGGACAGGGCCAGGGGGAAGGGCATGCCCATGAAGAAGCCCAGGGGCGCGGCGATGGCCACGGCGAGGGCGGCCTTGGCCGGGTCGGGCCAGGCCAGGGCGAGGTCCAGCAGGCGCGGCAGCAGCAGCCCCAGTGCGGCGGCCAGGCTGGCGGCCACGCCGCAGGCCAGGCGGATGCCCGCGCGCGGCCGCGGCACGAAACGCGAGGAGAAGGCGCTGCCCAGGCCGGAGGCGATGAGCATGGCCGAGAGCACCAGCGCAAAGGCCTGGGCCGGATCGTTGAGGAAGAAGGTGAAGCGCTCGATGAGCACTATCTCGATGAACAGGAAGCCCAGGCCCAGGCACACGAAATAGCCGAACCCGGCGAGGATCTTGCGGGTGCTGACTCCGCCGAGGCCGCGCCTTCTGGCCAGGGGCAGCAGGAACACGATGAGGGCGAAGAGAGCCGACTGGGCCAGGACCGCAACGTTGACGAGATAGCCAATCTCCTGGCGCGGCAACAGCTCTATGCGCGCAAGCACTTCGGGAATGCGCTCCAGCCGCAGGATCTCGTGGAAGAATGGCCGGTCCTGGGTGCTGGGGGCAAGGTTGAAGAAACGGAAGCTTGAGGAGTTGGTTTTCCCGTCGCGCAGGTAGGCCACAAGATCGTCCATCAAAGCGTCGCGGGCGGTGAAGGAGTCGTCGCCGGAAAGGGCGTCCGAGGTGACGCTCTCAAAGGACACGGGCGGCAGGTCGTTGAAGACCTCCACCGTTGTGGGATTGATGCCGGGAAAGTAGGGCGTGTCGAAGCTGCGCTCGGCGGCGAAGGTGCGCACGGCGGCGATGTCGGACTGGCTGAAGGGCAGGCGCGAGGCCAGGATGCGCGCGGTGAAGGCGCTGCGAAGAACGATAATGTGCTGCGAGGGGTTTTCCACTCCCGCCAAGAGGAGCCCGGCGCGCACCGTGGCTGCGGCCTTGATGGCGTAGACCGGCAGTTCGCCGATGCCCATGGGCAGCGACAGCAGGCCGCCTGCGCCCAAGGCCTGCACCAGCCGGGCGATGCCCTCGGCCGTGAGCACGTACTTGTTGGCCTGGCCCTGGTCCAGGAACTCGGGCGAGATGTCGATGAGGCTGTAAGGCTTGGACGCCTGCCGGGCCAGCACCAGGGGCGATCCCAGCTGCGGGGTCGAGGCGTGGCCCGTGGGCGCATTGTGCCCTGGCCCGGTTTCCACGGGCTTGTGAGAGGTGTCTTCCTCATCCGCAAAGGGATCGCTGTCGGCCTCCGGCGGGGAGTTTTTGAGGGGCAGGCGCATGGCCCAGCCCGTGGGCGGGGCGCTGGGGCCATGGGAGAGCAGCAGCGCGTGCAGCACCGGATCGCTCTCCACTGTGTCCACCTGGACCGCGCCCAGCTCCAAGGCCTCTCGCAGGCGGAAGCCGCCCCGTCCCCCGGCCAGGAGCACCCGCTCCTGCTTGTGCAGCAGGTACGGCAGGCTGTCGAGGGAGGCCTTGATGTAACCGGAGTCGTAGGCGCCTTCCCGCGGCAGCGCGGCCAGGCGCTCGCCGTCGCGGTAGAGGCCAAGGGCGGGCGGCGGGCCGCCTGCGTCCAGCAGCTCGTAGTTGTTGGAAAGGTCCGGGTCGTGCCGCTCCATGTAGTTCTGCAGCAGCATGTAGTAGCCGCGCGGACTCTTCACCTCGGACGCCAGGCGGTTGTCCTCCACGTTCATGGCCACGGAAACAGGCTTGTACTGGCTGAAGGCCGCGTTGTTGTGGAAGACGATGACATAGGCTGCCAAGCCGCTGGCGCACAGAGCCAGCGCGCCGAGGCCCAGGCGTCTGGCGGTGTTTGCCTGCGGCAGGCTGGTGAGGGCGGCCAGGGCGAGGGGCGGCAGGAGCAGAAGCGGCGCGTGGAAGGGCGGCACAAAGGCCAGGCAGGCCAGCAGGGCTGCCGCGCCCAGGCCCGCGCCGATGAGATCGGCCATGTAGACCTTGGGGATGTCTTCCTGGCGGGCCAGAAACGAGAGCCCCACGTACAGCCCGGAGGCGAAGAAGAACGGAAACAAGGCCAGGTAGTACTTGCCGATGTTGACCAGCTGCCCGGCGAAAAGCACCTCGTTCTGCAACTCCAGCGGATTGAAGGGAATCAGGCCGAGGGCTGCGTAGCCCAGGGCGCAGAGAATCATCATGGCCACGGGCAGGGCGTAGAACAGCCCTCCCTGCCAGCGCTCGAAGCTGGGCCCGAACAGGCAGAGCACCACGCCGCTTACGGAGTATCCGGCCATGGCCATGGAGATGACCCAGTAGCCGTACTCGCTCCAGTTGGTGATGGCGAAGTGGCGCACGAGAAAGATCTCGAACGCGATGGACGCGAGGCAGACAAGAAAGATGCCGAGATAGCGCATGGAACCCCAGACCGGCTCCGGGCCTGGGGCATCCGGAACGGCGCGTGCGAAAAATATGGGTTTGCGTAACGCATCCGCGCCCGCGAGGCAAGAACGGCAAAGGCGCGAAGCGGAAGATCAGGTCTTCTGAACGGGCTGGAAACTCAGGCACAGGGTAAAGGTGCTGCCGACGCCCTGCGCGCTTTTGGCCTCCAGGCTGCCGCCCATGCGAAGGGCCAGCTCCTTGGCGATGGCCAGGCCCAGGCCCGTGCCCGCGAAGTTTTTCGTCAGCGGGGCTTCTTCCTGCACAAAGGGCTCAAACACCCGGGGAACGAACTCGGGGGCAATGCCGATGCCCGTGTCCTCCACGCTGAGGCGCAGGGTGCAGGTGGATTCGTCCTGGCAGGTGGCCCGAGCGGCAAGGCACACCCCGCCCCGCAGGGTGAATTTGAACGCGTTGTCCAGCAGGTGGCGCAATAGTTGGGTCAAATGCACAGGGTCGCCCAGCAGTTGCAGCTCCTCGATGTCCGGCTCTGCCTTGATGGCGAAGCTGAGGTCCTTGACCTGGGCCTGGGGCGAAAACTCCACCCCCAGGGGCCGGAGCACCTCGCCCAGCCGGAAGGCCCGGTACTCGAAGCGCTTTTCACCCGTGCCCAGGGCAGCGTAATCCAAAATGTCGTTCACCAGGGCGGTTATGAGCTGGGCCGACTGGGTGGCCCAGGAAAGATATTCACGCTGTTCCTCTGGCTTGGTGGTGTCCTGCAGCAGTTGGAGCATGCCGAGCAGGCCGTTCAAAGGCGTGCGCAGTTCATGGCTCATGTTGGCCAAAAAGGCTGTTTTGGCCTGACTGGCAGCCTCTGCCGCCTCCTTGGCCGAAAGCAGTTCCCATTCGGTAAGCTTGCGTTCGGTGATGTCGCGGGAGAAGCTGGCGATCTGCACGATCTCGCCGCCCTCGCTGCGCACGGGGTGCAGGCGGATGGCATAGGTGCGGCCTTCGCGCTCTTCCTCAAAGCGCATGGGCTGCCCGGTCCGCGCGACCTCTTCGTAGCGGGCCCGGCGGCCGTTGCGCACATAGTCGGGAAGAAGATCCAGAATGTTGCATCCGGTGAGCTCCGCAGGTGTCATGCCGCGCCGCCTGGCCGCGCTCTCGTTCATGGCCAGAACTTGGCCATCAGGCACCAGGAGCAAAACGCCGTCGCTGGAGGAATTGAATATGGCCCGCAGGCGCTCCTCGCTTTCGAACAGGGCGCGGCGCGCTTCCTCCTGCAGAGCCTTGTGGCTTTCCAGCGCCTCGGCCATGTGGTCGATGGAGTTGCCGAGCTCGCCAATCTCGCCCTCCTGGACCGAAAGTCCGCTGCGTGCGCTGTAGTCTCCGGCGTGCAGGGCGCGCACCGTGTCCATGAGCCGGGCGGAGGGCTTGAGAATGCGGCGCGTGGCCCAGATGCGGGCCAGCAGGAGAATCAACGCCACAACGCAGAACAGCCCGATGAGATGCCGCGTGAGCTTCGTGGCGCTGGCTGCGTATACCGCGTCCTTCGGGATGCCCACGCGCACGTAGCAGGTCTCGTCGCGGCAGATGTCCAGCCGCTTCATGACGTAGTAGCGCTCCACTCCGTCAAGGCCGATGGCCCAGCCGCTCATCTCCTGCTTCCCGGCCCTGATCAGGTCCGCCTGTTCGCTTGGGAGGTTGGATCCGGCGTAGCGCGGGGCCTCGGGCAGGCGGTAGAGCACGCGGCCGCTCTGGCCGGCCAGCACCAGGGTGGTGCCCCTGGGCAGGGCCGCCTCGTCGAAAATCTTCGCAGCCTCGGACACGCTGAGGTGCGCGACCAGCACCATGCGGATGCTGCCGCCCTTGTCCTGCACGGGCGCTGCGTAGGTCACCACCGCGCCATCGCCCTGCAGATCGGTTTTGCTGACGGAAACGCCCACGGCGAAGCTTTGCCCTTGCAGGGCTCCGGCCACGGCCTGGTCCTCTGCCATGTTGAGGTCAGGCGGCAGTGGCCGGGCCGAGGCCACAACCGAGCCGTCGGGCCGCACCAGGATAAGATTTTTGTAATGCGCGGCCACGCGGGAAAAGTTGGCCAGCACCGGCTGGCAGGTGGCTGGCACGCAACTGGACACCAGAGGGTTGGCGGCCAGGAGCTCCAGGAATATTCTGGCGTTGGTGGTTTCTTGTCCCAGGGCGTGGGCCACGAGGCTTGCGGCCCGGGCAGCCTCGACAACGGCTGCCTCGCGCTCCTGGGCGCGGTCGCGCAAATGGCTGATGAGAGAAAGGGCGAGCAGGGGCAGAAGCGTCAGGGCCACAAGGCCCATGAGCATGCCGTGCAGGCTGTTTGCCTGTTGCCGCCAGCGGGGGAGGAGGCGCAGCACCTTACGGTTCCAAACCCGGTTTGGGGCAACACACGCTCAGCAGCTCCAGAGCCTTTTCCTCTGTCAGAGCCCGCGAAAACAGGAATCCCTGGCCGAACTCGCAGTTGAGCTCGGCGAGAAAATGTCGCTGGCGCTCGGTTTCGATGCCCTCGGCGACCACGTCGAAGCCCAGGTTGTGGGCCAGGCTCACGATGGTGCGCACGATGATGAGGTTTTCAAAGGCGTCCAGGTCGGAGACGAAGCTGCGGTCGATTTTGAGCGTGTTGATGGGAAAGCGCCGCAGGTAGGACAAGGACGAATACCCGGTGCCGAAATCGTCGATGCTGACCTTGACGCCCATTTCGCGCAGGCCGCGCAGCTTGTGGACCACGCTTTCCGGGTTCTGCATCACCAGGGTTTCCGTGATCTCAAGCTTGAGGCGCTGCGGGTCAAGGTGGTTCTCTTCAAGGGCGCGGGTAAGCTGGCGCATCAGATCCGGTTGTGAGAACTGCTTGGCGGAAAGGTTCACGGCGACGTTGAAGCCTTTGGGCAGGGCGAAGCGCTCCTCCCACTGGGCGGTCATTGCGCAGGTTTCGGCTATGGCCCACTGGCCTATGGGCACGATGAGCCCGGTCTGCTCGGCGTGGGGGATGAAGTCGCCGGGGGGCACCAGCCGGCCGTCAACCTGCCAGCGGATGAGGGCCTCGAACCCGGCCAGGGTGTTGTCCTTGAGGTTGAATATGGGCTGATAGTGCAGGCGGAACTGCTGGCGGTCAAGGGCGTGGTGCAGGCTCTGGTTCACGTTGAGCGCGTACTGGGCGCGGGTGCGCATGGCCCATTTGAAGACCTTGACCTTGCCGCCGCCCAGAGTGCGGGCGTGCTCCATGGCGATGCCGGCGTCCTGCAGGAGTTCTTCCGGCTGGGCGTAGTCCGCCGGCCCCAGCACCACCCCGATGCTGGCGGTGAAGTGCAAGGCGTTGCCGTGCAGCTCCATGGGCCGGGCCAGCTCGTCGCAGATGCGCCGGGCCACGCGCAGGGCCTCGCCGGGTCCCTTGAGTTCCTCAAGGATGAGCGCGAACTCATCGGCGCCGCAGCGGGCCACTGTGTCCAGCCCGCGCGCCACGCCCTTGATCCTCTCGGCCACGGCGCGCAGCACTTTATCGCCTGCGGCATGCCCCAGGCTGCTGTTGATGGGCTTGAAGCGGTCCAGATCGAGAAAAAGCACGGCGTACAGATAGTTGAGCCTTCGTCGCGAACGCTCCATGGACTGTTCCAGGCGGTCCATGAACAGGGCGCGGTTGGCCAGGCCGGTGAGGGGATCCCGGAAGGTGCGCTCCTGGAGGGTCTCCTCGGCCTTTCTGCGCGCGGTTATGTCCTCGGCCACCATGGCCAGAAGACCCGGGCCGGGCACATAGGCCTGGATGCGCAGCCAGCGCTTGATGTCGGAAAGATAACTTTCAATGAGGCCGCTCTTGCCGGAGCGCACGACCTCGGTGGCGAAGTCGCGCAGGTAGCCTTCAAGATTGGGCAGGATCTCGCCCATGGTGCGCTCCAGCAGCGCCTCCCGCGGGAGGCCCAGAATCTGCTCCATGGCCGGGTTGATCTCCAGGATGCGGGCCTGAGCCAGGTCCGGCTGCGGCTCATCGCCGGGAGAAAGCAGTGCGAAGCCGTTGAACATGGAGGTGAAGAGGCTCTGGTAACGCGTGCGGCTGTCGGAAAGGGCCTTGGTGGAGCTTCTGAGTTCGTCCACGGTTTTGGCCAAGGCTTCGCTTGCGCGCTGCACGGCCAGTCTCTGGCGGTGCATGTCCACAAAGACCTGCACCTTGTTTTTCAGAATCTCGTGTTCGAAGGGTTTGATGAGGTAGTCCACTGCTCCGGCTTCGTAGCCCTTGAAGACGTGGCGCTGCTCTTTGCTGATGGCGGTGATGAAGATGATGGGGATGTGCCGGGTGTTCTCGTCTGAGCGGATGCGCTCGGCGGTGGTGAAGCCGTCCAGGCCGGGCATCATGACGTCGAGCAGGATGAGGGCGAAGTCGTGGGTGTCGAGGAGCTTGAGCGCTTCATAGCCGCTGCGCGCGGTGACAACGTTAACACCCTCGCGGCGCAGAAGCCCCGTAAGCAGAAGCAGGTTCACCTGCTCGTCATCCACGGCCAGAATATCGATGACTTCCGGCGCGTATTCGGCTCGGCCCATGCCCCGACGCTCCTCCACAGACTTGGTATGCAGACGGCCCAGCCCTGACCACATTCCCCAGTTCCGTTTGACTCTTTGCTGTTATCTGATGAATAGCGAGATGTACAGATTCTTTCACCTATAGATGTCTGGCACAAGGGTATTTCTCTTGTTTGTGGAGCCGCTTTCACATATACTTATTTTATCTACTACCTAGTCAGCCGCCGTTTTTTTTGGAGGGAATCTGCGTATGCCTCAAGCCGCTGAACAGCGCCCCCTTTCCGCCCTGGACAAAACAGAAATAAAAGATGTGCTTGCAAGCGAAAGCATCTCCGTGTTCTTTCAGCCTGTTGTTTCCGTGCGGAGTAAGAGCATCCTCGGTTTTGAGGCCTTCTCGCGCGCGGTTTCGGAAACCGGCGCCCGGCTTGATGCCCATGACCTCTTCAGCCAGAACTGGGACGTAGAAACGCGGCTGGAGCTTTGCCGCCTGTGCCGCCGCAAGGCCCTGGAGGCCTTTCGGCCCATCTTCGAACGCCACCAGCAGATGCTGCTGTTCCTCAACACCGATGGCGGAGCCCTTTCCGCAGCCGCAAAGCACGGGCACCTTGACGCCGCCAGCCAAGCCTTGAGCATCCCCGGCAAACGCATCGTGGTCGAACTTGAGCGCCCCCACCTCAGCTCCCCGGCGGTTGCGCGCTTTGCGCTCTACTACCGCGAACGCGGCTTCGGCCTGTCCGTGGACCTTTGCGGCGGCATGGGCGTGCCAGCAGAAGAGCTCTTCGCCCTCAAGCCCGACTTCATCAAGTTCGACAGACCGCTGTTCACCGATGTGGAGGGGCAGGAGTTCAAGCGCGACATGGTGCAGTCCTTAAGCCGCCTGGCCGACCGCCTCGGCAGCGTACTGCTGGCCAAGAACGTGGAGACGGAGGACGAGGCCCTGCGGCTGCTGGAGTGGGGCGTGAACCATCAGCAGGGCTACTACTACACCAAGGACAAGGACGTCGGCGAGCGCGACCCCATCCGCGCATTCCAGCAAAAGGTCGAAGACATCAACCGCCGCTACCGCGAAAACGCCCAGGCTGGCGTGGCCACCAAGCGCAAACGCTACGAGGACTTCCACAAGATCCTGAAAAAAGTCTCCTACAAGATGGCCGACACGCGGGAAATGGACTTCGCCGCAGCCTGCGAGCGCATGGTGGCTGCGGAGGAATCCCTGATCTGCGCCTACATACTCTCCGACGACGGGGTTCAGATCACCCCGCGCGGCTTCAAGCGCGGCCTCGCGGGCGACAGCCCGCTGCTGGGGGCAGACCGCGGACGCGGCACCGACCACGGCATCCGCGAAGATGTGCTGCACCTTAAAAGCGGCTTCGACAAGTATGTTCTGCCCGCGCAGATCTCACCCTTCGTGAAGCTCATGGTCAGCACCATCTCCGCCCGGTTCTACAATGCGGAGGGCTCCCCCTACATCCTGTGCCTGGAGTTTCTGTGCGAGTAGCGGGCAAACGCGGAGTGGTTGTTGCGGAAGTGTTGGAGATGGCGCGGGCCAAGCGCCCGGCCTGACGCCCGCGGCAAACGAAAAGGCCGGGTCCGAGCAGATGTTCGGACCCGGCCTTTTCGTTTGCCGTGGGCGGAGCACAGGGGGCATTCCTCCAGGGGAAGCTCATCCCTCCTGCTGTTCGGCTACCCGTTTCTTTCCTCGGCGATGGCCATCCTGCGCAATTCGCGCCGGCGCTGGGCCTGCCTGTAGCGCCGCTCGGCCACCTCGCCCTCGATGACCAGCGGCGGCGCAGGGCGCGGGCTGCCATGGTCGTCCAAGGCCACAAAGGTGAGATAGGCGGAGTTGGTGTGCCGCACCTCGCCGGTGAGCAGGTTCTCGGCCTCCACGCGCACGCCTATCTCCATGCTGGTGCGCCCCACGAGGTTCAGACTGGCCTTGATGATGACCAGCTCGCCCACGAACACGGGCTTGAGAAAGTCCATGCGGTCGATGCTCGCGGTGACGGCCCAGCCGCGCACGTGCCGCATGGCCACCACGCCTGCGGCGGTGTCGATGTGCTTCAGGATGACGCCGCCATGCACGTTCCCGGCGGGGTTGGCGTCGTGGGGCAGCACCTGGTGCGTCATGGTCACGGCGGACTCGGCTGCGGTCTTGCCGGGTGCTGCGGCGGGACTCTTGCGGTTGGCGTCGGTCATGGGCGTCTCCTGTTTTCTCGGCTGGCAGTCTCAAGGATGTAGGCGCAGGCCGCCGGGCGGTCAAGACCTGCGGCGCGGCAGGGGCTTCCTATCCGCAGGGCCTCGTGGTAAGAATGAACAATACTTTATTTTTGAGGAGTCCCGCCCCATGCTGACCAAGTCTCTGCGCAGCCCAGCGCGCGCTCTTTTGGTGTTGTGTTGCATTCTGGCTTTCAGCACAGCCGAGGCGCGGGCCGCTTCTCCAGCCTATGCCGCCCCGGCCCCGACCACGCAAAGCGCCTGGACCCCCGGCGCGGCCTGGGACTTCAAGACCTTCCAGGACGCCATGCGCCAGTCTGGCCGCTCGGTTGAACTCCAGGAAAAAGGCTTTGCCGAGTTGCAGTCGCGCAAGGCCACGGCCATGGCGACCATCGAGAAATATCTGAAGCAGCGCTTCGGCAAGGCCGACCCAAACGTGCTGCGCGCCTTCCGCGAACTGCCGCGCGAATATTATCATTATGATTATCAGCGCAAAAGACCCTTCGCCTCCAACTGCTACGAGCCCGCGCCCAAGCCCTGGGCCATCGGGTACGGCTCGGCCCTGTCCGACTATCTGGGCCAGGCCTACATGACGCAGCTGGCCAAGCCCCGGCCCGGCGACACTGTGCTCGAAGTTGGCACCGGCTCCGGCTTCCAGAGCTCGCTTCTCGCGCGCATCGTGAAAGACGTCTACTCCGTTGAGATCATCAAGCCCTTGGGCGCGGATGTGGCCAAGATCTACAAGCCGCTGGGGCTGGACAACGTGCACACCCGCGTGGGCGACGGCTACTTCGGCTGGCCCGAGGTGACGGGCGGCTTCGACATCATCATGGTCACCTGCGCGGCGCGCTACGTGTCGCCGGAACTCCTGAAACAGCTCAAGCCCCAGGGACGTCTCATCGTGCCCATCGGCCAGCCCTTCAAGAAGGGCCAGGTGCTCTACGTGTTCACCAAGGACAAAAACGGCAAGGTCCATTCCCGCAAGGACATGGGCGTATTCTTCATCCCCATGACCGGCAAGATCATGGAGCAGAAGTCCTAGGCGGGGCCAGTGCGCGCCATGCTGAATATTCAGGGAAGGGGTCTGCGCCACGCGGCGCTGGCCCTTTTCCTTTTCCTGCTGCTGGGCGGACTTCCCGGAACTGCGGCCCTGGCCGCCATGCCGGACCGCGGCATGGCCGTGGATGCGTTCAACTCCGTCACCAAGCCTCCGGCCTCGCGCCAATCCAACTCGACATTCGGCTCGGCCTTCGGCACCTCGCCCGGCTCCGCCCAGACCGGGCCTGTGGAGCCAAAGCAGCCCAAGGCCCCGGTGGTTCCAGGGGCCACCAACTCCAAGGGCGTGCTGCGGTCCGAGCCCCTGCCCCTGCGTCAGTCCGCGCCTAAGGCCCAACCCGAGCAGGGCTCCAGCCGCAAGACTGCCGCGCACGCCGCCCAGGCCGGGCAAGCGCGCCCGCAGGTGCTGACCCTGACCCATGGCGACGCCGAGCGCCGGGCCCTCGTCACCCTGCCCAAGGCCGCGCAAGCAAAGAAGGGGCAGGCCGCGCCCAAGGTTCCAGTGATTATCTTTCTGCACGGGGCTGGAGGCTCCGCGGCCCAGGCCATGCGCCAGACAAACCTGGCCGGACGCGCGGCTGCGGCAGGCTTCCTGGCCGTGTTTCCGGAGGGGCTCGGCCCCCCTGGCGCGGACAACGGCGGCCAAACCTGGAACGCCTGGAACTGCTGCGGCTACGCGCGTGACAACCGCGTGGACGACGTGGGCTTTCTGTCCGCGCTCATCGCCCGGCTGCGGGCGGATTTCGGGGCCGATCCGGGGCGCACCCATCTGGCCGGCTTCTCCAACGGGGCCATGCTGGCCAGCCGCTTCGTGCTGGAGCGGCCCGGCGTCGCCGCCTCCCTGGCCTCGGTTGCCGGGTACCTGCCCTGCGACGCGCCCGCCCCCTCGGACTCTCTGCCCGTGCTCCTCATCCACGGCGCGCGCGACCAGGTGGCGCGCTTCGCCCCAACCAAAGCGTATCCGGCCACAGGGCGTTTTTGCGAGGACTCCCCGGCCCGCGCCCAGGCGGAATTCTGGGTGCGCAGCCTGGAGCTTGTGCCCAAGGCGCAGGTGTTGGATGGCGGGAAGTCGCCCGCTCGGATGGAGGAGTACGCTCCGCAGCGCAAGGGCGCACGCGGCCTGGTGCGCTTCGTCATCGTAAAGGACGGCGGCCATGCCTGGCCCGGCGGCCCGCGTGAACGCTACCGCTACTGCGACTTGCCCACCAGCGGCGTGGACGCCACAGGGCTGTTGCTGGAGTTCGCCAAACGCGCAGGTGCCCCGGCGCAGGAGAAAGCCAAGCCCGAACCGGCCCCGGCAAAAAAGAAGCGCCCAACGCGCTAGTTTTCGCATGGATGCTTGCGGCGGGCAGCCTTCACGCGCCCTTGCCCTTGGCCTTGTTCTCTGGCAATCTGCGCCCGACTTGCGCCCGAAACGCGCCAGCCCCTTACCGGAGCACCCATGATCGACCTCATGAAACACGCCGCCCACCCCGGCCCCGCAGGCAGCAGCCGCCAGCGGGCCGTGGACACCGGCATGGCCCTGACCCTCATCTGCCTCATCATCGGCCTGGTGCGCGGCACAAGCGGCTGGTTCGCCGTGGCCACCGCCATCCTAGTGGTCAACATGACCGCGCCCAAGGTCTTCGGCCCGGCGTCCAAGCTCTGGTTCGGCCTCTCGGCGGTGCTTGGCGCGGTGATGAGCAAGGTCATCCTCACCCTGGTGTTCTTCATCATCTTGACCCCCATGGGCTTGGCGCGCCGCGCCATGGGCAAAGACACCCTCCGCCTCGCGGCCTTCAAAAAAGGCACGGACTCCGTGTTCGTGGCCCGCAGCGGCCCCTTCACCCCGGCGGACCTCAAGACCCCCTTCTAGGAGCATGGAATGGATTTTCTTCGCGATCTCTGGGACTTCATGAAAGTCCGTAAAAAATTCTGGCTGGCGCCCATCATCCTGGTGCTGCTGTTGTTCGGCGCGCTCATCGTGCTCACCTCGGGCTCGGCCATCGCGCCCTTCATCTACACGCTGTTCTAGGGCGACACATGACGGATACGCCGCGCACCCGCCGGGCCATTCTGGGCATCAGCGCCTTCTACCACGACTCCGCCGCCGTGCTGCTGGTGGACGGCAAGATCGTGGCCGCAGCCCAGGAAGAGCGCTTCACCCGCAAGAAGCACGACCCCGACTTCCCGCATTTTGCTGCGCGCTACTGCCTGGCCGAGGCCGGGCTCACCCCGGCTGACCTTGAGGCCGTGGCCTTCTACGACAAGCCGTACCTCAAGTTCGAGCGGCTGCTTGAGACGTACCACGCCTTTGCGCCGCGCGGCCTTGCGAGCTTCCTTACGGCCATGCCCGTGTGGATCCGCGAGAAGCTGTTCATGCGCAAGATGCTCAAGGACGAGCTGGAGCGCCTTGGTCCCGGCTCCCCGGAGCTGCTGTTCCCGGAGCACCACCTGTCCCACGCGGCCAGCGCCTTCTTCCCCTCGCCCTTTGAGGACGCCGCCGTGCTCACCATCGACGGGGTGGGCGAATGGGCCA
Organism: Humidesulfovibrio sp.; assembly: GCF_030689645.1. Classification (GTDB taxonomy): domain Bacteria; phylum Desulfobacterota; class Desulfovibrionia; order Desulfovibrionales; family Desulfovibrionaceae; genus Humidesulfovibrio. Next base: position 14,279 of record NZ_JAUYFU010000059.1, read on the forward strand.
CAACCACCATCGGCAAGGGCGCGGGCAGCGAGCTGTCCGTCCTGCGCGAGCTGCATTTTCCGCATTCCCTGGGCCTTTTGTACTCTGCGCTCACGGCCTGGTGCGGGTTCAAGGTTAATTCCGGCGAATACAAGCTCATGGGCCTGGCCCCGTATGGCATCGAGGGCAGCGAGCGCGTGGCGCGCTACCGCCAGGTGATTCTGGACAAGATGGTGGACCTGCGGCCCGACGGCTCTCTGCTGCTCAACATGGATTATTTCGACTACGCAACGGGCCTCACCATGTGCCGGGCCAAGGCCTTCGAGTCCGCCCTCGGCCTGCCCCAGCGCGCTGGCGAGTCGGACATCACCCAGGAGTACATGGACCTGGCGCTGGCCATCCAGCAGATCACCGAGGAAGCCGTGTTCCGCATGGCCGACACGGCCCACGCCCTCACTGGATGCAAGAACCTGGTCATGGCTGGCGGCGTGGCTCTGAACTGCGTGGCCAACGGCAAGCTGCTCAAGCGCGGCCCCTTTGAGAACATCTGGATCCAGCCCGCAGCGGGCGACGCGGGCGGAGCCCTTGGCGCGGCCCTGGCGGCCTGGCACATCGGGCTTTCCCAGCCGCGCACGGCCCATGCCGGAGAACCCGGCGGCGACATGATGCAGGGCGCGTACCTCGGCCCCAGCTTTTCCAGCGGCGACATTGAGCGCACCTGCCGACGCTTCGGCGCGCCCGCGCACAAGTATGAGGACTTCAACGCCCTGTGCGAGCGCGTGGCCGGGCTCCTGGCCGAAGGCGCGGCGGTGGGCTGGTTCCAGGGCCGCATGGAGTACGGCCCGCGCGCCCTTGGCGGCCGCAGCATCCTGGGCGACCCGCGCCACGCCGACATGCAGAAGAAGCTGAACCTCAAGATCAAGTACCGCGAGGGTTTCCGGCCCTTTGCTCCCTCGGTCCTGGAGGAGCGCATGAGCGAGTGCTTTGATCTGGACCGCCCTTCGCCCTACATGCTGCTGGTGGCCCCGGTGGACGAAAGCCAGCGCAAGCCCCTGCCCGAGGGCTATTGGACCCGGCCCATGTACGACCGCCTGTACGTGGAGCGCTCAAACCTGCCCGCCATCACCCACGTGGACTTCTCCGCACGCATCCAGAGCGTTTCCAAGGCCACCAACCCCCGCTACTGGCAGCTCATCGACGCATTCCGCCGGGGACACGGCTGCCCGGTGGTGGTCAACACCAGCTTCAACGTGCGCGGCGAGCCCATCGTCTGCACGCCCGCCGACGCTTACGCCTGCTTCATGCGCACCGAGATGGACGCCCTTGTGCTGGGCGACTGGCTGCTGGTGAAGGAAGGCCAGCCCGAGTGGCGCGAGGAAGGCGACTGGCGCACAGCCTTCGAACTCGATTAGCCTCCAGGGGGTTCGCCCCCTCCGCTTCAAGCGTCAAAATAATGTTCGCCTTGTGAGCGTTTCTCTCCCTGGCTTTGCGAAGCCAGGGAGGAACGCCCTGCATTGACGCATTACCTAGACTTCTGCTAGACTTTTTGGAATTGGCAGCCATCTGCAGGGAAGCGGCGTCATTGCTGGCTTCCGGCTCCGGTCGCGCGTCCGCCCGGAGGGCAGGAACAGTATTTGCAAACTCTCGGGCGCGACCAGGAATTATTTGCCCGCCGAATCATAGCCGGATTCACCGGCGCGGCGCACGCCGATGGTCGCCAAAGAGGTGCTGCATGGACCCCGCCCAACCCACACCGCCAGACCCGAAAGACGCCTTCGCCTGGCTGCCGCCGGACCTGCGCCAGCCGCTGCTGGACCAGATGCTCGGCCCCATGCCGCGAGGCCGTGAAACCCTGGCCTACCGCACCCCGCCCCGGCATCTGCATGCGCGTAAGGTGGACGGCAAGCGCCACGTGGTGATGAACTCCTACTACCTCCAGCCCGCAGTGTGCAAAAAGGCCCTGGCCCTGCGCCAAACGGGCCGCTACCACCTGACCTTCATCGGCTGCTGCATCCGCGAGGAACAGCGCCCGGAGCTCTTTTTCGACGAGTACTATGAAGTTGAAGACTACAAGGAAATGTACGCGCTCATGGCCGACACCCGCGTGTACGCCCTGACCACGGTGATCCAGCCCTTGATGAACGGGGCCTGCGCCGTTGAAGCCAAGCTGCGCCACGGCACCCCGGTGGTCCTGGACATCAACGACTCGCTCTACTACATGCGCACCGACCCCTTTGCCCCGGACTGCCGCGCCGAGCGCGAGATCCTGGAGCGCGCCACGAGCTTCGCACACAAGATGCCCGCCTGGGCCGTGGACGAGATGCGCGGCGCCTGGAGCCTCACCCGCCCCGATTTTCTGGTGCACTCCCTGCCCGTGCGCGAGTATTTCACCGAGTGCGCGGACATGCTTCCCGGCGTCCCGGCCAGCCTGGTCTTTGCCGGGGGCATCGTGCCCTACCGCATCGCCGTCACCCAGGGGCACCAAAACCACATCATGGACCCGCTCATAGACACCCTGTGCGGTGCGGGCCTGGGCCTGGGCTTTGTGGTGAACCAGAATGCGCGCAACATGTTCTGGGAAGAGCACGCCCATTACATCGATTTCCAGCACAAATACCAGCGCTTCAGCTTCGAGCCCGGTGTGCCCTTCTTCGAGCTGCCGGGGAAGATCAGCCGCCACAACTTCGCCGTCTACTGGGAGAACGTGCGCGCCAGCACCTACAACGACAAGCACTTCGCCATAAACATGGCCACCAAGGTGTTCAGCTACATAGAGGCCGGGCTGCCGGTCATCGTCCACACAGAGGCCCCGTACATCCGCGAGTTCACGGCGGACAATGGCCAGGGCCTGGTATACGAGCTGGACCGCATGGACCTGATCCCGGACCTGGTGGCCTCTTGCGACCACGAGGCCCTGCGGGCGGCCTTGCGCACCTGGCGCAGCAAGAACGACAACTCCGGGGCCGGGGCCCCGCTGGAAGCGGCCTTCGCGGCCTAGGCCGCGCAAGAAGCCGCAGCAAGGAGCAGTGATGTCGGACGAGTTCAAGGGCTGCCCCACAGTGCAGGGCCCAGTGCGGAGAAAGGACAGCGAGCCCTGGGTGGAGCTTCCTGGCGGGGCGCGGCTGGCCTCCTGGTCCAAGGACGACCAGGTGCGCTACAATCAGCAGAACAGGCAGGCCGCCAAGCATGCCTTCTACGTCTCGGCCTTCGACTTCCTGCACGACAACGACATCCGCGGCGACTACCTGGAGTTCGGCTGCCACCGCGCGCGCACCTTCCGCATGGCCCTCACCGAGGCCCGGCGCCAGAACATGGACTTCATGAATTTCTATGCCTTCGACTCCTTCGAGGGCCTGCCGGATTGCGACCCGGCCCATGTGTGGACCAAAACCTGGAGCAAGGGCGCGCTCAAAACCGGCGAGGACGAGTTCCAGGCCATCATCGCCGAACACGGCGTGTACGCCGACAAGGTGCGCACCGTGCCAGGCTTCTACGACGCCTCTCTGACACCGGCCCTGCAGGGCGAGCTCATGAACGCGGACTGCCGTGCGGCGCTCATCTGCGTGGACTGCGACCTGTACGAAAGCGCCGTGAGCGTGCTGGGCTTCCTGGAGCCCCTGCTGCAGCCCGGCGCTCTCATCTACCTGGACGACATGTTCGCGGGCTACAAGGGATCGCCCCTGCGCGGCGTATACAAGGCCTTCCGCGAGTTTGCGGGGGTCTCGGCCTGGCATTTCGAACCGCACATGCAGGTGGGCTGGGCTGGCCGGTCCTTCGTCACCTGCGAGAAGGCGTAGAAGGACCGCATGACCGAATTGGCGCGACAGAACAGGACAACGGCGGGCGCCTGCCCGCTGTGCGGCGCAGAAGCCCTCACGGGACTCTGCCTGCCCGGCGCTCGCCTGGCGGCGTCCGACCTTGCGCGCGACCTGACCATCGCCGTGTGCCCGGCCTGCGGCTTCGTGTTTCAGGCCGGGGCGGACATGCCGGACTACGCCGAGTTCATCCGTCACGCCTACGAAACCTGGGACGGCCAGACGCTCTTCAACTTCCCCCGCCGCAGCCAGGACAACGTGGCCGCAGCGGAGGTCATCGCCCGGCACTCCAAGCCCCAGGCGCGGGTGCTGGAGATCGGCTCCAACCAGGGCGACATTCTGGCCCTGGTGAAGGAGCTCCTGCCCCAGGCGAGCATCCTGGGCGTTGACCCGGCAGCGCATGACAAACTGCCGGTGCCCACCGTGCGCGCCTTTTTCACGCCGGAGCTGTTTTCCTCACGCTTCGACACCGTGATCCTGAAGCAGGTGCTGGAGCATTTCGCCGATCCCAGGCCCATGCTGGCCGGGGCTCGCGCAGTGCTTGAGGACGGCGGCCTGCTCTACCTCGACGTGCCTAACCTGGAGCGCATCCTCAAGGGCCGCACCGACGCCTTCCTGTTGGAGCACGCGGCCTATTACAGTCTGGCCACCTTGCGCGCCACTCTTTCCGGCTTTGAGATCATCGAGGCGCAAGAGGCGGGCTCTTTGCGCGTGGCCGCGCGCAAGCTGCCTGGGGCTGCGGGCACTGGGTTCCTGCCCCCCGCAGATGGTCCGCAACAGGCCCGGCAGGCGTTCGACGGTCTGGCCCGGCTTGGGCGTGGACGCGAGCGCGGCAAGGCTCTCCTGGCGGAGCACGCCAAGGCGGGCGGACGGGTGCTGTTCTTCGGCGCGTACAACTGCTTCCGGGCCCTGTACCGCGAACTTTCCCCCCTTTTGGGCAACAGCCCCTGCGTGGTGGCGGACGACGCCATGCAGGGCGAGCGCGAGCCCGTGTTCGGCCTGCCCCGCGTGAACGGGCCAGAGCGCGGCGACCTGGCGCTTCTGTGCTCGAACAACGCCGAAGTGCTGGACCGCATGTGGGAACGCACGGCAAACGCGGGCAGCGGCTTTTCGGTGCTTCGGCCTTGGTCAACCCTTTTGTGCGCGGACGGGACCATGTCCGATCTGGGAGCGTAGAGCATGACCCAAGAGCAGAGAGACGTGCTGGTTTTCGGAGCAGGGGGGTTCATCGGGTCCACTGCCGTGCGGCACCTGCGCGAGGGCGGCTGGAACGCCATCGGCTACACGCGCCAGGACTGCGACCTCACCAATGCCGAGGCGGTCAAAAACGTCTTCGCTAAGCGCACGGCTCCCTGCCGGGTGCTCCTGTGCGGCTGCGTGAGCAGACATTTCGAGGACAGCTTCGCCACCATGGTCAAGAACATCGCCATGACGGAGAGCTTTGTGCGCGGGGTGCAGCCGGGGCAGGTGCTTTCCTGCGTGTACTTGAGCTCCACAGACATCTACGGCAACCGCCCGGCCCTCCCCGTCACCGAGACCACAGCCGCCCTGCCGGAGTACTATTACGGCGCGTCCAAACTGGCCAACGAGACCCTGCTGCTGCGCGCCGGGCTCACGGACTTCCCCGTGGCGGCGCTGCGCCTGCCTGGCATCTACGGCCCCACGGACCAGGGGCACAGCATTCTGGGCATGTTCGCAAGGCGGGTTCTGCGCGGGCAGGAGCTCACCGTGTTCGGCGACGGCAGCACCCTGCGAGACTTTGTGCTGGTGGCGGACCTGTGCGGCATCATCGAAGGACTTTTTGAGCGGCCGCACCACGGGGTGCTGAACGTGGCCACGGGCAAGAGCATGAAGCTTCTGGACATTCTGCACCTGCTGGCCAAAACGGCCGGCTGCGAGCTGAACCTGCGCTACGCGCCTCCGGGCCAGCGCTCCCACGACCTTGTGTTCGACAACAGCGCCCTGGTGGCGGCCCTGGGCGGCACGCTTCCCATGACGGCTCTGACCGAAGGGGCCGGCATACTCATCGACTCGCTGCTGGCCGAGGCCGCAGCGAACGGCAACAACGTAGCGAACAGCGCGAAAGCGTAACTCTGCGAGGAGACGACATGAAGAAGACAGCGGTTATCGTCGGCGGCGGGTTCTCGGGCTGCGCCATTGCGGAAATGCTCAAGCGGAAAGGGTTTGCGCCCACAATCATCGAGGCCGGGCCAACCCTGGGCGGCGGCTGCCGCACCTTCTTCTACAACGGCCACCCGTACACCATCGGCCCCCGGCACATTCTGGTGAACAGCAATGAAATGTTCGTGTGGGACTACATGGCCCAGTTTCTGGACATGCGCGAGCTGAAGCACCACAGCCTGACTTACGTGCAGCAGGACCAGAACTTCTACACCTATCCCATCCACAAGGACGAGATAGCCACCATGCCCGACCGCGACACCATCAACGCCGAGCTGGCCGCGCGCGGCGACGTGGCGTCCTCCCAGAACTTCGAGGAGTACTGGGTCAATTCCGTGGGCCAGACCCTGTACGACAAGTTCGTGAACACCTACTCCAAAAAAATGTGGGGAGTGAAGAACAACCAGGAGATCGACGACTTCGGCTTCTCGCCCAAGGGCGTGGCGCTCAAGGACGGCCACAAGGTGAGCTTCGAGGGCTCCAAGGTCATCGGCTACCCCAACGAGCCTGACGCCTTCAACTCCTACTTCGACAAGGTCTGCGCCCAGGACTGCAGGGTGATCCTGAACACCCCGGTGACCCGCTTCGACCTGGAGAACAAGCGCGTTTTCGCCGGAGGCGAGTGGATCAGCGGGGACATCGTCATCAACACCGCCTCCCTCGACCTGGTGTTCGACTATTGCTACGGTGAGCTGCGCTACATTGGCCGCCACTTCATGAAACTCATCCTGCCGTGCGAGCGCGTGACGCCCGATCCCTACTACTTCCTGTACTACGCGGGCGACGAGCCCTTCACCCGCGTGGTGGAGTACAAGCTCCTCACGGGCTACAAGTCGCCGCACACGCTGCTCGGCATCGAGATCCCCACCTTCGACAACAAGATGTACCCCTATCCGGTGAAGGCGGACATAGCCAAGGCCGGGCGGTACATGGAACTCTTCCCCAAGGATTGCTACACCATCGGCCGCATGGGCCGCTACCGCTACGACAACATGGCCGAGGTCATCAAGGATTGCTACGCCCTCATCGAGACCCTGTAGGAGCCGCCTTGACCCTGCTGCCCGCCATAGCCCTGCTGCGCCCGGCCACGCCCGGCGATCCCTCCCTGTCCCGCGCTGCGGACGGCAGATACCTGCTGCCCGCGCTGCTGGCCGGGCTGGTGTCGTCTGGCCTGTGCTCCGGCGCGGCGGCGGCCCTGCCGGGAGACCTGGACACGGAGGCTGCGCGGGAGCTGAAAGAGGCCCTGGTGCAGGCCGGTGTGCAGGTCATCGAGGGGCCGGAGGCCCCGCAACAGCGGCTGCCCAACGCCATGGAGCGCTTGGGCTGGCCAGCTGCGGTGGTGCTCAGCTCTTACGCGGCCCTGCTTTCCGGCCCGGCCCTGATACAGGCTGCATCGGCGATAACAGAGGGGCAGGCCGAGGCGACCTGGTCTGAAGGCGTGGGCCCGGAACGCTTTTTCTTCGCCTGCTCGCGCCGCGCGGCGGATGCCCTCGCCCTGCACCAGGGCGCGCCTCTGCCGCCCACGGCCTTCCCGGCTCTGCTGGCGCAGAGCGGATTTGCCCTCATGCCCCTGGCCGGGCTCTGCACCCCTGCGGAACGCTTCGTCACCGGAGCGCGGCTGGCCGGAGAAGGACGCCCCCTGCCGCCGGAACTCACGGCCCAGGTGCTGGACCCGGCGCAGCCGGATGTCTGGTTCAGCCCCAAGCGCCAGCGGGAGATCCTGCGCCGCTTCTCCGGAGTGGCGGATTGGGAGGCCCTGGAGCGCGAGCTCGCGCCGCTGCACCCGAACACCCTGGACCGCCTGGCCGGGCAGATACGCCTGTTCGACTCGCTTTTGCCGCACCTTCCTGGCTGGCCCAATGGCGCGGAAGGAAAAGCACGGCGCGGGCGCTTTGTGGAGCTGGGCGCTGGCGCGCTGCCCCTGTGCGCGACCCTGCTGTGCGAGGGATTCGACCAGGGGCTGGCCCTGGAGCCCTTCGCCCAGGATGCCGAGAGCCTGAGGCAGACCTTCGCCCTGGCGCGCACCCTGCGCGCCGCCTGGCCGGATCTGGCGCCCTGGAGAAGGGAAGGCGAAACGCTCCTGTGCGCATCCAGCCGCCTGGAGCAGTTGGGCCTGCCTGACGGCTGCGTGGACCTCATATACTCGCGCATGACCCTGGAGCACGTGGATGACCCCGCGGCCCTTTCCGCAGAAATGGCACGCGTTCTTGCCCCGGACGGTGTCATGCTGCACCGGGTGGACTTCCGGGACCACACCGGCCTCATTGAGCAGGTGACCATCCACTTCGACTTTCTGAGCCACAGCCCGCAGGAGTGGCGCGCCAAGGGCAGCGACACCAACCTGCTGCGCGTCAACGATTTTCTTGATTTGTGGAAGGATCTTGGCCTGGAGGCCGAAGCCCGCGAGCGCCTGTGCCGCCCGGTGCCGCCTGCGCGGCTGCACCACTACTGGTCGGGCTACTCAGACGAGGATCTTTACTGCTACAACGCCCTGCTGCTGGCCCGCCGCGGCCAGCCCGCAACCACGGGAGAGAAATCATGCTCATGAGTGACGAGGAATTTCTGCGCCTGTACAAAGACCAGTACGACACAGCCCTGGCCGAGGCCAAGGGCTACGTGAACGATCCGGCGAGCCTCAGGCGCGAGGTGGACGAGCAGGCGGCCAAGGCCGACCCCACGCGCCTGGTGGTGCCCAGGCCCGACCAGTTCACCTACCGCATGATGAACTACCGGGGATTCGTGCGCTTTCCGGAGCGGCTCAAGAACCATATCCTGGCCCGCAACGAGATCCGCCAGGAGGAGTGCCTGTCCCTGCCGTTCATGATGGACGTGGAGCCCTCAAGCCGCTGCAACTTCCGGTGCATCATGTGCGCCAACGTGAAGCGCGAGGGCAAGCCCAGGAGCGACCTCTCCCTGGCGGACTTCAAGACCTTCATGGACCAGAATCCCCAGTTCGTGGAGGTGAAGATCCAGGGCGTGGGCGAGCCGCTTCTGAACCACGACCTCTTCGGCATGATCGAGCACGCCACCCTGCGCGACACCTGGGTGCGCACCACTGTGAACGGCTCGCTCCTGCACGTGAACGACAACTACAAGCGCCTGATCGACTCCGGCATCGGCGAGGTGCAGACCTCCTTTGACGGCGCCACCAAGGACACCTTCGAGCACATCCGCGCCGGGGCCGACTTCGACCAGATCGTGAAGAACCTGACGGCGCTCAACGCCTACGTGGCCACCAAGGACCGCGACTACACGCGCATGTGGGTGCTCTTGCAATCAAACAACCGCCACCAGCTGCTCGACTTCGTGACCATCGCCGCACGCATGGGCTTCCGCCGCATGACGTACTCCGTGGTGCTGACAGGCTGGGGCGAGGAGAACAGCTTCAGCGATCTCAAGGTGCGGCCCTTCACCGACGAGGAGGAGGAGCGCATTTTGACCTTGGCCAAGAAGGAAGGCGTCGAGGTCTCGGTGTGGAACTGCACCGACCGCTTCCGCATAGGCAGCCCGGACACCTTGTGCCCGGTGCCCTTCGCCCGGGCCTTCATCAGCTCGGACCTGCGCATACTGCCCTGTGGCACCATCGGCCACCACGAGGACATCAACTTCGGCCACGCGCTGGGCTTCCGCGAGAACTGGAACTCGCCCACCTACCGGCAGTTCCGTAAGGCGCACCTGGAGGGACGCATCCCCTCCTTCTGCCGCGAGTGCTATAACCTGGACGACGCCTGAGCCGCACAGGGCAGGGCAAACCGCACAGGAGGAGAAAGACATGTTCTGGAGAATCTGGGATTTCATCAGCGGCCTCGTGTTCCGGTACAAGCGGCGGAAGCAGCTTGCGGCGTTCCGCAAGGACGACAAGGTGAAGCACATCTACCCGCACTGGTAGCCAGGCCGGCAACTCGGCCCAAAAGAGGACGCTCATGACTGAAAAGCTTGCGATTCACGGCGGCGCGCCAGTGCGCGAAACGCCCATGCCCAATCGTCTGGCCTTCGGGCCGGAGGAGCAGCAGGCCCTGTTGCAGGCCGTGGAGCATTACGCATCCAAAGGGCAGGACCCGCCCTACCAGGGCCACTTCGAGGAGTCTTTCTGCCGCGCCTTCTGCGACTTCATGGGCGGCGGGCGGGCCGACGCGGTGTCCTCGGGCACGGCCTCGGTGTTCGTGGCCCTGGCCGCCCTCGGCCTGCCAAAGGGCAGCCATGTGCTCATCTCACCCGTCACGGACAGCGGCCCCCTCAACTGCATCATCATGCAGGGCCTGGTGCCCGTGCTGGTGGACAGCAGGCCCGGCAGCTACAACGTCGGCCTGGAGCAGGTGCTGGCGCGCGTCACCCCGCAAACCTCGGCCTTTTTGGCCGTGCACAGCGCGGGCGAACCCCTGGAGATCGCGGCCATCACCGAGGCCCTGCACCAGCGCGGCATCAAGGTGCTGGAGGACTGCAGCCAGGCCCCCGGCGCAACCCAGGGGGGCCGCCTCGTGGGCACCGTGGGCGACATCGCGGCCTTTTCCACCATGTACCGCAAGACCCTCACCGCCGGCGCCAGCGGCGGCCTGGTCTACACCCAGAACGAGGAGCTGTTCCGCATGGTCCAGGCCCACGCGGACCGCGGCAAGCAGTCCTGGCGCAACGACCTGGATGGCCGCGACCCCGGGCACTGCCTGTTCCCGGCCCTGAATTTCAACACCGATGAACTGTCCTGCGCCATCGGCATAGCTTCCCTGGGCCGCCTCCCCGATTCCGTGCGGCAGCGCGTGGAGTTCCTGGAGGCCCTGGTCGCGCGTCTCCCGGAGGAGTCGGAACTGTGCCGCCCCTATGCCCTCCACAAGGGCTTCTCGCCCTTCTACTTCCCCATCTTCGTGGACGCGGACAGGCTCTCCTGCAGCAAGACCGAATTCGCCAAGGCCGTGGCGGCCGAGGGCATCGGCCTGGGCGAGCATTACGGCTGCGTGGTGCACTCCTGGCAGTGGGCCCAGCCGTATTTTTCAGATGACTTCGTGACCAGAAACGCGCTGGATACCCGCGACCGCTCATTCAACCTGTACGTCAACGAGCGCTACGGCCAGCAGGAAGTCGAAGACATCGTCCGCGCCATCGCCAAGGTGGAGCGCTGGTTCCGCAAATAGACGGGCCCGCAAGGGCACAGGAACAACATTACCGCCGCCAAAGCGGCGTCAGAAGCGAGAAACAACCATGGACCATCCTGCTTTTCCCTGCCAGCCCCTGGACCACGAGCCCTGGGTCAAAATGGCCGATGCCGATGAACTCGCCTCCTGGTCCAAGGAGGATCAGGTGATGTACAACCAGAAGGTGCGGCACCTCTACAAGTACAGCTTCTACGTGGAGACCTTCGCCTACCTGGCCGCGAACGAGATCGGGGGCGACTATTTCGAGTTCGGTTGCCACCGCGTGCGCACCTTCCGCATGGCTCTCACCGAGGCGCGCAAACAACTGCTGCACGACATGCGCTTCTTCGCCTTCGACAGCTTCGAGGGCCTGCCGGAGCTGGGCTTGGCCGAGTCCGAACACTCGGGCTATGTTCCCGGCGCGCTGTGCACCCCGCTCCCCGCCTTCTGGGAGATAATCAAGACCCACGGCCTGAGCGTGGACAAGGTGCAGGCCTTCCCCGGATTCTACAACGAGTCGCTGACGCCGAAACTGGCCGAGCAGGTGCTCGCCCAGGGCGCCCGCGCAGCCATGATCAACCTGGACTGCGACATCTACGAGTCCGCCGTGCCGGTGTTCAATTTCATCGAACCCTTCCTGCAGGTGGGCACGATCCTGTACCTGGATGACATGTTCGCCGCCTACCGCGGAGCGCCCAACAGGGGCGTTCACCAGGCATTTCTGGAGTTCCAGGCCAAGAGCAGCTTTTCCTTCGAGACCTACAAGCCCCTGCTTGGGTCCTTTGGCCGGGCCTACGTGGCCTACAAGTAGCCGCACCACACCTGGAGAACACATGCCGCTTCCTAACCTGAAAGGTCGGACCATCAACGAGCCCCGGCTGCGCGCCTTCATGGACGAGCTGGACGCCCTGCGGGCCGCCAACCCCGGCAGGCCCCTCGTCCTGTACACGTCCTTCAGCTTCAGCCACAATTACCTGAAACTCTTGAAGCAGCTGCGCGCTGGCGGAGCGCTCATCGCCCTGCACATGGCCGACGGCTTCATGTGCGGCACCGTGCCCCTTGAGAGCCTGGCAGGGCAGGGATACTTCGACGCTCTCCTGGTGAGCAACCCCTACGTGCTGGAGCTGCCGTTTCTAGCCGAGAACTACGCCTTCGACGCCGTGCACGCCTCGGTGGGCTCGGGCAGTCCCTACGTCTTCGCTGAGCTGGTCCGCCGCTCCAAGGCTCCGGTAATCATCGACTACTTCGACTTCCGCGAAGTCATGCACGGCGGCGACCCGGCCATCGGCAAGAACTTCGGCATCACCGACATGCCGCTTGAGCTCGAACTCTGGCGGCGCGTGTTCACCGAGGCAACGGGCCTCATGCACCTGGACTCGCCCGAGGTGGTGGAGGACCTTTCCCGCGCCCACGGGCACAAGCCCAAGGCCCTGCACTTCCAGTCGTACATCCTTGACGAATGGCTGGCCCCTGCCCCGGCGGCCCTTGCGGGCGACGAGAAGCGCATCCCGCGCGACATCGTGTTCGCCGGCGGCCTGCACAAGGCCAGCCAGCACGGCCACGCCCTGCACAGCACCTTCCACGGCGGCATTAGCCGCGTCATGGACCAAGGGTTCTCCTTCACGGTCATCAACGGCTGCGACCAGGGCAGCGGCGAGGGCTTCGAGGATTACCTCGGCATGGCGGCATCGCGGCCGGAATTCCATTACCAGAGCGCCGTGCCCAACGACCGCCTTGTGCCCCTGCTGGCCCGGCACGAGCTGGGCTGGAACGCCCAGTGCTTCGGCCTGGGAGCGGAAAACCCGTACTATTACCGCACCCTCATGGGCTCCAAGCTGTACAACTACCTGGAGGCCGGCCTGCCCTGCGTGGTGGCGGCCGAAACGGCCTATGTGGCCGACATGGTGCGCCGCAAGAACATCGGCCTGGCGCTGGCCTGGGAGGACTGGGACCGCTTCGGCGAGCTGGCGGCCAAGGCCGACTGGGAAGCCATCCGCGCCTCGGTGGTCCGCGTGCGCAAGGAAAGCACCATGGCCCGCCACGCGCCCCGGCTGTACTCCTTTTACAACGAAATCGCCGGGCGGCGGCTCTTCGACAGGCCCGAGGCCCCCGACGGCTTGTGGCGGCAGGAGGCGGACAGCCTGTGATCCGCATCGACGGGAAGGAGCGCACCCTTCTGGCCTGGATACCCGCCCGAGGCGGCTCCAAAGGGCTGCCGCGCAAGGCTCTGCTGGACCTCTGCGGCAGGCCGGTGCTGGCCTACACCATCAAGGCCGCGCTCGAAACGCCGGGCATGGACCGCGTGCTGGTGAACACCGACGACGAGGAGATCCGCGAGCTGGCGGTCTCCCTGGGGGCGGAGGTGCCCTTCCTGCGCCCGGCCCATCTGGCGCGCGACGACTCCAGCCTGGAAAGCGCTCTGGACTACCAGTGGGCCTGGCTCAAGGAGCATGAGAACTTCGTCCCGGACGTGCATGTGGGCATGAGCCCCACCCATCCCTTCCGCCTGCCGGGCAGTTTGGTGCGAGCCCTTGAGCGCGCCCAAGCCGACGAGCTGGTGGTGAACGTGCGCAGCGTGGTCCCCAGCGGCGTGGATCCGGCCAACTGCTGGCGACGCGATGAGGACGGACAACTGCACCGCTTTCTGCCCGGCCAAGACGGTCTGGCTGGCCGCGTGGTCCAGAACCTCTTCGCCTTCAACGTGGTGCTGGAGTGCCGCAAACATCTGTTCTACTCCGCACAGCACCGTCGGCCTCTGCCCTGCCCCCTCTCCCGGCTGGAGGGGCTGGACCTGGACGAGCCCCGCGACCTTTGCCTGGCCCGGCTGGCCCTTGGCGGCTCGCGTCCGCAGCAGGAAAGCGCGCAGGATGGCGCAGCCGCAGATGCGCTGCACCTGTTCGGCAAGAGCCTTTCCGCCCCGCACGGCTGTGGGCCGCGCCTCTTGCGTCACCCGGACTATCCCCGCGTGGGCTCGGCGGAAGTGGAGGCCTTCGCCCACGCGCTGACCAGCGCCAGCCGCGTGCTGATCAGCGGCTGCCGCATGGAGGAGGACGAGCACCCCTACCGCCTGTTCCGCGAGGCGGAGGACGGCCGCCTGGACCCTCTTTCCGAAGTGCCCCAGGCCATTCGCGGCGCGCGTCAACTTTACCCGCAAGTGTTGCGCTTCGTCCCGGCCCTGGTGGGGCTGCCCGCCGGGATGGCGCTGGAGGCTCTGGAACGGCCCGAGGGCTTCGCCCTGCACGAACTGCCGCGCGAAGCCCTGCTGGACGCGGCTGATGCCGTGGAATTGCTGGAGCTGCAAACGATGCCGGGGGGCGGAAGCCTCCATCCTGCGCCACCCCACATCAAGGAGGCCCCATGAGCGCCACATCCCCCATCCTCGCCAGCCTGGAGTTCGACTACGCCTGGCGGCAGGACATCGTGCACGACATGCAGAAATACACTGGCCTGATGCTGAAGCGCCTGGAACAGTTCCTGGCCGCCCGGCCCGGTCCGCTCAAGGTCGCCCTGTATGGCGGGTCGGAGAGCGGCAGCCTGCTGGCCCAGTTGCTCTCCCAACACGCGCGGGTGCAGATCTGCTGTGTGCTGGACCGCCACAAGCCGCAAAACTCGCTAAAGGACCTGCCCTTTATTGATACGCGCGCCGTGCCCCTGGGCCAGCAGAAGCTTGAGGCTGATGTGCTGTTCCTCTGCGTCAGCCCGGGCCACAACGCCACGCTTCAACGCGATGCCGAAACGCTCCAGGGCGTGCCCCTGGTCTGCGCCATGTACAAAGACGAGGAGCGCAAAGAGAGCGCCGTCCACAGCAGCTTCTCAGAGCGCTTCGTGGAATACGCCTTCGTCTTCGAGTGCCTGAGCCAGCTGTACCCCCAGCGCGTGCTCGACGTGGGCACCGGCGCCACCGCCCTGCCGAGCCTTGTGGCCGTGGGCGGGTCTGAGGTTACGGCCATCGACCACTTTGCGCCACTGCTGGCCAACCCGTCTTTTTACGTCTGGTGCCACGACATCCAGCGCAAACGCTTCGACGACCCCTTCGACATGATCCTGTGCATCAGCACCCTGGAGCATGTGTTCGAATACGAGGACGCGCTGGAGAACATGGTGGCTTCGCTCAAGCCCGGCGGGCACCTGGTGCTGACCATGCCGGTGACTGAGGGCGCCTATGTGGAGAACCTCTTCCGCGTGCCGGGCAACTTCTACTTCGATCCCCAAAGCACGGGGCTGGTCCGGCTGTTCTCCCTGGACATGATCCAGGGCTGGCTGGCCAAGCACAACCTGCGCGAGGTGCGCCGCAAGTGCTACTCGCAGTTCCAGGGGGCCAACGTGGGCGATGGCGAGCAGCGCAGGCACCCGGTGCCCTGCGACAACGGCGAGCCCATCCATCTGATCTGCCTCCTGCTCCGGCGGGAGGAAGCATAGACCCCAGCCCGTCGGCCCGCCTTCGGACATTTTAGACCCACAGGAGCGCACCATGATATTGAATCCCAACAACTGCCCAAACCTCGGAATCGGCTATGGCGCGCTGGACACCGCCAAGACCGATCTGCCCGGAACCTGCGCGCGGCTTGCGGAGGCGTTCAACACGTTGGCGCAAGAACTCCGGCAGCGGCACAAGCGCCCCGTGCGCGTGGCAGTCTACGGCGCCAGCGAAAGTGGCCGCGTGGCCTGGGGGTTTCTGCGCACCGCCGAGGGCATCGAGGTGACCGGCTTTTTGGACGCCCATTCCCTGTCCGACGACATCGCGGGACTGCCTTGCGTTGCGCCCGCGCAGGCGCATGAGCTGTCCGCCCTGGACGCCATCGTGGTGGCCGTGGCCCCGCGGCACCTGCCCGAGGTATTGGCCACCCTGGCAGAGCACGACACTGGAGCCGAAGTCATCAGCATGTACCAGCCCGAGGCGACGGCCCAGGCGCAGACCTCGCCCCATGGGGACGCCGCCCAGCGTTTCGCCGCACACGAGCACTCCCGGCGCCTGCGCGAGCATCTGAAGCAGGAGCGCGACACGCGCCTGGAGCCCAACGAGCGCCCGGCGGAGTATGCCTTCGTCTTCAACTGGCTGACCAAGCTCTACCCGGACAACATCCTCGACGTGGGCGCAGGCAGCACCTCGCTGCCCCACCTCATGCAACTGTGCGGATTCAGCGTTACCGCCATCGATCTCGACCCGCTGGCCAACAGGCACTTTTACCTGGAGAAAGCCAACATCGCGCAGGACGACCTGGGGCGCAGGTTCAACGCCATCACCTGCATCAGCACCTTGGAACACATAGAGCGCCACGACGAGGCCATGGCCAACATGTTCCGCCACCTGCACCCAGGCGGCGCGCTGCTGCTCACCGTGCCCTTCCATGAAACCCGCTATGTGGCGAACATCCACGCCCAGGCGGGCACAAGCCGCCCCTGCGACATGGGCATCACGCAGATTTTTTCCCGGCGCGAGGTGGACGCCTGGCTGGCCGCGCACGACTGGGAGCTCGCAGGCGAAGAGCTTTACGCCCACTTCACCGGCGAGCTGTTCACTCTGGGCGAAGAGTTTTACCCCATGCGCAGGCTGGAGCGCGGCGCAGGCAAGGTCGACCTTGCCTGCCTGGCCCTGCGCAGGCGCGCTTAAGCCTGGCGAACGGAAGGACACCACATGCGCACCATCAGCACCGCCGCCCAACTGCCTGCCGGTTCGGTCATCGCCATCTACGGTTCCGGCGAGCGGGGCCAGGCCCTTTTCGAGGAGATCCGCAACCTGCCGGACAAGGACCTTCAGGTCCGCTGCTTCATCGACTCCTTTGCCGATGGCGAGGTGCTGGGGCTGCCCAAACTGAGCCTGGCGGCCTTTCTGAAGCAGGACCCTGCCTCAAGGGGGGTCATCGTGGTGGCCTCGGAGGCCTGCACCCAGATCGTCTGGTCCCTGCGGGAAAAGGGCATGGAGGCTGCGTTCCACTACGACCGGGACTACAACGCCGGGCTGGCGTTGCCCAAGGCCGCGCCCGGCGCCATGGCGGGCTTTCTGCACAAGCATTTCCCCGCCCGGACCCTGCCCGCCACGGGCGCAGCCGGGCAGCCGGGCTACAGCCCCCTGGGCTACACCAGCGCGGAGCTTGACCGGCGCGGCGATCTGAACATCATGTTCCTCGGCTGTTCCTGGGTGGCCGACGCCAACCAGGAGACCTCCTTCACCCGTTGCGTGTGCGACCGCTTCGCGCAGGAGCTGTCGGCCACGGTCTGCGACTGGAACCTGGCCCTTGGCGGGGAAAGCGTGGACTACATGGCGCGCACGCTGCTCTGCTCCATCGACGCCCTGCGCCCGGACCTGGTGTTTCTGGTGTTCACCGGCCTGGACCGCGAGGAGTACTTCACACTGGAGGGCAAGCGCGTGCGCTTTCAGCTGGACTGGCTGCTGGAGCGCGAGAAGAACAGCCCGGCCTGGAAGTCCCTGCCCCGCGATGTCCGCGAGAGCCTCACCCAATTGGGCGAGCTGTACAGCCCCAGCCAGGATGTGGCGCGCTTCCTGAAGAACTACCTGCTCATCGAAAGCGTGCTGGACAGCCGGGCCATCCCCTGGGGCTTCAGCATGGTGCCCGCGCCCCGCGTGGTGGAGCCTGTCATGGACCTCATGCAGGCCGAGTGGATAAGGCCGCTGCGCTACCTGGGCGAACCCTTCGAGGTGGTGGATTACGTGAGCCGCGAGGACTCGCACCCCGGCCCGGAAAGCCGCAAGCGCTTTGCGGACAAGGTGCACGCCTGGTTCAACGCGCGCCACGGCGCAGACATCCGCCACATGATTTCAAGCCGCAAGGCATGACGCAAACCGCGCCGGAAAGCGGCGCGCAACGCGCATGCCTTCATGCGCAAGGAGGCCAGACCATGGAATTCATCAGCACCCCGAAAATGCTCCAACGCGGCGAGCGCGTCTCGCTCTTTGGCGCAGGCGGCGCAGGCGCGGAGTTCCTTGGCCGCATCCGCCAGTCTGGACGCGACATTGAAGTGGCCTGCTTTGTGGATACCTACAAAAGCGGCGAACTGGACGGAGTTCCGGTGCTGACCTTGGACGAATTCGCCCGCACCCGCGATCTGGCTGCGGAATCCATCGTCATCACCTCCACCCACTGGGAGCAGATCGTCCATGACCTGATGCAGCGCGGAGCGCAACGCATCAGGATATTCTTCGACCGCAAGCGTTTCCCCCTGTGCCTGGCCATTTGCGACCGGGAGCTTGGCGGAGGCAAAATGGCCATCCTGGACATCGGCGCCTACGGAGCCACGGCGGACCGCAGGTTTCTGCCCTTTGGCGAGGACAACATCCGCTGCGTGGGCTTTGAAGCCGATGCCGAGGAATGCGTGGTGCTGAACCAGCGCACCCGCGAAAACGGTCTTGATTTCACCTACATGCCCCTGGCGCTCTGGAGCAGTGCCGGCCACCAGACTCTTTACTACCCAAAGGGCAACCCCGGCGCCTCCTCCCTGTATCCGGTGAACATGGAGGTCTTCCGGCGCTGGAGGATGACCAACCAGTGGTCCTCGGTCAACGAGGCCGAGCGCCTGGGCGAAATCACAACCTTCGATATCCCCGTGGCCAGCCTGGACGAATGGCAGACCAGGCAAAAGCCGCAGCCCTTCGACTTCGCCAAGCTGAACATCCAGGGCGCTGAGCTTGAGGTGCTTAGAGGCGGAACCACCATCCTGCCCGACCTCTTGGGCGTGCTGGTGGAGGTCAGTTTCGTGGAGTCCTACGTGGGCCGCCCCCTCTTCGCCGACATAGACGGGTTCCTGCGCGCACAAGGCTTCACCTTTTTCGACTTTCCGGACCGCTGCCATGCAGGCAGGGCAGGCTCGGCCGTCAGCGTGCCCCGCCTGAGCCGCTACCCCTGGAGCAAGGGACAGTTCATTGAGGGCCACGCCCTGTATCTGCGCGACCCCATCGCCGCAGCCGGGCAGCGCTCCACTCCCCCCAAGCTGGAGAGCGTCTTGAAGCTCGCCGCCATCGCCGAGGCCAACAACCAGGTGGAGTACGCCTTCGAGCTGCTGCAATGGGCCGGAGAACGCTATCAGGCAACGGGCGGAACCCAGGAGGCGGAGACCTGCCGCCGGGTCGTCGAGGAGGCCATGCGGGAGTATCAGGAGTTGTTTGCATGACAGGAGCCGAACCACAGACGCGCGAGGCCGCCTTCGATATGCTGCAGGACAGCTACTACCGCGCGGCCCTGGCTGACGCCATTTGCGTGGAGCCCCTGCTGGAGGATCTGCGGACTGCGGTGGTGGCCGCCTGGCTCGACGCCATGCCCAACAGGCGGCGCGTGGGCTTCTGCGGCTGCGGATCGCTCTCCGCGCGGCTGGCTCAAAGCCATCGCGCCAGCCTCGACCGGCACGCGGTCACCTTCTTCTCCACCAGCGGCGAAGGCCCGGACGATTTTCATGGCTACCCCCGCAGCTCCCTGACGGACGTTCTTGAACAGGAACTCGACAGCATAGCGCTCATGAGCGGCACATACGCCCAGGCCATGCGCGAGGCGCTGGCCGGGTGCCGGGCGACCGCAGTGCTTGGGCTGGACGAACTGTGCCGCAGCAACACGGATGAGGCGACGCTGGCCCTGGCTCTTGCGCGCATCAACGCCGAGGCCGACGCCCTGGCCGCGAGACTCGACGCGGCCTTTCCTCCTGGCTCGCCCACAGTGGTCTATTTGGAGCTGGAGCCATCCCCCCCCTACGAGCGGTTTTTCCGCGCCCTCAAGGACGAAGGGCTTCAGGTCGTCATCATCTCCCGGCAATACGGCTTTCCGGATGGAAGGCTGGAGGCCATGCAGGCCAGGGGCGACGTGGACTTCATCTACCGGGGCCTGCGTTTCTCGGCCTTCTGGATCATGACATGCAGGCTGCTCACGCGGCGCCGCTTCGGCCTGGTGCTCACGTGGTATCTTTACTGCCACCTGCGCTACCTGGACTACATCATGAAGACCTCCTTAAGCCCGGTGGTCATTTGGCACGACCTTTTCCTGCAGGAGTACTGCAAGATCCAAAGCTTCATCAGCGGGCTGGAGCGCGTGGTCCACCTTCCGACCGAAACCATCGTGCGCATGGACAAGGAGATCTACGCGGCGACACCGGCTGTGGCCTACCGTTACCAGGACAGCGTCGTGGAAGAATTTCGCGCCGCAAACGGGCTCGATTTCGCAGGCATCCGCATCCTGCGCCCGGTGGACCGCTCCCTGCTGACCCAGGGCAACAGGCTGCCCAAGCTCTCAGCCCAGACAGGCCGGACGCACATCGCGTTCATCAACGCCCTGAACATCGATCCTCTGCTGGACAGCGACCTGGGCTGGCGCAAGGCCGACGTGTGGGAGTTCCTCTCCATGCTGAACCCCCTGGACATGAGTCTTTCGGTGTTCAACGCAGTGGACTGGGGCACGGGCGGCTACGAGGATCTGGAGGACGAGGCCAGGAACAATCCCCTGTTCGACTACAGCCCGCGCATCGACTTCGAGCGCCTGGTGCCAGAGATCTCCCGCCGGGACTTCGGCTGGCTTTACCGCCGCGTGGATTCCCCGCAGTCCCTGCGCTATTGCCAGACGCACCTGCCATTTTCCGTGGTGGGCTTCCTCAACGCCGGGCTTCCCATCATCGTCTCCCGCGAGCTGGAGTACATCGCCAGCCTGGTGCAGGAGTGGGGCGTGGGCATTGTGCTTGCCAAAGACCAGTGGCACTTGCTGCCGCAGCGCATCGCAACCTTTGACCACGAGGCTTGCGCCAGGAACATCGCCGCTGCGTGCGAGGAGCTGGACGAGGTGCGCCAGGGCCACAAGCTCGGCAGCTTCCTGCTGCATGTGATGCGGGAAAAGCGCCCATGAACGCCCTGAAGCGCGCCATCCGCCGCGACCAGCTTACCCTTCTGACCACCGCGCCCGAGTGGGAGGCGGAGCGGGCAGACATGCTGGCCCGCTGGCTGGACGGCCTGGCCCCAGGCAGCGCCGTGGCCTTCTACGGCTGCGGCGGCCTGGCGCGGCAATTGGCCGAAGGACGCCGCGAGTCCCTATTGCGGCACGACGCGTGCTTTTTCACCACCAAGCCGGAAGGCGACGCGTTCTTTTGCGGTTTTCCCAAAACCTCCCTCGACCAGGTGCGCAGCAACCCGCCGGAACGGGTGGTGCTGTTAAGCGCTGCCTTTGAGTGGGAGATGCTGCTGGCCCTGGAGGGCCTGCCCTGCAAGGAGATTTTGACCCTGCGCGGCCTGGTGGCGGGTGCAGCCGACGAGGCGCTGCTTGCCCGCGTACACGGTGAAATCCGCGCCGAGGCCGCAGAGCTGGCGCGTACGCTCTGCGCCAAGCCTTCCAGCAAGCCACGCCTGGGCATCGCCTATAACAACATCGGCCTAAACGTGCTGGAGAGCTTCCGCGAGTTCCAGGCCTGTGGCTTCTTCGTTGCGCTCATAGCCACCGACTCCCCCGCCGCCCGCGAGGCCGAGGCGCGCGGCTGGGTGGACGCCCTGCACACTGTGCCCACCTCGGAGCACCTGAACATGCTGCTCCACACCCTGCTGGTGGAGCACGACGCCCTGAACGCCGTGCTCACCTGGACCTCGCTTTGGAATCCGCCCTACCTTGAGGACATCGCCGCGCGCAGCAGCGCCAGAACAGCCTTCTGGTGCGACGCCTTTGTGGACCTGTTCTTCGACCATGAGCCGAGCGGCGCAATCATCGAAGAAGAGCTGTCCACCACCAAGGCGGCCTTTCTGGAGCAGTCGCGGCGGATCTACTGCGGAGCCGACGTGCTGTTCATCAAGGACGGGCCAGGGGTGCAGGGGCTGGTGCGGGAGCGCCTCGGCTGCCGCCCGAACACGGTCAGCGCTTACCCGTACTTAAGCCTGGAGCTCTTCGACAAGCCCCGCCCCGTGCGCGCGGAGGGCCCCTTGCGACTGGTCCTGGCGCAGAGCATCCACCGTACCAGGCTGGCCTCGGTATGGTTCGAGCTGGACCACCTCTTTTCGCTGGTGCAGGTGCTTACCGCCCAGGGGCTTGATGTTACATATTTCAACGCCGCAGACTCCACCGGCCTGGGATGCGACGATTTTCTGGCGCTGGCCGAGGCCAACCCCCTGTTCCACTACCGCCGCCGGGTGCCCCCGGCGACCCTGATTGAAGAGCTGCGCGGCTACGACCTTGGCCTGCTGGAATACTCGCCAAGGCCCATCCGAAGGATGCCAGCGTACTTCGCCACCAACATGCAGCTCAAGCTATTCGCCTATGTTCAGGCCGGGCTGCCGGTGCTGGCCATCCCGGAGCTCAGCTTCTGCCACGAGGTTGTCACAAGCCGGGGATTGGGCTTAAGCATCGCCCTGGAGCAAATGGGCGGCCTGGCCGAGCGGCTGCGCACCTTCGACTTCGCGGCCTGCCGGACCAGCTTGCGCGAATTCTGCGGCGACATGGAGGTGGCGCGCCAGGTGCGCGCGCAAGCCGACGCCCTGTTGCCGCTGCTTGGCTCGTCCCCGGGTCAGGGCAAGAAACGCCAGAAAATTGGCCCGAATTATGCTTAGCGAAGAGCGGGGGGCGAGTTGCCGCAAAAACGCGCTGAAACGCGCGCGCCTGCCCTTTGCGGTTGCGCACGCACGACATTAACCCTGGACGGAAGATCATGGCACATATCCAGCTCATTGGGCTCTCTGAGGCGAAAAGCCCGGACGACAAAGTCTGGAAGCTTCCCTACGCCTTCCCCATAATCATCCGCCAGCTGCAGAAGACCAGGCACAGCTTCGACCTGCTGGACACGCACCTGCACAAGCTGACCTTTCCAGAGCTGCTGGACAAAGTGTCCGCCTGCGGCGCCCGCGTGTACGGCATCAGCGCCTGGTCGCACAACTACGCCCTGGTCAAGCGCCTGACGGAGCACATCCGCCGGTGCCATCCAGATGCGCTCATCATCGTCGGGGGCATCATCTCCGGCAACGACGACGTGCTGCTGCTCAAGACCGAAACGGACATCGTCTGCACCTCGGCCGAGGGCGAATTCGTCCTGCCGGAGCTGCTTGACTGCGTCGACCGCGACGGCGAAGGCTTGGCCCAGGTGGCGGGCGTCAGCTTCCGTGACAAGGGCACCGGAGAGGTCGTCCGCACGGCCAAGCGGCCCATCATGAGCTTAAGCCAGTACCGCCAGCAGGATATGCCCGCCTACGAGTACTTCGACGAGCAACTGCACGAGATTTCCCGCAACCTCGCCACCCGCGAGAACCAGCCCATCAAAGCCTTCCCCCTGCTGACCATGCGCGGCTGCCCCTTCCGGTGCACCTTCTGCGGGCATCTGCACGGGCAGCGTTTCCTGCGCCGAACCTGGGAGCAATTCTTCGACGAAGTCGACTTTCTCGTCAGCCGCTACGGATTCACTGGTTTTTTCAGCACCGACACCAACCTTTTCCTCAACGAGCGGGAGGTGGACGAATACTGCCGCCTGTACCGCGAGCGAGGCATGACCTTCCTCATGGCCGCAGAGGTGCGCCTCACCTTCGGATCTGAGGATATGTTCCGCAAGCTTCGGGCTCACGGCGTCATCGTCATCATCTTCGGCTTCGAGTCAGGGAGCCAGGAAATGCTCGACCGCATGCAGAAGGGCATCCAGATCGATGTGGCCTGGGACATCATCCAGGCCTCCCTGCGCGCAGGCAGCATCATCCACGGCAACTATATTTTCGGCACGCCCGGGGAAAACCGGCGCACCATCGGCGAGACGAGGGACTTCCTTGTGAAGCTGAGCCTCGCCATCGACAAACAGAAAGAGGACTTCGACCGCCAGGGTCTCCTGAACACCTCCGGCTACGGCTGGTCGGTGCTCACCCTCTCGCCCACGTCCAGGCTGTACCAGCAGGCGCGCCACGACGGCCTCCTGCCGGACGAGGACGCCTACCTGATGTCTCTGGGTCGGGAGGAGCTCATGCGCCTGGCCGAGGGCAGCAGCCAGAAGATAGCCCTGGTGCAGGAAGGCGGCGACGTGAATATGAGCGGATTCACCTCGCGCGAGGCGCTGGGCCACTACGTAAAGTACTCCCTGTCCCTGGTTCAGGTCCGCGTGTGCATTGCGGAGTTCAAGACCTCCAGCGTTGGGGTGCTTTTGGCCCATTGCCTGGACACTCTGGGCCATCTGGCGCGCTACCTGGCCCTCACCTGCGCAGACACCCTGCGGGGCAGGCGCGGCTATCCCGCAGGCCCAGCCCCGCGCACCAAGACGCGGCCCGCGCACCAGGCCACGGCCTAGGGCAAAGGAAGGCCTTCCCATGAACATCCTGCTGTGCTCAGGCGCCCCCCGCTCCACTCGCGTACGGGACTTTTTGCGGACCCGCTGCGACCGCCTGCTGGAAACAGCCGGGGCTGTAGACCTTGCAACCCTTCGCGCGGACAAGATAGACTGGATCGTTTCCCACGGCTACGGGCCCATCTTCCGCGAGCCGGTGCTCCCGGCCTACGCCGGCAAGATCGTGAACATCCACAACACCTACCTGCCCTGGGGCCGCGGCATCATGGGCAATGTATGGAGCTACTTCGACGATACGCCAAAGGGCGTCAGCCTGCACTTCATCGATGCGGGCATCGACACCGGCGAAATCATCGCCCGACAGTTGCTGGACCTGCCCCAGGACGCGACCCTGCAAAGCTCCTGGGACCTGCTTATGACAGCCCTGGAAGATCTGTTCATCGCCAGGTGGGACTCCATCGTGGCCGCCCATGGGAGCCCCCAGGTTCAGACGCGCCTGCCGGAAATCGGCACCTACCGCAGCCGCGCGCAGTCGCTGGAGCTGCTGGCCCTTTTTCCCAAAGGATGGGGCACCCCAGTGGCCGAGGTGGCCGCCCTGGGCCGCGAATACCGCGCCAATCCCGAAGCCTTCGAGCGCACCCACGGCCTGGTCATCAATCCCAAGCAACTGAAGCAGGCGGACGGCTCCTCCCAAGAATATACCGTCACCCTCTGCCAGGCGCGGGTGCGCACGCCGCAGCGGGAAACCGGGCCGGGAGCGCCAGGGCTTGAGGCCGCAGAGGCCACCCCGGACGACAAGCTCGACAACTGGCTGTGGGTGAACGACCCCGTGACGCGGCGCATGTTCAAACTGAACGACTACATCGGCTGGGGCGAGCACTGCCGCTGGTACGAGGCCCTGTTGAAAGATCCGGACAGGCTCTTGTGCATCGGCAAGGTTGGAAGTGAGCGCATCGGCAACGTGCGCTTCGACCGTCGCTTCAATGATGTCTGGGAAGTGAGCATCAACATCGCTCCGGGCTGGCGCGGCATGGGCCTGGGCGCACAGCTCATCGCCCAGTCCATCGACCTTTTGCTGGCGAAAAAGCCCGTCACTCGGCTATACGCCATGGCCAAGATCATCAACGGCCCGTCCATAGCCAGCTTCAAGCGGGTGGGTTTCCCGGTGAAGTCCCCGGACCCCGGCTTTCCTGGCTTGGAGCGCTTCGACCCCGGCACCGAAGTCTTCATGGAGAAGATTCTTCAGCCGTTGGACTGATCCTCTGCCCGTCAGCCCGCAAACCACACACGAAATTGAAAGAGGGACGCCCGCCACACGGCAGGCGTCCCTCTTTCAATCGGCCGCTCGGCCTAGGGCTTTTCCAGAATGAACACGGGCTGAATGTCGCCGCCCGTCTCGAACTGGTCCTCGGAAAAGCCGAAGCTGTCCTTCAGCTTCCAGCCTTCCAGAACCTTGGCCAGGCGCAACGGGCCATATACCCTGCAATAGTTGTAGCGCAGCGCGTCCTCCCCCACGGGAACGGAGAGGTACAGCAGCCCGCCCGGCTTCAGCACCTTCAGCGTGCGCTGCATGGTCTCAAGGTCGCCATTGGGATTGATGGGGTCGCCGTATGCGCCCAGGCCGTCATGCTCCATGGAGGATATGGAGAGGCAGGCATCGAAGGCGTCGGGTGTGGCCCACGCCTCCTCGCTGGAGATGATCTTGATGCGGTCACTGGTGGTGACGAGGCTGCCGTAGTCCACCACGTGAGGCACCGCGTTATGCGCGATGCACATGGACTCATACCAGGGGCAGTTGGATCCTATGATCAGAACGCGCTTGCCCGCCAGGCTGTACTTGCGTAGCGCGCTGTAGAGCCATTGGTCCGTGGCGGCGTAATACGCGGGCTTCTCTTCCTTGATGAGGGGGATATACGAGTCG
The DNA here is from genome assembly GCF_030689645.1 of Humidesulfovibrio sp. Lineage (GTDB taxonomy): Bacteria > Desulfobacterota > Desulfovibrionia > Desulfovibrionales > Desulfovibrionaceae > Humidesulfovibrio. The sequence continues at coordinate 40,525 of NZ_JAUYFU010000059.1, forward strand.
ATCTCGCGGTCGGTATAGATGATGGGGTGGTTTTTCGGCCTGGTGGAGTTGAAGTATTCCTCCTTGAGCTTCATCTTCCCCTGCATGGTGAACGCGTCCAGAAGCTCGTCCGGCACCTTGCTGGGCGGTGCGGACGGGTAGACCGGCTTACCGTACAGCAGCTCCATGGCCGCCTCGTACTGGTTGTTGCGCTTGGTCAGCATCCATTCCAGGTAGCCGATCTTGCCGTTCAGGTTCTCCAGCGTGTCGGGGGTCATGCGGTTCTGCTCCACGCGGAAAAGCTCCCTCTCCAGGTACAGGAGGTGGCACTCGGCGATGTCGGCCGCCTTCAGGACCTTGAAGGCCTGGCGGTAGCTGCCCAGGGCCAGCACGACCAGATCAAAGGCCACGGGCCTGGAGCCGAGCTTCGCAGGGGAGACGATGGGGAGATCGCAGAACGTGCCCGTCTTCTGCCCGTCGATGAAGCCCACGGCCTCGATTCCAGCGTCGCGAAGCTTCTCAAAGACCATTTCTCCGAATTCTCCGGCCCCGTATATCAGGACGCGGGAGCGCGCTGGAAGCTCCTCCATCAACGAAGCGTGGACCTGCATATGACTTCCTCCTTATGCGATTGTGCCGGGCATGGCTGAGCTGTCCCTACGTAATTTGATGGACTACATGGGCTGGCGGCATGTCGCAATGGCGGCGCGTATATTCACGCCAAAAAGGAGGCCGTTATCACTGGCGAGTACGCCGCAGGACAGGAGATGGACAAAACCACCCGACAAGCGAAAAGCCCCTTACAACTTTCGTCGTAAAGGGCTGATCTTTCTGGTGTCGAGGGAGGGAATTGCCCCCCACACGGGGATTTCCAGTCCCGGCTATCTGTCTGTATTGCGCGCTGCCGCTCCGTTGGCCCTTAGGGCTTCTTTGGTCCTGGCGTTGACCCCGTGCCGCCCTGAGCGGTCTTGAGGGTGGACTGTGGCGCGCTGCCGGTGCCCCCGGCTGTGTCCACCGGTGTGGAGGGGGTGGCGGCCACGCCAGAGCCCGCCGCCCCGCTGGAGACGGGCACCTTGCTGATGTTCATGTTCGTACCTGCGGCGCCGGAGTCGGTGTTGGCGTTGAGCACGCTCACGTCCTTCTCGGTCTTGCGCTCCACGCCGCCTGCGGCGTCGATGACTTCGCCGGCCTGAGCCTTGATGTCGGTATTGGTCAGCGTGGTCTTGCCGCCGGACTTGATGTTCAGCTTGCCGCCGGTCTTGATGACCGCGCCCGTGTTCTTGATGCTGCCGCCTCCGCCCACGCCCACAAAGGCGCTGGTCTGCTTGCTCGGGTCCTTGGTTGTGGATGAGGACGCGGAGGCCGAGCCGCCATACACATTGGGATCCTTCTCGTCTGCCGCCGGGGTGGCCGGGGTTGCGGCCGCGCCGGGCAAGGCCGGCGGGGGCGACTTGGGCAGCGGGGGCTTGATGCCAAGGGCACCCTTGCCAGCGGCGCCAGCAGCGTTCCCGGTGTTCGTAAGGTCAAACTTGGGCGTCGCTGCGCCGGGCAGGGCCGGAGCAGGCCGCGAAGGCAGGGGCGGCGCCGTGGGCTTGGCCGGCAGGGCCGGCGGGGGCGACTTGGGCAGCGGGGGCTTGATGCCAAGGGCACCCTTGCCAGCGGCGCTGGCAGCGTTCCCGGTGTTCGTGAGATCAAGCTTGGGTGTCGTCGCGCCGGGCAGGGCCGGAGGCGGCGTGGTGGGCATGGGAGGTCTCTTGGCGTTCGGCTGGGCCGGAGGCGGCGTGGTCGGGCCTTCGGTCTTCCTGTCTACGGAAACGGCGCCGGAAGCGCTGAAGCCCGACTCCGTGTTCTTGGTGGCGCTGATGTTCACGTCCCGCGCGGCGGAGATGTTGGCGTCCCCGCTGGTGTTGATGTTCGTGCCCACCAGATTGACATCGCCGCCGCCCGCGACGATTTCGATACCGCCAGCGCCGGCACTGATGCTGCCTGCCTTCTGGGTGGTCTTGTTCTTGAGCTGGAGCTGCGCGCCAGCGGACACGGCAGTGTTCTTCTCCGTGGTCGAGCCGGTATCCTCCGCTGCCGGAGCGGCAGCCGCGCCGGGCAGGGCCGGAGGCGGCGTCTTCGGCAGCGGGGGCTTGATGCCAAGGGCACCCTTGCCAGCGGCGCTGGCAGCGTTCCCGGTGTTCGTAAGGTCAAGCTTGGGCGTCGCTGCGCCGGGCAGGGCCGGAGCAGGCCGCGAAGGCAGGGGCGGCGCCGTGGCCTTGGCCGGCAGGGCCGGGGGCGGCGTTGTCGGCATGGCGGGCCTGGTGCCCGTCGTGCCAGGGCCGGAGGACGCCGAAGCGGCCTGCCTGTCCTTGAGCTGCTGGTTCACAGCACCCTGCTGGCCCTGCCACTTGGCCAGGTCGGCGGGGCTCTGCTTGGAGCCGTCAGCCCCCTGGGTGCCGCCGGTGCCGGGGTTGGAGGGCTTGGCTGCGCCGGGCAACGCCGGGGGCGGTGTGGTGGGCATGGCCGGCTTGGTGGGCTTGGTGGGCGCCGCGGGCTTGGCCGGGGTCTTGTCGGTCTTGTCGGCCTTGGCGGTGACCGAGGCGCTGAAGCCCACGGACTCCGAGGTGCTTTCGGCGGCCTTGAAGTTCACGTTGCCGCCCGCCAGGACGCTGGCCTTGCCATCGGCACCGAGGGTGGTGCCCTCCAGGGTCACGTCCTTGTTGCTGGTGATCTTGAGGTTGCCGCCGGAGCTGATACTGCCCGCCTCGGCCTTGGACTCCTTGGCGCGGCTGTAGTTGCCCTCCGCCGTGACGCCCCCGGATGTGCTGCTGCTGGTGCCTTCGGCGTCGGAACCCTTGCCCTTGCCTGCATCCACACCCGCACGAGCGCCGTAGGACTCGCTGCTCGAGGTGCTGCGGGCGGCGCTCATGGTCACGCCGTCGGCGCCGCTGATGCTGGCGTCGCCGCCTGCGGCGATGGTCGTGCCCTCAAGGGTCGCGGTCTTGCCTGCGGAAAGGGTCACCTTGCCGCCGCTGCTGATGCTGCCCGCCGTGGCGGTGCTGGATTCCGAGGTGCTCTTGCTGAAGCCGCCAGACACGCCCGCGTTCACGCCGGACGAACTCCCGCCGCCGCCGCTGGACTTGCTGGTGGAGACGCTGGCCGTGGCGTCGTAGGCGCTTTTGTCAGACCGTGTGCTGTCCCTGGCGGCATCGAGGATGAGGTTGCCGCCGGCGGCCACAGAGGTATCGCCCGCAGCGCCCAGATTGGTGCCCTCCAGGCGCGTGTCGCCCTTGGTCTTGATGACGATGTCGCCACCGGAAGCGATGCTGCCCGCGCTGGCGGTTGAGGAACTGGCGCTCTTGTCGGTCTTGCTGGTGCCTGCGGAGACGTCCACGTCCACGCCCTTGCCGGTGCCGCGGCTCAGGCCAACGCTGGCAGCGGCGTTGGTGTTGCCCACTGAAGAGGTGTTGGAGGTGGTACTCTTGGCCGCCGCGAAGTCCAGCGACCCGGCCTCTATCTCCACCCCCTTGCCCGCGCTGATCTGTGTGCCCTCGAAGCTGGTCTTGTCAGTGCTGACGCTTGTCACTTTCCCGCCGGACTTGATGGTGGAAACCACGGCGTCGCTGGAGGCGGAGGTGGAGTCGTTAGTGTCTCTGGAGTAGGAGGCCTGGATGCCCGCGCCGACACTGGCCTTGGCCTCGGCCCCAGCCCCGGCCTTGGCGCCGCCCAGCCCGGCGCTGGCGCCGGCCTCGGCTGAGACTCCGGCCTCGGCCTTGGCGTACACGCCGATCTTGCCGACGTTGCTGGTGCTGGTTCTGGTCTGGGAGGCGGTGTTCACCGCCGCGCGGCTGGCGATGGTCGTGGCCGACTGGCTGAAGTCGCCTGCGGCGTCGATGGCCGTGCCCACGTCAGTGATGCTGTTCTCGGCGGTGCGCTTGATGCCGCCAGAACCGGAGGTGATGGTGGACACGCGCGCCGTGGAGGAGTCGTCGGTCTCCGTGGTGGCGGTGTTCTTGGCCTGGACGCCTATGGAGAGCTTGGCCTTGGCGCTGGCCTCGGCCTTGGTCCCGGCGTTGGCGCCGATCCCGGCGTTGGCACCGGCCGTGGCAGAGGCGGCGGCGTTGGCATTGCCGTCGATGTACAGCCCTGCGCTGGTGCTGCTGGTGCTGACGGTGGAGCTGTGCGTGTCCTGGGCAGCCGTGAACAAGATGTCCTTGGCCTTGACGTCCACGCCCTGCTCGCCGCTGACGTCCGAGCCCTGCACAGTGAGGGTCTTGGCGCTGTTGATGCGCAGGACGCCGCCAGAGGCGAGGCTGGTGCCCGTATTGGTCACGTCCACGGTGTTGGTGTCTATAGTCTTGGTGCGCATCACGTCGAGGTTGGTGCTGGAGGCGGCATTGGCCGTGGCCGTGGCTCCGGCATTGGCGCCAGCGGTGCCCACCACGGCGGTGGCCGTGGCTCCGGCTCCGGCCGTGGCGTCGGCCGTGTTGGTGGTGCTGGCGTAAAGGCCAACCTTGGTGGTGGTCGTGGTGTCAGTATAGGTGTGGGTGTCCTGGGCGGCCATAATGTTCACATTCTGCGCCGTCAGGTCCACATCGCCCTTGGCCTTCACATCAGCCCCTTGCAGGGTAATATTCTTCTTGGAGGTGATGGTGAGCCCGCCGCCAGAGGCCAGGGTGGAGCCCACGCTGTGGACAGTCTCGTCAAAGGTGTTGCTGGCGACGGTCTTGGAGAAGTCCAGGCCGCCCGCGTCGTTGGTGGCGCTGGCGGTCACCCCGGCTTTGACCACGCCATCGGACTTGACCGAGGACTTGGCTGTGGTGTTGGTCTTGGCGTTCTCGCCCTTGGAGATGGCGAGGTAGCTCGTGGTCTCCTTGACGGTGGTGGTGCGGTCGATGTCCTTGGCCGCCAGCACCTGCACGTCATCGGCGGCGATGCTGATGCCGCCCGTAGTGTTCACCTTCGCGCCTTCAAGAGTCACGGTCTTGCCCGCGGAGAGGGAGAGGTTGCCCGCGGTGGCGATGCTGCCGGCTGCGCCTGCACCCAGGTTGCTGGCAACGGCACGGCTGGAGAACGCGTCCGTGGTGCTCTTTTCCTTGCCCAAAAGCCCGGTGCCCACGCCCACGCCCGAGGCGCTGCTCTGGGTCACGGCCTGCACGGAGTTGCTGCGCGCCAGGATGTTCAGGTCTCCGCCGGCGTCGATGCTGGCGTCCTTGCCGGCGCTCAAGTTGGCCGAGGCCAGGGTGACATCGTTCTTGGCCTTGATGGCCAGATTGCCGCCGGTGGTCAGCCCGCCCTGCACCTGGGTGGTGGTCGTGGTGGTGGTGCTGGAGTCGGAATTCTTAAAGAAGCTTCTGCTGGAGCTGCTGCTGGTGTCCCTGTTGGCAAGGGCCACGGTGTCGAAGGTAACGTCGCGCCCGGCGGTGATGCTGGCGTCCTTGCCCGCGCTCAGCTGCGCGCCCAGGTTCTGCACGTCCCGGCCCGCGTCCACGTTCAGGTTGCCGGTGGAGGTGATGCTGCCGGTGGCGGCGATGGTCTGGCGCAAGCTGGTGCCGCTGACGTTGGTGGCCACGATGGCGCTGTTGATCACATCGCCCCCGGCCTTCAGGTTCACCTGCCCGCCCTGGATGCTGCCACCCACGTTCTCCACGTTCTGGGACGCGGTCAGGTTCACCTTGCCCGTGCCCTGGATGGTGCCGCCCTTGCCCACGGTGGTCTGGACATCGATGTAGCCGCCGCGGTTGATGACCTTCTCATTCACGGCCGCTTCGTTGATGACGCTGCCGCCGGTGCTGGCAATGGAGATGTCGCCGCCTTTGATGGTGCCGCCGGTGTTGCGCACGTCGCCGGTGGCCGTGACGTTGATGGTATTGCCCTTGATGGTGCCCGCGTTGGCCAGGCTGGCCACGTTCATATTAATGGTCTCGGCGGTGACCGTGGGCGCGCCGTCGAACATCTGGCGCGTGGAGGCGGCCAGGTAGACCACCGGGGCCAGCACCTTCTGGCCGTTCACCGTGGTCTCCACCATCCAGACCATGTCTTCCTTGAGATTCGCCTGCTGCGTGCTGGAAAGGGCCCTGCCGTAGGCCAGGCCCAGGGTCTTGGCCTGGCTGCCCGCGTGGTCCATGAGGCCCTTCATCTGGGCCTTTTCGCTGGCATAGCCGGCCAGCAGGTTGGTGCCGGCCAGGCCGATGAGCTGCTGCTGCACCAGGAAGGTCTCGTAGCCGGCGTCGCCCAGGCGCTTGATCACCTCGTCGGCCTTAAAGTTGTACTTCTCCGCCAGGTAGTCGCTGCCCAGAAAGTTGTCGACGTTGGTGTACAGCGGGTTGGACTCCACCAGAAAATGGGAGCCGGGGCTCGCTACCGGGATGAAGACCCCATTGGGGCTGGTGGGGATGGTGATGGCCACCGCGCCGAAGCTGACGCCGCCGTGAACGGGCGTGGGCGTCAGGCTGGTGGCGGAGGCCGCGCCGGGAGCCGAGGCGCCGCCAGCCACGTTGCTGAAATTGCTGACGACGATGTTCACCGCGCTCCCGCGGATGGTCCCCGCGTTATAAAAGCCGAAACCGCTCATGTCGACCGTGGGCGCAGAGATGGTGCCAACATTCTGGCCAAAAAAGACGTTACCAGTATAAATGGAGATTTTTCGCCCGGCGATGACCTGCGGGCGGTACGCCGTGATGCTCACGATGGTGCCTAAATCTATGTCGTAATACCGCAGCCTCAGGGCCGAGGAGTCCCCGATGGCGTTGGTGAACAGATCGGATGCATTGATGGTGATGTCGCGCCCGGCGTTCATGGTGGACCAGTTGCGAACACGGCTGCCGGTGATGCTGATGTCGTTGCCTGCGCTCAGCACAGCGTTGGGCGAGCCGTTGCTGTTGGGGTACAGGTTGATCTGGCCGATGCTGGCGAGGGTCAGGTCGTTCCCGGCGATGTAGTTGCCGTTCATGTAGTCAAAGCCCGCCAGGGACAGGTTGCGCACAGCGGACACGGTTCCGGTGCTATAGTCCTCGCCGCCCACGCCGAGATCTTGCGAATCGATGTCCTGCCCGGAATGGATGAGACCGGCATTTCTCACCCCGTGCCATCCGGTTCCGCCGCTGGTATTCAGGTGCAGGGTGCCCGTGCCGCTGGTGGCGGCCAGGATCTTGGCTCCAACAGTTAACGACCCGGCGTTACTGGGGTTCAGGTTGAGGGTCATGTCCCCGAGGCTGGTCAGCACGGCGGTGTCCATCAGGGCGAGCCTGCTGGCGGTGATGCCAACGGTGCTTCCGCCCAGCTTGCTCGTGCCTTTGAGTTCAATATTCTGCGTGCGCAGACCGTCCCGGTCCGCCATGTTCAGCTGCCCGCCCGCCCAGATGGACCCCGCGCCCTGGTTGGTGAACCTGGTGTCGGATGAAACACCGGAACCGGAGCGGATGACGATGTTGCCCGTGCTGGTGGTCAGCGCGCCAGAGTTGAACATCTGGTGCCAGGCGTTCAGGTTCATGTTGCCGGCGGTGCTCTTGGCCTGTGCGGCGCTGTCGAAGGTGAGGATGCCGGTGCTGGATGCGGAGGTGGCGCCAAGGGTCATGTCGCCCACGGACTGGAGCGCGGCGTTGGTCAGGGTGAGGCCGCCGCTGGTGGCGGTGAGGCCCAGGGTTCCGCCGGAATAGAGCGTGGCGGCTGCGCTGGATCCGATGGACATGCTGCCCGTGGTGGCCGAAAAGGCCCCAGAGGAGCCGTAGTTAACCCCATCCATGGTCCACGCGCCGCTGCCGTTCAAGGTGGCGGTGGCGCCGTAGCGTTTGTTGTTGTCCGTGAGGACCGTGCCCGTGCCAACGTCGGTGAGGGTGCCGAGGTTGTAGTTCAGGTTGCCCGTGGCCACGAGCACGCCACCGTTCAGGGTCGCGCCGCCGCTGCTTGCGGTCAGAATCAGGTCGTGCCCGGCCGTGAGGCTGGCGTCCGTGGCCTTGATGGCGTCCGCGCCCGCGCTGGTGCTGGTGATGGTCAGATCGCGCACGGCGGAGAGCTTGTTGGCGAGCTCGATCTTCCCTGCGGAGTTGATGATGAAGTCGTCGGCTGTGGCTGCGGCGTTGCCCAGCATATGCACGCCTACGCCTGCTTCCGTGGCCTGAAGATTGATGCGCCCGGCGTACATGCCGCCCAGGGCGCTGGAGTCGATGGCATACGTAGGAGCTGGGCCGCCGCCCGGAGCGGTGGGAGCGGCTATCCCTGTGTTGTAGTCCCAGGTGTTGGTGCCCGCCGTGAGGTTCAGGGTGGGCGCGTTGACCTGCCCGTTGAGCACGATCTTGCGCGAGACCAGGTCCAGGGTCTGCTGCGCGCTGGCATTGATGCCCGTGCCGCTGATGAGGATGTCGCCGCCGTTGACACCGAAGCTGCTGATGGCCCCGGCGGTGAAATTCGGGGTGCCGGTGATCAGGGACACGCGGTCGGTGTTGATGAAGCCGCAGCCGTTGCAGGTGATGCCAAAGGGGTTGGCCACAATGACCGCAGCTTTGCCGCCCAGCACCTCGGTGAAACCGGCGAGCACGCTGCGGTTGGGCGAGGTCACCTCGTTCAGAATGAACTGGGCCTGCGCCCCCGCGCCGAGATTCTGATTGGCGGCCACCTGCCCGGCCAACTGCGACTGGCGGAAGGCTTGGCTTGTGTTGCCGTTGTTCAACACCAGCCCCTGGAGGTCGACGTTGTAGGAGGTGTATTTGTTGTGCGACATGCCAGAGGCGTTGGGCGCGGCGATGTTGACCACGGGCACGCCATTGGCGGCCGCAGTCACGGTTGTCGTCGTGGCGCCAGAGGCCACCGGACCCGCTGCAAATACCAGCTGCGGCGGGCACAGCAACAGGCTGCACAAAAACAGGGAGAGTGTTTTAAGACCAAAGCTCATGAGCTGCGCCCATGTAATCGGCTTTGCCGCCAGCTTTGCCCGCTTCACCATGGAATTGATCGGCATACATGCTCCTTAAAAGCTAACGGTCATGGTGGCGGCGAACTGGACTGGCTCGTGCGGAGTGTTGACAGGTATGGACATGGCCTTGGCTGCTGAGAGCTCGGCGCTCAGATTTTTGGATGACAGCCGGAGACCGGCCGCCGCGCCGGTGAGATTGGCGTCCTTGGTGGTCTTGAAACCCTCAATGCGCCCGGCGTCAAAGGCGATGAACGGTTTGGGCGTTATGTTGGTATAGGGCACGACCGGCAGAGAGACGGAAAGCTCGTTGCGCGCATAGTAGCCCCGGTCGCCGGAGAAGCTGGTGCGGTTGAAGCCGCGCACCGTATAGAAACTGCCCAGGCTGATCTGCTCAGAGCCGTAGAGCGGCTCCAGGGCGAACTGGCCGGTAAGCTGGCTGCTGAAGGTGGCGCCCAGGCCCAGGAGCTCGAAGGGGAGGACGAAACCGCCCGTGTACCGGATTTTTGCGCCCTGGGCATGGGGCGAGATGACAGGGGTATAGTCCGGGTCGACTTTGGAGTTGAACTGCCGAACGCCCTTGCTGAACCCCAGTCCCATGTTGGCGAACAGGGCGGACAGGCGGCCGCTCCAGTTCACATCAGCATCGGCCACAGCCAGGATGCGGCTGGAAACGCTCAAGAATGCGTCATCCAGATAGTTCCTGCTCGCCTTGCTGTTGAGGGCGATCAAGGCGGTGAGCTTCTGGTCCTGGTCGCGGTAGGCCACCCAGTTTATCTCTCCCCGCCAAGTCTCGGAGGTGCCGCGCGAAATCAGATCACCGCCTGTAGTAGTCACTGGGCTGCGGTAACTGGAGAAGCTGTATGAGGTCTGGAAAGTTAAATATCCAAGCGGAATGGAGTAGAAGAAGCTGTCGGAGACGGAATCGCGGCGCTCGGGATGGTCAAAAAGCGTATTGCGATGCGTGTAGGTAATGAAGTCGTTCAGACGCAGCGGGTTGTCCAGATTGACGGTGTAGGATCCCTGCTGTCGGCCCGTGGACAGCCCACCAAGGTTATCGAGGGTGCTGGACACGCTCAAAGGGAAGGAGGGCGTGTTGACTATGGTTACAAGGCTCTCGCCCGGCGTAGTCCCTGGACTCACTTCCATGGTGGCGCTGTTGGAGGCCAAGCGGTTGATCTGGTCAAGGCCCTGCTCAATGTCGCGCAGGTTGAGCGGCTTGCCAGGCACAAAGGGAAAGGCTGTGGTCAGGTTGGCGCTGGGCAACAAGGTCCGGCCATCTTTGAGGATGAGCCCCTCGACCTTGCCCTCAACAATAAGGATCTCCAGTCGCCCCGTGGTCAGATCCTGGGCCTGCACATAAGGCCGCACCGCGATGTAGCCCCGGTCGATGTAGGCCTTGAGCACGTCGCCCAGGAGTTTTTCGATGTCCTCGGCGTACAGGCACTTGCCCACATAAGGGGCTACCAGTTCCTGCTTTACGCGCTCAGGCAAGAGAGTCACGCCGAGAAGGACGATCTCCTTGATCTCGCGGCAGACGCTGCTCTTAGGCAAGGAGGGCACCTTGACCTCTGGCAGTTCCTGGGGTGAGGTATCCTTGCGCCGCAGGGCGTCCTCGCGCAGCTGCTGCTGGAGACGCTCCTGTTGCTCGTTCTGGATGCGTTGCGCGGCGCGGTTGCCCGCGTCGATTTCGGCCGGGGTCAGGGCCTGGGCAGGGGGGGATGGCAGGAGCCAGCATCCAAGAGTCAAAACCACAACAATAAGGCACATCCGTAACCGGTGGCCACTTCGCAAAGACAATCCACGCAACTATAGCCACCTTGCACAATCATATTTGATATCCAAATCCAAAAAATAATAAATGAATATAAACTTTTAAACAAGCAATATTCGCTACAAGCAATTCGTACTCGCTGTGAGTTACGGCGTTTTGCCGCTAGCCATCCAGGCAGCTGCAGCATCTCCTTTAAATGCACTATGTTGCAAATTCGACTCTGAATAATGCCGAGTTGGCAAAAGATTTGCCAGGGCTCGCTACCCCCTGAGGGGAGCGGAACGCCCAAGGACAGTGCAATGACTGCCGCTCAGGAGAGGGGGTGGATGCACAGCACGAGAGTAAGCGCCCCCCGGACCAGCGTTCAGGCTAAGCCTATAAGGATGAACAGGAGTGGGACAACTCCAGCCCACAACGAAAAGCCCCTTACAACTTTCGTCGTAAGGGGCTGATCTTTCTGGTGCCGAGGGAGGGAATTGAACCCCCCACACGGGGATTTTCAGTCCCCTGCTCTACCAACTGAGCTACCTCGGCGCGCGTGAGAAAGGTCAACTACCCGAAGTTCACGCCTCTTGGCAAGTGAAATTTTCGCCAGGGAAGCGCAAATGCCAGGCCATTTACAAATCGCGCACCAACATGCTCGCCAGGGAGCGGGCAAGGTCGCGGACATCCGGCCGGTAAACTCCTTTGCGGATCTGGGCCTTAAGCCCATCGATGTAGGCCAGCCGCTCGCTTTCGCTGAACGCGTGCCGCTGAGGCTCTGCGGGTGGCGGTCCGCTCATGGGCCACGCGGTGCCGCAATTATGGTCGCTCATGTGTCTCCTCCCGGTCTTGTCTTGCAACTGTGCGCGAGCGTTGGACGGTCATCTCTCAAGCGCACAGGGAGTAACGGGCAGAGGCGAAAGGCCGCATGGCGAGGACTTGCGCCCCTGCCCGATTTACGGCGAATTCCTTTTCGCCCATCGTCTCGGCGGCCCAGATCCTTGGCGCCGGGCAGCAGGGCCGGTCGGTCAGTCCTGCTGCTGGCTTCTTATCGGCCCCCCGCGTCCGCAGGATTAGCCCCCCATTACGCACTTTCCAAACAACGTAGTCTTTCTCAGAAAACTCATGTACATGCAGCCCATGAACCAACCGTTGCGCATCTGCCTCATCCATGCCACCGGCCCCCTGAGCCAGGCGTTTCAAGACCTCGGGTGCGAGGTGCTGGCGCTCTCCCCCCCGGAGGCCGGGGTGTTCGACATGCCTGCGGAGTTGCGGCGCCACGGCTTCGAACCCGACATCCTGTTCCAGCGTGAGCAACTGGGCCCGCGCCTGCTCCTGGCAGGGCTGGAGCACATCCCCGCCGTGCGGATCTTCTGGGCCATCGACCCGCACCTCAACGCCTTCTGGCACGCCCCCTACGCCCGACTGTTCGATCTCATCCTCTCCACACAGCGCCGCTGGATGCCGCAACTCGGGTCCTGCGGGGCGGGACGAGTGCGCCACCTGCCATGGCACGCACCCAACGGCCCCTTCGCCCCCTTCGGCCAGCGCCAGCGCCTGGCGGGCTTTGTGGGCCGCCTTGGACCCACCCGGCCCGGTCGCACCTGGTTGACGGAACTCATGAGCGAGCTGCTGCCGCAGGGCTTCACCCTGGAGGACAACCTCGACTTTCCGGCCATGCTCGATTTTTACCGCCACACCAAGGCCGTGCCCAACGAGTCCATCACCGGCGAGGTGAATTTCCGGCTATTCGAGGCCGCAGGCTGCGGCTGTGTCGTCCTGGCCCAGGACCTGGGCCAGGAGCAGGCCGAACTGTTCGAGCCGGGCCGCGAAATGCTTGTCTGCTCCGACGCCCTGGAACTGGCGGAGAACCTTGCCCTCCTGGCCAAAAGCCCCCGGCTGGCAGAGGCTCTGGGCCGGGCAGCCTGGGAACGTGCCCAAGCCGAACACCTGCCGCAGGCTCGCGCACGCACTATTCTTAAGGAGGCCGCCGAAGCTCCGCGCCAGGGTGCAACGGCTCAAAACTCCCGGCTTTGGCTGTCCCTCTCTCTGGCTGGACTAGGCGAAGCAGGCCGCCTGCCCGGCGATGAGGCTGCCGTGGCTGACCAACTGGCCTCGTTGCCCATCACCCCGGACACGGCTCACCTGGTCCTGACCGCGCAACTACGCCTGGCCCACGCCCTGGGCCGCCAGGACGAAGTGACGGCGCTCCTTGATCGGCTGGACGTCCAACCTGAGGCCCTGCCGCCCCTGAACGCCGGACACGGGCTGGGCCTGGCCCTCACCTGCTCCATGATCCTGCTTGGCCTTGGCCGCGCCAACGCCTTTGCCGCAGATCCGGCCCGCGCCCTGCGCTTTGCCCGGCGCGCCGGGGTCAGCCTGCCAGAGCCCCTGCCAAGCGCCGGGCCAGAGCCTGTGGCGCTGCTGCTGGCCTGGGCCAAGCTCCTGGATGATGCGGGCATCCCCACGCGCGGCGGATTCGCCTTTGACGTGGAGCAACACCTGCCCGCCTGCGCCGCCGAGTGCCTGCACTGCGCCCTGCACCTACAGCCCGGCCACGAAGACGCGCTGCGCGCCTCCACACAGGGTCTCGCCCGGTTCCCAGGGGCCGAGGCGCTGCGCCTGGGCCTGCTTTCCGACCTGAGCCTGCGCCTGCGAAACGACTGGCGCGTGAGTTTTGAGCTCGGTCTGGTCAACCTTCAAGCCTTCCGTCGGCTGCCTGGGCTGGAGGAGCTGCGCCTGGCCGGTCACTTGGCAGCCAATCTGGGCGAAACGGACGCCTTCACCCAGGCCCTGGCCCTGGCCGACGCCTCTGGCCGTCTGCGCCGCGCCCTGGCGGGTCAAGGGTAGCTCGCAAAACGCCAGAGAACGCCCCCCGAAATCAACCCGCTAAGGGGTGAAGGCCGCCACGGGCTGATTGGTCCGCCAAACGCCGCAGCCTGAAAGGTCACGCCCGGACGCTCGGAGAGATTCGCTTCGGTGAAATGGCGGCGCTGGCCCTGCCCCCCTGCGAAGCCCCCCACACCCGTCTGAAGTTCCTCTCGAAACACCCTGTCAACCCGCTATTTTTGTCTTTTTCCCGCCCAAAAAACTGCCATTTTCGTCCGGCCCAAAAACCGGGGCTATACTTGCGCCCAAGCGGGCCTGCTGGAGGCCTGCTGCCCGGCCCCAGGGCCGCGGCTCGCGAGCCCGGCGAAATGCGTCGGCCACCTGCGCGGGCGCGGCTCCATGAGACACCCGGACCCCCAGAACCTTTTCGACATCTGGAGGACCCCCTCATGTCCATGAGCATCAGCAATTCCTTCATCGCCCAGTATGTGGCCGACGTGCACGAGGCCTACCAGCAGCGCGGCAGCAAGCTGCGCGGCACGGTGCGCCTCAAGACCGGCGTGCAGGGCGCAACGGCAGTGTTCCAGAAGAACGGCAAGGGCGCGGCAGGCAAGAAAACCCGCCACGGCAACGTGCCGCTCATGAATGTGTCCCACTCCACAGTCACCGCCACCCTGGAGGACTGGTACGGCGCGGACTATGTGGACCACCTGGACGAGCTCAAGACCAACACCGACGAACGCCTGGTGGTGGCCAACGCCGGGGCCTATGCCCTGGGCCGCAAGGTGGACGAACTCATCGTTGCCAAGCTGGACCAGGCTTCCAACGTGGTGGCCGAGGCCGCCTCCGGCCTGACCAAGGGCAAGATCCTGGCAGCCTTCGCCATGCTCAACAGCAAGGACGTGCCCGACGACGGCAACCGTTTCGCCGTGGTGGGCGCGCACCAGTGGAACGAGCTCCTGAACATCAACGAGTTCAAAAGCGCGGACTTCGCAGGCGACAAGTACCCCTGGCTCAAGGGCACAGAAAGCCGCACCTGGCTGGGCATCACCTGGATGTTCCACACCGGGCTGCCGCTGGTGGCCGGCACGCGCAAGTGCTTCCTGTACCATCGCAGCGCCCTGGGCCTGGCCGAGAGCCAGGAGGTCAAGGTCTTCACGGACTGGGTGCCGGAAAAGGCCGCCCACTTGGTGGACCACCTGCTTTCCGCCGGGGCCGTGCTCATCGACGACGACGGCGTTGTCGAGATCGGCTGTGACGACGACGCCGCCATTGCGGTCTAACTGCAACCATCCGCAACAGGAGATGCCATGACCTACGACTCCACCACCATGCGCCTCATGGGCGGCGTGCCTGGCCAGCAGCTGTTCCTCTACCGCACCGCCGACGCCGTGGCTGCGGTGAGCGCCAGCGGCTACTTCAACAACGCTATTGCTGAGTACAACCTTTCCAGCGGCGACATGATCCTGACCGTCAGCGGCTTCGGCGCCCTGCCGGTGCTCGACGGCCTGGTCGCCAGCGTTTCCGGCGGCAACGCCACCACCGGCCTCCTCGCGTAAGGGCTGGGCGCCGCCGCCCTCCGTCGGCGGGTTCCCTTGCCCGGGCCCGGCCAGGATACCCTCCTGCGCCGGGCCTTTTCGCGCCCGCCCTTGCCGGCAAACCCGGCGGGCAGGCGCTCCGCTTGCCATTTCCCCAGCCTTACGCCTATAGTTGGGATGGTGGATAAACCCAGGCCGGGCCGCACCGCCCCTCATGGAGCCTACATGAAGATCAGTTGCCTTACGGCGCAGGACCCTGCGGTCCACACCATGTTCAAGCCCTTCGCCCTCAAGATGGAAGAGCGCCGCATCCCGTCCATCGTCATCAACGTATTCAAGTGCTACTACACGCAGATAATACAGGGCGCGCAGGGCAAAACCTGCCAATCCGACATATCCCCGCTGCTTGAGGGCGACGTGCCCGCATACGAGAGCCTGGAAGCGTATTCCGACGCCGGGCGCGAAGCGCTGTCGCAGACCGTGGTCATCAAGCTCAATGGCGGCCTGGGCACCAGCATGGGGCTTGAGCGCGCCAAGAGCCTCATCCCCGTGAAGGACGGCCACACCTTTCTGGACATCATCGTGCGCCAGGCCAAGGTGCTGCGCAAAAAATACAAGTCCCCCCTGCCGCTGACCTTCATGAACAGCTTCAAGACCCACCGCGACACCATGCTCAAGGTGGAGGGGCTGGACAACGGCGACACGGGCATCCCGCTGGCCTTTGTGCAGCACATGTATCCCAAGATCGTGGAGGCGGACCTCTCCCCGGCCGACTGGCCCGGCAACCCGGAGCTGGAATGGAACCCGCCCGGCCACGGCGATGTGTACACCGCCCTGGTCACTTCCGGCCTCTTGGCCAAACTTTTGAAGAGCGGCTACCGCTACGCCTTCATCTCCAACTCCGACAACCTGGGCGCTGTGATGGACTCGCGCCTGCTCGGCTACATTGCGCAAGAGAAGCTGCCCTTCCTCATGGAGGTGGCGCGGCGCACCCACCTGGACCGCAAGGGCGGGCACTTAGCCAAGATCAACCTCGGCAGCAGGCTCATGCTGCGCGAACTGGCCCAGTGCCCGGACAACGAGCTGGAGGACTTTGCCGACATCGACAAGTATCTCTACTTCAACACAAACTCTCTCTGGGTGGATTTGAAGGTGCTGGAACAGGTCTTTGTCGAAAACCTCATGATGCCGCTGGACCTGATCCTGAATCCCAAAACCCTGGACCCGCGCGACCCGGATTCCCCGCCGGTGCTCCAGGTCGAAACCGCCATGGGCTCGGCCATCAGCGCCTTTGAGAACGCGCGGGCAGTGCTTGTGCCGCGCACGCGCTTCGCGCCGGTGAAGACCACGCAGGATCTGCTCCTGGTCATGAGCGACTGCTATCTGCGCACCAAGCTCGAAACCATAGAGCAGAACCCGTTGCGCACCACGGCCATGCCAAGCATCGCGCTCGACCAGAAGTTCTACAAGAAAATAGACATGTTTCAAGAGCGTTTCCCCAAAGGCGCGCCTTCGCTCATCGACTGCGAGCGCCTGGAGGTGCACGGCGATGTGCGCTTTGGCAAGAACGTGCGCATCAGCGGCGCCACGCGCATCATCAACCGGTCGCGCAAGCAGGTGAAGGTGCCCGACGGCACGCAGCTGGAAGGCGAAGTGCTGTACGGCTAGAGCAGGGGCGGCAAGCCGCAGCCCGCACCCACGCTGGAAGCAATCAGAGGCCAAAGGGAGAAATCCCTTTGGCCTCTTTCTTTTTGCCGGGGTCCGGTGATTTTCTAAGCGGGCAGGAGCAGGCTCACGGTTACGCCAGCGTTCTCTGCGGAGCGGACGTCCAGGCTGCTGCCCAGATTTCGGGCGATGAGCTGGGCCGCATGGCGGGCGCGACGCAGGCCGTGGTCCGGCGCCTGGCTCAGGGGCTTGTCAAAGTAGGCGGACAGCCCATCCGCATCCAAGGCCCCAGGCCGGGTGATCTCCAGGCGCAGGCCTGAGCCTTCCTGGCGCAACGCCGCGCTGACCACGGACCCGCGCGGAGCGGCCTCCAGGGCGTCACGCAGCAGGTTCACGGCCAGGGCATGGGCCAGAATTGGGTCGCCGGGCGCGGGCAGGCTGGCATCAGGCGGCAGGGGCTCCTGGTCCAGCAGCAGAACGATGTTCACACGCCGGACGGCGGCGAGGGGAGCGACGTCCCTGGCGGCGCGGCGGGCCGCCACGGCCAGATCCAGGCTGCGGCCAGGGGTGGAGTGGTACAGGCCACGCTCCATGCGAAAGATATCCACGGCCATGTTCACCGTGTTGACGATGCGGTAGCCGGAGTCGCGGATCACCGCCAGTTTCTTGGCCTGATCCGGGGTGATCGACGGGTCGTCCAGCAGCTCCTGCGGCATGTGGATAAAGGCCGTGAGGGGCTGGCCGAGCTCGGCGCGGGTGCTCCCCTCAATCTCCCGCAGCAACTGCTCCATGTCGTGCTCCAGGCTTACGTCGCGGAAGTGCAGAAGCCGCTGACCCCCGTTCTCCTCGCCATCCCCCTCCGGAGGCTTCACGGGGGCGCTGCGGAACACCAGGGTTTCGCCCCGGATGGTGGCGAGAGGCATGCCGTCCTCGGCCAGATAGGGCGAGGCCAGCAGCTCCCCCACGCGTGACACAAAGGCTTCGGGCCGCTGGATGCGCTCCGCCAGCAGGGGCAGCACGGCTTCCATGCCCTGGGCCAATTCCGCCTCGGTCAGCTCGAAAAGCGCGCCAAAGCGCTTGTTCCAGGCGCTGATGACGCCAGCCGCGTCAATGGCGGCCACGGCGTCCGGGGTGAGCTCCAAGTGCGCGGCCAAGAGCCTGGCTCCGGCCTCACGTGCGGCGGCCTGCTCGTCCAGGCAGGCCTTGATCTGGGCCTTGGCCTCAAGCACGGCCTCGCCGCCCTGGGCCAAAGCATCCTCAGCGCGGCGCGCGGCGCCCATGCGCTGGATATCGCTGGCGGCAAGCTGTTCCCTGGCTGCGAAAAGCTCTTCGGAAAGCCGAACAGCCTGTGCTTCGGCTTCCTCGAGCCGTTCAGCCAGGCCGTCGCGCTCGGCGCGCTGGACAGCCAGGTTTTCGGCCCTGGTCTGGGCGTCGGCTTCGGACTCCTCGGTGCGCGCCCGGGCTGCATTAAGCGCCCTTGCGGATTCCACGAGTTCCTCGGCAAGCTGGACCACCTGCGCCTCAGCTTTCTTGAGCTGCTCAGTCTGGGCGTCGAGCTCGGCGCGCTGGGATTCAAGGGTTTGAATGTGAGCCTGGGCCTGGGCATCGGCCTGGACTGCGCGGGATTGGGCCAGGGATAGTTCTGCGGCCATGCCCTTCTGGTCCTCGGCAAGCCGGACCACCTGCGTTTCGGCTTCCTTGAGCCGCACGGCCAGGGCCTCGGCCTCGGCCAATGCCTGAAGCCGTTCGGCCTCCAAGGCCTGGATGCGGGCGCGGGCCTCGGCCAGCAGCGCGTCCTGCTGCGCACCCGTCTGTTCAAGCTGCTCGGCGGCAAGCTTCAACTGCTCGGCGAGATCTGTGCGCGCGGCTTCCAGGGCTTCGGCGCGGGCGGCAAGCTCCGCATTGGTCCGCGCCTGGGCGTCCAGCCGGTCCTGGGCCTCGCCTGCCGCGCGGATGCCCTCGGCCAGATGCGCCGCCTCGCGCTCGGCCAATTGCTCTTCCAAGGCGGCCATGCGTTCCTGGCCTTCAAGCCGCTCCTGGCTGGCCTGGGCCAACTGCTCTTCCAGGGACGCCACGCGCTCCCTGGCCTGGGCCAGCTCCTCGGTGGCGCGATGCAGGCGCGCAAGATTCTCCTCGCCCTCGGCCAGACGCACCACGGCCAGACGCGACCCGGTTTCGGCCAGACGGGCGCGCATGGCCTCGGCCTCGTCGGCCAGGGCGGCATGAGTCTGGCGCAACTGGCGCAATTCGTCACGCAGCGGCCCGATGTCGACCCCGGCTGCCTCAACCGCCTGGGCTGCCTCAGACGCCCGAGCGGCCTCACTCTGAAGGCTCGCAGCCTCCAGCTCACGCTTCTGCAGCTCCGCCCGGAGCTGTTCAACCTCGGCCTGAGCCTGATCCGCTTCGTGGCGAGCCTGGATCAGGCCAGCCGCCGCCTCCCTGCAGGCCGTCTCCAACTCTGCGCTGGCCGCCTGAGCCTGCTCGGCTTCGGCCAAACGCCCGGCCAAAAGGTCACGCTCAATCTCCAGCCCGCGCACATGTTCATTCAGGGCCTGCCTTTCGGCCTGGGCCTGGGCCTGCGCCTCGGCCCGCATCTTTTCCAGAGCCCTGGCATGGATTGATACAAATTCCGTCTTGAGTTTGGCGAGGCTCTGAACCGTCCGGCTTTTAGCCTGTGCGAGCTCAACCTCCAAGGCGTCAGCACGGTCACGCTCGTTGCGCGCCGCCAGGGTCAGCTTCTGGGCGGTCTCCCTGGTGCGGCGCAGCTGCTCCTCGCGCTGCGCCAAAAGCTCGGCCTGGGACTCGTCGGCCTTGGGCGGGGCCATTACCTGCCCTGTCCAGGCCGACACCAGTCCAGCCAGGGCGCGTTCAAAGAACCGCTCCACGTCCTCGTGGGCGCGGGCGCGGGTATCTCTCTCCACCCAGGATTCGCGGACAAGATCATCATAGGCGCGGCGCAGCAGGCGCTGCACCTTGAGAGACTCAGGCATGGAAAGACCGGCCTGCTGATGGCTCAGGGCCTGTTCGCTCCCTAAAACAACAGCAGGGTCGTCGGCCTCGCCCAAATGTTCTGCCGGGCGGCCTTCCGCCGCCATGACCTGCCCCAGCACTCGCGAAGCGCCTTCCACGGCGGCGTCCACCACGTCCGGGTCCAGGTGCTGTCCCGCGAGCTCTGCCAAGCGATGCAGGCGCGCAGCCAGCCAAGGCCCGTTGGCGGCCGCAAGCCCTGCCAGGGCCGTGGCGTCTTGGTCAGGCGCTTGGGCCATGGGGCACCTCTGGAATCAGGGCGGCGCTCGCAAGGAACAGGCGCAGCATGCTTAGACGCCGTTGCCACCGAACCCCGTGCCGGAATGGCCGTGGCCCGGCTGGTGGTGCGGCATGGCCATCAGCAGGGTGTCGGCCCACTGGAAGGAGGCATTGTAGGCCGTGGCCACAGAGCCTGTGGGCAGCCCCAGGTCGAGGGCGCACTGGGCCATGTCGTCCCAGCGGGTGTCCTCAATGGCCTGGGCCATGGCCAGCCAGGTGGTGTAGCTGCTTTCCCGGCCGCAAAGGCCTGCGTAAAGGTCATCTTCCAGGGAAAGCTTGTCCAGAATCGTCTGCATGGGCATGTCGAGCATGGCGGGCAGAAGGGAGAACAGCCCCAGCAGAAAGAGGCTGTCGGCCTGTGCGCGGCGGTCCGAGGCCACGGCCAGCAGCTCGAAGAACTTGGCGCGCTGGGCCGAGAGGTGCAGAAGCTCCCGAGCCTTGGTGGAGGGCGTCACGTCGCCCAGGACCATGACGCGCAGCCACGCCGCAAGTTGCAGCCAGCCGGCCATGACCACCGCCTGACGCACGGAGCTGACCTTCTTCAGAAGCCCGAAGTGGGCGGAATTAAGCATGCTGAGCACCCGGTACGACACCGAGGCGTCGACCTCGATAGCCATGACCAGCTGATCCGTGGGTGGTTCCGTTCGGGAAAGCAGGTCCAGCAGAGTCAAGCGCGTGGACTCTGCGGCAGAGATCTTGCGCTGGGCCAGGGTCACTGGCTCGCGGAAGAAGTGCCCCGCGAAAAGGGAAAAACCAAGCTGCCGGGCCAGGGCGGCGGCCTCATGCGTCTCCACGCGCTTGGCCAGCAGCACATAGCCGCGTTTGCGCAGGGCGTGCACGGTGCTGTAAAGCTCGCCGTTCAGCAGCTCAGGCGCGCGCATGTCCAGAATCACTGTGTGCGCAACATCCAACAGCGGGTTGTCCAGGTCATAGGGGTGGTGCATGTCCAGGGCCAACTGGTAGCCCTCGGCCTTCAGCGCACGCAGGGAGTCGAAATACCTGGGGTCGTCTACGGAGTAGGGGGCCAGGACGGGCATGACGCAGCCCGCGCCCAAGGCCTTTGGGATGCCAGTCATGAGCGCCTGCGGCGGCAGATGTATCAATGCCTTGTGGGGCTGCGCGCACGTGTCCATGCAGGCGGGCAGGCACTGGATGACCGAAAGCGTGGCCTGGAGCGGATCGGAAAACTCCGAGTAGGTATGCTCAAGGCACCGGCGATAATAATGAAAGTATCCCCATGTGTTAAGCGCATCATCCAACACCGGCTGGCGCGCAACAAACAAGGTTTCATAGTGCGATTGGGATGCCATCGACTCGCTCCGCGCAGTGGTGTCAGTTATAACGATTTTCACATGAACATAGACTTACCAGAGAACAAATGCTATCGAGTCGTTCTATGAATGTAAAGGAACTGCTAGAGGAAGGGGCCGGTCCCGAACTCATCTCACGGCTCTTCCACATAGAACGCTACGCCTGGATGGCTCTGTCTTACGACATGGCCGTAGCCTTGGATATGGACGGATGTATCCTGGCCGCCAATTCCGCCTGGCAGCGCTCCACCGGGCTGTGGCCCGAGGCTTTGCGCGGGCAGTATCTCCTGGAGTTCATGGACTTCGACGACCGCGAACGTGTCCTGGCCGCCTTTCAGGATCTTATCACAAGCGATGCGGCCAGCACCACCTTTGATTTCCGTTTCCGCTGCGGAGCGGGCCAGTTCAAGCGCTTCAACTGGAATGTCATCTATTTTCCGGACACTGCGGCTTTCTACTGCATCGTCAAAGACTTGAGCGACGTCCACGACCTGCACCACGCCGCCTACCACGACACCCTCACAGGCCTGCCTAACCGCCTGTTCCTTAAGGATGCACTGCCCAAGCTGGTGGGGGGCGCCCTGGAGCGCCGCCATGTGCTGGGCCTGTATTTCGTCGACCTGGACGGATTCAAAACCGTCAACGACACCCTGGGGCACCAGGCCGGAGACGTGCTGCTGCAAACCGTGGCCGAGCGCCTGCGCCGTTGCGCCGCCCTGCCCGACAGGTGCGTGCGTCTTGGGGGCGACGAATTTGTGCTGCTGGAAACCTGGCCCTGCGAGACCCATGAGCCCGAGCGCCTGGCGAACGAGATCCTCGCCGCCGTGAACCTGCCCGTGTGCATCGATGGCCGGGAGGTGCGCGTCGGCGCGTCGCTGGGCGTCGCACTGGCCCCGTCCGCTGCGGAAACTCCCGGCGAACTCATGGCCCTGGCCGACAAGGCCATGTACAGCGCCAAGCGCAGCGGCAAGAACCGCTTCGTGCTCGCGCCCGCCGCAACCGCTGCGGACGATCCGGCCTGCACCAAGGGACTTGAATCCCAGGACGCGAACAGGTAGGCCTGGGGGGCGCTGCTCCCCGCTCCCGGGGACGGCAAGTCCTTTGCGGAGGTTTTCATGCGACCCACCACCAATGCCCTGGCCGCTCTGGCCACGGCTCTTGTGGCCCTGGCTGCGGCCGTGGCCCTGAACTTCGTCTTCTGGTGGGCCCAGGGCCGCCCGCAGGATATTCCCGACGCCAAGACCCCGCGCATCAAGAGCGCCTCCTTCAGCCCGTACCGGGTGGGGCAAAGCCCCTTTGGCGCGTCCTTCACGCGGGGGCAACTGGAAGAGGACATGGCCGTGGCGGCCAAGCACTTTGACCGCATCCGCACCTATTCCAACACCAACCAGTTCGCGCCGGTGCCGGAGCTGGCCCAAAAGCACGGGCTCAAGGTCATCCTGGGGGCCTGGGTTGGGGCCAATCTGGAGTCCAACGAGAAGGAAATCGCCGGGCTCATCAAGGCCGCCAACGACTATCCCGACACGGTGGAGCGCGTTGTTGTGGGCAACGAGGTGCTGCTGCGCCGCGAGATCACCCCGGAGCTGCTCATCGACTACATCCGCAGGGTCAAGGCCGCCATCAAGCAGCCCGTGACCTACGCTGACGTATGGGAATTTTGGCTATTGTACCCGCAGGTGGCCAAGGAGGTGGACTCCCTGACCATCCATGTGCTGCCTTACTGGGAGAACAACCCAACTCCCCTCGACCACATTGTTGAGCACATGCTGCATGCCCACGCCGCAATTGCCCGGGCCTACCCCGGCAAGCCCATCCTCATCGGCGAAATTGGCTGGCCCAGCGCAGGCCGCGTGCGCCAGGGCGCGGTGCCCGGCCTCGTGGCCCAGGCCCGCTTCGTGCGCCAGATCATCAACACCGCCGAAGAGCAGAACATCGACTTCAACCTGTTCGAGCTCTTCGACGAGCCCTGGAAGTTCGGGCAGGAAGGCACGGTTGGCGGCAACTGGGGCATCATCGACGTAAACCGCCACATCAAGTTTCCCCTGACCGGGCCAGTGAGCGAGAAGCCATACTGGCCCAAAGCCTTCCTGGCGTCCTCGGCCTTCGCCGCCCTGCTGGCGGGCCTGGCCCTGCGCCTGCGGCCCCCGCGCGGCTTCAGCCGCACCGCGCTCCTGTGCCTGGCGGCCCAGAGCCTGGCCACCATGCTGGCCGTAAGCGCCGAGCAGAGCCTGCGCCTGGCCTTCGGCGCAGCCGGGGTCATCGGCGGCATCCTCATGACCGGCGGCGGCGCGCTGCTCTGCCTGCTGGTGTTCACCGAGCTGGCCGATCTGGCCTCCGGCGGCGCAGGCCCAAAACCGCTCACCCCGGTAATCGCCCGGCTGGAGGCCCTGCGCACCTTCCGGCTGAACCTCAGAAACCGCGTGGACCTCATTGGCCTTCTGGACCTCGTGTTCGGCCTGGCCGCCCTCGCCCTCACCTTCGGGCTGCTGGTGGATCCGCGCTACCGAGACTTCCGCGTGGCCCAGTTCCTGCCCATAGCCCTGTGCATGATCGTGCGGCTTCTGGCCACGCGCGAACTGCCGCGGCCCGTGGGATCGCCCCGCGAGGAATGGCTGCTGGTGGGCACCTTCCTGGTCGGGGCCGTGGTCATTCCGCTCAAGGAGACCCTGGCCAACCCGGCTGCCCTGGCCTGGGGCGGAACCCTGCTGCTCCTGGCCGTGCCCTGGGGCCTGTCCATCCTGCGCCAGCGCCAAGCCGTGGCCAAGGCCGAGTAGTCCATGCATCCCGCGCGCGCCAGGCTGGTCCACAACAGACCACAACAGCCCGGGCCTGTGCTCTACTGGATGCACCGCGAGCTGCGCGCCCACGACAACTGGGCGCTGCTGCATGCGCAGGAGCTGGCGCAGCAACGCGGCCAGCCTCTGGCCGTAGTGTTCTGCCTGGCCCGGCGTTACCCCCTGGCCGCCGCCGCCCACTTCTCCTTCCTGGCGCACGGCCTGCATGAAACCGCAACAACCCTGGCCAGACTGGGCATCCCCTTTGCGTTTTTGCGCGGCGAACCAGGCCTAGCCGTGGCCGATTTCGCCAGCCACATCAGAGCCGGGCTCATCGTCACAGACAGCGATCCCACAAAGCCAAAACGCGCCTGGCTAGCCGAGCTGCTGGCCGACCTCGACTGCCCGGCCATCGAAGTGGATGGCCGCAACGTGGTGCCCGCGCGCCGCGCCACAGACAAAGCCGAATACATGGCGCGCACCATCCGCCCAAAGATCCAGCGCCTGCTGCCGGAGTTTCTCGATCCATTCCCTGCCCTGGCTCCGCAGACCCAGCCCTGGCCAGCGCACATCCCATCCGTTGACTGGCCCGCCCTGCTGGCCGAATTCGGGCCGCCGCCCGAGCACTTTCCCCCCGGCGAAGCCGCCGCGCTGCACACCCTGAAACTTTTTTTGCGCAACGGCCTGCCCCGCTACGCCGATGACCGCAACACGCCGCTGGAGCCTGCCTCCTCGCGCCTGTCGCCCTACCTGCACTTCGGGCAAATCTCGGCCCAGCGCATGGCCCTGGCCGTGCTGGCCACCAGCAGCGCACCCACTGATGCCCGCGAGGCCTTCCTGGAGCAGCTCATCGTGCGGCGCGAGCTGGCCGAGAACTTCTGTCTGCACACCCCCCACTACGACACCATCGAGGCCTTTCCTGCCTGGGCCCGCGCCACCCTGGCCAAGCACCAGGGCGATCCCCGCCCCTTCCTCGCCTCGGAGAGCCAGCTCGACGCCGCAGCCACGCCCGACCCCCTCTGGAACGCCGCCCAGCGCCAGCTCATCGCCACCGGGCACATGCACGGCTGGCTGCGCATGTACTGGGCCAAACAGATCCTGCTCTGGTCGCCGGATGCAGAGACCGCCCTGGCTCGCGTGCTGCGCCTGAACGACACCCTGTCCCTGGATGGCCGCGACGTGAACGGGTACGCCGGGGCCGCCTGGAGCATCGGCGGCGCGCATGACCGGCCCTGGCCAGAACGCGCCGTGTTCGGCACCGTGCGCTCCATGACCGCAGGCGGGGCCGCGAAGAAATTCGACGTGAAGACCTTTGTCGACCACTGGACGCGGCCAAGGCTGGTGTAGCCGGAGGGGGAAGAGAATATTTTTTCTGGGGGGAATGATTCCCCCCAGACCACCTCATGGCAAGCGAAAGGGCCAGGGCCGAATGGAACTCGGCCCTGGCCCTTTCGCTTGCGGAGGTGTCGGGCAGAGGATGTTTCCCGCAGCATCACCAGCGAGAGCTATGAAATATCAGAGTGGGCCCATCTCCAGTGCCCCCCCTCCCCAAACGGGCGCTTCCCTTCAATTGGCACGGCGCGGGCGGCGCAACGTCTTCGTCGTGCCGCCCGCGCCGGAAATTGTGGGAGTTCACAGACCTGCGGCTCCCTTCGCCTCTGCCGCGTCTGCCGGAAGCACCCTCGCCGGGTCGTCTGGTCCGGCTTAGCGGACCGGGCGACCCGGCGAGCATGGGGAGTCCAGAGGGCGCATGCCCTCTGGCGGGATGCTGGCAACAATTATACTACCCAAAGAAAATAAAACTTCGCAACAATCACTGCACGTTGTCGAAAACAGCCTCGCCAGGCGCTCTCTGCCCCCCCCAAAAGTCCTGGCGTCATGAAAAAACGCAGCGGAGTGTGCTCTTATGAAAAATATACACCCACTCCCACCACCAGAGTCACAAGCATACGCGTATATTCGACTATCGTCCCAGAGCCAAGCGTGGGACGGCGGCGAGCGGCGGCAGCACGAAGCTGCCATGAAATTCGTCGATAACCATGGCCTGCAGTTCTCCGAACTGCTGCAGGACATCGGCGTGTCGGCTTTCCGGGGCGACAACGCGCTGACGGACGAGCTCGGACGCTTTCTCCAGCGCATCGAAAACGGTGAAATTCTGCCGGGCTCGGTTCTTGTCGCCGAATCCTTGGACCGTTTGACTCGCGACCGTGTGAACCAAGCCCTTCTGCTCCTTTTGAACATCACCCAGCACGGTGTCAGAATCGGGCTCACGGCGCAAAACACGATCCTGGACCTTGCGACGTACGCAGCGTTCTTCCCCCTCCTTGCGGACATGATGCGCTCAAACAGCGAGAGCGAGCACAAGTCCATCCGTTCCAGCGCAAATTGGCATACGAAACGCAAGTTGGCCTAGAAAGGTGTCATCGCGACGAGCCAATGCCCGCGCTGGCTCGAAGTCCAAGACGGCAAGCTCCATGTGCTCGAGGAGCGCGCACAGCTTGTCCGCCGGGTCTTCGAGATGTACGTGGGAGGGTATGGGCGCGGTGTCATCGTTCGGACTCTGCACAGAGAGGGCATCCCCGCTTGGAACACGCGCAAGCCCGTGTGGCACGAAAGTTACATCAATAAACTTCTGTGCGATCGGGCTGTTGTTGGAGAATACGCCGCCGAGTTCAAGGACGAGGACGGTATTAAAAAACAAGAAGTCATCATGGGCTCCTACCCCGAGATCATTGCCCCCGCGTTGTTCGAGCGCGTTCAGGACATGGCGTTCCTCCGCAAAAAAGGCCAGCGCGGCCGCAAAGGAATGAAGTTCGCCAACCTCTTCCAAAAATTGACTCGTTGCGCGGTCTGCGGCAGGACCATGGGCTATCACAACGCCACCGTGGATAAGACGAGAAAAAGCGGCCTCCGGCCATGGGCGCACTACCTCACCTGCAACTCTGCGCACGCGGGGCACGGCTGTTCGAACCACCGGTACATCAACTACCTGTATCTCAGGAATTTTGTGCTCTCAGACGCACTCAATAACCGCAACATCGTCGCCGCCGTCGGCATTCACGCTGCCGCGTTGACACAGCACGCGAAGCGCATTGCCGCCCTTGAGGCGCAGCTGGAGCATGTGGCCGTCTCGATCCAAAAGCTCATGGTGTTGCTCAAAGACCATGCGCTAGCAGCCATGGAAGAGATTGCACAACAACTCACCGAGTTGCAGCAAGAACGGCTCATCCTCCGCGCCGAGCTGGCCAAGGCGCGCGCGGAAGCCACAGCAGCGCGGCAAGCGGCGGAAGACTCCACGCAATTCCGGGAGCGTACGGACGCCGATACTGGCCTGCCTGCCTCCATCGACATGAGCAACGAGGCGGTGTATTCGCGCCGGGCGCGCATCGCTTGCAGATGCGAAGCGTCATCAAGAGCGTGACGTGCGGCCCGGACCACACCGTCAAAATCGTCCTGAAATGTGGCACGATGTACGAGCTCGCCGACAAGGAATGGACGCGCATCGAACAAGGGCTGAAGGCGCCTTCCGGCAAGCCGGCCATCGCGCGGTTTTTTGCCGGGCGGGCGGAGTGGAGGCTGGGGCAGGAAGAGGATCCGGCCACAGCCAGGGAAAACGAGAGAAGCACCGCGTAAGTTTAGCCGCCGGGTATTCGCCCGGCGGCTTCTTTACTGCATCGCCAAGAGTGGAATTTTAGCGCTCCTGTCGTGTTCGGTGAGAAATTGGCAACGGCCCAGTCATCCGGCGGCACAGCGATCCCTTCACGAGTGAGGCCGTTGCGCCAAATTTTGCGGCCAAGGTAGCCGGTTGTGGGTGCGTAATCCCACGGCACGCCCGTGCTGTGCAGCAGTGGCTTCTTTGCGGCCAGGCGAACGAGCTCCGGGGTGACCGGGACGTATTTCCTGGGCTTGCTGATCTGCGCAATCTTCTCCGCCATGCTCAAGGCTTCTTCCGATATCGCGTCCGGCCGCCAGCCTTCGCCCCACGTTTGCGCGAGGCGCTCTTCTGTTTCTTGGACAATACTTGTGGGCATCACCCCATCCGCCGATCAACTCCACGGAGTCCCCCGTCGATAAGGAGTAGTAGACTGCGCTGGGACTGCCGATGCGAAAGTCCACCGCCGTCGGCAAATCGAGCACGCGTCGCGTAACGGTGCTGATGTTGTGCAATGCGGCATGGAACCCATGGCCGCGAGGGTCCAGGCAGCCCTCCAGCGCCACCTCCTCATGGTGGATGGACACGACGCGGCAGGGCTTTCCTGTGCGGCGTGAGAGACCGGACAGCACAATGGCTTTGCTGATGGTGACGAGAGCGTAAATGTGGATCATGGCGGCTCCTTTGGCTGGAGGTGAAAGGGACCATGATCTCTCTTGAAATGGCGTTAAAGTCTAGCCAGATAGATCCGATATAGCACCTCTTCGAGTGTCTGAAATGCTTAGGACTTTCAAGAGGTCACTTTAAAAGTTTCACCGGCTTGGACAAGGCAACGCAAGGCTGGTCGCAAACCGCAGCTCTCCGTCACTCCAAGCCGCAGTTTGAAGCTTGCGTTCCAGAAAAACCGACTTGCGGCGAAGAAGGTTCAGCGGAACAGTATGAGGGGCTTGTCCAGCCTGCCGGAAAGGCTGGAGGTGGCAGGCCGGACTGCAGCCCCGGCGTGCGGCGCCAGCGCCTTCGCGGACGCAGTCGCACGAGACGCCGTGCCCATGTCTCAGGGCACGGGCAGCCCTTTCCCGACGGCGCCGACGAATCGTAAGCGCGCCTTTTCGACAGCACGAACAGGAGCGCCGCTCCTGCGGCCCGAAGGAGGAGAGCGGCGGCTATGGGAAGCCAGGAAAGAGGTTGAGCAGGTGCGACATCGGGCGGGCAGTGCGGCGCTTATGGCATGTCCCGGCCATCTGCGCCATCTTGGCCGAAGGCCTGCCACATCTTGCGCAGGCAAGACGGCGACACGGGGATGCGGAGCTGCTGTGAAAAGTAGCGGGCGATAAGCCGGAAGCCGAGGCCCAGGCTGTGCAGCTCCTTGACCATGGCCCATCGCAGCAGCACTTTCTCACGTAAAGGCGACGGTCGCTCGCGTACAAGGTTCTTTGCGCGGGACTCGCGCACGCGCTCAAAGTCGGCGAACTGCTCCGGCCCTGCGGCGCGGTAGCCGCGCCGCCTGAGCGTGTCGAAACCGAAGCGGCGAATGGCGGCGAGCAGCGCGACATACGGAGTCGGAGCGGCCGCAGTTGGTTCACTGTGCGAAGTGGTTGCAGCGCACGCGGCGAAAGCGTCAGCCAGGATGCGCTCACGGTCCACTTCAGCAAGTCCAGCGAGCCAGCTTAGAGCCCGTTCCCGCTCTTTGGCCGTGTGCAGGCCGGATGGATGTGCCGCAAGCTTCGCCATCATCAGTCCCTCAAATAGACGTCAACGCTGTCCATGCGGTTGTGCGCAATCTCATCGGCCACGGCCTGCTTTGCCGCCTCGTATGACAATCCGGCCTCGGTGCCCTCGCGCATGCGTGTCTGCGCAAAGCTGTACTTGAGCCCATGGGTGCCCCGGCCCGGCGCGTATTGACCGGTGAGGCGCGCTGCAGTCTCCACGGCGCGCAAAAATGACCGGTAGCCCGGGGCCAGCTGTCCGTGCTCTTGGATATGAGCCGCCAGGGCTTGATACGTGCCCGCACCCACGTAGTGCTCGGTCTGCTTGCCCCCCTTCTCGGTGACCATGATGCGGCCAACGGCATCGCCAGAAACCGGGTCGGCGCCCATGCCGAGCAGGTTCGCGACCGTAAGAGGATTGCTCCCGGGAGCTGGGGCGCCGACGCCCTCTGTTCTGCACCCTGTCTCGCCCATGAGGCGCGCTTGCAGGCGCAGCGCAGGATCGGAGATGGCGGCGTAGAGGCCGTCGAAGTCGGGATAGGCGCGCGAAGTGTAGCCGCCGGAACGTGGCGCCAACTCCTCGCGCCAGCGCACCTTCTCTTCTGTCAAAGCCGTGCGGATGTCCGCAGCCGACTCGCCGGCGTGGCGCTCGGCGTAGACGTCCAGCGCGTGAGAGAACTTTGTGAGCGCCGAAATTTCACGCTCCAGCGTTTGGAATGACCCCTCGGCGCCACGCAGCGCTTGTCCTCTATTGGCGATGTAGACGCGGGCGAGACCGGAGACGCGACGCACATCGCGAAGGTCGCGCTGCCCCGCGCGCTAAAATAACTCGGCGAAGCTATGGATGTCGCGCCGGTACACGGTCCACGTGCCCAGCCCCCGGATAAAGCGCGGGGCCACAGCTCCTTTCTTCCGCCCGATGGCGCGTATTCCGCCCAATAGCGCCTCCGCCTGCGAGTGCAGCGACTTCGGCCAACGCTGTGTTCCCATATTCGCTCCGTTCTGCTCCGTGTCCGTTCCGTGGTGCCAGGTCGTCTCTTCTTGTTGAGTAGTGTGCTCTTTCTGCGAGCCAGGCTCGCGCGCCGAGCTTGTCGGCATCTGCGCATGAAACGCCTTCGGCGTCATTCTGCGCCAGCGGTAGCAACTCCGCAGGTCCATGTTGCGCTGTATCTCCTTTTGCAGCGGGTTTGCGGACTGGACTGTCCGGTGGTTCTGCTCGCCCGAATGTGACCGGCACGAGCGGTTCAGGGCCTGTGGGGCGACTTCATGGTCATCTCGAAACCGTTGGTGGGCACTTCAGCCTTCCCGTCTGGCAGACGGCCGTTCACGAAACACGAGGCTCCGAAGCTCAAAACAAAACAGAGTCACAGGATAGTCTGCGCCATGGCCAAGAATAAATGCAAGGGCAGGTGGGAGGGTATTTGTGCTCAGTGGGCAGAAAAATTTTGCCGTAGACTTCGGAGGGGGCGAGGAGGGAACGCCCAGGGGGCCTGGAATGAAATTCTGTCCGGTTTTGCTGCCACTTCGAGTGGCAGCAAAACCGGACGCCATCAGTGGCTTCGCGGGTTGGATCGTATCGGAAGAATGCGCACGTCAGTGCGCGGTCAAAGTGCTCAGGCCAGTGCGCGCACGGGAAGGCAGCGCGGAGCGCACCCCCACGCCGTCCAAGGCACGATACGGCGCGCAGCACCGGCGTCAAGCACGCGCAGATGCGCTTTCGCTTGACCCCAGCGCTTGGCGCGCCGTGCAGATGATTTGTGCGACGGCGAGGGGGAGCGACGTTTTCCGCTCGGGTTCAGAGGGAGCTGAGGGGGCGATGACGACATTACTTGATTCACGGATTCAAATGCAGGGCTTCCCGTGCTTACTTAATGGCTGGAGTTGAGGAATAGCCATAGTCGTATCATCTACTCGGAATTTTTTTAGCATTGAGCCTGTCCTGTGAATCATCATATTTTCGTTGCTTAGAGTATATCCTCGCAAAAAAGTAGATGAGCCATGGTCCTGTTCGGCCTAACAATTCACAGGGGCGACTCCCTGGACAAAAAATGTCTGAGGGTTCGGGCGACGATTATAACCTGCGCTTGGCTCAGTTTGGTATGGAAGG
>NZ_JAUYFU010000063.1 GCF_030689645.1 Humidesulfovibrio sp.
CCCTGGCTGGCGCCCGCCTCGCCCGCGACCGCGCAGGCGAAGCCATCACCGGGGTCATGATCCCCGAAGCGCTGGATTACCCGCTGTAAGAACAACGAGAAAAATATGCTTCGCAGACCGGGGGGAATGATTCCCCCCGGACCCCCTCAGGGCAAGTGAAAGGGCCGGTTCCGAGCAGACGCTCGGAACCGGCCCGTTAACTTGCGGAGGTGTCGGGGAGGGGGGCGTTTCCCGCAGCATCACCACCGCAATTCGTGAAACGTGGCAAAGAGCCTCTTCTCCCGCCCCTCTCCAACACTCACAAAACGGGCTTTTCCCCTCAATCAGCCCGGCGCGGCTTTGCGGCGCGCAGCGCCGCGAAGCCGCGCCGGAGATTGACGGGGAGTGCGCAAAGCCTCCCACGCCAGCCCTATCCGCGCCCATCGGCAACGCCCTCGACGGGCGTCCCGCCCGGCGAGCCTGCGGAGTCCAGAGGGCGCATGCCCTCTGGCGGGGGTCTAGGGGCAGCGCCCCCAGCCAAATATCTCCTGCCGCTACACGTCCCAGTCCAGGCCGATGACGTCCAGCGTTCCCGGCCCATGCACGCCGCGCACGAGCACCAGCTCGATATCTGCAGTGCTGCTGGGCCCGGTGATGAGGTTCAGACAGGCGGGCAGCGCGCCAGCGGGCAAGCGGTGCCGGTTCAGGAGCGCTGGCAGGTGCGAGACATCGGGCAAGAGCGCGTTTCTGGGCACCAGCACCACCGAGGCCGGGGGCAGCAGGGACGCGCTGCGATGCTGTCCAGGCGCGGCCACCACGGCCAGGCTCCCGGATTCCAGCAGTGCGGCATGGGCCAGGACGAAGCCCAGGTCCGCACGGGCGAGATTCTGGCAGCAGCCCGGCTCCAGGCGCTCCAGGGAGCTTAAGGCCGCGTCGAATCCGCCGGGCAGGTTCAGGGCGTTAAGGGCGGCATCCCAGCGGGTGTAGGTCGCGGCCTGACGCTCGCGGGCGATGTCGGCCACGTGGACTGCGGCTTCGGCAGGGGTGCGAGCCAGACGCAGGCGCACTTCCAGGGGCCCGAGGACCCCAGCCAGAAGCTCCCAGGCGTCGGGGCCGACGGAGATGGACGCGGGACGCGCGGGCGGTGCATCCGCAAAAAACGGCGCTGCAGCCAAGCCCTTGCGAAGGGTGTCGAGGATGGCGGCGCGGGACTGCGTGGCGCTCATTGCTTCTGCTCCCTCTTCGTCTTGCGGCGACGTGCCGCGAAGGGCTTTTTGAGTTCCGGCGGGCGACGCGAATCAACAAACTCCGAGAGACCGGGCATTCCGGGCAGGCGCGGCAGCAGGTGCAGGTTCGGGTCCAGTGTGCGGGCGACCCCAACGGCCAGACGATATGCCAGAGGGTGCCGGGCAAGCAGGGAGTGCGCGCTCGACACGGGGTTGGCGCGGCCATTGGCCACGCGCTGGCGCAAGGCCAGCATAAGCTTGGGGTGGTTGATGCCCAGCGGGCAGGTGCGGGCGCAGGCCCCGCACAGGGTGCAGCCGAAAGGCAGGTCGCGGGTCAGGTCCTGCGGCAAAAGAAGCGACGACAACAGCGTGCCGATGGGGCCGGAGTAGACCGAGCCGTAGGCGTGGCCGCCGATGGTCTGGTACACCGGGCAGGAGTTGAGGCAGGCCCCGCAACGGAAGCAGGCCAAGGCCTCGCGCAGCACCGGGTCGGCCAGCACCTCGGAGCGTCCGTTGTCCAGGATCACCAGGTGCATTTCGCGCGCGCCGTCGGTCTCGCCCTCTTTGCGCGGCCCGGTAAGGACCGACACGTAGGAAGACATCTTCTGGCCTGTGGCGCTTCTGGGCAGCACGCGCAGGATGTCCGCCGCGTCCTGCATGGTGGCGGCCACCTTTTCCAGGCTCATGAGGGCCACATGCACGGGCGGGCAGGTGGTGGACATGCGGATGTTGCCCTCGTTCTCCACCAGGATGACGCTGCCGGTCTCGGCCACAGCCATGTTGGCCCCGGTGATGCCCATGTCGGCGCAGAGAAATTTCTCGCGCAGGGCCTCGCGGGCCAGGAGCGTCAGCTCCGGGATGCTCTGGCCGTGCAGGTTCAGCTTTTCGGCGAAGAGCTCGGCCACCTCTGCGCGGGACTTGTGGATTGCGGGCGCGATGATGTGTGAGGGCGGCTCTCCGGCCAGCTGCACGATGAACTCGCCCAGGTCAGTCTCCCAGACATCGGCCCCGGCGGCCTCCAGGGCGGGATTGAGTTCGATCTCTTCCGTGACCATGCTCTTGCCCTTGACGATGACACGCACGTTTGCGGCCTTGGCGATGCCTGTGATGATGGCTCGCGCCTCGGCGGCGTCTGCGGCCCAGTGGACCTTGACGCCTGCGGCTGTGGCGTTGCGCTCCAGCTCCTCCAGCAGGTCCGGCAGACGCGAAAGGGCGTTCAGGCGCGCGCTCCTGGCGCGGGCGAAATGTTCGTCACGGCCCGCAAAGGCCTCCAGGGCCGCGCCGCGCTTGCCCATGAAGTAGCGCGTGGCGTGGTCCAGAACGGCGCGCAGGTTGCTGTCGCGGCAGGCGCTGGCGCTCTGCTGGCGAAAGTGGCGCGTGGTCAGTTCCATCATCATTTCCTTCTCCAGGCCGGGGTCTCTTTCTTGAGGCTGGCCGCCAGCACCTGGGCCACGTGCAGGGCCGGAATTCCTTTGCCCAGGCGGGCCAGGTGCCCGCTGATGTTCATGAGGCAGCTGGGCTCGGCGCTGACCAGGATCTCCGGCTCCAGCACCATGATCTCCCGGCATTTGTCTTCCACCAGGGCCTGGGACACCGCAGAGAACTGGAGGCTGAAGATGCCGCCAAAACCGCAGCAGCGGTCATCGCGGTCGGCCTCAAGAAGCGTCAGACCGCGCACGGAGGAGAGCAGCCTGCGCGGGGCGTCGACCCCGCCTGACTGTCCCGGCGGCATCTGGCACGAACCATGGTAGCAGGCCCGCACCTGGAGCTGGGCGTTCAGCGTGTCCGCGCCGGGAAGCCCAGCCACGAACTCACAGAATTCAAAGGTGCGCGCGGCCAGGTCCACGGCTCTTTGGTGGTCAGGCGTGCCCGGCGCGAAAAGCTCCGGGTAGGTGCGCACCATTTTCACGCAGGAACCGGACGGGCAGACCACCGGGCCGGGCGCGGCGAAAATTTCAAGATAGCGCAAGGCAAGCAGGCGGGCGTTTTTCGCGTCGCCGGTTTTGTAGGCGAGCTGTCCGCAGCAGGTCTGGCCCGCAGGATGCCGGGCCTCGACTCCAAGGCTCTCCAGCACCTCCACCACGGCTTCGGCGGCTTCGGGCTGGCAGTCCTCCACAAGGCAGGGGATGAACAGGTGTGCGTGCATCGGCAGGGCTTACTCCCACAGTCCCCGGCTGGCAAGAGCCCGGCTTTCGGAAGCCAGCAGTGCCCCCTTTCGTTGAACTCTGGCCGGAATTCCCGTACGCATGCCCATGGCCTTCCGGAGACTCACCCCCAATACGCGCGGCGGGCAGAACGCCCGGCGCAACCTTGCGGCCAGCGCATCATGAACGGCGAACAGCTTTCCATGCTGATGCGCAAGCTGCGCGAGGAATGCTCCTCCCGCCTGGCCCGCGACTCCTTCCTGGTGCTGCTGTTCAACGGCCTGGCCCGTGGCATCGGCATGGGCAAGGAGATGCTGATCGCCGCGCTCTTTGGCCTGGGCGGGCAGCTCGACGCCTACGTGCTGGCCCTGCTGGCGCCTGCGTTCCTGGCCAACCTGCTTGGCGCAAATTTTTCCTCGGCCCTCATCCCGGCCCTTGGCAGGGTGTCGGCTAGAAACACCTCCGGCGCGCTTGCCGCATCTAACGCCGCCGGGAGCTTCCTGGTGCGCGCCCTGACGGCCCAGGCTCTGCTGGTCGCCCTGGCCGCCCTGGCCCTGGCCCTGCTCCCGGCCAGCGCCATGGTCGTGCTATCGCCCGACGCAACGCCGGAACGCTTGGTCCTGACGAAAGCACTGCTGACCGGGCTTTTGCCTCTGTTTATCCTCAGCAGCCTGAACCACGTGCTGGGCTCCCTGGTGAACTACCGCGGCGACTTCAAGGGCCCGGCCCTGGCCGCGACCACAGGGGCTTTGACGATCCTCTTGGGCATCTTCCTGCTGCACGGTGGACTGGGCATCCATGCCCTGGTGGCGGGCTTGAACCTGGGAGCAGCCGTTGAATTCGGCCTCCTGATCCGGCTCATGGGCCGGGCCTGGGGCGGCGTTTTTGACGGCTGGCTGAACGCGTTGCGCGACTGGCGCAGCAAGCCTTCATCAGAAGAAAACCCCCTGCCCGCCCTGCTTCGCGGCTGGGGCCTGCTGGCTCTGGGCGCAAGCCTGTTCGGCCTGACGCCTTTCATCAACAACGCCATCGCCTCCACCCTTGGCGAGGGCTCTGTGGCTGCCCTGAGCTATGCAGCCAAGCTGCCCGCAGGCTTCTCGGCCCTGCTTGGCCTCACACTATCCACGGTGCTTTTGCCGCATTTTACGGACATGGCTCACAACGCCCCGCGCGAGGCGCTGCTGGCGTCCTGCCAGGGCATGGTCAAGCGGCTGGCGCTGGTGTCCGCGCCCTTGGCCTTGGCCGGAATTCTGGCCTCGCCGCTTCTAGTGGAGCTATTGTTCCAGCGCGGGCGCTTCGACGCCCAGGCAGCCCAGACCGTGAGCGCTGGCCAGGTCTGGTTCTTCGCGCAGCTCCCGTTCTTTCTGTTGAGCATAGGGGCTGCCCGCATGCTTCAGGCCCTGTCGCAGTTCCGCTTCCTGCTGCTGCTTCAGGCCGTGCTGCTGGCGGCCAGCGGCCTCATGAGCTTTGGTCTGAGCCGCGTCATGGGCGTGACGGGCATTGCAGCATCATCGGCGCTGATGCACGCGCTCTTTGCCGGCGCGGCGCTTTGGGCCGTGTGGCGGCATTGCCGGAGGCCCGCATGACCGGCCCCATGAACCGCAAACCCGGCGACAAGGCTGGGACCGACTACTGGCAGTCCGTGTGGCTGCGCGAGGCCCCGGACCCGGTGGACCTGGACGATACGCGCCTGATGAATCACATGAACCTGCTGCTGGGCGCGTTTTTCGAACGGCACCTGCCCATGGCCGGGCCGGAACAGGTGCTGCTTGAAGCGGGCTGCGGCGGCTCGGCCTGGCTGCCAGTCTTTGCCGCGCGCTTCGGCTACCGGGTGCGCGGGCTGGACTACTCCGAGATGGGCTGCGCCCTTGCCCAGGCCGTGTTGCGCAAGGCCGGCGCGGTGGGAGAGATCATGCAGGCCGACCTGTTCGACCTGCCCAAACCCCTGGAAGGTGCTGCGGACGTGGTGTTCAGCCAGGGCCTGGCGGAGCATTTCAACCCCACGCGCGGCGTAATTGAGCGGCTGGCCTGGCTGGCCCGGCCCGGCGGGCTGGTGATCACTCTGGT
The DNA here is from genome assembly GCF_030689645.1 of Humidesulfovibrio sp. GTDB lineage: Bacteria > Desulfobacterota > Desulfovibrionia > Desulfovibrionales > Desulfovibrionaceae > Humidesulfovibrio. The sequence goes on from NZ_JAUYFU010000063.1 coordinate 5,417, forward strand.
TCCGAACATGCGCGGCCTCACGGGCCTGGCCCAGCGGCTGCTGGACAGGCGCATTTACGCGCTGCACACGCCCCTTTGGCCCAAGGATCTGGCCCAGGCGCACCGCGACAGCGGCCTGCTCCCCCAGGCCTGGGGGCATCTGGGCGCATTGAATCTGGGAGTGGTGAACCCCGCGCGCTGGGAGAGGCGTCCGCTGGCGCGCAAATTCCTGGGCGCGGCACTGGCGATTCCGTCCATGGCCGCGTGGATCCTGGAGCGCCTGCTGGGAGAAGAGCGGCGCGCCCGGCTGGCCAACGACCTCACCTCCCCCATCGTGTACTGCGTTGCCCGAAAGCCCGGGCGCGGCCAATAACCATCAGGGGGCAGACCAAAAGTGTGCGGCATCTGCGGAATTTACACGCCGGGCAATCCGGCGGCCCTTGCGCCCCTTGCGGCCATGAACGCAACCCTGATCCATCGCGGCCCGGATGACGCGGGCCTGTGGACCGATGCGGACGCTGGCGTGGGCCTGGGCCACCGCCGCCTGTCCATTCTGGACCTCTCGCCCCTGGGACGTCAGCCCATGTGCTCGGCCTCCGGGCGCTATATGCTGTGCTTCAACGGCGAGGTGTACAACTTCGCGCGGCTGCGCGAGGAGCTGGCGCCCCTGGGCCACGGCTTCCGGGGCGGGTCAGACACCGAAGTCATGCTGGCGGCCATAGAGCAGTGGGGTCTGCCGGATGCGGTGCGGCGCTTCAACGGCATGTTCGCCTTCGCCCTGTGGGATTGCCGGGAGCGCAGCCTCAGCCTTGTGCGCGACCGCCTGGGCGTAAAGCCCCTGTACTTGGGCCGCATTCCGGGCGGCATCGTGTTCGGTTCGGAGCTGAAGGCCCTGCGCGAGCACCCAGGCTTTGACGCCTCGCTCCACCGCGACGCCCTGGCGCTGTATTTCCGGCACAACTACATTCCGGCTCCGCACAGCATCTACGCCCAGGCGCAAAAGATCCTGCCCGGCGAAATCGTGACCATCGGCCCCGGGGGCGAGGCGCGCACCCGCTACTGGGATGCGGAGCAGATCTGGCGGCAGGGTTTTCTCGACCCCTTCGCCGGGACCGAGGACGAGGCGGCTGACGAGCTTGAGCGTCTGCTCACCGACGCGGTCTCCCTGCGAATGCTGGCGGACGTGCCCCTGGGCGCATTCCTGTCCGGCGGCCTCGACTCCAGCCTGGTGACAGCGCTGATGCAGCGGCAGAGCGCACGACCCGTGCGCAGCTTCTCCATCGGGTTCGAGGAGGCGGCCTTCAACGAGGCTCCCCATGCCCGCGAAGTGGCCCGGCACCTGGGCTGCGAGCACACGGAGCTCACGGTCACCGCCCGCGACCTCCTGTACCATGTGCCTGAAATCCCGCGCATTTGGGACGAGCCCTTTGCCGATTCCTCGCAGATTCCCACGGCGCTGCTGTGCCGCCTGACGCGCGGGCATGTCACAGTGGCCCTTTCCGGCGACGGCGGCGACGAGCTGTTCTCCGGCTATGAGCGCTATCCCTGGACCCTGCGGGCGCATGGACTGCTGTCCGCCATTCCCGGTCCGCTGCGCCGGGCGGCTCTTGGCGCGGCGCGGATGCTGCCGTCCGGCTTCTGGAACCTGCTGGGACCGCGCGGCCACAAGTTCCGCTGGCGGCTCGACGCCTTGGGCGTCAGCGGCTTCGAAGCCCTGTACCGGCATTTCGTCTCGCACCTCAAGGACCCTGCGCAGCTGGTGCTGGGCGCACAGGAGCCGGACTACCCGGGCCGTTCGCCCCTGGCTCTGGGCGACACCCCGGAGGCACGTCGCGCCTGGATGAGCTTGACGGACCTGCTGGGCTACCTGCCCGATGACATCCTGACCAAGGTTGACCGGGCCAGCATGGCCGTGGCCCTGGAAGCCCGCACGCCGCTTTTGGACTACCGCGTGGCCGAGCTCGCGGCGCGCCTGCCCATGCGCTTCAAGGCGACGGGCCGCATGGACCGCGGGCAAGGCAAGCATCTGCTGCGCCGTGTGCTCTACCGGCACGTGCCGCAGACCTTGGTGGACCGCCCCAAGATGGGCTTCGGCGTGCCCCTGGCCGCCTGGCTGCGCGGGCCGCTGCGGGCCTGGGCCGGAGATCTGCTTTCGCCCGCGCTCCTGCGCCGCCAGGGCTGGCTGGACCCAGTGCTCGCGGAGCGCATCTGGCGCGAGTTTCTGGCCGGGGAGGACAACCGGAGCCACAGCCTTTGGGACATGCTCATGTTCCAGGCCTGGCTGGCGGCCAACGGCCCAGGCGGCGGCGGCTCATGCGCATCCTGATGTCCATCCCCAGCCTGGAGCCTGGCGGGGCCGAACGCCAGTTCGCGGCCCTGGCCTGCGGCCTGGCGCAACGCGGGCACGAGGTGCTGGCCGTGGCTCTCGGCCAGGGCGGGCCGCTGGCGGCGGAGCTTGGCCAGGCGCGGCTCATCACCCTGGGCAAGCACTCACGCCTGGACAACCTGCGCGTGTTGCTGGCCCTGGCTGGAATACTCCGGCGCGAGGCTCCGCAGGTCCACTACTCCTTCCTGCCCACCTGCTGCGTGCTGGGCTCGCTGCTTCGGCCTTTTTATCCACAGACGCGCTTGGTCATGGGCATCCGCGCGGCGGACGCCTCGGGCCAGGGACGCGCCGGGCGGCTGCTTCTGGGCCTGGAGGCCAGGCTTTCACGCCAGGCGGACTTGGTCATCGCCAATTCCGAAGCTGGTCGGCGGCTGTGCCTTGAGCGCGGCTTTCCTGCGGGGCTGCTGCGCGTGGTGGACAACGGCACCGACACCGCGCGCTTTCACCCGGACCGAAGCCTTGGAGCGGTCCTGCGCTCGGAATGGGGCGTGGGAAAAGACGAGCAACTCATCGGGCTTGTCGCCCGGCTGGACCCGCTCAAGGATCACCCAACATTCCTGGCGGCGGCGGCCCTGCTTGCGGCACGAAGCCCTAGCGTCCGTTTCGTCTGCGTCGGCGGCGGACCGGCGAGCTACGCACAGAGCCTGCGGGAAAGGGCTGCGGCTTTGGGGCTGGGCTCGCGGCTCATCTGGGCCGGGGAGAGGACAGACATGCCGGGCGTATACAACGCCCTGGATATTCTCTGCCTGTCGTCGTCAAACGAGGGCTTTCCCAACGTGCTTGGGGAGGCCATGAGCTGCGGCGTGCCCTGCGTGGCCACCGATGCGGGCGACGCGGGACGCGTGCTGGGCGGCACGGGGCTTGTGGTTGCTCCCGGCCATGCGGCGGCCTTGGCCGCGGGAATGGAGACGCTTCTGGCGCGGTTGACGCAGGAAGGCGCGCGCCTGGGCGCGTTGTGCCGGGGCCGTGTGGAAGCGGAGTTTTCTCTGCCGCGTCTGATGGCGGCAACAGAGGATATTCTTGCAGGAGAAATAGTGAAGGGACTGTAGCCCTCTCATCAGGCAAAAAAAGAGCCGGGCAGGCCCCCCACCTGCCCGGCAGACACGTCGGTCCAACCGACGCGGCCACCGGGAACGTTGCCGCCCGGCGCACGGCGTCTCTTAAACAATATCCATGCCACACCATTCACTACATTTAATTCCAAACAGTTACCGCAGGTTATCACATTCCCCCTCGCAAGCTCTGGTAAAAAATACGGCTTCGTAGTATGGGTTTCCCAGAATTGTTCCGCTATTTCCAGAAATCGACAAAGGGGAAGGCATGGCCAAGATCCTTGTGGTGGATGACGACGAGCTGTTTCGTGAGCTTCTCTGCACCTCTGTGGAGCGGCACGGACATACGGCTCTTGCCGCTGGAACCCTGGCCCAGGCTCGCCGAACCCTGGCACGCCAGAACGTTGACGTAATCTACCTGGACGTGCGCCTGCCCGACGGCTCGGGAGCCCAAGCCCTTGAGGAACTGCGCGCCGTTAAGGATCCGCCCGAGGTGATCATCATCACCGGCCAGGGCGACCCGGACGGCGCGGAGCTGGCCCTGCGCTGCGGGGCCTGGGATTACATAGAGAAGCCGACCTCCGTTGACCGCATGACCCTGCCCATGCTGCGCGCCTTATCCTATCGCGCGGAGAAGCGGCGGCAACGCATACCCGCCCTGCCGGAGTCCTCCGGCATCGTGGGCAAGAGCCCGCGACTCGCCGCCACCCTGGCTCAGGCCGGCATGGCGGCGGCCAGCGGCGTGGACGTGTTCATCACCGGCGAAACGGGCACGGGCAAGGAGATCTTCGCCCGGGCCATCCACGCCAGCGGCAGCCGCGCCCAGGGGCCTTTCGTCGTGGTGGACTGCACCACGCTGCCCGGCACCCTCGCTGAATCCGTGCTCTTCGGCCACGAGCGCGGCTCCTTTACCGGGGCCGACCGCAAACAGTCCGGACTCATCGAGCAGGCCGACGGAGGCACCCTGTTTCTGGACGAGGTGGGCGAGCTGCCGCTGCCCATCCAGGCCAAGTTCCTGCGCGTGCTGCAAGAGCGCAGCTACCGCCCCGTGGGCGGAGGGCAGGTCCGCACCAGCGACTTCCGACTCGTGGCCGCCACCAACCGTGATCTGGGGGCAATGTCCATTCGCGGGGAATTCCGCCAAGACCTGCTGTACCGCCTTGGTGCCTTTTGCCTGGATCTGCCCCCCCTGCGCGAGCGCGACGGCGACATCCAAACCCTTCTTGAGTGGCGCCTGACGCTGAACGCCACGCAAGCGGGCCGCCCCGGCCCAACCCCCAGCCCGGAGTATCTGGAACTGCTCTTGTCGCACGACTGGCCCGGAAATGTACGCGAGTTTCTGCAAACCGTGGACATGAGCCTGGTTTCCGCCCGGGGCGAGGCGATGCTGCTGCCACAGCATCTGCCTCTGGAACTCCGGGTGCGGCTCATGCGCGGCCGGGTGTCCTCTCGCAGTTTTGCGCAGGCGCATCCCGTCCCTGAGAGTCGACTCGCTGTGCTGGGTCCTTGGCGAGAGCATCGAACGCGCCTGCTGGACAAGGCCGAGTTCGAGTACTTCTCGTCGCTATTAGCCAGCACAGGCGGCGATGTGGGCCTTGCCGCAGAGCTGTCTGGACTCAAAACGGCGCGTCTGTATGAGCTGCTTGGCAAGCATGGCCTGATAAAGACGCGGCGCCCGATGGCTGGGATTCCGGAATAACTGGAACAGAGGCCTTCAATGCTTGGCACCAGGTGGCGGCCATAGGCCACAGGCGCGGGCCTGGGCGGCTTGGCAGGAGTTGGAACGGATCTTGATTATCAATACGCGCTGCGTAGCGATAGGCATTTGGCAATGCCTGTTCGCCAGCGGGAGGGTAAATGCATGGCCAAGATCCTGATAGCTGAAGACGACCCCATCTCTCAGCGCTTTGTCGCCACCATCGTAGAGCGCATGGGCCACTGCGCCCTGGTAAGCCCCAATGGCCGCCACGCCTGGGAAGCCATGTGCGCCGAAAACCGTTTCGACCTCCTCATCACCGACATCATGATGCCTGGGATGGACGGCACAACGCTCATCCGCACCCTGCGCGCCGATCCCCGCTTTCAAACCCTGCCCATTGTGGTTATGTCCGCGTTCATCGGCGTCAGCGAGATTTCCGGGTTGCTCGGCATCGGGGCCAGCTGGTTCATGCCCAAGCCGGTGGAGCGCAGCGTGCTTGAAGATTACGTGAAGCGGGCCCTGGGCTAGCGCAGGCGCGAGTGGAGCGGCGCATGCCACGGCTTTCGAGCACACCATCGGGCCAGTTCCGCCCCCCGTCGTTATCCCGACTTTTGGCGTGCGGCATTCTCTGCGCGTCTCTGCTGGCTGCGGCTCTGGCGGCCTCTGGCTCCGCCCTGGCAGGGCAGCCCTTGCCGAACCAGCCGACCAAGGCCGAAGCCAGTCAGCCGGGAGCAGAACTACCGGAACTGCTGGCCGCCGTGCCTACAAATCTGCCTCCGCTTTATTTCATCGGCCCGGATGGGGCGGCAACGGGGTTCGCGCCGGAAGCCTTGCGCCAGGTGGCGGCCAAAGCGGGCTACCGCGTGCGCTTCATCCTCACCGAAACGCTGGACGAAGCCATGACCATGGTGGAGCAGGGAGAGGCCCATCTTTTGCCAGGCCTCAGCATCAGCCCCACTCGCTCCGATCGTTTCGCCTTCAGCCGCACCCTTGAAACCCAGCCTGTTCATATTTTTTTCAGGACGAACAGTCCCCGGCGCGAGGATATGGCCTCACTGAGCGGCTTACGGGTCGCCGTACTTAGCGAAAGCACCACCTTGGAGCACCTGAGTACGGAGACGAACCTTCTGCCCCAACCCTACCCTTCCCTTCCGCAAGCACTGTTCGGCCTCATTTCCGGGGATGCCGACGCCTTGGTGTGCCTGACTCCGCTGGTTGAACATGCGGCGCAATCAGCCGGGCTGGAAAACCGCATTGGCCGCAGCAAGAACCCTGTCTTCGAGGTGCGCCGAGCCCTGGCCGTGAACCTCCAGCAGCCCGACATTCTGGAACGGCTGAACAAGGCCCTGGATGAGTTTCACGGCAGCGGGGACTACCACACCTTGTATCATAAATGGCGCGCCGAACCAGATCCGCCCCTGCTTCCAGCGCGCGCGCGGTGGATTGTGGCCGGGCTGCTGCTGACCGTGGGCGGCGGGATGCTCATCTGGCGATACGCCTCGCTTTGGCGCATGAATCAGAAGCTTCTTTCCGCACTCTCCGAACGCGACCAGGCTCTGGCCGCCCTGCGCCTTACCCAGGACCGCATGGAAACGCTCTTCACCCTGACCCACATGGGCGGCCAGGACACCAGCGGTCTGGTGGCATTCGCCCTGGATGAGGGCGTGCGCCTGACCGGCAGCGAGATGGGCTTTCTGTTTTTCGTGGAGGGCGAGAACGTGGACCTGGACAAGATCCAGTGGTCCGTGAGCGCCAAGCCAATGCCCGGGGTCTGGAAGAATCGCGTTTACCCCCTCTCCCAGGCAGGGCTCTGGAGTGAATGCATCCACACCAAGACGCCCACGCTGGTCAACGACTATGAAGGCAGCCATGCCAGACAAGGCCTGCCAGAGGGCCATGCGCCCATCCGGCGCTTCATGGCCGTGCCACTGGTTGAGGGCGAAGACGTGGTGGCGGTCTTCGGCGTTGCGAACAAGGCTACGCTCTATGATGAAAACGACACTCTCCAGTTGCAGCTCTTTTTGGTGGGATTGTGGCGAGTGCTCCAGGCCCGCCGCGATGCGGAATCCATACGCAATGCCCGCGACTATGCCGAGAGCCTCATTGAGGGCGCCAACGCCATGCTTGTCGGGCTCGACACGGCAGGACGCGTTACCCTGTTCAACGCCGCAGCCGAAGGCATAACCGGCTTCACGCGGGCCGAGGTGCTTGGGCGAGAGTGGAACGCCGTCATGTTGCCGCGCCACCTGGCCGAGGCCAATACCGCCCAGTACCGGGATTTCATGGCCGGGCGCACCTCCCTGCCGCGCCAGCACAACAGCGTATTGCGCACCAAGGATGGTCGCCTGCGCCACGTTTCCTGGCAAAACAGCCTGCTGAAAGCAGGCGACACTGTCACTGGCATCATCGCCTTTGGCATTGACACCACGGACCAGAAAGAAACAGAGGCGGAGCTGCGGCGACTGCACCGTGCCATCGAGCAGGCCGCCGAGGGCGTGCTCATCGCAGACGAGTCCGGCACCATCCTCTACGCCAACCCGGCCTTTGAGCGCATGACCGGCCTGGAATCGGCTGTTGCGCCCCTCAAAGGCAAAAGCGTTTTCGCCCTCGACGTTTCCGTGCTGGATCATCACAGCTCTGCGCTTCAAAGTACCGGAGGCGAGGGGACCTGGCGCGGCACCTGCACCTTTGCCCGGTCCGGCGGAAACGCGGCGGAAGTGGAGTTCGCCGTGTCATCCATCCGCAGCCAGGCTGATCGGCTGGTGAGCTACGTGGCCGTTTGCCGCGACGTCACCGAGAAACGCCTGCTTGAACACCAGCTATGGCAGGCCCAAAAAATGGAAGCCCTTGGCACCCTTGCCGGCGGCGTAGCCCATGACTTCAACAACCTGCTGGCGTCCATCATGGGCTTCACGGAGCTTGCCCTGGACGACCTGCCGACGGAATCGCGCTCCCGCGCCTGCCTGGACAGGGTTCTGGGAGCCAGCATGCGCGCCCGGGAGCTGGTGCGCCAGATCTTGTCCTTCAGCCGCCGCAGCGAGCACAAGCTGCGCCATTTGCGCGCCGACGCCGCTGTGGGCGAGGCCCTGCAACTGCTAGAGGCCTCCCTGTCCAAAAGCATCGAAATCAAGGCGGTGCTCGGCTCGCAGGCCACCATCCTGGCCGATCCCTCGCAAATTCATCAAATAGTCATGAACCTGTGCACCAATGCAGCCCAGGCCATGCAGGACACAGGCGGAAGGCTCATGGTGACGTCCAGCGCCGGGCCGTTGCCTGCGGAAGTTGCCGCCAGACGCCGCCTCACTTCGGGCGAGTATCTGACGCTTCAGGTGGAGGACCAGGGGCCAGGCATCGCGCCAGATGTGCTGGGCCGCATTTTTGATCCGTTCTTCACCACCAAGGGCCCGGGCGAGGGCACGGGCCTTGGGTTGGCGGTGGTCCATGGCATAGTGACCAGCATGGGCGGGGCCGTGTGGGCCGAGAGCGAACCAGGCCAGGGAGCACGCTTCCTGGTGGTGCTGCCCACCCAGGCCAGCGGCGAAGAGACACCACGCGAAGCAAGACCCGGCAACCTGCGCGGCATGGAGCGCATCATGGTGGTGGACGATGAACCCGATCTCTTGGAGTTCTACAGCAAGGCGCTGACCACCCTTGGCTACCAGGTGACCACGCAAAGCGACTCTCAGGCCGCCTTGAATGATTTGCTCCGCATTCCCCACGCCTTCGATCTGCTGGTCACCGACCTGAACATGCCCCGAATCACCGGAATGCAGCTGGCCGAGGGCCTGCGCCCGGTGCGCCCAGACTTGCCCATTGTACTCATCACAGGCTTCAGCAGATTCGTCCCCCCGGACCGCCTTGAATCCCTTGGTGCGGTTCGGCTTCTGCCAAAGCCCTTTTCCACTGGCGAACTGGCCCAGGCCGTGCGACAGGCCCTGGCCAATATCGCAGGGGGGGAACAATGACCCAACGCATTCTAGTGGTTGACGACGACGGCGACGTGCGCGAATTGGTATGCCGCATGCTTGAGCAGGACGGCTACGAGGCCGTGCCCGCCGACGGGGGCAGGCAGGCCTTGGAGCGGCTCAACCTTTTGGCTCCGGATCTGGTCATCACCGACGTGGTGATGCCGGACATGGACGGGTTTGAAGTGCTGCTTAAGCTGCGTTTGCTTGCGCCGGAAACAGAGGCGCTGGTCATGTCCGGCGGCGGGCGCGTGGCCCCCGAGATATATCTCGAAACCGCGCGTCGCCTGGGCGCACGCGCCGTTCTGCGCAAGCCGTTCACCAGGGCGGAGATGCTCGAAGCCGTGCATCAGATCCTTGGGCCCCGCGCGATAATCCACCCCCCCATGCAGGAGTAACACATCATGCCCCCCGAAACAGAACCGCTGGCCCAGGCCTTCGTGCTCCAGTCGCTGGCCGCCGCAAAGAACCGCGTGCGCGCGCAAAAAGCCGCGCTGGACAACACCCCAGGGCAGTCCTTGTTCCTGGCCCTGGCCCAGGCCCAGGAGGTGCAGGCCAAAAAGGCTCTGCTGCTTCTGCGCGGGCGCATAGGAACCACGGCAGAAAATCTGGCCGAAGCCTTACAGGAAACGCGTGAGATAGCAGTGGAAACCCTGCAGTGGACAGTGCAGGCCCAGGCCGAGGGCGACCGCGCTGCCGGAGCCCTGCTGGTACAGATGGCCCGGGCCCTGAACAGCCACCTTTCCCTGCGCGAGACCAATGACGCGGGCGAAGGAGCGTACCAAGTCTGCACCATTTGCGGCTACATCCATACAGACGAGACCGCCGGCCGCTGTCCCGTGTGCCAGGCCTTGCCGGAAAAGTTCACCAAAGTGCGGGCCTAGCCCGGAAACAGCAGCGGAAAAGGCGAAGACCGGATGCTGGCAGAAGCCCTGCTCTACGCGCGAGCCCGCATTGGCGGGCAACAGAATCCCCACGGGCACCTCACGGAACTCGTGGGAATCTGGGCGCGGCACCGGCGTCAGCGCCGCGCCTGGGCCGAGCACCTGACACGCGCGCGGGTGCTCTGCCTCAAAGCCGCAGAGGCCTGCAACTCCCGGCGCACCGCCCTGGTGCTGGGCGCTGGCCTGTTGCTCGATGTGCCCCTGGAGCAGCTTTCGGCCCTGTTCCGGCAAGTGGTTCTGGCGGACCTGGCCTTTCTTCCCGCCACGGTGCGTTTGGCACGGGCATTGGGCAACGTTGAGCTGGTTCACACAGACCTCTCCGGCTGCCTGGACGCCCTGCCGAACGCCGATGCCCTTGCCGCCGCTCAGGCCCCCGGGCCAGACCTCACCCTGGGTCTGCCCGCGCTGGATTACGTTTACTCAGCCAACCTGCTTTCGCAGTTGCCGCTATATGTCCTGACCGCCCTGCGCAATGTCATCCCAGATCAACAGAATGGCAACACGCACAAGGCTTTTGCAGCGTCGCTGGTGCGCGCACATCTGGCTTCGCTGGCGGCGCTGCCCTGCCCGGCTTGCCTGGTGGCCGACACGCTAGAGCGCGGCTACCGGGCCGGCCAGCTTGAGTACGAGGCCGACCTGCTCTACGGCGTGCGCCTGGATTTGCCTGCGGAGACCTGGGCCTGGCGTCTGGCGCCTCGGGGCGAGATCCACCCCGACATGGATGTGGAACGGCTGGTGATTGGTGCGCCAGATGTCCGCGCAATGCTTAGTCCGCTCCCCGGAGGCTGAAATGTCTGACGAATCGCAGAATCAGCAGACTGTGCCGACAGAACGTGTCGCCCACAAACCCTCCGCTTCAGAGGTTTCCCGCGCGCCCTTGCCGCCAGACCCGTCCCTATGCCTGGAAAGCGATTCTTTGCGGCGCAGGGCCTTGGAAAGCCGCGTGCTGCACAAGATCGAGGAGGCTGAGGGCTACGGCTTCAATCTGGACGAGCAGCGCATGCTCACCACCTTCTTCGACATGGCCCAGGAATACGACTCCCGCCGCGACCTGCTGACCATCTGCGTTCTCTTGCCCATGATGTTCTTTGAGCAGGACGTGCGCGTATACCTGCGAGTATCGGCGAACAGCTGGCGGCTGGCCAGGTGCCTGCACATCCCCGCGCAACTTCCGGCGTCTGAGCCTCCGTCCAAGCCCACCATGGTCGGCTCAAGCTTTTTCGTCCCCATCAAGGGCCGCAAGGACACCAGCGAACTCTTGGGCTTTCCCTTGGAGCACGGCGTTCTGGGCTGGATTGAGGTGGTCGGGGGGGCGGAGCTCTCTGGGACTCGCCGATTATTCTTTGAGAAGTACGCTGGACGCATCGGCTACCAGATGCACAACCGTCTGGCTCGGGCCAAAAACCGCGAGCATCTGACCTTCATCCAGAACCTCGTGGCCGACATCGGGCACAACGTCATCGTGCCAAATATGACTTTCAAGCTGTTCTTCAACCGCTTGCGCGGGTCCATCACCGAGCTTGAGCGGCTGCTTCTGGCGGCCCCGATGGATACGCCGCGCGAGTTTCTGGGCGAACTTGATGTGGTGCAAACCCGGCTGCGCGCACAGTACGAAGAGATCAACAGGCATTACGAGCAGACCAGCATGTTTCTGGAGACCCTGCTGCGGCGCAGGCACTTCGAAGAAGGCCGGTATGTGCTTGAAAAACGCATGGTGAACCTGCTTAAACAGGTGGTGGAGCCTCAGGTGGAGCGCTTCCGCTCCCGCCTGTCCGACCGGGGCATCGCCATCGACCTGTCCATGGGCGGCATTCCTGATAAGCCCGTGCTGCTGATGGCCGACCTTGGCCTCATCGCGCAGGTTTACGCCAACCTGTTCTCAAACGCCGTGAAGTACACCCGCGCCGTGTCCACGCCGGAAGGCCTGTCCAGAAAGTTCATGGCCTATGGCTGGGGCATCCTCTCTGATGCCTTCGGGCCGGGCAAACCAGGCGTTAAGCTCAATGTTTTCACCACCGGACCAACGGTGCCGGAGGCGGAGCGCTCCGGCCTGTTCCAGCCCGGTTTTCGCGCCAGCACCACAGGAAACGAACACGGCACCGGCCACGGGCTGGCCTTCGTGCGACAGGTGGTCGATCTGCACGGCGGACTGACAGGCTACGAAGCCGCGCCGCTGGGCAACAACTTCTTCATCGTGTTGCCGGTGGAGCCTGCCTGCGAGTAGCTGCAAGCGGCAGCAACCCTGCTAAGCCTTGGCAACGACGCAGGATACGCCCCACCCACACTCCCGCAAGCGAAAGAGCCTGGTCCGAGTAATCTCTCGGTCCAAGCTCTTTCGCTTGCCCTGAAGGGGTCAGGGGAATCGCTCCACCGAGAATACTCTCTGCCGCTCCCCATGCTCCACGCTAACCGTCGGTCCGCACGACGCGCCGCGCGCCGATGTAGCGCTCGCGCCAATAGGGCAAGTCCATGGGATCTTCGCGCACTTTACCGCCTTCGCGCGGGCTGTGAATGAACGTGCCGCGTTCGGTGGCGATGCCCACGTGCATGTTCTTGGGATTGCCGGGCAGGCGGAAAAACACCAAATCGCCGGGACGGATGTCTCGCCGTCCCACGGCTTGGCCGACCTCGTACTGCTCGTACGACACGCGGGGGAGCTGCACGCCAAGCTGGCGATAGGTCCACCAGGTAAGGCCTGAACAGTCGAAGCCCGTCTGCGGCGACTCGCCGCCCCACTTGTAGCGCACTCCGGTGAGGGAACGCGCGGCGGCCACGGCGGAGTTTTTGCCAGCGGAAGGCAGGGCTGGCGCCGGGTCGAGCGGTATATGTGCAGGCGCGCAGCCGCCCAGCCCCCAGGAAAATATTCCCAGAAGGAGCAGCAGGGCCGCCCGTGCGGCGTGTCGTGGCGCGATGCTCCTGATGGCGTTCATGGCGGTTATTTGACGATGCGCACGTAGTTCTGCACGGTCCGCACGCCGTCAACCCTGTTGATGTGGCGGATGATGGCGTCGGCGTCGCGCTGGCTGGCCACAAGGCCAAGCACAACGGCGTTGCACTGCACGGTCTTCACGTCCACCTGGGTGGACCAGATGTCGCCGTCCTCCACCAGCCGGGACTTGATCTTGGCGTAGAGCGCCAGATCATCCGTGGCTCCGCAGGCGGGATCCTCGCGCTTCTGGAAGGGCACGATGGTGACCTTGCGCACGCCTTCCACCTGCCGCGCCAGCTTCACGGCGCGCATCTTCTGCCGGTCGGACTCGAACTCGCCCACCACGTAGACCGTGCCCAGGTAGGAGTTCACAGAGATGTCGCGCAGCTTCACCACGTCATCATTGACATACGAGGCGCGCACCGAGGATTCGATGCGCCCGTCGTCCACAAAGGTGCCCACGTCGCGCTGGTCGACGGCGGCTTTATAGGCGGTTGCGCAGCCCGTAAGCACGGGCAGCAGGCAAAGGCAGGCAATGGTCAGAAGAATACGGCGCATGGTCGAGACTCCTTCACGCGTGGCTGGGGTTGCCGGAAATTGGGAGAACACGCAAAGGCACAAGCAAAATCGGGGCCAAAGAATCACGCCGTGGGCGGCGTCTGCTCCAGCGCGGCCTCGGCCAGGCTGGCGCGCAGCTTGTCCACCAGGGCCTGGGGCAGACCAAAGGGGCCGGTCCAGGGCGGCGGCGCGAAGAGAGCGCGCTCCGGCAGGCGCAAACACAGGGCATGCAGCAGCATGGGCACCCCGCGCACCTTGCGGCCATAAACCGAGTCGCTGATGACCGGATGGCCGCGCAAGGAAAGCTGCACACGGATCTGGTGGGTGCGGCCGGTGAAGAGGCGCACCAGCAGCAGCGTAGCCTGGCGCTTGCGCACCAGCGGGCGCACCTCGGCCCGGGCGCTCTTGCCCTCGCCCTCCTGGGCCTCAAGCACCTTCTTGCGGCCCAGCACCTGGCCTTCGGCCAGCTCCAGGCGGTCCAGGCGGTCCTCCATAAGCTCCGGCCCCTTGCCAGGCCAAGCTCCATCCACCCAGGCCAGATAGGTCTTGGCCACCCCACCGGTGGCGAAAAGGTCGTTGAGGCGGCGCAGTTCTGTGTAGCTCTTTGCCGCCAGCAGAATGCCAGAAGTGTCCTTGTCCAGCCGGTGGGTGAGCACGGGCACAAAGGGCGCGCCAGCGTACAGGACCTTCAGCCGGTCGGCCACAGAGTCCTTGTGCCGGGTGCCCGCATGGGCGCACAGCCCCGCAGGCTTGCGCACGGCCACATAGCCTTGTTCCTCGTGCAGGATGTCCAAGGTGAGGGGCGATGACATGCCTACGGATTCAGCAGGGACGGCGGGCGTCGGTTTTCCGTCGCCTTTTACGCCGGTCAGGGGCGGCACCCGCACCTCCTGCCCAATGGCCAAGCGGAAGAAGGGCTTCTTGCGGCCCCCATCCACCCGCACCTCACCCGTGCGGATGATGCGCAGGATGGCCGAGCCGGGCACCTCGCGCCCCAAGCGGCGCTGCAGGAACTGCAGGAGCTTCTGGCCCGCCTCCTCCGGCGTCACCACCAGGGGCGCACGGGCAGGAGCGGCGCTCTGGCCGGGCGCCTCGGCAACGGCTTCGGCGTGGCTCTCCTCGGCATGGGCCGACAAACCGCGCACGTTGCTTACCTTGGGATCGATGCTGGAAGGGGTCATGGGGCCGCCTTGGGGGCGAAGGAGGTGAGCGCCGGGCCGGAAGACGCGCTTCCGGCCCGGCGCGAGAGAGGCTTACTGGTCGGTATTCAGGTCGTAGGTCACGATGACGGTCTTTTCGCTGCTTGCGCCGATGGCGCCGGTGTAGCTGTTGATGCAGACCACGAGCTGCTTCTTGCCCTCGTTCTTCAGGTCTTCCAGGGCCAGATCGACAACGGTGCCCTTGATGCGCCGCGTCTTCCAGGCCAGGCTCATGCCCACGCCGTCCCAGAACAGGGAGTGCACCTCGCCCAGGGAGAAGCGACGGAACTTCTTGAAGATCTGCGAGGCCACGGAAATGTCCTTATTGGCCAGCAGTTCATACTTCCCGCGCGAGTCGAAGGACACCGGGATCATGCGGATGGGCACGTAGTAGAAGTCTTCCACGCCGGTGTCGCGGGTGCCCATGTCCATGCCGGGCAGGCGCTCGTCCACGATGACGTAATTGTTGGAGCTGTTGTAGCCGTCCTCCTGGGAGTACTGCGACTCAAGGTCCGCCGTGAAAACCTTCATATAGTTGTATTCGTTCAACACGACGATCTTGAACGTGTTGCCCTCTGGCACGTAGGAGAAGTTGTACAGGTTGGCGATGCTGGGCAGGTTCAGCTTGCGCACAGGCTGCAGGCTGCCGTCCTGGTAGAGCATCTCGCTCACGCCGGTCTCGTCAAAGGGGCCGTGGGAGCCCTTGGCCTGGCCCAGCAAGGTGGGCTGATTGGTGGGCGGGGTGCGCACGACGGAAAGGTGCATCTTCTGCGGGGGCATGAAGTTGTCGAACTTGCCGCTGTTGAAGCTCAGGATAAAGGAACGCGGCGTGGCGTTTCCGTCCGGGTCGTCCAGGCCGGAGGCGATGATCTCGGCTTTGCCATCGCGGTTAAGGTCCAGCAGGCTCACACGCAGGAGTTTGATGCGCATGCCGAGCTTATACTCGCCCAGGGGCTTCAGCGTGTTCTGGAAGAACTCATAGGCATAGATAACGTTGGTACCAGCGATTATGACGCGGTTTTTCTTGTCGCCCACGTAGTCGCCCACCACCATGTTCACGGAGGCGAAGCGCAGGCTCTGGCTCTGCCAGCGGCCCGGGGTCTCGGCGCCGCCCTCGTAACGGAACTGCGGGTTCATCACCGGCCCGCCGGTATTGCCCACAGGAGCCTCGCCGGTGTCTCCGGCCACGAAGTCGGCGTTTCTCGGCACGGGCACCCTGGACTGCACGGCCTGGCGCACTTCCTTGCGCTCGGCGGCTTTGGCGTCCTCGCCGGGGCGCTTGAAGACTTCGCTGCGCACGTCGTTGCTCAGGCGCTCCAGCGCGGGCAGCAGGCCCTCCAGCGGGACCTTGGAGCTTTTGCTCCAGCTCTGCCCCTTGCGGTCATAAACGTTGAGCGTGATGTTGATCTGCTTGTCGTTGTCCTGAAAGTCCAGGTTGCCAGCCACCAGATAGTCCGAGCCGATGGCTCCCATGAGGGACTGCGCTTCCGTCACGTTGGCCGGAAAGCGGCTGCCGGCGCGGGCAACCTTGTCGGCGTCCACGGGCTCAAAGTACCCCATCCAGGTGAGGCGGTTGGACACCGGGGACTGCGCCCCCTTGCCAAGGTACTGGAATTTTTCGCTATTGACCTTGAAGGGCAGCACGGCATAGGTGCGCGCGCCCTGGGCCAGCGCCAACGCGGGGACGGCCAGCGCAAGGCAAAGCAGGATCAGGGCGGAAAGTCGCTTCAAAGACATACGGGCACTCCTCCTCAAAGGGGGGCGATGGGTTGGCTCTTCTGCTGCAAGTCAAGCGACAGGGTTTCCTGCCGCCTGCTGGGCAAATAACACCAACGGATGCGGCATGCAAAAGAAACCTTGGAGCCCCTCCCCCCCCACCACCATGAAAAGCTGCATGCTGTGCGTTGCCAAGCCAGCCCGGGCGCGGTATTCCCCACTTATGCAGACTCGCACCTTCCGCATCACCACGTCCCCGCAGGAGCGCCCCCAGGTGGAGGCCCTGCTTGAAGCCCAAGGCTTCGCCTTCACCCCGGAGCCTTATTACCCGGCTGCGCGCAGGCTTGAATGCGAGCCGTTTCCCCTAGGCTCGTCCCTGGCCGCAGGCTTCGGCCTTATTTATATTCAGGACCGCTCGTCCATGCTGCCCCCGGCCCTGCTTGGCGCGGCGGAAGGCGACGTGTGCCTGGACATGTGCGCCAGCCCCGGCGGCAAGACAGGCATCCTGGCGGGAGAGGTGGGCCGGACAGGTTTTGTGCTGGCGGCTGAGGCCTCCCGCGACCGTCTGGCCACCCTGCGCCAGAACCTTCGGCGCGTGGGCGCGCTCACCGCCGCCACCATCGGTGTAGAGAGCCAGCACCTGGACCTCGCGCCCGGGTGCTTCGACGCCATCCTCCTCGACCCGCCCTGCAGCGGCTGGGGCACGGTGGACAAGAATCCCAAGGTGCTGGATCTCTGGACCCCGGAAAAGGCCGAAATCCTCGTGCGGCTGCAGCAGGAGCTTTTCGCGCGCGCCGCGGAACTCCTAAGGCCCGGCGGTCGGCTCATGTTCTCCACCTGCACCACCAATGTGCGCGAAAACGAAGAACAGGCCGCCTGGGCTCTGGCTACTCTCCCCCTGGAACTAGACCCCCTGCCGGACCCCAAGGGCTTTGCCCGCGTGCCCCTGGCCCTGCCGGGCCTTGACGGCGTGCTGCGTGTGGGTGGCCAGGACAAGGGCGACGATACAGCCGATGCTGGCGGCCAGGGTTTCTTCCTGGCCCGGTTCCGCAAACGGGTGGACAGCAATACGACAACTGCGCCCACGGGCGAAACCTACCCTCCCCTGGGCGGGCGTGAACTTGGCGCCAAGGACTTCGCTCAGGCCCGCGATGCTGGAGTAGACTTCAGTCGCCTGCCCCCGGGCGAGGTGCGCGAATTCGGCGGCAAGGCGTACTTCCTGCACCAGGCGGCCCTCGACCTCTGCGCCAGATCCGGCCTGGGGTCCGGCGGTCAGCGCTGGCAAGGCTTCCTGCTTGGGCAGGTTCAGGGGGGGCGCTTCGTGCCCGCCGCGCGCACCCGGGCGCTCATGCCTCCGGTGCAAGACTTGCCCGCTTCATGCAAACTTGATGTGGACGAGCCTGCGATTATTTTAGACCTCTTGGCCGGACGCAGCCTTGAAGCCCCTGGCGGCCCCATCGCCAAGGCCGCTGGCGGCAAAGGCCGGGCCGCACAGGACACTGTCGGCATGGTTGGCCTGTATTTCCGGGGTCTTGCCCTTGGCTGGCTCACCAGGAAAGGCCGTCGCCTGCTCTGGTCGGACAGATAAAAAAATGAAGTCGAGGTCACAAAAATCAGGTTTTTTGCAAAAAACCTTTGACAGGCCAGGCTGAAGATGACAAACGGTTTCTCCGTGGCGGGCAGCCAAAAAGAAGCAGGGCGGTGACAGCCCACAAAATGCTTCTGAACAGAGCGCTCGATGACTCTGGGCGGATAGCTCAGCTGGAAGAGCATCGGCCTTACAAGCCGAGGGTCGCAGGTTCGAGCCCTGTTCCGCCTACCACGATCATTCAGTGCGGAGCGGTAGTTAAGTTGGTTATAACGCCGGCCTGTCACGTCGGAGGGCGCGAGTTCAAGTCTCGTCCGCTCCGCCAGCACTGCCAAGGGCTGAACTCGAAAGGGTTCAGCCCTTTTTGATTTACAATGTCAGAGGCCGAACTCGAAAGGGTTCGGCCTCTTTTTTTAATCTTCTAAACGCTTCGTAACGCCAGCAGAACGGCCCCGTTGCGCTATGGCCTCCCGCCCCCCTCCGCTTTCCGGCGCAGAGCCATCCAGAGCAGCACACAGGCGTAGCCGAGCCCCAGAGTCAGCAAGTGGTGCAAGGCCAGCCAGCTGTTGCGCGCCAGGCAGATGAACACCCCGTAGATGGCGAAAGGCAGCAGCACCGAACGCCACTGCCGCAAAAGCGCAGCCAGGGCCCCGGCCATGGCGAAAACCGCGTTGCTGGAGCCGTAGTCCACCTCGCCCAGGGTGGCGGCCCAAGCCCCAGGCGACAGCTTCGCGAGCAGCGCCCAGCATACTGCCTGCGTCAGGGGATTCGACAGCCAAAGCCCGCCCGCCAGAAGCAACAGGTATGGTCCGCGTCCAAGCAGCACCTCGATGACTGCGCCAAAAAGCAAAAATGAAAGCTGGTCCCCCAGAAGATGGAACCAGTGATTGTGAAACAGCGGGCCAAGGAACAGCCCCTGCCAGGTGACGTCTCCCGGCACGTACCCGGAGCGCCTGAATAGTTCGTCGAGGGCTGGCCAGTACAGACGCCCCAGGTGCAGGCCCACAAAGAGCAGCACGAGGGAACAGGTGACCCAGGTGCGGCGCAACAGTTCACCCAGGGTGGGCGGGGCCAGCTCGCCCAACGGCGCGGCCAGCACGGGCGCGGCCTCAGGCCGCAGATCAAGCCCGCCGCTGGCGGCGACAAGATGGAGCAAAGGCCGCAGCAGGCCGTCAGGGAAATGCGCGCGCAGGGCGTCGGCCAAGGCAGTGGACAGGCGTGGGCAGGTGGAGGCCAGGTAAAGCGGCTCCCAGGCCGTGGGCGCAAACTTGTCCTTGAACTCCGCCAGGGAGCGGAAGTTGTACCCCCAGCGCCAACGCCGGAAGAGCAGTCCAAGCACCCCGGCGCCCGCACCTTCGGGCTCGATATGCGCAAGAGGAGCCATGCCCAGGCGGGCCTCGGCCACTCCCTCGGCGTGGAGCAGGCGCATGGCCTCCAGAATCAGCAGTTCGCTCACTCCGGCCCGAGCCCCAGGCAGGCGCGGCATGTCCTGGAAATAGTAGCCCAGAACGCGGCCCTGGCTGCAAAAGGGCGCAGCGGCGAGGAAAGCCTGCAACTGCCCACGCACGCGCAGGGTGAAATAGCGCTTGGACGCTTCCTGGGCAAAGGGCTCCACCTGGGCCAGAAAGCCCAGGGGCAGGCAGTCCTTATCCTCCAGCCAACGATCGGCCACCTCGCGCATTTCCACGCGCAGGGCGTCGGCCTCGTGCCCAGACATCGCGGCAAAGTCTTCAGCGCGCACCTCGGCCCCCCGGCGCGTCAAAGCGCGCGCCACTGGATGGCGGCCCAGCGGGTCCTGACCATGGGAAAAATACTCGGCAAGGCGGAACACCGGCTCTGAGCCGATCTGCCACGCGAAGAAGCCGCGCTGCTGGAGTTCGGCGGCCAATGCCCGGCTTACGGGCATGGCCAGACAACGCCTGGCATCCGGCTGTTTCTGGGCCTCTTCCGCCAGGGCAGCCAGGGCGTCGGCGCGCAGTATCGACGGAGCCAAAGGCTCACTGGCAGCGATACGCGCGCGGGGAGTCTCCAGCACGCGCAAGGCGACGGAACCAGCGGACACGTCGCCAGGCATAGCAGCCGGAAAACAGGTGACGAACTGCCCGCCCAGAGTGGCAAGGGAGCTGGTGCGATCCCCGTGCAGGCGGAAGAGGTCCTGAAGCTGCTCGTTCTCGGTGTGGGCGGGGCTTTGGCGCATGGCGCACAACTACCCGCAATGAGGAGTGAGCGCAACGGGGAGAGTGAGGAGAGAGAAGGAGTCTACGGCTGCAGAAAACGCCTCAGGGCGGCCTCAAGGCTGTCCACGGGCACTGTGGTGTCCAGGCAGGGGCCGTTAGGACGCTCGTTCAGCACGCCGAACACCGGCAGCGGGTAGGTGTCCTGAATGCCGGAGGACAGGTCGCGGTAGCAGGCCACGGCGATGATGATGGCGGGCCGCTTCTGCACCACGATGCGCCGGGCTATGGTGCCGCCAGTGGCGATGGCCAGATGCACGCCGTAGCGGTCGCGCAGCTCCAGAAGGCCCGCTATGGGGCATAGGCCGCAGCGGCGGCAGTTGTCGATGTCGTAGGTCAACCGCATGTCGCAACGGCTGTTCTGCAGGCAGTGGGGCATCAGCAGGAGTATCTTGGACGGCGGGAAGCGGCCCAGCTCACGCAGCACTAGCTCGTTGTTGACCTTGATGAAGGAGGTGTGGATGTCCTCCTTCGAGAAGCCCAACGCCCGGCCAAGCAGGCTCATGAGGGGCAGAAGCAGCTTCACCGTAACCCCGCGCACGCGCCCGGCCAGCGGCAGCGGCCTGTGGATGACGATGCTCAAAAGCAGGCCCAGGCAGGCCCAGAGCACCAGCAGGAGCAGCACGCCAAGAACCGCGCCCAAAATCCAAGGGGCGTAGGGGTGCAGGTTCCTGAGGCCCACGTACGGCACCACCCAGAGCAGCACCAAAACCGAGCACATCAGCGCACAGGTGCCACCGATGAGCCCGATGAACAGCCGCTTGCGCGAAGTGCTGCCCGTGCCGTCCATCTGTTCCCCTTTGGTCAGCCCGCGCACAGGGCTCAGCCCTGGCAGGCCTTGAGATAGCCGCAGGCGAAGGCCGCGGCGTCCTGGGGCTTCTTGCCCCGCGGGGTGAGGCGCTGCACCAGGTACAGCCTGTCCGCCGTGGCGATGGCCAGGCGCGGACCATGCTCCGTGGGCAGCTGCCCGAGGATGGTTCCCGGCGCCACGCCCGCAGGCGCATCGCCTCCAATGGCCCCCGGCTCAATGGTGAGCCGCAGAACCTTGCCCGGAGCCTGCTCCCAGTCGAAATACGCGCCCGGCCAGGGGTGCATGGCCCGGATGTGGTTGTGCAGAGCCTCGGCCTCGCGGTTCCAGTCTATGAGCCCCTCTTCCTTGCTCAGCTTGGCGGCGTGGGTCACCCGGGCCTCGTCCTGAGCCAAACTCATCAGACGCCCCTGGGGCAGACGGGTGAGGGCGTCCAGCAGGGCGTCGGCGCCCATTTCAGCCAGTTCGTCGTGCAGGGTGCCCGCGTGGTCGTTCTCGGCGATTCGCAAGGCGCGCTGCAGAAGGATCGGCCCGGAATCCAGGCCCAGCTCCATCTTCATGATGGTGATGCCCGTCACCAGGTCGCCCGCCTGGATGCAGCGCTGGATGGGCGCGGCCCCTCGCCAGCGCGGCAAGAGCGAGGCATGGACGTTCACCGGCATGCGTTTGGGCGCGTCGAGGACGCTCTGGGGCAGAATGAGCCCGTAGGCCGCAACCACAAGCACGTCGAAGTCCAGCGCGCGCAGGGCGGCGACGTCGGCATCGTCCTTGAAGTTCAGCGGCTGGCGGACCTCAAGGCCATGCTCCAGGGCCAGGCGCTTCACCGGCGAAGGCGTGCACTCCTGCCCGCGCCCGCAGGGGCGGTCGGGCTGGGTGTAGACGCAAAGGACCTCTGCCCCGGGCCACTCTATAAGCGCCTTGAGGCTCTTGGCCGCAAAATCCGGGGTGCCCATGAACACCACGCGCAAGGCAGGACTTGGCGGAGCGTTCAGGCGCAGGTCCTTGATGCTTAAACCTTCGATATCTAGTCCTTCCGCCATTTTTTGACCTTGCTGTCATACATGGTGCGCTTGAGGCGGCTGGCGTGGTCCACCAGGGTCTTGCCCTCAAGGTGGTCGATCTCGTGCTGAAGGATGATGGCCAGCAGCCCTTCGGCCTGGATCTCCACGGCCTCGCCCTTCTCGTTCATGCCCCGCACGGTCACGGTCTCGTACCGCTTCACCTTGCAGAAAAAGGTGGGCAGGGACAGGCAGGATTCCTCGGACTCCTTCACGCCGGTCTGCTCCACGAACTCCGGGTTCAGCAGCACCATGGGGCTCTTACGCTCCTTGGGGCCGGTCTCGTCGAGCGTGATGAGCCGGATGCTGTGGCCCACCTGAGGCGCGGCCAAGCCGACTCCGTCACTCTCGTACATGGTCTGTATCATGTCCTCAATAAGCTTGGCGATCTCTGGGGTGATCTCGGCCACGGGCTGGGCCTTCTGCGCCAGCACCGGCTCCGGGTAGGTGAAGATGGGAAGCTTGGTCATTTATTTCTCGTCCTTCTTTGCCTCGGTCTTGGCTTCAGGAGCCGCTTCCACGGCCTTCTCGCGCAGCTGGATGCCCAGTTCGCGCAGTTGCTTTTTGGCGACAATGTTCGGGGCCTCGGTCATAAGGCAAGTCGCCTTCTGGGTCTTGGGGAAGGCGATGACGTCGCGGATGGACTTCGAGCCCGTCAGGATCATGATAATGCGGTCCAGGCCGAAGGCAATGCCGCCATGGGGAGGCGCGCCGAACTTGAGCGCCTCGATGAGGAAGCCGAACTTCTCCTCGGCCTCTTCGTCGCTGATGCCAAGGGCGCTGAACATGGACTTCTGCGCAGCCGGGGTGTGGATGCGGATGCTGCCGCCGCCGATCTCGCTGCCGTTCAGCACCAGATCATAGGCGCGGGCCAGGGCTCCGCCGGGATCGCTGGCGATGGTGTCCATCTGACCGGGCTGGGGCGAGGTGAAGGGGTGGTGCTTGGCCACCCAGCGCTTGTCCTCGGCGTCGTACTCAAGCAGGGGGAAGCTGGTGACCCAGAGCGGCGCAAAGGCCTTCTCATCGATGAGCCCGAAGCGCTCGCCCAGCTTGAGACGCAAGTTGCCCAAGGCTGCGTGGGCCACATCCACCGGCGCGGCCTGGAAGAACACGATGTCACCGGGAACCATGCCCAGGCGCTCAGCCAGGCCCTTCTTCTCGTCCTCGGAGAAGAACTTGACGATGGGGGACTGCCATTCGCCGTCCTCCTTCACCTTGATCCAGGCCAGACCCTGTGCGCCGTAGATCTTCACGAACTCGGTGTAGTCGTCGATCTCCTTGCGCGAAAGCTCCAGGCCGCCGGGAACGCGGATGGCCTTCAGGCAGGGCGCGGCGGCAAAGACCTTGAACCCGCCGCCAGCAAAGATGTCCTTCACGTCCTGCAGCTTGAGCTCGAAGCGCACGTCCGGCTTGTCCGAGCCGTACTCCTCCATGGCGGTCTTGTAGGTCATGCGCGGGAAAGACTCGGGCAGCGCAGCGCCGATGGTCTCCTTGAAGAGGGTGCGCACGAGCCCTTCGGCCATGTCCATGATCTGCTCCTCGTCAGGGAAGCTCATCTCGATATCGATCTGGGTGAACTCGGGCTGGCGGTCAGCGCGCAGGTCCTCGTCGCGGAAGCATTTGACGATCTGGAAATAGCGATCCAGGCCGGCCACCATGAGCAGCTGCTTGAATATCTGCGGGCTCTGCGGCAGGGCGTAGAACATGCCCTGGCTCATGCGGCTGGGCACCAGGAAGTCGCGCGCGCCCTCGGGGGTGCTCTTGGTCAGCACAGGCGTCTCGATCTCCAGGAAACCCAGGGCGTCCAGGTAGCGGCGCACGCTCTGGGCGGCCTTGTTGCGCAGGATGAAGTTCCTGGCCAGGCGCGGACGGCGCAGGTCCAGGTAACGGTATTTCAGGCGCAGCATTTCGGCCGCGTCCACACGGTCCTCAATGGGGAACGGCGGAGTGTCGGAAGTGTTCAAGAGCTTCCACTCGTTCACGTAGACTTCGATCTCGCCGGTGCGCATGTTGGCGTTGGCCATTCCTTCCGGGCGCAAACGAACAATGCCGCGCAGGGCCACCACGTATTCGATGCGGATGGCGTGGGCGCGCTCGTGAGCCTCCGGAATGTCCGGGCTGAACACGGTCTGGGTCAGTCCTTCGCGGTCGCGCACGTCGATGAAGATGAGGCCGCCGTGGTCGCGGCGGAACTGCACCCAGCCCATGAGGGTGACCTCTTTGTCCAGATCGGCCGCGGTGAGCTCGTTGCAGGTGTGGGTGCGCTTCCAGCCGCCCAAATCCTGGATGACCCGGTATTCGTCGTAGTCGCGTTCTTCGCCTTGGGTGGTGGTCTGCTCAGTCATTGCTGTTCCTTTTGGAGAAAATGTAGCCGCCAGAAGTGGCGACGGAGTGTCCTTTCTGCATCGTCCGCTGCGGATTCTAATCGAAGGCGGCCAGGTCGAACCGGGTCTGCTCGCCGTCGTCCATGTCCTTCACGGTCACCTGTCCAGCGTCGAACTCCTCGGCCCCGATGATGTAGCATTTCTTGGCCTTGATGCGCCCGGCGTGGCGCAGGCGGCTCTTCATGCTGCCGCTCGTGTAGTCGCACTCGCCTGTCAGGCCGCGCTTGCGCAGCTTGTGGGCCAGCAGGATGGCGGAATCAACGGCCCGTGGGTCGGTGACGGCCAGGAAGAAGTCCGGCTGCGGGGCTTCCGGCTTCTCCATGAGCATGGCCAGGCGCTCCATGCCGCAGGCAAAGCCCACGCCTGGGGCGTCCGGCCCGCCGAGCAACTGCACCAGGCCGTCGTAGCGGCCTCCGCCAGCCACGGCGGTCTGGGAGCCGATGGCCCCGGAGGTCACCTCAAAGGTGGTGCGCTGATAATAATCCAGCCCGCGCACCAGGCGAGGGTTGAGGGCGTATTTCAGCCCGGCCTTGTCCACCAGGGCCAGCACCGCGCTGAAGTGATCACGGCAGCCGGTGCACAGGTGGTCGCCGATGGCCGGGGCGTCGGCCACCAGCGCCTTGCACGCGGGCACCTTGCAGTCCAGCACGCGCAGGGGATTGGTGTGCATGCGACGGCGGCAGTCCTCGCAGAGCTTCTCGTGGTCCAGGGCCTCAAAATAAGCGGTGAGGGCGGCGCGATAGTCCGGGCGGCACTCGCGGCAGCCCAGCGAGTTCAGCTCAAAGGCCAGGTCCGCGATGCCAAGGGACGACAGGAAGTCCTCCAGCATGAGGATCACTTCCACGTCGGCCTGGGGCTCCGGGCTGCCCAGCAGTTCGGCGTTGATCTGGTGGAACTGGCGCATGCGGCCCTTCTGCGGCCGTTCGTAGCGGAACATGGGGCCGAAGGTGTACAGGCGCGTGGCGCGGCCTGCCTCGATGACTCCGGCCTCTATGGCGGCGCGAAGCACCCCGGCGGTGGCCTCCGGGCGCAGGGTCAGGGAGCGGTCGCCGCGGTCGGTGAAGGTGTACATTTCCTTCCCCACCACGTCCGTCTCCTCGCCGATGCCCTTGGCGAAAAGCTCCGTGCGCTCAAGCACCGGGGTGCGCAGCTCGCCAAAGCCGAAGCGGCTGAAGACGTCTCGGGCCTGGGCTTCCATGTGGGTGAAGCTGCGGGCGTCTTCGGGAAAGAGATCGGCGAAGCCTTTGATTTTTTGGATGGCGCTCATGGATTCCGTTTTGGTGTTGAGGTTCGGAAAGGCGGGGAATATACCTTCCTGCAAGAGCCTTGTCAAAACAGCAACACACCCGAAATTCCAGGAGGATGCCGTGCCCTATGTGAATATCAAGATCACCCGCGAAGGCGCCACCGCCGAACAAAAGGCAAAACTCATCCAGGGCGTGACCGAACTCTTGCGCGATACCCTGGGCAAGAATCCGGCAACCACCGTGGTGGTCATCGACGAGGTGGATACGGACAACTGGGGCATCGGCGGGGAGAGTGTGACGGTGCGCAGGAAGGCGGGGAAGTAGACTCCCTCCCCCGCTGGGCTAGCTGCGTTGTGCCAGCCGCAGAGCCTCGGCGATGTGGGGGATGAGTCCGGCCACAGGCGTGGCGGGCGTGGGCTGGGCCAGCTGTCCGAGCAGCCGGTTGGCCATGGCTGCTATCCGGCAGGCCTCCGGCACCTCGCGCCCGCTCATGAGCAGCGCCGTGGCCATGCCGGTGAGGGTGTCGCCGGTGCCGCCGATGGCCTCCATGGCCGGTGTCCGGGGGCCATGGATCTCGGCAAGGATTTCGCCCTTGCGCACCACATAGTCTGAACTCCCTTTCACCAGCAGGTGCTTGGCCGCATCGCCTGCCTCCCAGGCCCGGCGGATGAGCTTCCGGGTGTCCGCCTGCGGACCCAGCAGAAAGCCGCGCGTGTAGAAGGGGTGCGGGGCCAGTTCGTCGGCCAGGAAGGCCAGCTCGCCCGCGTCCGGCGTGAACAGGTCATACTCCCGCGCCTGTCCGCTCATTTTGGCCGCGTACATGAAGCCCGCGTCTGCCACCAACACCGGCCGTTCGGCCAGTTCCAGCGCCGTCAACAGCACCATGTCGTGCCCGGCCATGTCCGGAAATAGATAGTGGAAGGTGAGACCGCGCGGGCGCAGGTCCGGCAGGTTTTCCTTCAGCCGAAGGTAGGCCGCGGCGCT
This sequence comes from Humidesulfovibrio sp., assembly GCF_030689645.1. GTDB lineage: Bacteria > Desulfobacterota > Desulfovibrionia > Desulfovibrionales > Desulfovibrionaceae > Humidesulfovibrio. The sequence continues at coordinate 32,147 of NZ_JAUYFU010000063.1, forward strand.
GCCGTGGCCGCGCCCGGCATCGCCTGCCAGCAGGGTCAGGGGCGCTGGGATGTCCATTGCCGCGCAAGCTGCGCAGGCTGCTGCTATGAGCGCCGGGGTGCCGCGCCGCACAGGCACCGCGATGCCATCCACCACCAGCCGGTCTTCCAGCGGCTTGCCCGCGTCCCAAACGCACGCGCCCTGCACCAAGCCAAAGCCATCATCCGGCACTGTGCCGACAATGAGCCAGGGCGCGCTCATGAAGGGCTCCCTTCATGCGGCAACTGGCGCTGAGCCTCGCGGAAGGCCAGTTCCAAGGCGTAGGAGCAAAGGGTCTGGCCTCGATCGAGCGGGGCCGGAGCTTCATCCAGAGTGCAACCCACCATGAGTTCCGCCAGGGCAGGCACATCCGGGCAGCCCCCGCCGGAGATGTTCACAATGACCCGCGTTTTTTTGTCCACAGTGACCTTCATATTGGCCGCGCGCACCATGAGCCACTGGCCGAAGTCCACGCTCTGGAACAGGGACACCGGTTCGAGCATGCCTGCGCGTACAGGCGCCACGGCCAACGGCGCAAGGCTCACAGCCGACAAGGCGCGTCGTGCGGCTGGTTCGCGCATGAGCTCGAACTCCACCACCATGTCGCAGCCGGTGCGCATATCCGGCGGGGGGCCCATGACGCGCACCATGAAGCCAGCCGCCTTGAGGACCGACTCGGCGCGGATGACCTCGGACGTATGGGAAAAGGCCATGACGCCACGGCATTCTGCCGCGTCATGGCCCTTGTGTTTCGCCGGGCCCGGCTTCTTTTCGCCCAAACCGAAAGGAAGCTTCACTATTTCTCCAGCACCAGGCGCACGATTCCGTTCTCCTCATTGCTGGACACAAGCCGCCAGCCTTTGGCCTTGGCCGCACGACCCACGTTTTCCGGGCTTGCGCCACAGTCGGTAAGCACCTCGATGCGGCCTGAGCCCAGGGCGTCCATCTCGTCGGAAGCGACGAGCACAGGTTGCGGGCAGGAAAGCCCGCGCGCGTCAACGATTTTTGTATCAGCCATGCTGCGCCTCCCTAGGCCTTTTTGAGGTTCATGACGCCGACCAGCAGGCAGAAGCCCAGAGCGACGAAGGTAGCGGCCATGCCGTTGGGGCCAAGGCCTGCTGGCGAACTGGCCCAGCCGAAGTTGTGGGCAAGGCCAGCGGCAACCAGCATGCCCATTACGAACACGGCTGAATCACCGTCCCCTTCGCCAGCCAGGATGAGCTGCCGGCCCGGGCAACCACCAGCCAGGGCGAAAGCCAAACCCGCAACGGCCATGCCCATGAAGTTCCACAGCCCATCTGTGTGCGCGATGGGTTGTCCTTCAAAGCCAAGCTTGAACTGTCCCAGCGCCAGGTTGGCAACAAAGGCCACCAGCACAAAAGCCAGGACGCCAGAGAATAGGTGCATCTGGCGAAACAAGAACAGATCCCGCAGGGCGCCCATGGTGCAAAAGCGGCTGCGCTGAGCCAGCACACCGATGATGAGCCCACCGGCGATGGAGATGAACAATGATGCGCGGGCGGCGCCCGGCCCTTTCACCGAGGCCCAGAGCCAATTCAAGGTGCCGGCAACGGGATCAGGCTGGAGGAAGAAGCGGACAACCAGAAGCCCCACAGCCACAAGGGCGATCATGGCCCCTGCGGACCAGGGCTGTGCCTGGGAGCGGCTCAAGGTAAACCCGGCCTTGAAGAATCGCGTGCCCACGAAGACTCCAGCGGCCAGACCCAGTATTCCCAGGATGGCGTTGCCGTCGCCTCCGGCCAGGCGCAGCAGAGCCCGCCAAGGGCAGCCCAGGAACACCAGGGCTCCAGCCATGGCACACATGCCCAGAAAAAAGCGCGTTGCGGGAGCCGAACCCGCCCGGGCCCGAAACTCGCCCGTCATGAGGGCGGCCGCGAAGGAGCCCAACACAAAGGCCGGAATTTCCGGCCGCAGGTACTGCACCACAACAGCCTGGTGCAAGCCCAGGCTGCCAGCGATGTCTCGCACGAAACAGGCCACGCAGATCCCCATGTTTGCGGGATTCCCTGCGAACTGCAACAACGCCGCAGCAAGACCGATGGCCCCGCCTGCTGCCAGGATGCCGGTACGCCCGGCGAAAACATTGGCCATTCCCCACCCCCCTATGGTTTGTCATAGCAGACTAAATGCAACAAGAAACTGCTGAACTTCAGACTGCTACACAAGTTATTGCAGAGGCGCAACCTATTTGAGAAATCACAAGCGTTGATACATCGCGCCTCACCGCTGCTTTTTTGAGGCCCGCTCGGGAAACAAAAAAAGCGCCCCCTTGCGGAGGCGCTTTCGTTTGCGATGCGATGAGGCGGAGGCTTATTCGGCCACAGGAGCGGGCTTCTGGGAAGCGCCGGTCTCCTGCTTCACCTCGGTGGCGATCTTGAACAGGATGGTCACCACCAGGGCGCCGGTTCCGTAGATCATGAGCGAGATGAGCAGTTCCTTGCCGGTGGGCCAGTAAGGAGCGATGGTCTCGAACGGCGTGGGATTGAAGCCTCCGATCAAGAGGCCAAGGCCCTTGTCGATCCAGGTGGCGATGACCAGGATGGCCAGCGACCAAGGCAGCAGCTTCACGTTGTTGCGCAGCTTGGGCGGGATGAGCAGCGCCAAGCTGATGATGGCGAAGGCCGCAGCAGTCCACATGAAGGGCACCAGCTCACTGTGACCGTCGTACCCCGCAAACAGGTAAACGATGGAGTGGGTGTGGCCCGGGATGGAGGAGTAGAAAGCCGTGAACACTTCCAGAAGGAAGAAGAACACGTTGATGCACATGGCGTAAGTGATGATCTTGGCCAGGGTGGCGATGCCCTCGGCTTCGGCCTTGAAGGTGGTCACCTTCTCGGTGAGCATGATCACCAAAAGCAGGATGGCCGGGCCGGAGCAGAACGCGCTCGCCAGGAAGCGGGCGGCCAGGATGGCGGTAAGCCAGTAGTGGCGGCCGGGAAGGCCCTGGTACAGGAACGCCGTGACGGTGTGGATGGAGAAGGCCCAGATGATGGACACATAGGCCAGGATCTTGCTCCACTTGGGGTGGGGCAGGTTCTGGCGGTCGCATTCAAGGCATGTCCAGCCCACCAGCAGGTTCAGCATGAGGTAGCCGTTCAGCACCAGCATGTCCCAGAACAGAATGGAGTTGGGCGTGGGGAACAGCACCACGTTCAGCATGCGCTGGGGCTGGCCGATGTCGACCACGATGAAGCCAAGGCACATGACGACAGCGGCGATGGCCATGAACTCGCCGAAAATGACGAGATCCTTGAATTTTTTATAGTTGTGAAAGTAGTACGGCAACACGATCATGACGCCGGAGGCGGCCAGACCGACCAGGTACGTGAACTGGGCGATGTAGAAGCCCCAGGAGACGTCGCGGCTCATGCCAGTGATGGTCAGACCTTCCATGAGCTGCATTACATAAGCGCCGGAGGTGCCTGCAATGACCAGGAGCAGGAACCCGACCCACAGGTAGTACTTGGGACTTCCTTTAAGTGCTTTTTCGAGCATGACCGCCCCCTAGATGATGTAGTAGACGCCCGGTTCGGTGCCGAGCGCCGGCTTGCGCCGGATGGTGTAGTGCTCGCGCAACAGCTTGCGCACCTCGGAGTTGGCGTCGGTGAGGTCCCCGAAGACCACGGCGCCGTTGGAGGCCTCTGCACAGGCGGGCTGCTTGCCATAAGCCAGCCGCTCCACGCAGAAGTTGCACTTCTCAACCACGCCGCGCATGCGGGTGGGGAATTCCTTGTTCAGCGTGGTCAAATCCAGGTGCTTGCGCGGCTCCATGAAGTTGAAGCTGCGAGCGCCGAAGGGACAGCCGGCCATGCAGTAGCGGCAGCCGATGCAACGGTGATAGTCCATGGCCACAATGCCGTCCGGGCGCTTGTATGTGGCCTGGGTGGGACACACACGCACGCAGGGGGCGTTGGTGCAATGGTTGCACAAAAGCGCGAACTGACGCTTCTCAACGCTCTCGTCCATGTAGTTGTTGGGCTGATCAAAGGCCTGCTCGTAGCCTGCGGCCCAGATCCACATCACGTTCTGATTGCCCGGGATGTTCGGCACGTTGTGCACCGAGTGGCAGGCTTTGGCCAGCACGTCGATGGCTTCCTTGGTGCCGCACTTCTTGGTGTCGATGACCATGCCCCAGCGCTTGGCGTTCACAGCGGTTGCGCTGTCCTTGATGCTGGAGCCAGCGCCGGAAACGGCCAGCGCGCTGCCTGCGGAGGCCGCGCAAAGCCCTGCGGCGGCGACCCCCATAAACTTCAGGAAGTTTCTTCTGGTGTGGTTCATTTCTTCAACCCCTCCGGCTGGATGTGGCAATCCCAACAGTAGGGGGTCACAGCTGCGTCATTGTGGCACTTGTCGCAGAACTCCGCCTTGTTGGTATGGCACTTCATGCAGGTCTTCTGCAGGCTCATCTCGAACTCTTTGCCCTTGCTGTTGACATAGACCCACTTTCCGTCGCGCAGGGACCAGTCGCGCCAGTCGTTCAGGAGCTGCATGTGCTTGGTGCGCATGAACTCCTTGCTCTCGATGCACTCTTTCTCGTTTTCCGGCATCTTGAGCTTGGGCTGCGAGTAAGCCGCCTTGCCCATGTTGTAGGCGAAGGGGGCCAGGAAGACGCCCAGGAAGATCACCAGTCCGGTGATGATTTTGCCGCCATTATACAGTTTCATCTTACTCCTCCTCCATGCCGGGCAGGGGCTCCTGGCGAAGGTTCATGGTGCGCTCTTCCTCACCGTCCAGGATGATGGCGTTGCCCACCAGCTCGTGCAGACCGGTGATTTTGACGCCCGGGGCCCAGTAGTCGGCCAGGGGAATCAAGGTGGCGCGGTCGATGGCGCACACGCAGGCCATGGTGTTCACGCCGTGCTTGTCGACGACGTGCTTCAGGGCGTTGCCGCGTGGCAGGCCGCCGCGCATGCGGATCTCCATGATCTCGTCGGTGTTGAGGCCGGAGCCGCCAGCGCAGCAGAAGGTCTGCTCGCGGATGGTGCTTTCGGGCATTTCATGGAAGTTGTCCACGACGCTGTTCAACACGTAGCGGGGCTCGTCGAACATGCCCATGGCGCGCGCGGTGTTACAGGAGTCGTGCCAGGTGGCGATGATGTCGGAGTTGCGGCTCTTGTCGAGGTTCAGCTTGCCGTGCTTGATGAGGTCGGCGGTGAACTCGGCGATGTGGACCATCTTGGTCTGCGCGGCGTTCTTGAACACCGTGCCGGTGATGGGGTTCACCGGGGTCTGCATCTGCGGTCCCTGAAGGTTGCCGTTCATGGTGTCCATGTACTGGTTCACCACGCGCCACATGTGGCCGCACTCGCCGCCAAGGATCCACTTGGCGCCCAGGCGGTTGGCCTCGGAGTACATTTTGCCGTTGATGGCCTTCATCATGTCCGAGTGGGTGAACAGGCCGAAGTTGCCGCCCTCGGAAGCGTATGTGCTGAGCGTGTAGTCGAGGCCGATGGCGTCGAACATGATCAGGTAGCCCATGAAGGTGTAGATGCCCGGATCGGCGAACACGTCGCCGGACGGGGTGATGAACAGCACTTCGTGGCCCTTCTCGTTCAGGGGAACGTTCAGGCGTTTGCCGGTGATGGTCTCGATGTCGTCGACCATGAACTCGACGATGTCCTTGAAGGCGTGCGGCTGGATGCCCAAGTGGTTGCCGGTGCGGGTGCAGTTGGCCACCGGCTCCAGGATCCAGTTGATGTTGACGCCCACAAGGTGCAGCAGTTCGCGCGCCATCATCGTCACTTCAGCGGTGTCGATGCCGTAGGGGCAGAAGAGCGAGCAGCGGCGGCACTCGGTGCACTGGTAGAAGTAGAGGAACCATTCCTTGAGGACGTCCTCTTCCATGACGCGGGCGCCGGTGAGCTTGCCCAGGATCTTGCCGGCCAGGGTGAACTCGCCGCGGTAGATGGAGCGCATGAGCTCCGCGCGGAGCACCGGCATGTTCTTGGGATCGCCGGAGCCGATGAAGTAGTGACACTTGTCGGCGCAGGCGCCGCAGCGCACGCAGATGTCCATGAACAGCTTGAGCGAACGGTATTTGTCCAGACGTTCGCGGAAGCCGTTGACGACGATTTCCTTCCAGTTGGAAGGCAACTGCCAGTCGGGGTCGGCCGGGTTCCAGGTGCGCGGGTTGCCGAACACGCCGGGAACCTCGTGCATCAGGTACTCGACCTTCTCCAGCTTGGCCGGGTAGGCCCAGCGGCCCGGAGAAAGGTCGTTGGGAAGGTCCATCCAGTCGGTGGCTGGCGGCGCATAGTTGATGCTCTTGAGCATCTCATCTGGTTTGATGATTTTTGCCATGTCTTCTCCTCGCGGAAAAAGTTTAGTGCTCGCAGGTCCGGGGGGCTTTATGAGCCGCGGTTAGGCGGCGTCCTCCGGGCTCTTATCCAGGGGCAGGCCAGCCTCAAACATGGGCTCGCGGAAGTCGTCCTCGTAAGCCTCGTAGCTGTGGGGCTTGATGGCCGGATTGTTCCAGACGTTCTCGTAATGCACCATGCGGGTGTCGTTGGGCATGTTGCGCGTGGGCGAAAGGAACACGCCGCCCATGTGCATGAGCTTGGAGAAGGGGAAATACACCAGAAGCGTGCTTACCAGGAAGATGTGAACAAAGAAGCTCACATCGACGCCGGCGGGAACCTTGAAGTTGAAGGTCGCCAGACCCATGGCCACGTCCTTGATGGACATGACGTCAACCTTGACGATGTAGCGCATGTACACGCCGGAAAGGGCGATGGCGAGAATGAGGAACAGCGGGAAGTAGTCGTTCACCAGGGAGATGTAGCGCACCTTGGCGTCGATGAACCTGCGCGCCAGCAGCATGGTCAGGCCGGTCAGGAGCAGCAGGTCGGAAATATAGATGGCAGGCGTCAGGATCTGCAGGACGCTGTCGCTCCAATCAAGAAAGGCCAAAGGCGCAGGCACCGGCTGCAGGAACAGGCGCAGGTGGCGGACGGCGACGATGAGGAAGCCATAATGGAACAGGATGGCGAAAAGCCACAGCCACTTGGCGGAAACATACGCCACAATCGGATTTTTGCCGTCGTCGTGCTTGAGCACGACCTTGGTGTTGCGGAACAGGGAGCGGAAGGTCAAGACCTCAAGCACCATGCGCATAAAGGTCTGCGGGCCGGTGGAGGGGTTGTCCCACTTGTTCTGGGGGATCCAGTCGAGCGACTGCTGCTGGCCGCCAGTGGTGGGAATGCGGAAGGGCACCGGGCTTTTGGCCCAGGAGATGATCTTGCACACGAACCCGACCAGAAAAATAACAAATGCCGTGCCTGGGATGCAGTACGCGAAGATGGTTTGCATCTTTGCCGCGCCCGCCCCGACTGTGGCGATCACCACCAGGGCCAGGACCATAAGGAGTGAAAAGATCGCTTTCATCTGCCGTCACCTCGCTTGTAGTTTGGCCGCCCCGCCACACGCGCCGGGAACGCCCTGCCGTCAAGAAACTCAATCGGCCTTGTGGGCCGCAACGTCCGCTTTCATGAGGTTGGCCCGGCGCACGATGTTCGTGTGCGCCCGCTTGACCTCTTCCACACGCATCCGCGCAATCTGATCGCGCGAAGCCACGTAGAGGTCAAAAGCGATAACGGCCAGATTGTCCACCCGGGTCTCAAAGCGCATCAACTCCTCCAGCTCGCCTTTGGACGAAAGCTGCGCCACGAATTCCTGGCGCAGCAACTTCTTGAGCACAAAGACGAACGAGAGCGCCTGGCTGGGCGAAAAGTCCTGCACCGCGCGGATTTTCACCAGCTTGTCCAGCGCCTTGGCCACGGCCTCGGCGTCGTTCCAGGACAGAAGAAGGGGGATGAGCTCGGAGGTGGCCGTCAGGATGCTGTGGCCCACGGGGTTGCTGAATTGGTCGCGGTTGTTCCGCCAGACCGCCTGGGTCTCGACAGGATACGTGCCCAGAATGAGGTCAGCCCATTTCTGGGCCAGCTCTTCCGAGCGCGCCGCCATCTCCTCAATCAACCCCATCTACCCCTCCCGAACAAACCGTAACAGAAGACGACCGCCCGGCTCCCCCTACCTGCGGAAAGCTGGCCTGACGCCGAAAAAACCATTGTGAATTAGGGAACAATACCTCCCGCTGTCTATTCCAGACTCCCCCCGAAACGTCAAGCCGTTTTGGCCAGAAAACCAGGGCCTCTTCACAGTTCCCAGACATTCATAAGCGCACGAGGCATGTGCAACAAGCCTTGCGCATATGTGCATACACTTGCGCAAAACAGAAGCAACGCCCAGCCCCGTCACACGTGCAACACACCAAAATTTAACACTTAACAGCTTTGGCACAAAGATTGCCTTTCTTCGGCTCGTGTGCAGAGAGGGTTTGCACAGTCGGGGACGGGGGTTCCGCTCTTCCACCTCCGTCCCCGCTTCATAACCCCCGGCAGCAAGCAAGGAGGCATCAAACCATGGCCCACCGACCAAATCGACAGCGAGCAATCGCCATCGCCGCCCCCGTCCCCTATGCGGGACCCGGACACCTCGTCATCATCGCTGCCCTTGTCGTCCTTGCGCTGCTGATCTTTGGCAACTTCACCATGGCCAACGCGGGTCTCTTCGGCGGCCCCGCCGAGGTCAAGGCCCGGGCCGGAACAGTCAAGATCCCTGTGGCCGACGTCTCTGACGGCAAGGCCCACTTCTATCGCTTCAAAACAGGCGGCAAGGAAGTCAAGTTCTTTGTGCTCAAGAGCAAGGACGGCGTCATCCGCACCGCCCTCGACGCCTGCGACGTGTGCTACCGCGCCAAAAAAGGCTACACTCAGGAGGGCGACGTCATGAACTGCAACAACTGCGGCATGAAGTTCCACTCCGCCCGGATCATGGAGGTCAAGGGCGGCTGCAATCCTTCACCGCTGGCCCGCACCCTCGATGCCAAGACCATCACCATACGCGAGGCAGACCTCGCGGCTGGCGCAAAGTACTTTTAAGAGATAACGCTCCGCAGGCCGGGGGGCTGCCCCCTCCGGCCCACCTCCTTTTCTAGCCAAGGCCCGCGGCGCATGTCGCGGCAGACCCCTTGGCCAAAATGGAGCCGTACGATTCGCCCCCAAGTACGCCCGCCGAGCTTCCCGGAGCATAGGAAGTGCAGAGGGTGAAAGCCCTTTGGCGGGGTGCAGGGGCTGCGCCCCCTAACAGCCTTCTCTTCGCAACAAAAGGATCCCCCCGCATGAACATCCTGACCATCGCCCTGCGCAACGCCCGCAAAAAATGGGTGCGCACGCTTTTGCTGTTGCTCGTGTTCAGCCTGGGCGTGGTCTCCATTGTGGCGCTCAGCTTCGTTTCACGCGTGGTGGGCGATGGGCTTGAGAAGAAACTCGTCAGCTATGGCGCGAACATCCTCGTCTCGCCCAAGAGCGAGAAGCTTACCGTGAGTTACGGCGGCTTCGCCCTGGGCGACATGCTCTTTGACGTGTCCTACCTGGACGAGGCGGACACTGTGAAGCGCATCGAGGGCATCGAGCTGCGCAAGAACGTCAGCGTCATCGCGCCCAAGCTGGTTGTCATGGACCACGTGCAGGGCGCAGCGGTGGCCATCGTGGGAGTGCGCTTCGAACAGGAGAAGCTGCTCAAGGGCTTCTGGATGGTCGAACAAGGCACATTCCCCGGCGAGACGCCGGAACAGGCCGCTGCGCGACAAGCCATGGCCGCACCCATGCACGACGCTCCCGCCCATGCCCCGGCTCCGAAAGACGCCGATCCCAAAGACGCCAAGCCCACTGCGGCAGTGCATGTTCCTGCCGGGGCTGACGCCCTGCTGGCCGGCAGCGCCGCAGCGGAGAAGCTAGGGCTCAAGCTGGGCTCTGTGGTGCCGCTGGACCGCCACAAGTTCGTGGTGACAGGCATCCTGGCCCCCACCGGCAGCGAGGACGACAACGTGCTTCTGGCCGACATGGACGCCTTGCAGCGCGCCTCCGGCCATCCGGGCAAGGTGAATTTCGTGGAGGTTGCGGCCCTGTGCTCCGGCTGCCCCATCGACGACATCGTGAACCAGATTTCAGCAGCGCTTCCGGGCGTAGAAATCAAGACCCTGCGCGGCATCGTGGAACAGCGCATGGTCAGCGTTCATTTCGTGAAAAAGCTCATCCTGTCCGTCAGCCTGGTGATCCTGCTCACAGGCTGCTCCATGGTCGGCATCTCCATGCTCTCCGCCGTGAACGAGCGAAAGAAGGAAATCGGCATCCTGCGGTCCCTCGGCTTCTCGCGCCGGGCCGTGTTCTCCATCTTCTGCGCCGAGGCCGCTGCGGTGGGCCTGCTGGCCGGATTCGTCGGCTATCTGGCCGGTTACTTCGTGAGCTTCCGCATCCTGGCTGTGCTGGAAATCGAAGGTGCGGGCTCCCTGCCCTTCGAGCCTCTGCACCTCGCCGCCACGGCGCTGGTGCTGGCGATTCTAACCTCCCTGGCTTCGCTGTTCCCGGCCTGGAAGGCCGCAGGCATCGAGCCCAGCGAAGCCCTTGTCACCCTGTAGGAGGCCGCCATGCATGAACCCCAGATTATCGACGCCCCCCTGCTTGAGGCCATTGGCATCACCAAGTCCTTCACCCAGGATGGCATGGCCTCGCAAGCCCTGAAGGGCGTCTCCCTGAGCGTGGCCCAGGGCGAATTCGTGTCCATCGTGGGGCGTTCCGGCTCCGGCAAGAGCACCTTTGTCAGCGTGCTGTCCACCTTGCTCATGCCCGATGCGGGCCAAGTGAACTACAACGGCAAGGACCTCGTCCGGGCCACAGAGGCCGAGATCAACGCCATTCGCCACGGCGACTTCGCCGTGATCTTCCAGTTCCACTATCTGCTGCCCTACCTGACAGCGCTGGAAAACACGCTCCTGCCCTTCATGCGGAGCCTCAAGCCCGTCACCCGCGCCCAGAAGACCCGCGCCATGGAGTGCCTGGCCCGCGTGGGTCTGGCGGACAAGGCGCACCGGCTGCCCGGCCAGCTCTCCGGCGGCGAGCAGCAGCGCGTAGCCATCGCCCGCGCCCTGGTGAAGGAGGCGCGCGTGCTCTTTGCCGACGAGCCGACAGGCAGTCTTGATTCCGCCACCGGCGCCACGGTCATGGAGCTGCTAGGGCAGATCAACACCGAGGGCCTGGCCGTTGTCATGGTGACCCACAACGAGGAATACGCCCGCCTGGCCCACCGTCTGGTCAGGATGGAAGACGGACTGGTGGTGTAGGTTGAAACTATTTGCTAGGGTGGACTTCAGGGAAGCCCGCGCCATGGCTTTCTGATCCCCCCAACCCGAAGGAGCAGCCATGAAAAAGTCGCTCGGCCCAAACACGCTGGGCCAGCCCACGCCCGTCTGGGTGGTGGGCAGCTATGACGCCAACGGCAAGGCCAACATGATGACCATAGCCTGGGGCGGCATCTGCTGCTCCCGGCCCCCCTGCGTCACCATCTCCCTGCGCAAAGAGCGCCACACTTACGCTTCCATCATGGAGCGCAAGGCCTTCACTGTGAACATTCCCTCGCAACTGCACGTCCAAGAGGCGGACTACGTGGGCATGGTCTCCGGCGCACAGGCCGACAAGTTCGCAACCACCGGCTTCACGGCCATCAAAAGCGACCTGGTCGACGCGCCCTACGTGCAGGAGTTTCCTGTCGTGCTGGAATGCCGCCTGCTGCAGACAATCGACCTGGGCGCGCACACCCAGTTCATCGGCGAAATTCTGGACGTGAAGGCCGAAGATTCCGTCCTCGGCCCGGACGGGCACATCGACACCGCCAAGCTGAAACCCATGGTCTACGCCCCTGGCTCCGGCCAATACTACGCCGTGGGCGAGCTCCTGGGCAAGGCATACAGCCTGGGCAAAGCCATCACGGGTTAGGCAGCCTGAAGCAGGGAGAGCCCACCTGTTCCCAGCGCGGCCCGGCCAGACTGGCTGATGCCTCAGCTGATCCCAGAAACAACACGACTCGCCTGAATGAAAAACGCCGATGCAGGGAATTCCTTGCACCGGCGTTTTCGTTTCGCTCAGAATAACAGCTTGGCGGGCTAAATTTGGATGACCTTGCCTGCCGCGCTCAGGCTGGTGACCACATCGAGCATATTGGTGGTGTCGCCCACCCTCCTCTTTTCCGTGAGGCCGAAGAATCCCAGACAGGTGCCGCAAACCAGGATGTCCACGCTCGAGGCGGCCAGGGCTTCCAGCTTCTCCAGGCAGGGGTGCCCCTCTGTGGACAGCTTGACCCCGCCGTTGACCAGCACCACGCGCCACAGGCTTTGCCCCAGCTCCGGCAGCGTCGCCAGAAAGTTCAGCATAAGCTTGCCGCCCAGTTCCTCGCTGCCTGCGCCGATGGACTCTGCGGTGATGAACACCACGGTCTTGCCCTGAGGCGCTTGCGTCGGGGTAGGCGCTGCTGCTGGCATGGCCGCATCACGGCTGGCGCAGATGGTCCATTCGCCCATGTTCTGGGTCCTTGAGACCGCAAAACCTTTGCCAGCAAGCAGACGCGCCACGTTCTCCAGCGCGCCAGGGTCATCCACAATGACCTTCACGGCCAGAGGCGCTTCCTTCTCAATGCACTCCAGGCAACGCAGCACTGGGCCAGGGCAGGCCAGCCCGCGACAGTCCAGGGTGGTGGTGCTCATATATTCGACTCCAGCATTTCTGCAATCAGGTTGTTGGATACAATTCCCCTCGCGCTGCGAGGCGTTTCAAGGACTAGCGGGCACAGGCCTGGCTGTCAACGCCGGAGCCCTGCATGGCGCAGGACGCAAAAAAGCCGGGATGGAGCAAACCCCATCCCGGCGGATGAACGGAATCTCTGGCGTCGGCGCTACTTCAAAAGCTCGGCCAGCTTCTTGGCCACGGCAAAGGCGTCGGCCACGTAGAGCACATCGGCCTTGCCCTGGGCCCAGCCGCAGCCCGCGTCCAGGTTGATGGCGCGGCGTTCGCCGATGAAGCGCCAGCCCACAACGTGGGGCTCCTCGCCGTGGCAGCAGGTGGCCAGTCCCTTCTGGTGGCGCGGGGTGGAGCCGGTCTGCCCCACCTGATGCATGTGGGTGAGGAACGGCAGGGCCGCGCCCTCGCCGCTCTGGTCCACCAGGGACTTGGAGCTGCCCAGGGAACACTGGGTGGCGGCAAGCAGGCTCAGGATGAGCGAGCTGGCGTCGTCCAGGTGCTTCTGTCCGTCGGGCTGGGTCTTGCCCCAGCCTGCGCCCGCCACTAGCAGCAGCTTGGCGTCCGGACGGATGGTCTGGGCGTCGGCAGCCGGAGCGATGACGCCAGTGACTGTGGTGCGGGTGGCCGGGGCCACGTTGAGCATCTCCACAGCGGCGGAGCCGGCAGCCTCGCAGGCCGCGAAGCAGCCGGAATCAACAGTCACCAGCCAGGGCCGGGCGTCGCGCTCGATTTTGCCAAGCATGCGCTGGCGGTAGAACCAGCGGGTGGCGACGATCTTACCGTCAGCAGCCTCAAGGCCGGTGAGGCGGGTATCGACCGCCGCGCCCAAGCGCTGGGCCACGCCTGCGGCCACGCGGCTGGCGCGGGAAGTCGAAGGCATGACGATCATATCGGCGCCAGCGGCTTTGGCCATGGCCTCGCAGGCCGAGGCGTCGGAGCCGTAGCGGGCGGTGGCGAACTCGCCCCCGGCCACGCCGTAGAATTTCGCAGCGCCGCAACCGGCGATCTGGTCAGCGGCCTTCTGGACCTCGGCCCCGTAGAGGCCGACCATAAGCTCGCCGCCAAGGCCCTTGGCTGCGGTCAGGGCCTCGCAGGCGGCCTTGCCCAGGCTGCCGTCGGCTTCACTATGCGCAAGGAAAAGCACTTTCATAGCTGTCGCTCCTTCTCGCCCGGGCCTAAGCCCGGATCCAGTCCGCGAGCTCGCGGGCGATGTCGTCCACCGGGGCGTCCTTGACGATGCGCGTGTCGCGGCGCTGGCTGGGCACCTCGACGCTGGCGTACCGCAGGCCCTCGCCCTTGAGCGGCGAAGGCGTGGCCTTGGCCAGGGCGGGCATGATGAGCCGCATGTTCTGCATGCCCACCTGGGGATTGTTCGGCGGCTCGGGCAGGTTGCCAGTGGCCCAGCCCAGCAGCGCCGGTGCGCCCTGGCAGGCGGACTTCTGGTAGCAGCCGCCCTCGATGCGCTCAAGCACGGTAAAGCTGCCGTCCTCGGCCAGGACGAGCTCGTCCACGCCCTGGAACTGGTCGGTGATTCCAAGCATCTCGCCCACCATCTGGAGCACTGCGCCCGTGCCGCGCGAGGCCGACTGCCAGCCGCCGAACACGAGGAGCTTGGACTTGTCCAGACCGGGGATCTTCTCCACCGCGCCCGCAAGGGCCTTGGCCGTCTCGGTCGCGTCGGCGAATCCGCCCGCGGGGCCGTCCAGCACCACTATCTCAAAGGGCACCTTCTGGGCCACGTTCATCATCACCTGCTGCAGCTTGGCCTTGGGCCCAAGGGCCACGAGGTACACCTTGCCCTCGACCTTCTTGGCCAGGCTGGCGGCCTCGTAAAGGGCGTGGCCCGCCCAGGGGTCAAGCACCGCTGGCAGCATAAGCTCGTTCTTGAGCGCCGGACCGGTGGGCCCGGCGATGGGCTCCAGAGTCTGCAACGGGTCGGGCACGATGGACCCGAGCACCACGATCTGCAATCCTTTCATGCGATCTCCTTGCGGAAAGTGTTGGTTCGCGGAAAGAGCCGGGACCCGCCCGGCTCCGTCAGTAGTTCAGGATCCTGTCCGCCGCCTTGACCAGGGCGGAAAGGGTCTTCATGTTCGCGCGGCTGATGTGCTCGTCCGCCTCCACGCCGTGGAGGTCCATGCACTTGCCTCAAGCCGCAAGAACCCCCTCGCTCAGGGCGAACAGCTTGGCCTGCTGGCGAATGGGGAACACTTCGCTGTCCCCGCCATACAGGGCCACTGCCGGTCCGTTCAAAAAAACAGTGACCTCTTCGCCCTCCTCAAGCAGAACATTGCCGAAACGTACAGCGTTCCACTTGATTTCAGGGCTGTCGGTCGAAACGACGAGAAGTATCTGCATGCGGCTAGTTCTCTGCCGAGTGCAGGCCGCCAGCGCCTGCCTGAAAGTCCACGTTGGCGGACTCGCCGCCGTTTGGCGCAGGCTTGCTGCAGTTCCAGATGCAGGCGCCGCAGTGCACGCACTTTTCGCGGTCGAACAGCGGTGCGCCGCCCTCCGGGTTGGTGGCGATGGCCTGGCCGGAGCAGGCCTCGATGCAGACCTTCTCGTCGCAGGTGCGGCACACATTCTGGTTCTTGAAGGTCACGTGGTCGCGGTAGCCCGGAGGGGCCTGCACCTTGCCGCCCATGAGCAGCGCGTCCTGGTGCGACACGAGGAGCTGGCCGTCGAAGTTGATGGCTGGCCAGCCCGCGCGGTCCATGAGCGCCCCGTGCAGAGGCAAGCCCTTGGCCGTGCATTCGCGGCGGATGGCGGCGATTTCGTCCGCAGTGATGCGGCCCTGGAAAAAGGATTCGATGCTGGGGATGCGCTCGTGCGGTTTCTTCGACGCGCCGGGCCAGAACAGCTTGCCTTCGGACAGGCCGGTGAGAGCCATGCCGATGAGGCCCGGCACCACGCCCACCTGGAAGCCGTCGCGGGCTTTCTCAGCGGCCTTGGCCTCGCGCTCCAGCCAGGAGTCGCGGCGGCGGCGAACGTAGCTCTGCTCCAGGTTCTCGCGGGTGAAGGGCTTGTCGGCCTTCATGAGTTCAAGGACGCTAACGCCCAGGAGCACGCCCGAGGTCCAAGCCTCGTCGAAGCCCGATCCGGTGAGCACGTTGGTTGTGCCGGAGCCTTCGCCGATGCGCGCAAAGCCGTCGCCCACCAGGTGCGGCTCGCCCTTGCGGCCAGATTCCTGGAGGCTCTTGGCGCCCCAGGAGCGCATGCGCCCGCCCTTGATGTGCTTCCAGATGGCCGGATGCTGCATCCAGTGCTGCAAATAGCGGTACCCGGTGCGCACGGGGCTGTCGTACCAGCTGGGCACAAAAATACCGAGAGACGCCACATTGCCGGGATAGACGTAGAGAAAGCCGAAAATCTCGGGTTCGGGGAAGCCCAGGGTGTGCAGCACCGTGCCTTCCTTGAGCTGGCAGCCCTCGGGCAGGTCCACCACCATCTTCATGCCCACGGCCCACTCGCGCGCGTGGTTGCCCAGCGGCAGGCCCAGCTTCTCGTCCAGCTTGCGGCCCACGTTGCCCACCGGGCCATCGCCCACCACGGTGAGCTGGCAGCGGATGTCCATGCCGGGCATGAATCCGGCCTCTGGGTTTCCGCGCTTGTCCACGCCCTGGTCCTGCAGGCGCACGCCCGCCACCACCTGGTCGAACATGATGGGCTCGGCAACGGGAGTGCCCGGCCAAATCTGCGCCACTCCCTGCCCCATGATCTGCCCGCCGGCCCACTGGTTGAACTGGCCCATGGAGAGCAGGATGCCGGGCTCTTTACGCAGGAAATTCGGCGTGTAAGGCAGCGCGTACGCGTGGTCCTTGGTCAGCCCCAGGGCCTTGAGGGCTTTGTCGGCCAGGCGCAGGGCAAGGGGCTTGCGGCTCGCGCCGATGGGGTCAAGAAGGTAAAGCACCTCTTCATGGGCCACTTCGGTGGCCAGGGGAATCTGCATGAGGTCCAGGTCCGGAAAGCTGGCGCGGATGCCGCGGCCCTTGGTGACCACGCCGGACACGCCAAAACCTATGTCGTCGGCGCGCTCGTAGCAGATGACCTGGGGCGGCATGCCGGGCATGGCCTTGCTTTCGACGACCGGTGTGCCGTCTTCGTTCATGAGCCCCTTGGACAGGGTGTGCAGAAAGCCGCCCATGGCCGGGCCGAAGCCCACGCAGGCGATATCCACGTCCATGCGCTGGCGTTCGAATCCTTCAGGCAGGGCGCCTTCAGGCTGGGGGCTGGTGTTTTCGTCGGTCATGCTGGTTCCTCGCGCAAGGGCAGATGGGCCGCCGGAACAAAAGAGCAACGCAGCGGGCGCTTGCCCGCGACGCTGGCACGACGGCTTGCACCTCTTTACTCGCGGGGGGGAGGCGCGTCAACCAGGACAGGATTGGTGGGAATTGGCCCTGGCGCACGGCGCAAGAGTCTCTTCTTCCCGAAGCCCTGTTCGCAGCGCAGGAGATGAAGGAGAGCTGCTGACGCGCATGCGCCTGGGGGATCATGTCTTCACCAGGCGAACGAGGCCCAGTGCATGGAGTGGGACCGCCGCCCAGGCAAGCCTCCCGGTGTGGAATCGACCTCCACCGCACTACGCACCAAAGAATACCCGTAGTCTCAAGTCATTGACCCCCTCGGCGGGGGGAGGGATACACCCACCCACGATGTGGTCAACCCTGTAAATTTGCGCAGGCATGAACTCGGCTTTCTCTATATTCTTCAAGCTCTGCCGATAAATACAAGCAACAATAGTCCTCGGAGGAGAGATGAGATTTCGTTCCGCAACGATTGCGCTACTCACTTTTTGTTTTGTCGCCATGCTTGCACCGAGTATTACTTATGCAGAGGAAGGCAAAATTAAGATTGGCGTTTTATATGACTACGAAGACTTCCGGAATAACGATGTTGGTTTATCTTTTTTCAGCAGCTATGGCGGCTTGGTGCTTGGGTATGAAAAAGCACAAGACGATTTCTGGTGGGCGGTAAATGGTAAATATAAATATGGCCGACTTGCCAGTGAAAAGGTCAAGGTTGACATTGCGACCGCAGAAGGCCAAGGCGTTATAGGCAAATCGTTTGACATAAGCGGAGTGCTGGTCAAGCCTTTTGTCGGACTGGGCCTCAGCTGGGAAGCGCAGGACGGGGTCGGATCCAACGACTTTTACGCTACGGAATACCTGCTGCCAGTGGGTGTGCGCGTTGAGCGGAACACGGGCATTGGCCTGCTTGGCTTGGACTTGCAGTTTACCTACGTGCTTGGCCGTGAAATATACGGAACGGACGAGGGCCATTACTGGGGAAGAAGGTTTTTCGATGGCTCGTACAATGTAGAAGCGGGCGTCTATTACGAGGCCCCAGGTGTCCCTGTCGGCTTCAGGCCATACTTCAAATATGAGAAGTGGCAGCCGACGAAGTATTGGTCTCAGGTTGAACGCAAGCACATTGGCTTCGAGGCATATTTAAAATTCTAATGCTTGTTTCATCTTGAAATTGAAACGGGGGGCGGCTGACCGCCTTCCGTTTTTTTTGGCCTCTGGAATTCTTCATGCTGCTCCCAACCCCGCCACCCACCGACCCCAGCCGACCGCCCGCCGATGGCTTTGGGGCGCACCTCTTTACGCTGCCGCGTTTCCGGTGCTATGCGCTGGAAAGAATTGCCGAAGCTTTCAACAGCCAAGGGGGCCTGCCCATGTATCTCGGCATTGACGTAGGCGGCACGCACACGGACGCCGTGGCGCTCGACGAAGCGGGCATCGCCGCCCAGGTGAAGGTCAAGACGAACCACCACGACTTGCTGGCCTCGGTGAACGCCGCGCTTGCGGGCATCCTGGCTACAGTTGATCCCCGTGACGTGCGCCAGCTGAACCTGTCCACCACGCTCTCCACCAACGCCATCGTGCAGGGCACCACCGAGGACGTGGGCATGCTGGTGGTCTCGGGCACGGGCATCCACGCGGGCGACTTCATGCTCTGCCGCGACTATCACGCCCTTTCGGGCTCCATCGACCACCGAGGCAGCGAGATCGAGCGCCTGGACGAGGCCGAGGTCAAGGCGGCCATCGCCTCCTGCCGCAAGGCCGGGGTGCGGGTGTTCGGCTGCGTGGGCAAATTCAGCACGCGCAACCCCCTGCACGAAAACACCATCCGCCAGATGATCGGGCCAGCCGAGGGAGAAGGCGCAGACGCCGTCACCCTGGGCCACGAGCTGGGCGGAAGGCTCAATTTCCCGCGCCGACTGGCCACAGCCTACTTCAACTGCGCCGTGTGGCGCGTGTTCAACACCTTTGCCGACGCGGTGGAGAAAAGCCTGGAGCGCTTGGGCCTTGGCCACGTGCGCGTGAACACCCTCAAGGCCGACGGCGGCACCTTTCCCCTCTCCCAGGCGCGCAAGATGCCGGTGCAGAGCATCTTCTCCGGCCCGGCGGCCAGCGTCATGGGCATCATCGCCCTGTGCGACATCACCCACGACTCGGTGATCCTGGACATTGGCGGCACCACCACGGACATCGCGGTGTTCGTGGATGGCCAGCCCCTGGTGGAGCACGACGGCATCCACATCGGCAGCCACCCGACCCTGGTGCGCGCCCTCAAGGTCCACTCCATCGGCATCGGCGGCGACTCGGCCATCAGCGTGCTGGGCGAGGCCGTGCGCGTGGGGCCCAACCGCCTTGGCCCGTCCCAGGCGGACTGCGTGGCCGAAGGCTGCGCCTGCGCGGAAAACGCCCGACCCACGCTCATCGACGCCCTGAACTGCACCGGAGCCTGCGCTCACGGCAACGTGGCGGCCTCGCGTCAGGCCATGGAGGCCTTTGCCCGCTGCCACTCCATCTCGCCGGACGTTCTGGCCCGGCAAGCAGTGGAGGCAGCTGCCGAAGCCATCTACAAATCCGCGCGCGAGCTCATCGGCGAGATCAACGACAAGCCTGTGTACACCATCCATGAACTGCTGGAGGGCCGCCGCGTGGCGCCCCGGCGCGTGTACATCATGGGAGGCCCGGCGGAGGCCATGAAGGAAGCCGTGCGCCAGCGCTTCGAGCTGTTCACCGTGGTGCCGAAGCACTCCGGGGTGGCCAACGCCATCGGCGCGGCGCTGACGCGCAACACCGCCAGCCTGGAGCTTTTCGCGGACACGGAAAAGGGCGTGATGTTCATCCCGGCCCTGCGCCACAGGGAGAACGTGCCCCGCAGCTACAACCTGCGCGACGCCGAGCGCGACGCCCTCAACCACATGCTTGCGCACCTTTCGGAAATGGGCGTGTTCGCCGACCGGGACAACGCCCAGGTGAACCACGCCACAAGCTTCAACATGGTTTCCGACGGCGCCACAACGGGCCGCAACATCCGCGTGAAATGCCAGATCAAGCCCGGCGTGGCCTTCCCCCTTGCCGGAACCGGGAGGTAGACCATGCACGAGGCCAAGCACAGCCTGGGGGTCATCCTCTTCCCGGCCTTCGACTGGAGCATTTCGCCCACCCACCCGGAGCGCGAGGAGCGCCTGCTGTACACCCAGGACCAGCTGAAGGAGGAGGGGCTCTTCGACATCGAAGGCGTTGACGAATACAAGCCCGGCGTTGCCAGCCGCGAGGACGTGGAGCGCACGCACTTCTGCTTCCCGGAGCTGGAGGCAGTGGCCACCCGCTCGCACATGGTGGCGGCCGGCGGGTGCATCACTGCGGCGGATCTGGTGATGCAGGGCCGCGCCAAAAAAGCTTTCGCCCTTGTGCGGCCGCCGGGGCACCACGCCATGAAGGTGGTGCAGGGCTCGCGCGGGTTCTGCAACATCAACATCGAAGCCGTGATGATCGAGCACCTGCGCGAAAACCACGGCAAGCGCCGCATCGCGGTGGTCGACACCGACTGCCACCACGGCGACGGCACCCAGGACATTTACTGGCACGACCCGGACGTGCTGTTCATATCCCTGCACCAGGATGGCCGGACACTGTACCCTGGCACCGGCTTTCCCACGGACTGCGGCGGGCCGAAGGCCCTGGGCCGCACCATCAACATCCCCCTGCCTCCGGGCACCTCGGACGAGGGCTACATGATGGCCATGGAGCGCGTGGTCATGCCCATTCTCAAGGATTTCCAGCCCGAGGTGGTCATCAACTCCGCGGGCCAAGACAATCACTTCACCGACCCCATCACCAACATGAACCTCACGGCACAGGGCTATGCCAAGCTGACGGAGCTCCTGCAGGCCGACCTGGCCGTGCTTGAGGGCGGCTATTCCATCCAGGGCGCGCTGCCCTACGTGAACCTGGGCATCTGCCTGTCCATGGCGGGCCTCGACTACTCCGGCGTGCGCGAGCCGGGCTTCGACGCCGTGCGCCACAGCCAGCGTCCGCAGATCGCGGAGTATCTGGCCAAAATGTGCGACACCCTGCCCGAATTGTACTTCAACCCGCCAGCCTTGAGCGAGGCCATGCAGGGCGGCGTCATCGAGGACGGCTGGTTCGTGCGCCACAAGGACATCTATTACGACACCGACGGCATTTCCGAGGCCCAGACCGAGTCGCTCCTCATGTGCGATTCCTGCCGGGGACTTCTGAAGGTCGTCAGCCGGTCCACCAAAAACCCGGACTGCCTCGGCGTGGAGATCCCCGTGGACGCCTGCCCGCGCTGCCGCGAAATGGGCCTGGCGCACTACGACGAGGCCCAGGCCAAGGACGGCTACCGTTACACCCAGCTCATCAACCGGGTGGACCGCCAGTATCTGCGACACGGGTTCTGACTGAAGAAGCGGCCCGACCGAGAGCGATCGGGCTAAGGAGTCGCCGGGAACGACCAAACCAAACGGCAAACCGCAGGAGGACTCACATGAATCACATGAAGCGCATGGCCCAGGTCGCAGCCAGCACGGGTCTCTTGCTGCTGCTTGCTGCAGGTGCAGCCCAGGCTGGCAGCCCCCCCAGCATCGACGACCACCTGAGCCGCATCGAACGCATTCTTGATGATGTGGACAGGACCAAGGAAATCCTCACCGGCAAGCCGGGCTCCTCGGACGTGGCGAAAGCTCAGGAGCGCCTGCACGCCCGCGAGAAGGACCTGGAACACGCCCGCGTGGACGCCATGGCCTCGGCTGCGGGCGTCTCCCGCGACAAAGTCATCTCCCTGCGCGCCCAGGGCCAAAGTTGGGGAGCCATCGCCAACAAGCTGGGCGTGAATCCGCGCGTGGTGGGCGTGGACGGCGGACGTCACCACGACGATGACCAGGGCGGCAAGTATTGGGACAACAAGGGGAAGCACAAGGGCTGGAAGAACGGCATGCCGCCGGGCCAGGCCAAGAAGCGGGGCTACGACGACTAGCCGCTGGCAATATTGTCTTGATTTCTGGCCGGAGCTCCACAGGGGGTTCCGGCTTTTTTGCGGCTTCTAGCCCAGCTCAAAGCTGGTGACGCCGAACTCGCGCCCCAAATCATACTCTGGAGCCGACCCGCGGTACATGCGGCCGGTCTCGAACATCACGCGCATCGAGTGCGACTCCGCCAAGCGCACGGCCCCGGGGTTGGTCAAGGGCACATCAAGGAACACCGGCCCCTGTGGGGCAGCCGCGCAAAGGCCATGAAACAGGCTATGGGCCGCAGCGTCGTCATCAGCGAAAAGCGGACCGATTTTTGAGCCCACGCCGCAAGGCCGCACCACGCCAAATCCGGCCAAACTCCCGCCGCGCATGAACCCCAGAGGCACATGACCGGGCGTCGTCAACCAAACGCGCAGAAACGTCTCGCGCCAAGCCGGAAAGCAGCGCCGGTCGTAGGCCAGCACTTCCTCGAAAGGCGCCTCGGAGAGTGGGGTCAAGCCCTGGGGCATCTCGCCCCCGGCCTGACCTTCATAACGGCAGCTGCGCCGGGCCAGCACGAAGCCTTCCTTTTCGTAGGCCGTCACCTGGGCCAACACGGCGTCCAAACCCAGGGCGGGGGCGTCCATACTCGCGAGGGCTTCGCTCCACAGGCGCAAGCCATACCCGCGACCTCGGAACTCCCGCGCCACGATGTACAGGCCGATGAAGCCGAGGTCCGGCCCCTGCTCATCAGCCCGATAGCGCACGGCGGAAATGGAGGCCACAGTCTGCCCTTCCAACTGGCCCAGAAAATGTCCGGCCGGGTCCGCCGCCCAAAAGGCCTCGGCATCGCGCAACCCAGGGTTCCAGCCCTCGGCTGCGGCCTGCTTCAGGGCGAAGTCCAGCTCGGTCCGCTCCATGCGGCGAATGACGTATCCCTCCATGCCTTGCCTCCCATGCTTGGTTAGACGGAGCCGCGCCCTCTCTCGCGCCGCAGCGTCTCCGCCAGCTCGCGGCTGGCGGTTTCCGGGTCCGGGGCGGAGCAGATGGCCGAGACCACAGCCAGGCCCTGGGCTCCGCAACGCAGCACGCTTGCGGCATTGCCCGGCCCGATGCCGCCAATGGCCACCAGCGGGCGTTGCGTGCCCGCGTCCACCTCTGCCCGCGCCTGGGCCAGGCCGACCAAGCCCCAGCCCGGCCCGGCATCGGTCTTGGTGGAGGTCAGGAAGATGGGGGAAAGGCCGTAGTAGTCCACCATTCCCGGCGGCAGGGCTTCTCCCTCACGCAGTTGGTCCAGGGTCTCCACCGAAAGCCCGAGAAGCGCGTCCGGCCCCAGCAGGCGGCGCGCCTCGGCCACGGGCATGTCGCCCTGGCCCAGGTGCGCGCCCTGTGCGCCGATGGCCAGGGCCACATCGATCCGGTCGTTTATGATGAGCGGCACGCCGGACGGGGCCAGCAGAGCAAGAAGCGCCCGGCCCAGTTCGACGAACTCGCGGGTGCCCGCGTGTTTCTCGCGCAGCTGCACCACGCTCACGCCACCGGCAACGGCCCGGGCCACCACTTCGGCCAAGGGTCTGCCCAGAC
>NZ_JAUYFU010000075.1 GCF_030689645.1 Humidesulfovibrio sp.
AAAAGAAAAGGGAGTTATGACTTTCGTCACAACTCCCTGAACTTGCGTGGTGGGCCCGGCAGGATTTGAACCTGCGACCTACGGATTCGTAGTCCGGCGCTCTATCCACTGAGCTACGAGCCCACGCGAGGTGGAAGAATTAAGCCTTCCTGGTCCGAGCGTCAAGCACTTTCTCCGCCTCGACAAAAAAAACCTCGGAAAGTCCTGTCAGAAGTTGAAAGCTTACAGCAACGAGCCTAAGCACCTGGGTCTGCTCCTGCGCCAGAAAAGACTCCAGGCCGGGGTGTCGGGCCAGCAGGGCCAGGCGCGCGGCGTCCTGGTCCGCAGCCGTGGCAAAGGACTCAAGGCGCGCCGCAACAGTAAGCGCCAGGCCTGGCTGCCCGGCCCGCTCCCCGCCCGCCCTGTCGTCCACCAGCAGGCTGGCGCGCGGGTTGGCCGAGAGGTTGCGGAACTTGCGCGTGTCAGTCCTCGTGGCCAGCCAGAACTCCCCGCAATCATCGGACGCGCAACAGGACATGAGCGAGGTGTGCGGCGCGGCTCCCTCGCCGTCGCAATCGCAGGTCGCCAGCACGCAGTGGCCTTGGGCCTGGACAAGCATCGCTATTTTCTTCAGCATTGCGCCTCCGGGCGGGAACGTATGCTGCGACCATAGCGCCGCTGCGCACGCCCGGCAAGCCGTATACCAAAGAGAAGGACCACCCGATGCCCCTTGACGCCCTGAACAGCCTTCCGCCCCTGCCGACGGGCGCGAGCCTTGAAGACAAGCTGGCGCGCAGCCGCGTGCTGCTGGACGCGGTGATCAAACACCTGGAGCCCGCGCGCGTTGCCGTGGCCTACACCGGGGGCAAGGACTCCGGCGTGGCGCTGGCGCTGTGGCGCGAAGCCCTGGCGCGGCACGGCGCCTCGCCGCTTCTGGCCATCAGCGTAGACACGGGCCTCAAATTCCCGGAAGTCACGGCCCTGCGCGACCAGCTCTGCGCGGACTGGGGCGTGGCCCTCACCATCGCCCGGCCAGAGGCCGATCTCAAAGCCTACCCCGTGGCGCAGGACAAGGTATCCTGCTGCCGCGACCTCAAAATCACGCCCCTGAACCGCGCCATCCGCGAAACCGGAACCCTGGCCCTCATCACCGGCCTGCGGCGCGACGAGCATCCCTCGCGGGCGCAACGGCCCTACGCCGAGCTGCGCCCGGCGACGGAAGCCTGCCCGGAGCACTGGCAGGTGAACGCGGTTCTGGATTGGACGGAGATGGACGTGTGGGCTTACATTACCGGCGAGGCGCTGCCCTACTGCGAGCTGTACCACCAGGGTTACCGGTCGCTGGGCTGCATGCCCTGCACGCGCATTGCCGGTTCAGGCGAGGACGAGCGCGCGGGCCGCGACCCGGACAAGGAGCGGCAGTTGGAAATCCTGAAGGGGCTTGGGTATTTTTAGGAAGCGCGATCCCGACCCAAGAGGCCCAGCAGCGCGGCCTTGATTCCCGCCTTGTCGATGCCGGCCTTGGCGCGCAGCTCCTTGGCCGCGCCGTGCTCGATGAACTGGTCCGGGATGCCCACGCGGCGCAGGCTGAGGCCGCCAAGCACGCCCTGGTCGGCGTAGAACTCCAGCACCGCAGAACCAAACCCGCCGGACAGGCAGCCTTCCTCGGCCGTGAGGATGCGCCCGAACCGCTTCGCCAGATCAAGCAATTGCGCCTCTGGCAGGGGCTTCACAAACCGGGCGTTGAACACCGCCACGGAAAGTCCCAGCTCGGCCTCCAGCTCCTGGGCGCACTCCAGCGCCGGATGCACGCGGGAGCCCAGGGCCAGAATCACCGCGTCCGTGCCCTCGCGCAGCATTTCGCCCTGCCCGATGGGCAGAAGCTCCGGCTCGTCCTGCACCTCCGCCCCGTTGCCCACGCCGCGAGGATAGCGCACCGCCATGGGTCCAGGCGTGGCCATGGCCGTGGCCACCATCTGGGCCAGCTCGGCCTCGTCCTTGGGAGCCATGAGCGTGAGTCCGGGCACGTGGCGCAGGTAGGCGATGTCGAACACGCCGTGGTGCGTGGCCCCGTCCTCGCCCACCAGTCCGGCGCGGTCGAGGAAGAACTTCACGTCCAGCCCCTGCAGGCACACGTCGTGGACAATCTGGTCGTAGGAGCGCTGCATGAAGGTGGAGTAGATGGCCACCGCCGGAATGAAGCCGCGCGTGGCCAGGCCTGCGGCAAAGGTCACCGCGTGGGGCTCGCAGATGCCCACGTCCACAAAGCGCTCCGGGTGGCGCTGGCGGAAGCAGTCCGTGCCCGTTCCTTCCGGCATTGCGGCGGTGATGGCCACGATCTTGGGATCCTTGTCGGCCAGTCGGCACAGGCTCTCGCCAAAGACCTCGGTGTAGGATTTTCTTCCACAGCCGATCTTCAGCGGGGCCAGGCCCGTCTCCGGCTCGAAGCGTCCCACGCCGTGAAAATAGGTCGGATTCGTCTCGGCGGGGTCGTAGCCCTTGCCCTTCTTGGTCAGCACATGCACCAAAACGGGCCGGTCCATGCCCTTGGTCTGCTCAAACACGTCGATGAGGGCCGGGATGTTGTGGCCGTCCACCGGGCCAACGTAGGTGAAGCGGAAGGCCTCGAACAGCATGCCCGGCGTGAAGAATGTCTTGAGGGAGTCCTCGCTGCGCCGCGCGAACATGGCAAGATCCTTGCCGATGCGCGGAATGCTCGCCAGCCAGGACTCGAACTCGCGTTTGAAGCGCTGGGGCGCCGGGCGCGAGAGCCTGCGGGAGAGGAAATTGGACAAAGCTCCGACGTTTTTCGAGATGGACATCTCGTTGTCGTTCAGCACCACCACCATCTTGCTGCCCATGCCGCCCGCCTGGTTGAGGCCCTCGTAGGCCAGGCCCGAGGTCATGGAGCCGTCGCCGATGACAGCCACCACCTCGTTCTTCTTGCCCGCAAGGTCGCGCGCAAGGGCCATGCCCAAGGCGGCGGAAATGGACGTGCTGGCGTGGCCCACCCCGAAGTGGTCGTAAGGGCTCTCGGCCATGCGCGGAAAACCGGACACGCCGCCCAGCTTGCGCAGGGTGTGGAAGCTGCCCGCCCGGCCCGTAAGCAGCTTGTGGGCGTAGGCTTGGTGGCCCACGTCCCAGATGAGGCGATCCTCCTCAAGGTCGAAGGCCTTGAACAGGGCCAGGGTCAGATCCACAACGCCCAGGGAGGGGGCAAGATGGCCGCCGCCCTCGGAGCATTGCTCGATGATGACCCGGCGCAGCTCGCCTGCCAGCGCAGCCAGCTCCTCCGGGTTCAGGCGCGAGACATCGCCCGGACGAAGAATGTGCTCCAGCAGCTCCTTGCCGTTCGGAGGAGGGACCATGGGCGGGGGGGTCGGTTTGGCTGTCAATTGACGCGCTCCACGATGTAGCGGGACAAGGCGCGCAGGAAGTCGGCCTCCGGGTGATCGATGCCGTCAAGAGCCGCAACCGCAACCTCGGCCCGCTTCCGGGCCAGTTCGCGGCTGGCGTCCAGGCCCAGCAGGGAAGGATAGGTGGTCTTGCCCTGGCGCTCGTCGCTGCCTGCGGGCTTGCCCAGGGTGGCCGTCTCGCCCACCACGTCCAGGATGTCGTCGGCAATCTGGAAGGCCGCGCCCACATTGATGCCGTATTCACGCGCACGGCGCACAAAAGGCGGTTCCGCACCGGCCAGCAGCGCACCGGCCACGCAGGCGGCGGTGATGAGCGCGCCTGTCTTCATGGCGTGCATGGCGCGCAACTCCTCGAAACTTACGCCCGCGCGGGCGGTGTACTCCATATCCAGGGCCTGTCCGCCCACCATGCCGCCGGACCCGGCGGCTGTGGCTACGGCCTGGGCAGCGCGCACCAGACGCGGCGCGGGCACGCCGCCCTCGTCCCCGCAGGAGAACATCAGGCAGAAAGCCTCGGTGAGCAGGCCGTCGCCCGCAAGGATGGCCGTGGCCTCGTCGTATTTCTTGTGGTTGCTGGGCTTGCCACGGCGCAGGTCGTCATCGTCCATGGCGGGCAGGTCGTCGTGGATGAGGGAGTAGGTATGGATGAGCTCAAGGGAAGCGGCGAAAGGCATCATCTTGGTCCCGGACGCGCCAAAGAGCCGCGCGAAGGTGAGCACCAGGGCCGGGCGCAGGCGCTTGCCGCCCGCGTGCAGGCTGTACTCCATGCTTTCCAGCAAACGCTCCGGAATATCCCGGGCTCGCAGGCAGTCGGCCAGGTAGGCTTCGATCTCGTCGGCGCGTTTTTTGAGTTCCGCCTTGACGTCCATTTCCACGCTCATGCCTCGGTCTCCCTGTCCCCAACGCCTTCCAGCGCCGCAAATTCCTTCAGCAGGCCGTCCTGCACAAGCTTCACCTCGTTCCTGGCGGCCTCCAGCTGGCGGCCCAGATCACCGGAAAGGCCCAGCCCCTCTTTGTACAATGCCAGCGCCTTCTCCAGGGG
This sequence comes from Humidesulfovibrio sp., assembly GCF_030689645.1. Classification (GTDB taxonomy): domain Bacteria; phylum Desulfobacterota; class Desulfovibrionia; order Desulfovibrionales; family Desulfovibrionaceae; genus Humidesulfovibrio. The sequence continues at coordinate 4,438 of NZ_JAUYFU010000075.1, forward strand.
CAGATCGCCCCGCTCCAGGGAATCCACCACAGACTTCAGGCGCTCCAGGCGCTGCTCGAAACTCGTCTTGTCCTTGGCCATGCTCGCTCCGGCGGGTGTCATCCCTCGTTATGGAAAGGCATCATACAGAAAGAGAGGCGCGGGGTCCACCAGCCGCCCCAGGGCAGAAACCCCGAAATGCAGGTGGGAGCGCGTGCTGCGGCCCGTATCGCCCGCCATTCCCAGCACCTGCCCGCGCGCCACGCGCTGCCCCGTTTCCACGCGCACCTCGGACAGGTGGAAGTACATAGTTATAAGCCCCTGGCCGTGGTCCAGGTACACGCAATTGCCTGCGTAATAGAAGCCGCCGGTGAGCGCCACCACGCCGTCCGCCGCTGCGATCACTGGCTGGCCGATGTCGGCCTCCAGATCCAGACCCCGGTGCGGGGAGCGCGGCTCGCCGTTCAGAATGCGCCCGATGCCGTAAATGCTCGAAAGTTCGCCAGGCACCGGGTGCGAGAAAGGAAGCTTCCACAACCGCTGCGGGGTGGCGCGTCCCAGGGCCTGCCGGGCCAGGGCGCGCTCCCGCCCGATGCGCGGCAGCTCCGCGTCCGGCGGGTCCACCATGGCCGGGTCCAGGGTCAGGCGCTCCACAGGACGCTTCACGCACAGCAGCTCCACGCTGGCCTTGAGGGTCCGGGGCTTGCCGCCGCCCAGCGGCGTCACGCGCACCACCACGTCCTGGGGTCCAGGCCGGGCGTCCAGCACATCGGCCCCCAGCACGGCCACGGCCTCCGCGCCCGGGCCGGAGACCCGCAACGCCAGGGACGTGCTGCGGCCCATGAAGGTCAGGCTGGCCTGGGCCGCTGGCCCCGCGAGCTTCACGCGCACCACAAAGGGCTCGCCGATGGCTGCGGTCTGCGGACACACAAGCTCGCCGCCCGCGCTTTTGGACTGGCCCGCCGCCGCGGGAGCCACGGGCGGACGCCTGCCCGCCAGCGACAGGCCGGGCGACAGGCAGGCCGCCAGCGCCAGAGCAAGCATCAGAAGCCAGGGCATGGGATTGCTGAACTGCGAACATGGACGCGTCAGCCGGTGGCGCTTCAAGTTTGACAGATGCGCCGAAAAGTACGGCAGCGGGCTCGCAATCAACCGACGCTGTTTCATCAGGCCCCCTCCCCTTCGTCCATGCCGGGCGTGCTCATCACGGCAGGGGTCACCATGGCCGGAACCTCGCCATCAGCCGTGCGCACGGCCAGACGGTCGCCAGGGGAAACATCGGCCACAGAGCGCAGCAGCCTGCCCGCGCCGCCCCGCTTGCCCAGCACGCGCACCAGGCTGTACCCGCGCGCCAGCGGAGCCTCGGGGTTGAGGCCGGACAAGCGCGCCGCAAGCACCTCCGCCCGGCGCGAGGCATCGGCCAGGCGCACGTCCGCAGCCAGGGCCAGACGCTCGGAAAGGGCGCGCACCTGCTCCGCGCGCGCATCCACGGCAAAAGGGCCAAAGGCGCGCAGAAGGCCGCGCAAGGCCAAATCAGCGTCACGGCCACGCTCGTCGAAATATCTGCCCCCAGCGCCCAGGAGCCGCTGCGAAGCCTCGCGCCAGCCCTGGTCCAACCGCTCCAGGCGCTGGGCCGGGGAAAGCCAGGCCAGGGCGCGGGAAAGCTCGGCCACTTTGCGTTCCTGGCGCTCCATGTGCGCGCCGAAGGCCCGCGCGAGGTCCGCCTCCAGGCCGTCCACGGCCTGCATGAGGTCCGCGCGCAGGGGCCACAGGCCTGCGGCCACGGCGGACGGGGTGGAGAAGCGCCTGTCCGCCACGTAATCGGCGATGGAGACGTCGGGCTCATGGCCCACGCCGGTCACCACCGGAATTTTCGAGCGCACCATGGCCTCGGCCACGGTCTCGGTGTTGAAGGCCCAGAGGTCCTCCAGGCTGCCGCCGCCCCGGATGAGCGCGACAACATCGGCCCAGCCGTCCCTGTTCACGGCGTCGAGCTGCGCGGCCACCTGGGCCGGGGCTGCGTCGCCCTGCACCAAGGCGGGGTAGATGCGGATCTGCGCGCCCGTGCCGCGCCCTTGGGCCAGACGCAGGAAGTCGCGCACGGCGGCCCCGTGGGGCGAGGTGATGAGGGCCACGCGGGCCGGATTGGGCGGGAGGGGCTTCTTGCGCGACTCGTCGAAATAGCCCTTGTCCGCCAGCTTGCGTTTAAGGGCCTCAAAGGCCAGGGCCAGACCGCTCACCCCGGCGGGCTGCACCAGCTCGGCGATGAGCTGGTAGGCGCCGCGCTGCGCGTAGACCGAGATGCGCCCAGCGGCCAGCACCTCCTGGCCGTCGGCCAGGGTGGAGGCCGCGTCGGCCCCTGGTTCCAGCACCTCGCCCGTGAGGGGATCCACGCCGGACTTGCCGCCGCGCCCCTGGCTGCCCTTGAACCAGACCACGGAGAGCTGGGCCTCGTTGTCGGACAAGGTGAAATAGAGGTGCCCGGAGGCCGGACGGGCGAGGTTCGTCACCTGGCCGCGCACCCAGACAAAGGGAAACTCGGCCTCCAGCACGTCCTTGAGGGCGCGGGTCAGGTCGGCGACTGTGAGGATGTGCGACACGGCGTTCCGGCTCCGGCTAGTTTGCGGCCACGGCCACGCCTGGGCCGGGGATGGAAGCGAACACGAAGGTGGCCAGCATCAGGCCCGCCGAACCTTCAAGACTCAATGCCGCTGTCATGGGCTTCTCCCTTTCTGCCTGCTGGCGGCGCGGGCGGGTCTGCCACGCACTGCCGGGCGTCTCTATACGCCGAAAATTTTGCAGTGTCCAAGCTCCGGCAGGACCTTGCCCACTCAGGCCTTGCGTCCCTGGCGCGCGACGCATATCCTCACATGGCCCAAGCGGCACCGGCAGTCCCCGGCCCGGAAGGCAACTACTCGAAACAACGCGGCGCAGCCGCAAAGAACCCAATTCAGGGTGGGCAAAGCAGGCTCAATGCCGAAAATCGACAATCTCACCATCGGGACGCTGGAATTCTCCCTGCATTGGAACAGCGAGGATGCCCGCCATGTGGACCGTCTGCACGCCCACAAGGTGAACTTCTGGCGGGACGCCTTCCCCGGCTCCCTGCGGGCGGCCCTTGAGGGAGCGGGCGCGGGCCGCAGGTGCCGCCTGGAGCTGCCGCAGTGGGCATCACTGCCCGATGCCGCCGCCGCGCTGGTGCGCTCCCTGCCCCGCGACGCCCTGACAGGCCTCGTGTTTGCCGGCCAGACCCTCACCAGGCGCGCTCCGGAGATCCGGCCCGGCCGCTTCTACCCGCGCGGACGCATCCGCGGCCTGCCCAAGGTGTACGACGTGGGCGACCTGCGGCCTGCCCTGGTGCTCGGACTCGACGAGGAGCACGTGCGCCTGGACCTGAACCACCCCCTGGCCGGGCGCGAGCTCACCATGGAGGCGCTGGTGCTGGACGTGCGCCCAAAGCACGGGGACACCGGCGGCGTGGCCCACGACTGGCTGGACGAAGCCTGCGCCGAAGGGCCGGGCATGCAGGCACCCCATAGCCTTGGGGAGAACCTGGCCCCGGACTACGGCCACGGCGACTGCGACGGAGCCTTCTCCCGCCAGGACGAGGCCCCGGATGCGGAATTCTACGCCTGTCCGCGCCTGGTGGACCACCTGGACGCCCTGGCCCTGCACGGCCTTGCGGAGATGCTCGCGGCGCGCATCGCCCCGGGCATGCGCGTGCTGGACCTCATGGCTTCCCGCGACTCGCACCTGCCGGACGAGCTGGAGATTCAAGTCACCGGCCTGGGCATGAACGCCGAGGAGCTGGCCGCCAATCCGCGCCTGGCCGACCAGGCCCACAAGCAGGTGGTGCACGACCTCAACGCCGAGCCGAAGCTGCCCTTTGCCGACGCCAGCTTCGACGCCGTGCTCTTGAGCCTGTCCGTGGAGTACCTCACCAACCCGCGCGCCGTGCTGGCCGAGGCCGCGCGCGTGCTGGTTCCCGGCGGGCGGATTCTGGTGAGCTTTTCCGACCGCTACTTCCCCACCAAGGCCGTGCGCCTGTGGACAGAGCTGCACAGCTTCGAACGTCTGGGGCTCGTGCTCTCGCTGCTGCGCGAGACCGGAGCCTTCGCGGACCTCGCCACCGAGACCCTGCGCGGTCGTCCGCGGCCCTGGAACGATCCCCACGCCCACGAGCTGCGCTGCTCCGACCCGCTGTTCCTGGCCGAGGCCGCGCGCAAGGCGTAACCTTCGAAAGCCCCCCGCCCTTTTTGCGCTGGCGGGTCGGGGGGGACTTCCGGTACACTGAAGCTCATGCGTCCCTTGAGACCCTTTGCACGCCCCCTGCGGCCCGCCCGCCGCACGGCGAATCCCCTCGGCTCAAGCCCGGAAGGAATTCCCACGCCCAAGGCCGCCCTGGCCGCCGCAGACTCCAGGCCTGAAGCAGACCCGTTGCAGGACTCGCGCGCACCCTGGCCGGATCTTGCCCCGCTGGTGGACGGCACACCGCCGGGACGGCTTTCGCAGAAACAGGCCAAGCTTTGGAGCTTGGTGCTGCGTGCGCGGCTGGTGCCCCATCGTGTGCGCAGCATGCCCGGCGGCTACACCATCCAGGCCCCGGCCCGCTTCGCCAAGCAGGCCGTGGACGAGATCCTGCTCTACCACAAGGAGAACATCAGCCCCCATCCTTCCATCCCCCTGCCGGAGGGCCAGGAACGCGCCCGGCCCACGGTGGCGGCCATGCTGGGCCTGTGCGCATTCTTCGTGCTCACCCAGAAGCCCTGGCCGCTCCTCGACTCCTACCCGCAGTATTGGCACAGCGTGGGCGTGGCCGACGCGGCCAGCATGCTCTCTGGCCAGCTCTGGCGGGCCGCCACAGCCCTGACCCTGCACGCGGACCCGGCCCATGTTGCCAGCAACGCCGTTGTGGGCGGGGCGTTTTTGATCCTGCTGGCCCGGCGCGTGGGCTCGGGCACGGCCTGGCTGCTCGCTGTGCTGGCGGGAGTCCTGGGCAACCTGCTCAATGCCGTCGTCCACACCCTGCTTGGCGGGCCGGGGCATCTGTCGGTTGGATTCTCCACCGCCGTGTTCGGCGCAGCGGGGGTGCTGGCCGGGCTCAAGGCCGCCAGCGGCGAGGGGGATTTCCGCGCCGGGATGACCGCGACGCACGGCGCTTTTGGCCGGGGCTGGCTGCTGCCCGTGGCCGCAGGACTGGCGCTGGTGGCAAGTCTGGGCACCGCCGGGGAGAACACGGACATCGGAGCGCATGTTTTCGGCCTGCTGGCCGGACTCGGACTGGGGGGTCTCGCAGGGTGGCTGGCGCTCCATCACGGACGGCCCGACGAATGGGCCGGAGGCCGCCTCAATCCGGCCTGTGGGGCGCTCTCCCTGCTGTTGCTGGCTTCCGCCTGGATCTGGGGCTGGCTCTGCGGCTGGCCCGCGTCCCTGCTTTAGACCGTCACGCTTCGCGCCGGTTCAGCAACGCTTCGCCTCTTCTGCTTCAAACTTCCCCCGCCGCTCGTCTCCCAAACACACTTCGGAAGCGGGCCGAGCGGTCTTGCTCACCCTCGCTCACCAGTCAGCCGCCCTGCGGCTACCTTCCAGACGTCACGCAGCGGGCGAAGAACTCGCAGGTCACGTCCTGCCACCACACGAAGCCGTGCTCGGCGTCGGCGTACCACGCGGCCATGAAGGACTTGCGGTCCGCGCTCCACAAGCGGCGCTGGGCCTGAGCAAAGGCCCCAGCCAGGCAAAGCTGCCGCAAGTCGGGTTCGGGCAGGAGCAAGGTCGAAAGCTCATCCACCGTTGGCAGGCGCCAGCCGGTCCGCCCGGCGAACTCTTCCGCATTGAGCCGCTCCGCATAGGCCAGCGCCCCGGCGTGGGTCAGGGCATAGGGGCTGCCGCCCCGCTCCCAAAGCAGGCCGGTGCGGCCATCGCGCACGGTGCCGTTCCCCTGATCCTGGAAACGGTCCGGCTGGCAGGAAACAGGCCGCCACAGCTCATCCAGCCCGAAGCGCTCCCGCGCCCCGGCGAGCCCCTGACGTTGGGGCTCGGCCCGCAACGCCCCGTCAACGCACGGGGCCACAGGCTCCACTTCCGACGCATCGTGCGGCAGGGCGCAGGCTGCGGCCTGCAGCTTGCGCCAATGCGCGGCAAGCTCATCAAGTTCGGTAAGCAGTGCGCGGGCAGAGGCCGGACGCTTCGCCCTGTCTTCGTGGCAGCAGCGGGCGAAAAAGGCGTCGAAGCGGGCGTCCAGCCCCTGGCGCAGGGCGCTGGCAGGCGCGCCCTCCTGGGGCAGGCGTCCTGTGAGGCAGCGGAACAGCGTCACCCCGGCGGAAAACACGTCGGCGCGCTCGTCGGCGCTGGCCGGGTCGGCCTCCTGCTCGGGCGCGGCGTAATACGGCGAACCAACCACGGCCCCGCGCGGCCTTCCTGCCTCCACCTCGCCGCGCAGGCGCGACAAGCCGAAATCGATGAGCTTCACCTCGTCGCCATAACACTGACCCGCCAAAAGCCCTTCCGGCGCAAAATCAACGGGCCTGTCCGCCAGCATGAGGTTGTACGGCTTCACATCGCGGTGCAGAATGCCCTCGTGGTGCAGCCGGGCCAGGGCTCCGGCCAGCTGACGCCCCACGGAAAGAGACTGCTCCACCCCCAGCCTGCGGGTGGGCTCCTCCACGCGGTAGCTTTCGCCCAGCTGCGCGCCCAGATTGCTGCAGTAGTACTCCATGACGAAGAACGGGCAGCCTGAGGCGTCCTCGTCCACATCCAGCACCTGGGCCACGCCAGGGTGGCGGATGCTCGCCATGAGCTGCGCCTCGCGGTAGAAGCCCCGGCGCAAAGCATCGAAATCCGCTGCGGCGGCAAGCTCCTCCGAGGGCCGCAACAGCTTGAGAGCGGCCATGCGGCCCGTGCGGGGCATGGCGGCCTTATAGACCGCCCCCATGCCGCCCCGGCCAAGCAGGCCCAAAATGACATAGCGTCCGATGCTTCTCATGCGCACTCCTGCTCGAGCCTTGGGACAGCCCACCCGCAGGACAACCCCTCGGCCAAGGCTCTGGTGGAACTCATAAAATTTCGTCGATCCATGGCGTCCTCCGAAGATTCCGCTTTTGCGTCAACCTGGGGCAGACTGGGGCAGGCGCTCCGGCCCGGAGCACCTGCTGCCGCACCCTTTTACACCCTTGCCGGATGCATCGCCAGTGCGGCGCAGGGCTTGCGCCCCCCAAAAAAAGGCCGCCCCCCGCAAAGGAGGACGGCCCGTCACGATCAGAGGACACGGGGACGCGGCTAGAACCGGCGCTCCAGAATGTCCACAAGGGACTGCTCCAGGGCAGTGCGGCACACGTCGACCGAGCAGCCTGCGGCGGAGCTGCAATCCTCGGTGGCGGCGCGGGTGACGAAGACCTCTCGGGCGGGCGCGCCGGAGCCGGAGGGCGCGGGCGAGAGCACCACCAGCACGCGGCCCTGGCAGACGTCCAGGGGTGTGCGGCCCAGGGACGACGTGCCCATGACGCCCTGGCTGGGGCGCGAAGATCCGCTGGCCACGCGGTTGCGCTGGGCGGAATCGTGCATGGCCTGGGTGTCGCTGCCGCTGCTGGTCTGCTCCTGGCCCGGCAGCCAGTAATGGATCTGTTCGGAATAGCCTGCGCCTGCCGCAGCGGTGGGGAGAGGCAGCTCCTCGGCCATGAAGCCCATGTCGGCCTTGCGCATGTTGCCGCAGAGCAGGTGGACCTCGACATCATAGCGCGCTGGGCTCGCAGCCTTCAGCGTGTAGCCGCGCTCAGCCAAGGTGCGCGTCACGAAGCCGCGCATGGAGGCGTCGTTCTCGACCGCCAGCCGCGGATGCCCCTCGGCGTCCAGGTCATAGACGTTGACGCGCAGAGTGTACTCGCCAGGGGCGCGGCCAAACTGGCTCATGCCCTTCACCGCGAGGTTCGGATCCCGCCCGGCGCATCCGCCCAGCAATGTCAGCGCCGCCAGAACGGCCAAAAAAACCATCCGCTGCATGTGTCGCTCCTTTCAGGAAATTCATGCGGCAGGACGCCGCTTCATTCAAATACCCCATAGACCGGGCTCCGGCAAGCCCCCCGGCCTTGCCAGTTTTGCGCGCTCCGGTTACTACACCGCCAGCAGAAGCGTCGTCAGCGGAGGAAGCATGGCCCGATTCACCTTGCACGCCAAAGGCCCGCTGGAGGCGTTGCTGCGCCTCGCCGGACTCATGCTCGTCATGGGCCTGGTGGTTTTCGCCTTCTGGAAGAACAGCGAACGCAACATGGAGCGCCTGAACGCCCGCTTCGGCCTGTCCGACGAAACCAAGAGCCTTTCCCCGGACGAACGCGACCATGTGCAGGCCTTCATCGCCTCCCTGCGCAAGGAGTACGGCATCGAGGCCCGCGTGCAGGTGACGCGCACGCGCCCCCAGTCGCCGGAGGCGGACGGCAAGACCCTCTACGTGGGCCTGTGCCCGGACGAAAAATCCGCCGTGGTGCAGCTCCCGCCGCTCATGGCGCGCGCCCTCGGCGCAGACTTCTCCCGCATGCTGGTGGACGAGCACTTTCCCTTCCACTTCGCGGCGGGCAAAAGCTGGCAAAAAGGGCTGCTGCTGGCCCTGGACCTGATGCAAAGCCGCCTGGCCACCCTGAGCGCGGCACAAGAAACCCCGGCCCCGGGCACTCCCGGCGGCGACAAGGATACGAAATGACGGAACTTCCCCGCGTCACCATCTATACCGACGGCTCCTGCCTGGGCAATCCCGGTCCCGGCGGCTATGGCGCTGTGCTGCTGGCCGGTCCGCATCGCAAAGAGCTCGCCCAGGGCTTCTCCGGCACCACCAACAACCGCATGGAGATCATGGCCGTCATCGCCGGACTGGAGAGCCTCAAGACCAAGAGCGCGGTGGAGATCATCACGGACTCGCAGTACGTGAAAAAGGCCTTCACCGACCGCTGGCTCATCGGCTGGCAGAAAAACGGCTGGAAAACAGCGGCCAAGCAGCCGGTCAAGAACCAAGATTTATGGAAGCGCCTTGTGCCGCTCATCGGCGCGCACGAGGTGACATGGCGCTGGGTGCGCGGCCACAGCGGCGACCCGGAGAACGAACGCTGCGACGTGCTTGCGCGCGGCGCGGCCAGCGGGCGCAACCTGCCGCCGGACCTTCAGCAGCCCTAGCGGGGCTGCCCCACCTCGCTCCCCCACTCCCAGCCCTTGGGCAAGAGCAGCCGGAAGGAGCGCCTGCCGTGGACCATCTGCGCCAGGGCTGCGGGCGCCGCCTGCACAAAGCCCTTGATGGGCGCCGGCCCAAAGCGGTTCAGCGCCGCAAAGAGCACCCAGCGCAGGCGGTTGGACCAGACGATCTCGGGCCGCACGGTCCGCGCCAGAAGGCCCTCGTACTCCCGGCCCGGGTCGGCCCCGGACTCCAGCGCCCGGCACAGGGCCGTGGCCGCATGGGCGCCCGTGGCCAGGGCGTAGAAGATGCCCTCCCCGAACAACGGCTCCACAAAGCCGCCTGCGTCGCCAGCCAGCAAAAGCCGCCCGCCGGAAGGCCGGGCCAGGGCATTGCCGTAAGGCAGCGGGTGCCCGCGCAAGGGCACGTGTTCCGGGTCGGCCACGCCAAGAACATCCAGGTACTCCAAAAAGATATCCCCGAAATTGCGGTCCTCGCGCCGCAGGCCGCAAATGCCCACCTTGGGGCCGCGCGGCCCAGGGAACACCCAGCCGTAGCCCGCGCCCGGCACGCTGGGCGCGCCCACGTGCAGCTCCGGCACGCGAACCTCCCTGGGGAACTGCCCCGGTCCGCCGCCCACGCTCAGCTCCACCTCGATGGCTGCGGCCAGGTTGCGCTTCCAGGCCGCCCTGTCCACTCCCAGCGCCCGCCGGGTGACGGAATTGGCCCCGTCCGCGCCTATTACAAAGCGCGCCTGCAGGGTTTCGCCGTCGCGGAAGCTCAGGGTTCCCGCAGCCGCGTCGCACGCCGCGACTTCGCGCCCAGGCAGAAGCTCGGCTCCCCGCGCCACGGCCAGGGCCGCCAGCAACGCGTCGAAAACCGGGCGGTCAATGAACCGGAAGGGTTCAGCCGCGTGTCCGCGCAGGAGCTCGACCCCCTGGCTCAGAAACTGATAGTCCGGGGTCTGGTGAAAAAGTCCGCCGCGCGCCACAAGAGCGGCCTCGTCGAGACTGAAGATGCGCCAGAGCGCGTCCATGGCCTTTCCCGTGAGCAGCCCGCCGCAGAGCTTGGGCCTGGGATGCGCCGCGCGGTCCACAAGGCCCACGCGCCAGCCGCGTCCGGCCAGCACCATGGCTGCGGCGCTGCCAGCAGGCCCTGCCCCGGCCACCAGCACGTCAAACCCCTTGACCACATCTGCCTCCAACCTTACAGATTGCCCGGCCACCTGATGCTTCCGACCCTAACATTGTGGCGAGGGTGTACCGCGCCCCAGCCGCGCGGGCAAGACCCTTGCCGCCCAGAGGTGTTCATGCAAAGCCTCACGCAATCGCCCGGCCAACCCTTTCAGGCCCTGCTTTTCGACTTCGACGGCACCCTCTCCAGGCTGACCATCGACTTCCCGCGCCTGCGCCGCAAGATCACCGCCCTGGCCGAGGCCTTTCTGGGCGAGGAGCCTGAGCCGTCCGAAGTGCCGGTGCTGGAATGGATCACCGTCATCGCGGACGAGATCGCCCTTATGGACGAGGACCTGGGCCGCCAGTTCCACACACGCGGACGCTTGATAATCCAAGCCACGGAACTGGACGCCGCACGCGACGGCGAGCTTTTTCCCGCCACCCGGCCCCTGCTCCTGCGCCTGCGCCAAAGCGGGGTCAAGGTCGGCATCCTCACCCGCAACTCCACCGCTGCGGTCAAGGTCGTGTTCCCGGACGTCCTGGCCTGCTGCGACGTCTTCATGGCGCGCGAGGACACGCAGAACGTCAAGCCTCACCCGGACCACGCCCTGACGCTGCTTTCGCGCCTGGCCGTGCGCCCAGAGCGCGCCCTGCTGGTGGGCGACCATCCCCTGGACATTGAGGCCGCCCGCCGCGCCGGGATTTTCGCCGCCGCCGTCCAAAGCGGCCACGCCAGCCCGGAGGCCCTGGCAAAGGCAAAGCCGGACTACATGGCCAAAGACTGTGAAGAACTTTTAAGCTTCCTGGCCAGCCGCTCCCTGTTGCCGCACGCCTAGGCAGCACGCACTCTCCAGCCAAAACCGGCGGGAATGTCATGCAGCAAAGGATCAAACGCAGCGCCTTGAAGCCCGGCATGTATGTGGTGAGCCACGGCCTGGGCACCTTCGACGACCCGCTGGTGCGGGTGGACAAACCGCTTTTGACCCCTGCGGACATCGCCGCCCTGGTGCCCGCAGATGTTGAAGACGTCACAGTCGACACCAGCATCAGCATTTCGCTCCTGGGCCAGGTCCGGCCCGTTGGCGTGCCCATCACCACCAGCATCGGCGACGAGTTGCCCATTGCCCGCAGACTGTACGCCGACGCCCTGGTGCATGTGAAAAGCTTCGTGGACGACGTGCGCAAGGGCACGGACATTGACTACCGCAAGGCCACGCCCCTGGTGGAAAATTTTATTGAAAGCGTGTTCCGCAACGAGAACGCCGCCGTTACCCTCTTCAAGCTGCGCGACTTTGACGAATACACCTACACCCACTCCCTCAACGTAAGCCTGCTTGCCGTGCTTCTGGGCAAGCACCTGGGGATCGACAAGCCCACCCTGCTCAAGCTGGGCCTGGCGGGCATGTATCACGACGTGGGCAAGGCGCGCATCCCAGAGGCCGTGCTGAACAAGCCCGGCAAGCTCACCGAGGCCGAGTTCAACACCATGAAGGCCCACCCCCTTGAGGGGTACAAAGTCATGGTGAACCAGCCGGATCTGGACCCGGAGATACTGCGGGCCGTGGTAGAGCACCATGAGCGCTTCGACGGGACGGGCTACCCGCGCGGCCTCACGGGCGAACAGATCGGCAGGTTCTCGCGCATCATCTCCGTGGTGGACGTGTACGACGCCCTGACGAGCAAGCGCGTATACAAGGGCGCCATGGCCCCGGCCAAGGCCCTGGGCATGATGTACCAGTGGCGCGACAAGGACTTCCCGCCCAGCGCCATAGAGAGCTTCATCCGCTGCATCGGCGTGTTCCCTGTGGGCAGCTTTGTCCGGCTCTCCGGCGGAGAGTACGGCATCGTGGCAGGCGTGAACCCGCTCAAGCCCACCAAGCCGGAGATAAAGGTCATTCTGGACGCGAAGATGCGGCCACAGATTCCGCGCACCCTGGAACTGTGGCGACTGGACGGCTCGCCCGAGGCTCAGGACATCATTCAGGTGCTGAACCCGGCGGAACACAAGATCGACCTGGAACTTTTTTTCCTCTCCTAGCCCAAAACGGCAGGTTTTGCCGCACGCCATTATCGTAACAAGTTGATATTCCTGCATTGCAACTTTGGAACGGCTTTTGAACTACCGCCGTTCATAAGGAGCATCCCATGCAGGAAGTTACCTCGACAGAGACCAAGACAAGCACCATCTTCGACCAGCTGCGCACCAGCGCCCTGGTCGACACCTCCTCCAAGTCCCGCGCGTTCTCGGACTTCCTGAGCCTTATGGCCCAGCCCAGCGCCAGTCCTGTGGTTCAAAGCGCATCCACGCAGATAAACGCCGCCCTGGACTCCACCGCGCACCAGGCCACGGCCCTGGCTGAAAACGCTCCGGCGAGCGCCCCGGTGAACACCGCCAATGCAGCGCCTGCCGCCGCCCATGCCAACATCGCCACGCAGGTCCGCCAGACATCCACCGACGCCGGGGCGAACAGCGCCAAGAACGCCCCCGTCTCCCGCGAGGCCTTCGAGGAGGCCAAGCCTCTGCTGGCCAAGGCCGGGTTCACGGACGCCGAAATGGCCGACATGGCTGCGCGTGCGCAGGCCGGCATACTCACCTGGGGCCAGCTGGTGCAGAACCTGGGCGGCCACATGACCGGCGCCAAGAAGGCCGTGGCCCTCACTGCCAGCGAAACCACGGACCTCCAGTCCCTGTTCCAGAAGATGGGCTTTGCCGGAAACACCTCCGCGCAGATGGCCCAGTCCGTGGTCAAGGGCGACGGTCTCAAGGTCCTCTCAAGCATCCAGAACAAGCTGGCCACCATGTCCGACGACAGCACCCTGGGCATGAACAAGAACGAGCTGGCGACCTTCTTCAAGGCCATGCAGCTGCCCGACGCCACAGCCAAGAAGCTCACCAAACTGCTGGGGCCTGAAAGCACCGTGGCCGACATGAAGAACGCCCTGGCCGCCATGGGTCAGGCAGTTCTGGACCAACGCGCCAAGACCAGCTCAAGCGACACCGAGCTGGCCAAGAGCCTGGGCAAGATCATGGAGAAGGACACGGCCAAGCACCTCCGCGACTCCACACAGACCGTGGCCCAGGGCTCCTCCGACTCAAGCGGCGCCCAGGTGGGCTATGAGCTGAAGACCAAGGACAAGAACGACACCGCCTGGTTCGACCAGCACGAAAAGAATCAGCAGCAGAAGACCCAGCAGCAAAAGGCGAGCGACGACTCCTGGCGCAACTTCAACGCCAAGGTCCGCACCGACGAAGCCGCGCTGCAGAACACTTCAGCGGCCAGCCAGCGCAACGCCCAGGCAAACGCAGCCGTGGGCAAGGACTCTCTCGACGCGCTGACCCGCGCGGGCCAGAACGTCAACGTTCAGCAGGGCAAGTCCGAGACCGCCCAACAGGCCAAGAGCTTTGAAAAGCTGGCCGCGCCCAAGGTGCTGGACCAGGTTTCCGAGGCCCTGCTGAAGGATCTGGGCCAGGGCCGCAAGCAGATGACCATCCAGCTCGACCCCGAGAATCTGGGCAAGGCCCAGGTGCTGCTTCAGGTCAAGGGCAAGGAGATCAGCGCGGTTATCCAGGTCGACGACGCCCAGGCCGCCGCCATGCTGTCCGCCAACATGGAAAGCTTGAAGAAGACCCTGGAGGACCAGGGCCTCACCGTGCAAAACCTGGAAGTCCAGACCGGGCTCACCTCGCGCCAGGACCAGCAGGCGTCTTTCAACGCCGACCAGCACAACCAGGCCCAGGAGCGCCAGGAACTTTCGCGCATGTTCTCCCAACTGCGCATGATGCGCGATGAACCCGGCGGCATGGCCCCGGATATGCAGAATACGCATGTGCAGGCAATTCTTGCCGACCAGGGCCTGCACATAATCGCTTAATTCAGGAGCAGCTGCGATGACCACCACCAGCGGAACCACAGGAACCAGCGGAACCACCGGAGTCGGCGATGTGCCGAAGACTCATAAGACAACGTTGGATCAGCAAGACTTCATGACCATTCTGCTGGCGCAGCTCAAGTACCAGGACCCGAACAATCCCATGGACGACAAGGAAATGGCCTCGCAGGTCGTGCAGTACTCCAACCTCGAAGCGCTGAACAAGATCAACGACGGCGTGCAGGACCTTGTGAAGTCCAACAGCGACGACAGCATTCTTTCCGGCGTCAACTACATCGGCAAGAGCATCAAGAGCAAGGGATTCAACCTTGCGGTGGACAAGGGCACGGTGAGCACCCTGTACTACGGCCTGGGTGAAGCTGTCACCAACGTCACGGCCAACGTGTACGACAAGGACGGCGACCTCGTCAGCTCCGTGGCCTTGGGTTCCAAGGGCAAGGGCGAGTACACCTACGTCTGGGACGGCAAGGACACCAATGGGAAGGTCCAGCCCGACGGCACGTACGGCATCATCATCCGCGCTGAAAACGCCGAAGGCAAGAAGGTCATGGTCCAGTCCGAGATCAGCGGCAAGGTCAACGGGGTCAAGACGACCAACGGAACCGTGTACCTGCAGCTGGCCGACGGACGTTCCGTCGAACTGGCAAACGTCACCGAGGTGGTCAACACGGCCACCACCGGCTCGTAGTCCGGAACAGAAACAAGAATCACTAGGTCGACCACAGGAATATAAGACAGGGGTTCAAGGAGGTCAGGCATGTCTCTCACTTCGTCACTGTACCAGGGCATCACCGGTTTGCAGGCCCACTCTCAGGCCATTTCCGTCATCGGCAACAACCTGGCGAACGTCAGCACCACGGGCTACAAGGGCTCCAACATCTACTTCCAGGATCTCATCAGCCAGGACGTCGCCACTGCGGCGGGCTCCGCCCAGAAGGGCCTGGGCGTGCAGGTGGGAGCAATCTACGCAGACTTCGCCCAGGGCGCCATCCAGACCACAACCGAGGCCACGGACCTGGCCATCGGCGGCAAGGGCTTCTTCACGGTCAAGAGGCCCGACACCGACAACTCCTACTACACCCGCGCTGGCAACTTCCGCTTCGACTCCGACGGGAACCTGGTGGACACCAACGGCTACCGGGTGCAGGGCTGGGCCATGCAAAGAGCCAGCACCACCAGCACAAGCTCTGCGGATTACGCAATTTCCGGTTCTCCCGTGGACGTGCAGGTTTCGAATTTCCAGGCTCCGGCCTCGGCCACCACCAGCGTCAACGTGGTGACCAACCTGGACCCCACAAGCACCAGCAAGAGCGACTCCTTACTCAATCCGTACTTCGCCATGTTCGAAACCTGGAACGGCACGGCCGACACCCCGCTGGCCAACGCCTCCTACGGTTACAGCACCACCATCAAGGTGTACGACTCCACCGGAACCTCGCACAACCTCACGGTGTACTACGACAAGGTCACCATGAACTCCAACGCCGGCGCAGACACCGTGTGGGAATACATGGTGACCTGCAAGCCCGGCGAGGATGGCCGCACCATTGGCGGCAGCCCTATGCGGGGCACCAGCAGCGCCGGCGTCATGATGATCGGCACCATGACCTTCCGCTCCGGCCAGTTGGTGGGCGAAAGCGCCTACACCCTCAAGAGCAACGCCAGCGGCAACCTCAAGGGCCTGGATCAGTGGACCCTGGCGGACTTCGACACCGCAGGCTTCCCCATGACGACCGCAAACTTCATCCAGGCCAGCAACGCCAGCGCGACCAACTCCACCGAGCCCGTGCCCATCTCCATGGACTTTGGAATCCGCAGCAAGAACCGCACATGGACTCAGGCCAACAGCAACGTCGCCACCCAGGCCTCGGCCATCGGCAACAAGACCAGCAGCGCGGGCTGGGTGCCCAAGATGGGCAGCTCCGCCCTGGGCACCCTGGCGACCCAGTCGTACGACACGGGCGGCTTCTCCACCCTGTTCCAGGACCAGGACGGCTTTACGGCGGGCTACCTGCAAAACGTGTCCGTCTCGCAGGACGGAGTGCTCTCCGGCACCTTCTCCAACGGCCAGCAGATGGAGCTCTACACCCTGACGCTGACAAGCTTCACCAACCAGTGGGGCCTCCGGCGCGAGGGCGGCAACCTCTTCAGCGAAACGCGCGACTCCGGCTCCGCCCTTACAGGCACGGCCAAGTCCGCAGGCAAGGGCTCCATCACCTCCAACGCCCTGGAATCATCCAACGTGGACATGGCCACCGAGTTCGTTGACCTGATCACCTCACAGCGCGGCTTCCAGGCCAACTCCAAGGTCATCACCACGGCGGACAGCCTGCTCGGCGAAGTAATCGCCATGAAGCGCTAAGCCTGAAACACGGGGTTTGACCAGCAGCCCGCAAGAAGCTCGAACCTTAATACCAGCCTTCCACCCCTGTGCGACCCCGTCCGGCCTGACCAGCCGGGCGGGGTTCTCTTTTGGGCACAGGCATTATTTACCGGCGACGGCCAGTGAGGAAAAAAGCTCCAGGCAGACGCATCGGCAAGGGCAGTTCCAGCCTAAAGACGGGAAGACGAAAAGAGTGGGAGGAATTGGTGGGCATACTCAAAGAGAGCAGGCCCTGCGGACCGATTCGGACAAGCTGATTCAAGCGGGCGAGAGCACGTTGAATGATCCTGGCGGCGGTGCGGCGCGGATAAAGGCTCAGGTCGGCTGGTCGAGCAGCAGGGCCAGATGCTCCAGCAACTCCAGGCTCTCTCGCGCCCAAGCCTGGGAGGCGTCGGCATTCTGTCCGGCCATTTCCAGAGACGAGGCAAGCAAGCCCCAGAAGGGCGGCGCCTCACGGCTGATGACCTGCGAGGCCGCGCCCGGAGACACTCCGGCGGAGTGCTCCCGCGCCAGCCGAGCAACACCCCGGCTCAACTTCGGCAGCGAGGCCTTGAGGGAGCGCGCCAGCTTCGGCTGGCCCAGAGCCAGATCCTGCCAGGCCGCGCGCACACGCGCCTCAGGCTCGCCAGCATGACGCCAAAGAAAGAACCTCCGCCAGAACTCGCCGGCCAGGTCCGAGGCCTTGGCCGCAGCGCCAGGCCCCAGGCGGCGAAGGCCGAAAAGCCCCTCTTCGGTGCGCACGGTCTCGAACAGCTCCAGGCCGGGGAGCTTCATCCCCTCCAGGCGCTGGCGCTGACCCTTCACGCACAGGGCGGCCAGGGCGGCCACAGGCTTTGCCTCCAGCCCGGCGCGGCACAAATACGATTTCTGGCGGCAGCCCCAGCACCCGCGGGCGCAGGAAGCGCTCGATCGCAGCACCAGGTGGCCGGGTTGATATGGCCCGGTGTCCCAGGGGTTCACGTGCCCAACAGAGAGATTCAGAGTGGGCAGGCCGGTCCAAGCCGCCAGGTGCATGGGCCCGGTATCCGGGGTGATCATGAGGGCCAGAGTCTTGCCGTACTCAGCCAGTTCGGCCAGGGAGAGCCGTCCCGCCAGGTCAACCAGGGGCAGCCCGCTGTGAGCGCGGATGGCGTCGGCCACGGGACGGTCCGCCGGGCCGCCCAGCAGCGTGGGCTTAAGCCCGCGCTCAAGCAGCGCCCTGGCGAGCCGGGAGTAGAACTCCGGGTCCGGGCGCTTGCCCGGATCGCTGGCGCCCACAAAGAGCGCCACATTGAGATTGCCTGCATCCGGCTTGCGCGGCGGGGCGAAATTCGTCAGGCGCGTCACCTTGAGGGACACAAGATCAAGTCCGTTCAGGTCCGCCCAATGGAAGCGGTTGTGGCGGCCCAGGCCCACCAGGCTGGCGCGGTACAGCTGCCAGGCCCCGTGAATCCTCAAAACGCCATCAGCCCCGCGCACCGGCCCCACCTTGATGTCCGCGTCCAGGCTTCCGGCCAGGCGCGCGGCCTCTTCGCGGATGCTCAGGTTCACGATGAGCCTGTAGCGCCGCCCGGAGAGCGCCCCGGCGGCTGCGGCGGGCCAGGTGATGTAGGTGGCGGGGGGGCTTACGGGCATGAGCGGGTGGAAGAAGGCTTCCTCGGCCACCACGTGCAGCTCGCGGCCCGGATAGCTGCGCGCGATCCACAAAAAAAGCGGGAACGACAGGATCATGTCGCCCATGCGCTGCATCTGCAGCACCAGCACCGGATCTTTGGCCACGGCTAGCCCCCCCCCTGGCCCAGGGTGTCCGGAAAATGTTCCGCAAGGGCCGCCAGAAGCGAACCCAGGCGATGCTCGTAGGTGTGCTCGGCCAGCACCCGTGCGCGGCCCGCCTGGGCCATGCGCCTGCGCTCCGGCTCGTCGGCCAGGTAGCGCGCCAGCAGCTCGGGCACCTCCTCCGGGCTGTGGTAGAGCGCAATCTCGCGGCCCGGCTCGAACATGCTGTCCAGTTGGGCGCGGCTGTCGGTGAGCAGAAAGGCCCCGGCAGCGGGCACGTCGAACACGCGCTGGTTCACCGCGCCCTTCATCTGCACGCTGGTGCAGTTGAAGTTCACATCGCTCTGGGGATAGAAGCCCGGCAATTCCTCATAGTAGCCGATTTCCTGGTGCAGGCGCAGGCCGGGCTGGTCCGGGAACAGCTCCCGCCAGCCGGGATCTCCGGCGATGAGCGGCGAAAAGGCCAGGGTCTGGCGCAGACAGCCCAGACGGTAGTCCAAAGTGGCCCGCCACACTACGGCCGTTTCAAAAGCCGTGCGCCGCTCCACGCCCAGGGCGTCCAGCTCCGGCAGCAGATGCCGCCGGTTGGCGGCCACAAAGGCGCGCACGTTGCGCTCGCCCGAGGCCGCGAAATCCCCGGCCAATCCAGCGAAGGCCGCGAGCAGCTCCGGGCCGGGCCGCGCCGCGCCCAGGCGGCGGCCGGTCTTTGTCAGCATGGAGTTGCCCACGAAGGACACGGGCGCGCGCCACTCCGGCCTACCTGGCCTGCCCGGACAAAAACGCTCCGGGTCGGCCCCCAAGGGCAGCCAGCAGACCTTGGTGAAGCCGAGGGAGCGCACGGCGTCCAGGCTGTCGGCGTCCCAGGTGAGGATGAGGGTGTTTTCCGCGTCCGGCTCGGAATAAAGCGGCAGGATGAACTCCGGGTTGTCCACGAACCAGGAGGCCAGGGGCAGCTTCAAATCTCGGGCCAGAGACTGGAGCACGCCTTCACGGTCCACGCCCAGGTGGTTCACAGTGACGATGGCGTCGGGCCGGAACGAGGAGACCGTGTCGCGCAGAGTGCGCACGAAGAGTTCGGCGTCCATCTCGCGGGCGCCCAGATCCAGCAGCAAATGCGGCACGCCGAGCCGCTTGCACGCGGTGGCCAGCTCCCCCAAAAGGAAATAGGCGCTGGTGAGCAGCAGCAGACGCGGCGGATGACGAAGAGCTTTTGCGTGCATTGGGAAACCCTAGCCGGGAGGCGCGCAGCTGTAAAGCCGCAGTCCGCCTAGCCGTTCCCGTCCGGCTTGGGCGTATGCAGGGAGGGGGCCACGCGCACCGCGTTGCCGCCAGCGCGCTTGGCCTCATACATGGCGGCATCGGCCCGTGCCAGCAAGCTGTCCTGGTCCTGCCCATGCTCCGGGTAGCAGGCCAGCCCCACCGAGGCCCCGAGGAACATCCGCCCGCCTCCGGCCTCAGGGTCGAAGAGGCTCTGCTGGATCTTGGCGGCCACGGGCAAAGCGTCGTCCACCTGCAACAGGTCGGGCAGCACCACGACGAATTCATCGCCGCCCAGGCGGGCCACTGTGTCCGACTCGCGCACGCAGGCGCGCAGGCGCAGGCCGGTCTCCACCAGCACGCGGTCGCCGTGGGCGTGTCCATACGTGTCGTTCAGGCTCTTGAAATGGTCCAAGTCGATATACAGAAGCGCCACGCTGACCCCGGCGCGCTTGGCCCGGCGCAAGGCCTGATCCAGGCGGTCCAGGAAAAGCTGGCGGTTGGGCAGGCCGGTGAGGTTGTCGTGCAGGGCCATGTGCCGCACGCGCTCCTCGCTGGCCTTGATCTCGGTCATGTCCTGGGCGTTGAGCACCAGACGCTCGCCGTGCATGGGCGAGACCTTGAGGCGGCACCAGCGCCGCGCGCCGCTCTTGTGCTGGAAGGCGAACACGCGCTCCGGCGGATTGTCCTTCTCCATGTCGGCCTGGAGGCTGGTCACAAAGGCCCTGCGCTCCTCCGGGTGGGGAAAGATGCGGTCGGCCAGCACGGCCAGGGAGGGTGTGTCCTCAAGGGTGCAGCCCAGCAGACGCTCCATGCCGGGATTGCAGTAATCCACGGCCCCGCTCCTGTTCACCACGGCGATGCCGTCGAAGGAGCCTTGCAGGATGGCCCCGCGTTCGCGGCCCTCCAGCTCCAGCCTGCCGTAGAGGTCGGAAAGCTCCCCGGTCATGGCGTTGAAGGCGCGGGCGAGATTTCCCAGTTCGTCCTGGGTTTCCACCGGCGCGCGCACTGTAAGATCTCCGCCGGCCACGCTCATGGCCGCGCGGGTGACGGCCAGCAGCGGGCGAGCCAGCCGCCGCGACAAAACATACACGCCAACGCCGAGAATGACCGCCGCAACCAGGGCCACCAAAACCAGGGTCAAGGCCAGGCGGCTGGCTGGGGCAAAGGCCTCGGCCTGGGTCATTTCGGCCAAGAGGGCCATTTGATAGGCTGGCATCCAGCGGTACACGCCAACCACCTGCTCGCCGGCGGCGTTCAGATACAACCCTTGGCCGCTCTTGCCGGAAAGGGCGCGAACCACAGCCTCGGAATGGGTCTTGCGCTGGGCGCCCGCCGCGTCCAAATGATCGGAGGCCACCAGCAGGCTAGAGGAATCCACCAGAAATGTCTCGCCCGTGTCGCCCAGGCCCACCCGGGAGCGGATGATCTGCGCAATGGGCTCAAGGCTCAAATGGGTTGCCAGAACCGCAAGCAGCTCACCTTCCTCGTTCTTCACGGGGAGACTCACCGAGAGCACAGGGCGCGAGGAATCCGGCGAGGTGTACACGCTCTGCACGGTCGGCCCCTGCCGCCCCTGGATGTAATAATTATAGGTGGCCCGGTAGCCCCCTGCGCCGCCCCCCTTTGAAGAGACCAGCACCCGTCCGCCCGTAGGCGCGAGCAGCAGAGCCTCCTGCACGTCCGGCTGGGTGGCCTGGAAACTATTAAGCAGGGACAGAATCTCCGGGCCGGGATGGTAATCGCTGCGGCCTGCGGCCTTGAGCCCGGGCTGCTGGGCCAGCAGCGCACTCAAGAATTCCAGGTCTTGCTGGCGTTCCCTCACCCACAGGGCGAGGTCCGCCTCCTTCTGTCTGGCCGACGTATCCAGGCGTGCGAAGGCCGCGTCGCGCAGCAGATTGCGCCCGGCCAGCCAGCTCACCGCCCCTACGCAGACGATGACCAGCAGCGAGAGAATAAGATAGGTGCTCACCAGCCGGGCAACCAGGCTCTTCCGCACGGACCAGTTCACTTTCGCGCCTTCCTTACTTCGGGGGAGCGTTCAAAGATTCGCGCAATTTGGCTTGGCCGCCGGTAATCCCCATGATGAACACCGAGGTCTCCGGGTCGCCGCCGCCATTGTATGAGATGCGGCCGGTGAGCCCTTCAAAGCCATGCACCGCAGCCAGCCCGGAGCGCAGGGACACGGGGTCCGTGCTGCCAACGCTCTTGGCCGCGGCAAGCAGCAGGCCCAGGGCGTCCAGGGTCAGCGCCGTATTCTTGTCCAACTCCGAGCCGGACTTGGCAGCCAGGGCCTGGGCCGCGGCAAGGAGCTTCGGGTCCGCAGCGGCAGTGGCGAAATC
>NZ_JAUYFU010000079.1 GCF_030689645.1 Humidesulfovibrio sp.
GGTGCACATCCACCCCGTCCAGCCAGTCGCCTTCCAGGCGCACGGGCTGGCCCAGCAGCCAGGACAGGCGCTCGGCCACCGGGCGCATGGAATAGGCCGGGTCAAAGCCGCCCTCTTTGGGCCTGCCCAGGTGCGACATGAGAAGCACCGCGGCCCCGGCAGCCAGGGCCTGGCGGATGGTAGGCAGGGCGGCCCGCAGGCGGGCGTCGCTGGCCACGCGGCCATCCTTCAGCGGGGTGTTCAGGTCCATGCGGATAAGCACCCGCCGGCCCATAAGCTTCTGATCGGACATAGTCTTGACGTGCATGTTCGTCTCCCTCTCGCGTTCGGGGTTGGCTGCCATTGGGGCCAGGCTATTTGTGTGCTTTGTGTTCGCAGAGCATTTGCCTGGCCACCTCAGTCACACGCTCGGCGGTGATGCCGAAGTGGTCAAAGAGCACCTCGCCAGGTGCAGATTCGCCGAAGCAGTCCAAGCCGATGACGCGCCCGTGCGAATTGACGTACTTGTACCAGCCAGCGGTCGTGCCGGCCTCCACCGCCACCATGACCGGCACGCCTGGGGGCAGCACTGCTGCCCGGTAGCGCTTGGGCTGAACGTCAAAGACCTCCAGACAGGGCATGGAGACAACCCGCACGCGGTGGCCCTCGGCCTCCAGCATCTTTGCTGCGGCGACAGCAAGCTCGACCTCGGACCCCGTGGCTATGATCAGCGCATCAGGATGGTTGGCGCCTTCGTGCAGCACGTAGCCCCCCCGGTGGATGTTTCCCAGAATCTTGGCCGAACGCGGCTGGTGCTGCAGGTTCTGGCGCGAGCAGATGATGGCGCAGGGGCCGCTTGTGCGCTCCACGGCGCAGGTCCAGGCGACGGCCGTCTCCACGGCGTCGCAGGGCCGCCAGACGTTCATGTTCGGGATGAGCCGGAGCGAGGCCACATGTTCCACTGGCTGGTGGGTGGGGCCGTCCTCGCCCACGCCAATGGAGTCGTGGGTAAGCACGTGGATGGTGCGCAGGCCCATAAGCGCCGACATACGCAGGGCGCTGCGTGAATAGTCTGAGAATACCAGAAAGGTGCCGCCGTAGGGGATGAACCCGCCGTGCAGCGCCATGCCATTCATCATGGAGGCCATGGCGAACTCGCGCACGCCATAGTTGAGATAATTGCCGTGCCAGGCCTCAGGAAAAACCGGCACCGAGCCGGACCAGCGGGTCAGGTTGGACGAGGCCAGGTCGGCCGAGCCGCCGAAAAGCTCCGGGAGCATGGCCGCCAGGCCCTCAATGGCATTTTGCGAGGCCTTGCGCGTGGCCAGATTGGCCGCATTATTGTTCACGGCGTCCACAAAGGCCTCCACGCGTTGCTGGAAGTCCGCAGGCAAGCTGCCGCCCACGCGCCGGGAAAACTCGCCCGCTAAGTCTGGATGCTTGAGGGAGTAACGCACGAACAGATTTTGCCAAGCGTCCTCGGCCTGATGTCCGCGCTTTGTTGCGTCCCAGGCCTGGTAGACGTCCTGAGGCACCTCGAAAGGCTCGTGGGGCCAGTCCATATGCTCCCTCGCGCAGGCGATCTCGGTCTCGCCCAGGGGCGAGCCGTGGCACTTGGAACTACCGCAGATGTTCGGCGCGCCCTGGCCTATGACCGTCTTGCAGATGATCAGGCTCGGCCTGTCCGTGACGCTTTTGGCCTCGCGGATGGCCTTTTTGATCTTCCGGGCGTCGTGGCCGTCCACTCCGGGTACAACATGCCAGCCGTAAGCTTCGAAGCGCTGCGCGGAGTTGTCGGCGAACCAGCCATCCACGCAGCCGTCGATGGAGATGTTGTTGTCGTCGTAGAAGGCAACAAGCTTGCCGAGCTTGAGCGTCCCGGCCAGGGAGCAGGCTTCGTGCGAGAGGCCTTCCATCATGCAGCCGTCGCCCATGAAGGCATATGTATGATGGTTGACGACCTCAAAGCCGCGCCTGTTGAACTGGGCGGCCAGGACCTTCTCGGCCACGGCCATGCCTACGGCGCAGGCGATGCCCTGGCCGAGTGGGCCGGAGGCTGACTCCACACCCGGCGTGACACGGTATTCGGGGTGCCCAGGCGTGCGCGACTTGAGTTGGCGGAAGCTCTTCAAATCCTCGATGCCCAGGTCGTACCCGGTGAGGTGCAGGATGGCGTAGAGAAGCATGGAGCCGTGTCCGTTGGAGAGCACGAAGCGGTCGCGGTTCGGCCAGTCCGGGTTGGCCGGATTATGGCGCATGAAATCGTTAAACAGCACCTCGGCGATGTCGGCCATGCCGAGCGGCGCTCCCGGATGCCCGGAGTTGGCCTTCTGGACGGCGTCGATGGTCAGGGCGCGCACGGCGTTGGCAAGCTTCTTTCGGTCGGGCATGGCGTCCTCGCTCGTTTGCTGCGGTTTACAAAAGCTGCGCGTAGAGGCGTTCGTAATACGAACAGACGCGCAGGGCCGGGCCGGAAGGAATACCGCACTGCTTGAGTCGGCAGAAGACGTGCAGCGGATTGAGCAGGTGGCGAAGTGACTCTTTCATGGTGACCTCCTTGAAACATGTGTCGTTTCCGGTAGATCAAGTCCCATGCCAGAGAGGGCGAGGTCGTCAGCCACAGGGAATGTCCAGTGAATCAGCCATGATGCTTGGCGTGGTCAGGCGTAGGCGCAGGCGCAGTTGTGCCACAGGTGTCCCAGATGCGAGACAGCAGCGCGTCCCGCTGGGCCGGATGTGACACAGGTGCGGGGTCTAGCGGTTGAAGAAGTTGAGGTAGGAGAGCAGGTCGTTGAGCTCGTCGGAGGGAAGAGCCGAGCCGATGAGCACGCCGGAGATCCAACCCGCGTTGTGCGGACGGCGGGAAGCGCTGCGGATCAGGCTGCCGATGGCCTTGGGCGTGCGGAGGGTAAGAAGGCGTCGGGACATCTGCAGGGCGTCGCCGATCTCGCGCCAGAGCAGGCCAGGATAGGACACCAAGCCGTCGGCGCTGGTATTGCCCGCGCGGCAGGCCTGCACCAGTACCTCCGCGGCGATGCGCGCCGAGATAAGCGCATTGGCCACTCCCTCGGTGCTGCACGGGGTGGCAAGCCCAGCCGCGTCGCCCACCAGCAGGAAACCCTCGCCGTGGATCTCGCGCAGGGTATTGCCCACGGGCAGGATGCGCACCTGTGTCTTGCCCATCTGTTCGGCAAAGGCGAAGCGTTCCTTCAGTGTGGGCGAGGCCAGGGCCTGGTCCAGCACCTCCTCCAAGCGTGGACGCTTATCTTTCCAGGCCTCCAGCGGCAGGGCCAGGCCCACGTTGGTCTGGCTGGTGCGGGTGGGGTGCAGCCACAGGTAGCCGGGTAGGGCTCGCTCCGGGAAGTGGACCTCCATGTGGCCGCGCAGGCCGATGACTTGGCGGTAGTATGCCTGGGCGGCGATGATTCGATATTCCTGGTAGTGCGGCATGTGCATGCGGCGCGCGACAAAGGAGTTCGCCCCGTCTGCGCCGACCAGCACGTGTGCCGTGAAGCTCTCCATACGCCCGCCGCCCCGGTCTACGGTGACGCCGCAGGCTCGGCCATTCTGTACGATGATGTCTGTGGCTCGGCACCAGTCCATGACCGTGACGTTCTCCATCTCCCGGGCGGCCTGGAAAAGCATCTCGTCAAAGAGCACGCGACGGCAGATCATGCCTGTGGCGCGGGCCTGGCTGTCGATCTTGAGCACAGGAACAGTGACTGAGGCCCCGTCGGGGGCATAAAAGCTGATTTCCCGGACAGGGACGTGATCCAGGGCTAGCAGACGGTCCTCCAGCCCCAGGTCGCGAATGCTGGCGATGACAGCCGAGGACAGAGAGTCACTGCAGACCTTGTCCCGGGGGAAAGGCCGGGCATCGATGAGCAGTATCCTGCTCCCCGTGCGTCCAGCGTAGAGCGCTGTGCCGCTTCCCGCCGGTCCGGCGCCGATGATGATTGCGTCAAAGTCGGGCATTGGTCTCCGCCGGACAGGGTCCAAATGGAACGTGTGGGCACTGCAAGGGCCCAAGCAGGCAATCACTCCCCTACTGTATTCTGGGCGCGTTCGTCCAGAAGTGAAGGCACTGACCTCATGCAAGCCACATGCCTTCTGGTCGGTGAGGTGGGCAAGTGGCCTCCGCTGAAGGGGCCATGCCAGCAAGGAATAGGAGCATCCCAACAGGCCATTGTTCAGGCTCGAAAGCACGCAGCAGAAATGACGTGCGGAGTTAATTTTTGTATTTTCCGGCACTCATGCATCCCTGAGCCAAAGCGAAAACGTTGCTCCCCCTCGCCGTCGCACGAATTATCTGCACGGCGCGCCAAGCGCTGGGGTCAAGCGAAAGCGCGTCTGCGCGTGCTTGACGCCGGTGCCGCGCGCCGTACCGTGCCCTGGACGGCGTGGGGGAGCGCACCGCGCTGCCTTCCAGTGCGCGCACTGGCCTGCGCACCATGACCGCGCACTGACGCGCGCACTCCCGACAGCCGATCTGACTCGCGAAGCCACTGATGGCGTCCGGTTTTGCTGCCGCATTGAAGTGGCAGCAAAACCGGACGGAAAAGATGCTTTGGCGCTCTGTGTTCGCTGGCTGAAGTGCCTCTCGGCCCACCGTCTGTATCGCGCTTGACTTCAGGAATCCCAACATGGTGTCCTTACCATACGGTTTCCTCTCCCCCCTCGTCTGCGTCGCTGACGCCAGACACCGACGATACCGGCTCTGACTGGAATCGCGGCACCTGAGAAACCAGCCTGCTGGGTGCTCCATTGATGCACCCGGAAAACCTGAGACCGCCCGTCTCCAAACTCTTCTTGCAAGGAGAACAAGAAGGACAAGGGCAAAAGTGGGAGCTGCCACCCACCCGGACCGCAAGGTTCGAAATCCTGGACTGAGCACCAGGGCGCGGCGAACGCTGCAGAAAGGCATGTTGCTCAACAAACAAGCTCATGGCGCCACGAACATCAACCCTGAAAGGAATGTCATGCGACACCGCTGGCCAAAGTCTCTGCACTCACAACTTGAAGCTATCCTCAACGGTGTCAAGGCTGTCGGGAAAAAGAAGTCTGAGACGGACTCGCGCAATATCCGCGGGCTCGGCACTTGGCGCGTCTATCGTGAGGATGCGCACCGCCTTGTCCGCTTTTTGCTGCGCGGTCATTTTGCGGATCTGCGCGACTTTGGGCGCCTCCGCCGCTTTGTGCGCGCCTACCTCGTCATGCGGCGCCGGGCGCTTCGCGTGAACGGCGGGTCATATCAGACATATGAGAGGGAGACCCAGGCGCTTGGCAAGCTCTCTGACGCAATGCTGGTGTATGCCGACAGACACAAGTTTGCCCTTGGCGACGGCTTCAGGGACATCCTCGCGACAGAGAAGTCCCTGGCCAAGGAGACTCTGCTGGCGCGCTCGTCCACGTATGGCAACCGCGCCTACCCTGACCCGGATGGCCTCATTGCGGCCATGGCCAACCCGGTGCATCAGCTCCAGGCGCGGCTCCAGGCTGAGAGCGGATGCAGGGCCGAAGGGGTTGGCGCCCCATCGCGCGGCAGCAACCCCCTGACCCAGGCGAATCTGCGCGGCATCGTCACGGACCCAGTCAACGGGCAGGAGGTCGG
>NZ_JAUYFU010000089.1 GCF_030689645.1 Humidesulfovibrio sp.
CAGCTCCTTCGTTGTTTAGGGCAGCGATGATTCCGCCAAAGTCCATATCGACCCATTCAACGCCATCATAACCCATTTCAATAGCCAAAGCTTCAGCGAAATCAATGTCAAATCCTTCAAGAGTTCCATCCGGCTTAGTCATTTCATACGGAGGATAACCGCTCGAGGTCAAGACTTTCAATAGTTTTTCTTCCTCAACTTTTGGTGCACAACCGACCAAAATGAGAAGAACAAGTAATAATGCAATTAATTTTTTCATGTTTTAGTTCCTTTCTTTCTTATAACATGTTGTTCAAGAATTTCTTTGCCCGTTCGCTTTGCGTCTGTTCAAAGAATATTTTGGGCGGATTGATTTCAACAATTTCTCCGTTGTCCATATAAATAATCAAATCTGAAACTTCTTTGGCAAAATTCATTTCATGAGTGACCACAATGATCGTCATGCCTGAATTTGTCAGATTTTTCATAACTTTAAGCACTTCAACCGTCATCTCCGGATCGAGGGCACTGGTTGGTTCATCAAACAGAATGACCGTTGGCTTCATAGCCAAAGCACGTGCAATTGCAACCCTCTGTTTTTCACCCCCGGACAGCTGATGAGGATAATGGGTTGTGCGATGATCACAGCCGACTTCCGTAAGTTTTTCAAGAGCCAGTTGTTTTGCGTCGGCTTCACTCATCTTCTTTACTTTCATTAAGGCGAAAGTAATGTTATCTGTTGCGTTCATGTGAGCAAACAGATTAAATGATTGAAACACCATACCGATTTTCTGACGTAAGACAGGAAGTGTTTTCTCATTGTGAACGATATCTACCCCATCAATCACGATTTTTCCGGATGTTGGCTTTTCTAATCCGTTAAGACAACGTAGCAATGTGCTTTTCCCGCTGCCAGAAGATCCGATGATTGCGTAGGTTTTACCGTCCTCAAACTCTATGTTTATGTTCTTCAGAACTTCCGTCTGATCAAACTGTTTAAACAGATTTTCAACTTTAATCATATTTCAACCTCTTCTCAACGGCTTTTCCGACATTAGACAAAATTTTATTCATGATGTAATACGTTATTCCGACGATCAGAAGCGGTTCGAAATATCTGAAGGTCGTTCCGGTGATGATGGTCGCTCGCCTCATCAGTTCAGATACACCGATGATTGAAGCAATCGAAGTTTCCTTAGTCAGTGTGATAAACTCATTAACTATAGCCGGAAGCACATTCCGAACAGCCTGTGGAATGATGATGTGCAACATGTAGTCTGACGATTTTACACCCAAAGCTTTGGCGGCTTCGATTTGACCTTTGTCAATCGACTCGATTCCAGCCCGAAGTATTTCGGCTAGGTAGGCAGATGAGTTGATGATAAAGATTACACTGGCGGAGAACATTGCGGTCGGTACAAAACTTACTCCTAAAAATGCCTTTACCATTTGCGGAATTCCATAGTGGAAAAACGCCAACTGGAATACTAAAGGTGTTCCTCTGAAGAAGTCAATGATTCCTCGGACGATATAGCCAAATATATTTTTCTTGCGGCTGGTGAGTCCAAAGATAAATCCAAGTATAGATCCGCCAACTGCGCCGACCAGTGCCAGTTGAATGGTAATCAAAACTCCTTGGATAATGAATGGAATGTATTCGTAAATTTTGGTAAAATCGATCATAGTTATCCTCCAATAAAAAACGTCCTTATTTTAAAAATAAGGACGTGTTAACGCGGTACCACCTTAATTCATAAAGGAATCCCTTTATGCACTCAAATCGTTAACGCCGATCTACGGGAACTATCTCAAATTTCGATAGTCCGGCTCCAAAGCACGTTCACACTTTCTTCAGCTTGTCTTTCACCAATTCACAAGTCGCTGGTTTGAAGAGTTTCGTGTTACTACTCTTTTTCTTTGCTATGAGGGTTATTATACATTCTATTATTTGAAAATCAATAGATATTTATAAATATTTTCATAAATATTCATGAAAATTGTCATATAGCACGTCATTTGTTGTTGTAAACGCTTCCAGCACGAATCAAATAACAAAATGCATCCTCATGGACGCATTCAGTTTTTCTGTTTTCTATTGTTTATCAAAATATTCTCGGGTAGTCTGATAATCTTGTAACATTTGTTCAATCAATCGCTGAATACTATCGAACTTCATTTCGTCCCGAATTCGGTGCAAAAAGGTTAATGTTATTTTTTGTCCATAGAGAAGATCATTGAAATCCAGTAAATACGCTTCAATAGAAATCTCGTTACGGGTATTGAATGTCGGATTGTGTCCGATATTGATCATGGTTTTGAATCTTCCCTGTGGAACCTCTGCTTCTCCGATATAAACACCGATCTTCGGCAAGATATATTCTTGCGCATAGTCAAGGTTTGCGGTTGGGAATCCGATCTCTCAGACTTTGTGACGTC
>NZ_JAUYFU010000094.1 GCF_030689645.1 Humidesulfovibrio sp.
GCTGCTTCAGGCTGTTGCCGCCCTGCCGAACCCCTAAAGCCTTACCCGCCCGAGCCCCCGCGCGGAGGAACCCTTGCCCCACCTCACCCCCGACACCCTGGCCAACTACGCCGATGTCCTCGTGTGGGCCTTGCGCACCTCCCGTGCCGTGCCCTTCAAAAACGGGGAGCTGGTGCTTTTGCGGTTCGACATGGCCGCCACCCCTCTGGCAGAGGCGGTCTACGCCGCGCTCATGGACGCGCACCTGCACCCCCTTCCCCAGGCCATGCCCACAAGTTTCATGCAGGCCCAGCACTTCGGAAACTCCAGCTTCGGCCAGCTCACCTTCGCCCAGCCCGGCCTATGCGACCTGCACCGCGCAACCGCAGGCGTGGTCACCATCCTTGCGCCGGACGATCTGGGCAGCCTGAGCGAGGTTGACCCGAGCAGCATCGACGAGGGCGAGAAGAGCGAACTGCGCGCTGCAAGGGTGCTGGACCGCCGCCGCCGCGCGGGCCTGCTGGGCTCCACAGTGTGCCTGTACCCCACAAGCGCCCTGGCCAAGGCCAGCGGCATGCCGCTGCCCGAGTACGCCGAGCGCCTGGCGCGCGCCTGCCTGCTTTTCATGCCCGATCCCGTAGGCCAGTGGAAACGCGTGCGAAAGGAGCTGGCCGATATCGCCAAATGGCTGGACAGCCTCAAAATCGAACGCTTGCACATTGAGAGCGAGAACATGGACCTGACCCTCTGCCCCGGCGACAAGCGCCGCTTCGTGGGCTTCACTGGCCGGAACGTCCCAGGCTTCGAGCTGTACCTGGCACCGGACTGGCGCACTGTGTCCGGCGTGTACTACGCCGATCAGCCGAGCATCCGCTGGGGCCGCCAGGTTTCAAAGGTGCGCTTGGAGTTCCATGGCGGGATTGCCGTGAATGTCCAGGCGGCGCAGGGCGAGGCCTTCCTTGCCGGCCGCGTGGAGTCCGACGGCGGGGCCAGGCGCGTGGGCGAGTTCTCGCTCACAGACAATCGCATCTCCCGCGTGAAGCGTTTCATGGCCCACACCCTGCTGGACGAGAACTACGGGGGCGAGGCGGGAAACTGCCACATCGCCCTTGGCGGAGCTTCCGCCGCCAGCTTCGCAGGACCGCCGCAGGAGCTCACCGCGGAACGCGAGGAGGAGCTGGGCTTCAATTCATCACACATGCACTGGGATCTCGTGAACACCGAAAAGAAACGAGTCACCGCCTTGCTTCCCGGCGGCGGCAGGCGCGCAATCTACGAGGACGGCCAGTTTCTGCTTTAAGCCGCGCGCAGTTTTTTGCACCCCGGAACATGAAACCAGCACCGAACCGTG